>CAIKAR010000045.1 GCA_903825465.1 uncultured Hyphomicrobiales bacterium | reverse complement strand
GCGCGACGACGGGCGCCGCCTCGCCGGGACGCGGGATATGGCGCGAAACCTTCTTCTCGACGACGACCGTCCTGCTTCGGCCGTGCGTGAAGCTTTGCTTCACAACGCCCGCGTCCACCGGGCGCTTGAGCGTCAGCGTTTTCGTCGGAGCCGCGACAGCCGTGTCGCCGGATGTTTTCGTTTCACTCATTCGTTAGCGATCCCAGGGCGATGCCCGTTCGTCAATTGTCCGTTGTCCGCCGGTCCGGCGTCGGGGCTTCGATTTTCCCCACGCAAAGAATCGCCCGGCGGCGGCGTGTCGCGCCCGGCGATTCCCCGATAGCGGGCCAGCCGGCGGCAGCGCGAGAGAAGCGCCGTCGCGGTCGTCCCCGCTGTGAGCGCGGCATGTATCACATGTGGGCGCCCCAATGCCAAATCCAATTGCTCTGAATTGAAAATTCCGATGGTTGGGGGCCGGACGGCGCCCTCTTCAAGGCCCCGCCCAAGGGCCCGGCCCAGTTTTTCAACGCCATCCGCGCCCGCGTCGCTGGCGTGGAACAGCGCCGAGATCGCCGCTTTGCCCGCCGCCGCCTTGCCGATCGCCGCCTCGACCTTGGCGAAACCCGTCACAACGCGCCCCGCCTTGTTGGCCAGCGACAGCCATTGCAGCGCGTCGCGGGCGAGCAAATCGTCGACTTCGTCCGCGAGCCCGGCCGGCGTTTCCGATTTGCCTTTGAAGCCACGCTGAAAGGCTTTGTTCGCGACGGCCTTGGCGACGATGTCGCGTTCCGCCGTCAACCAAACGCCGCGGCCCGGCAAGCGGCGCGCGACATCGGGCGTCACCCGGGCGTCGGGGCCCAGCACGAATCGCAACATGTTGGCCGGGTCTCCCTTGGCGCGCGTCACGGCGCAGGTCCGCTCCGGCCCCTCCTCGTCGCGCGCGTCCACGGCCCGGCCCACCGGCGAGCTCCAGATCAGCCGCCGACCGCGGGGTCGGCGACGGCGGCTTCCTCGCCTTCAGGCGCCACGGGAGCCGCTTCAACCCATCCCGCGAGAACGCGCGCGGCCATGATGATCGCCTCCGCGTCGACGCGCGACACATCGAGCCCGTCGAGGTATCCGGCTTCCTTCACGGTCTCGCCCGCCTTGTTTTTGCCGGTCCAGCCGCAGAGGTCGTCGGTCGCGCAGCCAGCGAGATCCTCGACCGTCTTGACGCCGTTTTCGCCGAGCTTCACCAGCATCGGGCTCGTGACGCCGGCGACCTCGCGCAGTTCGTCGGCGACGCCGAGCGCGCGGCGCTTTTCGTCGAACTCGGTCTCGATCCTGTTGAGGTGGTCGCGGGCGCGATTCTGGATTTCCGTCGCCGTTTCCTCGTCGAAGCCCTCGATCGAGGCGAGCTCGCCGATATCGACGTAGGCGAGTTCCTCGACGGTGCGGAACCCCTCCGACGCCAGCAACTGGCCGACAACCTCGTCGACGTCGAGGGACTGCATGAATATCTGCGTGCGCGCCTGGAACTCCTTCTGCCGGCGCTCGGATTCCTCGGCCTCCGTGAGAATGTCGATGTCCCAGCCGGTCAGTTGCGAGGCGAGGCGGACGTTCTGGCCACGACGGCCAATGGCGAGCGACAACTGGTCGTCGGGCACCACCACCTCGATGCGCGCGGATTCCTCGTCGAGCACCACCTTGACGACTTCCGCCGGCTGCAACGCGTTGACGATGAATGTCGCCGCGTCCGCCGACCACGGAATGATGTCGATCTTCTCGCCCTGCAATTCGTTGACGACCGCCTGCACGCGCGATCCCCGCATGCCGACGCAGGCGCCGACGGGATCGATCGAGCTATCGCGGGAAATCACGCCGATCTTGGCGCGGGAGCCGGGATCGCGCGCCACGGACTTCACCTCGATGATGCCGTCGTAAATCTCCGGCACTTCCTGCGCGAACAGCTTCGCCATGAACTGCGGATGGGTGCGCGACATGAATATCTGCGGCCCGCGCTGCTCGCGGCGCACGTCGTAGAGATAGGCGCGGACGCGGTCGCCGGGCCGGAACATCTCGCGCGGCACCAGCTCGTCGCGGCGGATGATGGCTTCGCCGCGGCCGAGATCGACGATGACGTTGCCGTATTCGACGCGCTTGACCGAGCCGTTGACGATTTCGCCGATGCGGTCCTTGTACTCGTCGTACTGCCGGTCGCGCTCGGCCTCGCGAACGCGCTGCACGATGACCTGCTTGGCCGACTGGGCCGAGATGCGGCCGAAGTCGAAGGGCGGCAGCGTCTCCGCGATCCAGTCGCCCATTTGCGCGGCCGGGTTCTTCTTGCGCGCCTGATCCAGCGTGATCTGCGTCGCGTCGCTCTCGATCTGCTCGACGACGAGCATCAGGCGCGAATAGCGGACCTCGCCGGTCTTTGGATTGATGTCGGCGCGGACCTCGGTCTCCTGGCCGTAGCGCGAGCGCGCCGCCTTCTGCATCGCCTCCTCCATCGACTGCAGGACGATCTGCCGGTCGATGGATTTCTCGCGCGCGACCGCGTCGGCGATCTGCAAGAGCTCGAGCCTGTTGGCGCTGATAGCCATGTCCATCTCCTTGGCCGCGGAAACCGCGGATTTGCCTTGGGTTAGCGTCCGGCGCGGGGGCCCGGCCGGTTGGGTTTGATCGGCCTCGCGCCATTTGGCGGGAGGTTTTTGGCTTGGTTGCGCGCGGCGAAGCGGCCGGGGCCACGCTGTGGCGACGCGTCCGGCGCGGCTTCTCCGTCTTCAGTGGAAGCGCCGTCGAAATCCTCGCGTTCGGCCTTCTTGGCGGCGCGCAGGGTTTCGCGGATCAACGCCTCGGTCAACGACAGCCGCGCCTCGGAGAGATCGCGAAGCGGCAGAGCGACATCGGATTCCTCGTCGGGCCGCGCGTCGATCCGGCGCAGGCGCAGCGTCGCGTCGCGGCCCTCGCCATCGACGCCCTCGATCCAGCCGCGAAAGCGCTTGCGGTTGTATGTCAACGTTTCCATTTCCACGCGGGCCTCGTGGCCAACGGCGCGAAGGAAATCCGACACGCGCACAAGCGGACGATCGATGCCGGGCGACGACACTTCGAGATTGTATTCGGTTGCGATCGGGTCTTCGACTTCGAGGATCGGCGAAATGTCCGCGCTGACCGCTTCGCAATCGCCGACGGTCATCGTGCCGTCGGGCCGCTCCGCCATCACCTGCACCGTCATGCCGGGATTGTTGAACGTCTTGACCCGCACCAGCCTGAAACCCTGATGACGCAGGGACGGAGCGATCGCGGCGGCGACGCGCGCGGCGACGCCCGTCTCCTCAACGAAACGGGGTTCGTCGATATCCGCGGCGATGGCGGCGCCCGACATCCCGTCGGCGGCCGCTGGATTTTCCGTCGTCACGTCGTTCTCCGGCGAATGCCGCTGGGCTTCGTCGATTGCGCCCGCCGGGAGCGAGGCCCCCGCGGGCAATAAAAAAGAGCGGGTCCCGCAGGCCCCACTCTCAGGATGATCATCGTTAAATGATCCAGATGAGAAATTGTTGTCGCCTCAATAGAGAGTTTCCCGAAGAATGCAAGGGAAATGTGACCGCCGCGCCGTCCTATTTGATTCCCCTTCAGCGCCAACGCGCCCAACCTGGGCTGGCGTGGCCCATAAAAAATACACGCGGACTATACTCCAAATGATTCGCATTGGCGCGCGCGGACGACATGGGCAAATTCGCTTTGAAGCTTTTCCTGGCGCTGGCGCTTGCCCTCGGGGCGGGCGGCGTCTGGCTGTTTTTTCGCGACGGAACAAGTCAGGTTCCGTCCTTCGCGACCGCGCGGATTGGAGAGGCGACGGTTCGCTACAGCGTGGCCTATGGGCGTTCGCCTGGGGATCGCGAGGGAGGACGCCTGGACCAGCTCAATCTGGCGGCGCGCTTTCCGGATTTTTCGCCCGCCGGCGAGGATTTAACGGCGCGGCCGGACTCGATCGTCTTCATCCGGCTCGATCCCGCCGACCCTTCGTTGCCGCCGGAAGAACGCATGGACAAATTATACGCGCGGTTTCTCGAACCCGACGAATGGAGCAACCCGGGCGGGTTGATGATGCGGCGCTTCGAGCCGACAAGTCCGTTTGGGCGCGAAGAGCTGTATTACGCGCCGCCCGAAGGTCGCCTTTTCACAGCCCGCTGCACCCGGCCCGCGCAACCCCCCGACGGATTGCCCGAGACCTGCCTGCATGATTTTCGGGTGGGGAAACTCGACGTTCAGATCAGGTTTTCTCCCGAATTGCTGCCGGAGTGGGAAGCGCTGAGCGAAAGCGCGCGCGCGCTGGCCCGGCGCGTCGTTCAGTGAGATCGTCAGAGACGGGGATTGGAAAAACCGTGGTTGAAACACAGTGGTACCACCTCATCGCGTATTTTTTTGGTGGCGCTTTCTTGATGAACAAGCTTCCCCATCTGGTCTCCGGCGTCACGGGCAATCCATTTCCAACCCCATTCGCGTCGCCTCCGGGCAAAGGCTTGTCGCCGCCGCTGGCGAATGTGCTATGGGCCGCGTTTAATCTTCTGGTGGCTTATCTTTTACTTTGCCATGTCGGCGAATTCGAACCGCGGCGAACGACGCACGTGGCCGCGCTCGGGCTTGGCATGTTCTTGATCGCGGCGCTTTCCGCCCTCGTGTTCAGGCGTCCGCGTAGCGGCGGGCCCTAACGGCTCTTGGCCGCGCCGGCCCCGCCGTTCCGCGTGAAAACGGCCCCGCGAGGCGGAAAGTCGAAAGCACATTCGAAATTCGAAAATGCTCCGCCTTCGTTCTTTTCTAAAAACGCCGATTATCGAAATCATTTCAAAAGGTTGAATGGTCGGAGTGGCGGGATTCGAACCCACGACCCCTAGTCCCCCAGACTAGTGCGCTAACCGGGCTGCGCTACACTCCGACTGTCGCGGCTTATAGAGAAGGCTTGTTGTCCGCGCAACCGGTCGATCGCCAGCAATATCACGCTTCGTCGACGAGGAATTTCACAGGCGCGCGGCGGCCAAAATCCGGCGCGCGGCGTCAATCTCCGCGACAGCGGCGCGCAAGCCAGCGGTTGTCGCCGCTGAGGGCGCCGCGGGCTCAAAGCCGATCTCGGCCCCCCCGTCGGCGGCCGAAGCGGGTTCTTCCAACAACGTCGCCGCGCCGGCGCCGATCAGCGCGCGCGCGCCTTGCTCTTTCAACAGCTTCTGAACGCCTTTGATCGTATAGCCCTCGCCATAGAGCAACGAGCGGATCGATCTGAGCAGCGCCATGTCCACGGGGCGGTAATAGCGTCGTCCGCCACCGCGCTTCATGGGCCTGATCTGGGAAAACCGCGTTTCCCAAAACCGTAGGACATGCTGGGGAACTTCAAGCTCCACCGCGGCTTCGCCGATCGTGCGGAACGCGTCTTCGTGTTTGTCCATTGTTTTCACGCGGCTTCATTCGGGATACCGCGCCGGTTCCCAATCCGCGAACACAATAGGACGATTCGCGCGCCTGCGAAAACTCAATCGTCGGTGGGCTCCTCAAGGCGGTTGATCCGCGCCTTGAGCTTGTTGGAGGGTTTGAAAACGATGACGCGGCGGGGCGTGATCGGCACTTCAACGCCGGTCTTGGGGTTGCGGCCGATACGCTGGCCCTTGGACCGGACGAGGAACGAGCCGAAAGAGAACAACTTCACGTTCTCCCCTCGAATAATAGCGTCGGAAATCTCGCTCAAAACCATTTCGACAAATTCGGCGGATTCCGCGCGCGACAAGCCAACGGTGTTGTAAACCGCCTCCGCGAGATCGGCGCGGGTCAAGGTTTTTCCGCCATCCGAGATATGACCGGGCTCACTCATCTTAAATCTCATTGAATAAAAAGATTAATCTCGGTTATTATAGTTCATCACACTCCGATCCGTCAACCTGCGGACCGGAGACGCCAATTAAAACAAAACCCGTTTTCACGCAAGCCTGAAGCCAGATAAAATCGTAAAAAGTGGCTGACTACCAACGAATTAGCGCCGCGCCCCACGTAAATCCGCCGCCCATCGCTTCGATCATCACAAGCTGTCCAGGCTGGATGCGTCCATCGTCGACAGCGACGGAAAGCGCCAGTGGAATCGAGGCCGCCGACGTGTTTCCATGCAATGCGACAGTCTTCACAATTTTATTCAAAGGTATTCCAAGTTTCGCGGCGGAAGCGTCAATGATGCGTTCATTGGCCTGGTGCGGCACAAACCAGTCCAGATCCGCGGCTGTCGTTCCCGTGTCTTCAAACACGTCTGTCATGACATCGGTGACCATGCCGACAGCGTGCTTGAAGACTTCACGGCCGGACATGCGCAACTTGCCGACGGTCTGGGTGGTTGACGGTCCCCCATCGACATAGAGCTTGGCGCGATGCCGGCCATCCGAGCGCAGACGCGATCCAATCACGCCGGCCGCGCCGGAGTCCTCGCGGGCCTCGAGCACAATCGCGCCGGCGCCGTCGCCAAACAACACACAAGTCGTCCTGTCCTCCCAATCGAGGATGCGCGAAAAGGTTTCGGCGCCGATCACCAGCGCCCGCTGGTGCGAGCCGGAAGCCAGGAACTTGTCGGCGGTCGCGACGGCGAAAACAAAGCCGGAGCACACCGCCTGAACATCGAAAGCCACGCCCCGCGTGATTCCGAGCGCCGCCTGCACCTGGGTCGCGGTGGCGGGGAACGTATAGTCGGGGGTCGATGTCGCCACAATGATCAGGTCTATGTCGGCGGCGGTCAAACCCGCCGCGGCCAACGCGCGTTCGGCGGCCTTCGTCGCCAGCGTCGATGTTGTTTCGCCCGGACCGGCGATATGCCTTTGACGAATGCCGGTGCGCTGGACGATCCAGTCGTCGCTCGTATCGATGATTTTCGCTAGATCCGCGTTGGTGGCGACGCGCTCGGGCAGGCAGGCGCCAACCCCCCTCACCACAGACCGGCGCTTGTTCAATTGATTGCGCAACGTCGTTCCCATTCCCATCGCTGTCACGGCGCGCTGTCCGCGTTCACCGCCGCCCCGCCGCCGCCGCGCGCCTGCGTCAAGGCGGCGCGAATGCGGTCGAGCAAATTGTTCCGAACCATCTGATAGCCGATATCCACGGCTCCCGCGAACCCGAGGGCGTCGGTCCCGCCGTGGCTTTTGACGACGACGCCGTCAAGGCCGAGGAAGACGCCGCCATTGACGCGGCGGGGGTCCATTTTTTCCCGTATCCGGTCGAACGCGCCGCGGGCCAGACAATACCCCAGTTTGCTGAGAACGGAGCTTCCCAT
Organism: uncultured Hyphomicrobiales bacterium; assembly: GCA_903825465.1. GTDB lineage: Bacteria > Pseudomonadota > Alphaproteobacteria > Rhizobiales > Beijerinckiaceae > Terripilifer. The sequence goes on along the minus strand of CAIKAR010000045.1, from coordinate 21,607 downwards.
CGCCTCGCGCATGATGGCGGCGATCTGCAGCGCGGTCCCCTCCGCCGTCTTCAGCGCGATATTGCCGGTGAAGCCCTCCGTGACCACCACGTCGACGGCGCCCTTGCCGATGTCGTCGCCCTCGATGAAGCCACGGTAATCGAACGGCGGATTCGCCATTTCGCGCAAGATGGCGCTGGCGGTCTTGATTTCATCGAGGCCTTTGATCTCCTCCACCCCGACGTTGAGGAGCCCGACCGTGGGCTTCTCAACGCCGAGCATCACGGCGGCCATCGCCGCGCCCATGACGGCGAGATCGACATAGTGCGCGGCGTCGGCGCCGATGCTCGCGCCGATGTCCAGCGCCACCGAGCGGCCGCGCAGGGTCGGCCAGAGCCCCGCGATCGCCGGCCGATCGACGTGCGCGAGCGTGCGCAAACAGAATTTCGACATGGCCATCAAGGCCCCGGTGTTGCCAGCGGAGACGGCGACATCGGCCTCGCCTTTTTTGACCGCCTCGATCGCCATCCACATGGAGGAGACGCGGCGGCCCCTCCGCAGGGCGACGCTGGGCTTGTCGTCCATTCGCACCGCGACCGGGGTATGAATGAAATCCGCGGCGGCCATCAACGCCGGACGCGCGCGCAGCAGGGGCGCGACGACCGCCTCGTCGCCGAAAATCCTGAATCTCGCGTCGGGGCGTTTTCGCAGAAACAGTTCCGCGCCAGGGATGACGACGGCGGCGCCGACGTCGCCCCCCATGCCGTCGAGCGCGATTCGAACAATATCGGCCATCAGACGATTTAAGCTCCCAGGCCTCGGCTTCGCCGCGCGCGGCGGACCATAAACGGTCGAGCCAACAAGGCAAAGACCGCGCTGGCCTATTGGCCGCCGCCGTTTTTCAGCTTGCCGAGCGCCCGAAACGGCGAAGCTTCGATATCCCGCGCCGGCGCCGCCTCGTCGAACACCACGCCTGGTTTGCGGGGATGCGGGTCAAGTCCCAACGCGAGGAATTCCACGGCCAGCGCGCCCAGATCGACACGCCCGTCGACAATGGGCTCTGGCGGGTCGTCGTCGTCGGCTTTCATCACGATCTCCGGCCCTCGCCCCGCCTGCGCTCTGAAGCGCTCATCTGGCGGCGCCGCGAAAAACACCTCCACCGGCTCCCGGACATCGATTTCGAAGGGTTCAAGCGAAACGACGCATTCCCGCGACAGGCGCGCCCTGACTTCGCCCGTCGTTTCGTAGCGTCCACGGGCCGCCTTCGCCACCCGAAACCGCGCTGTCAGATTCTCCACCGCGGGGATATCGAGCGCCCGCGCCACCGCCGCGCATTCCTCCGGCGTGGCGGAGAGATCCACCGCCACGGGATACGCCTTTTGCGCCTCGATTCTGAACGGGCGGGAGAACGGCCCCGGAGGCGCCTTGTTGTCGGACGATCTCAACGCCATTGGTCGCTCCCTAAAGATCGATTGAAACCGCGCCCGCGTCGGGCAAACGCAACGGGCCGCGAAGAAAAGCCTCGATCGGCGCGGAGCCCATCGCGGCGGCGGTCGCGCGCGCGTAACGCGCCAGTCGCCGCGCGCGTGGATCCGCCGCGGCTATCGCTTCGGCGTACACATTGCGCGCGAGCGCTTCCGCGAGGCGTCCGTCCCCCGCCTCCGCCATGGCTTCCGCGTAGGCGTTGCGGCGGCCGAGCAGCGCCGACGCGAGCTTCTTGATGCGTTTGGGCACGGCGAGATCGCCGACGCCCATTTCGCGGAGGTCGTCGTCGAGGCCGGCGAAGAGGCCGTCCGTCAATTCCTGGGCGATGTCCTTTCCAGGCGCCTCCAGTTCCGTCAGTCGCATGACGGCGAGGCTGGAAAACAGCGCGAGAAGCTCGAAGCGGCCATCGAAAGTGTCGGCGACGGCGTAGTCGGCGTAAAGCGGGGGCTGGCGCACAAGCGCGACGATTTCGCCGCGCAAGCGGTCGACGGCGCGGCGGTTGGCGTTGCCGCCGAACAATCGAAGGACCATGGTGCTGTCTCCGCGCGCGACCGCGTTCGGAAGCCTGAACGCTTGCAAATCCCGGGAACGGGGGTTAGGCAACGCTGGGTTTCAACGCAAGCGAATTCCGCGTTTGTCGGCGGCGGCGACGCGGTGGCAACTGAGAAGGCGGGTTCATGGCGCATGAGACGAAGACGACGCGGGGCGCGGCGAGGCCGTCGCGCGCCGCGATCCACGGTTTGACGCTTGCTTGCGCTCTCGCCGCGCCGCTCGCCGGCTGCGTCGGCTATGATGGCGATATGCAGACCGGCTATGTTCTCGATGACCGTCTCGTTCAGCAGGTGCGCCCCGGTTCGTCGGCGGAACAGGTTTTGGTCGTGCTCGGGACGCCTTCGACAACCTCCACCATCGGCGGCAGCGCCTGGTATTATGTGTCGGCCGAGCAAAAGCAGGATCTCGCTTTTCAGAAGCCGACAGTGGTCGAACGCCGCATTCTCGCGGTCTACTTCGATCCGCAAAAGCATGTCGAGCGCGTCGCGACCTATGGCTTGCAGGACGGCAAGATTTTCGACTTCAACAACCGGACGACGCCGACCGCCGGCGGCGACGCCAGCTTCGTGAAAAACATGCTGCAGGGTTTGCTGAAATTCCAGAGCTGACGGCGCGCGGGACCGGGCGGTCCACGCGAACCAACCCCGCGAACAAAAACAGCGGCAAACAAAAAAGGCGGGGTTTTCCCCCGCCTTTTTTATTGTTTCCGACCGCGGAGCCTCAGCCGCCGCGCGCCAAAACCGCCAGCAGCAGCAGGGCCACGATGTTGGTGATCTTGATCGCCGGGTTCACGGCCGGGCCAGCGGTGTCCTTGTAGGGGTCGCCGACGGTGTCGCCCGTCACCGACGCCTTGTGCGCGTCGCTGCCCTTAAGATGCGTGACGCCGTCCTTGTCGACAAAGCCGTCTTCGAAGGATTTCTTGGCGTTGTCCCAGGCGCCGCCACCCGAAGTCATCGAGATGGCCACGAACAGGCCGTTGACAATGACGCCCAACAACGAGGCGCCCAGCGCCGCGAAGGCGTTAGCCTTGGAACCCGAGATCGCCAGCACGCCGAAGTAGGCGACGAGCGGCGCCAGGACGGGCAGCAGCGAGGGGAGGATCATCTCCTTGATGGCGGCGCGCGTCAGCATATCGACGGCGCGCCCATAGTCGGGACGGTCGGTGCCCGCCATGATGCCGGGCTTTTCCTTGAACTGCCGGCGCACTTCCTCGACCACCGAGCCCGCCGCCCGGCCAACCGCTGTCATCGCGATGCCGCCGAAAAGATACGGGATGAGGCCGCCGAAGATCAGGCCAGCCACGACGTAGGGGTTCGACAGGTCGAAGGAGACCACGCCAACGTCCTTGAAGTAGGGCAGCCCCGCCTTGGTGAAGGCCGTGAGATCGTTCGTGTAAGCGGCGAACAGCACCAGCGCGCCGAGGCCCGCCGAACCGATGGCGTAGCCCTTGGTGACCGCCTTGGTGGTGTTGCCCACCGCGTCGAGCGCGTCGGTGGCGTGGCGCACTTCCTTGGGCAGGCCGGCCATTTCGGCGATGCCGCCGGCGTTGTCCGTCACCGGGCCGAAGGCGTCGAGCGCCACGATCATGCCGGCGAGGCCGAGCATGGTCGTCACAGCGATCGCGGTGCCGTAGAGGCCGGCGAGCTGGAAGGTGGCGATAATGCCGCCAACGATCACCATGGCCGGCAGCGCGGTCGATTCAAGCGACACGGCGAGGCCCTGGATGACGTTGGTGCCGTGGCCGGTCACCGACGCCTGCGCGATGGAAACGACCGGGCGCTTGCCTGTGCCGGTGTAGTATTCGGTGATGACGACGAGCAAGCCCGTCACGGCCAGGCCGACGAGGCCGCAGAAGAACAGGTTCGTCCCGGTGATCGCCTTTCCGGCGACAACGCCGAATTCGCCCCAGCCGGTGATGAAGTGCGTCGCCAGCGCGAGCCCGCCGATCGACAGAACGCCGGTGAGGATGAGGCCCTTGTAAAGGGCGCCCATGATCGAGCCGTTGGCGCCAAGCTTGACCGCGTAGGTGCCGATAATCGAGGTGACGATGCAGGTGGCGCAGATCATCAGCGGGTACAGCATCGCCGCGTTGAGCGCGACGGCGTTGCCAACGAAGAAGATCGAGCCCAGCACCATCGTGGCGACAACGGTCACCGCGTAGGTCTCGAACAGGTCGGCGGCCATGCCGGCGCAGTCGCCGACGTTGTCGCCGACGTTGTCGGCGATGGTCGCCGGGTTGCGCGGGTCGTCTTCGGGAATGCCCGCCTCGACCTTGCCGACGAGGTCGGCGCCGACGTCGGCGCCCTTCGTGAAGATGCCGCCGCCAAGACGCGCGAAGATCGAGATAAGCGAGGCGCCGAAGCCAAGCGACACAAGCGCGTCAATGACGCCGCGGTCGTTCGGAGCAAGGCCCATCGGCCCCGTCAACACCCAGAAGTAAACCGCGACGCCGAGGAGCGCGAGGCCAGCGACAAGCATCCCCGTCACCGCGCCCGCCTTGAAGGCGATGTCGAGGCCGCCGGCGAGCGACTTTGTCGCCGCCTGCGCCGTGCGCACGTTGGCGCGCACCGACACGTTCATGCCGATGAAGCCGGCCAGGCCCGACAGGATGGAGCCGACCAGAAAGCCCACGCCCTCTTTGACGCCCAGAAGCCAGACCACCAGCAGGAAGATCACGACGCCGACCATGCCGATCGTCAGATACTGGCGCTTCAGGTAGGCCTGCGCCCCCTCGGCGACGGCGTCCGAAATCTCCTGCATGCGCTTTGAGCCAGGGTCCGCCGCCATCAGTTGCGAGATGGTGACGCCACCGTAAACGACGGACAGCAAGCCGCCCAAAATTACCAGCCAAATGGGATTCATCGTTACCCAGCCCTCTGTTTTCTAACGTTCGTGGATTGTGATTCTTTGTGGAAACCCGCTGAAAACCGCATCCGAGGCCTCCAAACCGCGCCCCTATTGCCAGAAAGCGCCGCCATTCGCAATCTGTTAGCCACAATCCCTCGCGCCGACACAATACGGGACAAGGCTGGGGTTAACGCGCGGGGAAGCCACTCCCTGGAACCGGAAAACGCCGACCCACGCCAACACCACGAGGGCGGGCAACGGCCGGAAAAGCCACCCAGTTCGCCGCGTCCCAGCCGAAAGCGGTCAACAGCTCGCCCGCGAGAAGAACCCCGGCGCGGATGGTGGCGAACATCAGGCGGCGAGCGCGGCCCCGGAGACATCCGCCGCGAGAACCGCCTTGCCATCGACGAAAAGCCAATCCGAGGCGGGTCGCGGCTTGCCCAGCAGGTAGCCCTGCATTTCCGTCACCGCGGCGGAGCGCAGCAATTCCGCCTGTTCGAGTGTTTCGACGCCCTCCGCCGTGGTCACCGCGTTCAGCGACTTGGCGATGCTGATCGTCGCCAAGACGATCGCCGAGGCTTCCGCCCGCGTGCCAAGCCCATCGATGAACGATTTGTCGATCTTGATTTTGTCGAAGGGGAAACTGTTGAGGTAGCTCAGCGAGGAGTAGCCGGTGCCGAAATCGTCGAGCACCACGCCGACGCCAAGCTCGCGCAACGCCAGCAATTGCCGGATGTTGGCGGCGTTCCGGTCGAGCAGGACCGATTCGGTGATTTCCAGTTCCAGCCTGTTCGCCGGAAGACCGGACGCGCGCAGGGCGCGGCGGACGACATCCGGCAGGTCGCCAGCGCTCAGTTGCAACGACGACACATTGACGGCGACCTTCACGCTGGCCGGCCACGCCACCGCGTCGCGACACGCCCGCGTCAGGATGTATTCGCCTAGCCGTCCGATGAGGCCCGCTTTCTCCGCGACGGGGATGAATTCGAGCGGCGGCACGAAGCCGCGCGTGGGGTGTTTCCAACGGGCCAGCGCCTCCATGCCCCGGGCTTCGAGCGAAGCCGCGTCGACAACCGGCTGATAGTGGACGTCGAGTTGGCCACGGGTCAAAGCGGCTTCGAGGTCGCTGGCCAATTCGCGGCGGGAAAGCGATTCCGCTTCCATTCGAGGTTCGAACAGGCGGCAACAGTCGCGCCCCGCGTTTTTAGCCTCGTACATCGCCAAATCCGCGTGGCGCATGATGTCGCGGGGGGGGGATCGACGCTGCGTTCGAAACGGCGACGCCAATGCTGACGCCGATGGACACTTCCTGTTCATCGAGAATGAAGCGCTCGCGAATGCGTTGAAGCGCGCTTTCCGCGACGGCCAGCGCCGCGGACGCCTCGTCGGGCTCGTCGATCTCAAGGGCGATGGCGAATTCGTCGCCGCCCAGCCGCGCGACGAGGCCGCGCGACCCCGCCGCCGCCTGCATGCGCGAGGCGGCCGCCCAAAGCAGCGCGTCCCCGGCGCTGTGCCCATGGGTGTCGTTGACGGCCTTGAACCGGTCAAGATCCAGCAGGAGCACGGCGTAACGGGCGCCACGCGCGCCAAGCGAGTCTATTCGCTCGAGGAACAGCGTCCGGTTCGCCAGATTGGTCAACGCGTCGTGGTGAGCCATGTGCGAAATTTGCGCGAGCGCGCGCTGGCTCTCGGTCACGTCTTCATGAGTGGTCAGCCAGCCGCCGTCGGGCATATCCTCGTGCGTGACCAGGATGTAGCGGCCGTCGCGGAGGAGCTGGACCTCCGCTCCCCCCTCGTCGACCCGCCGGCCATGGTTGCGGACGTAATCATCCGGGCCGCCCATCGTGTAAACGCCTTGGGCGATCCGCATTTCCAGCACTGTTTCATGCGTGGTCCCCGGCGGCATGCTTCCGGGCGGCAAGCTGTACATCTCCGCGTAGCCGCGGTTGTGGATGACGATCCGGTCCTCGTCGTCGTACATCGCGAGACCCTGCCGCATATGTGTCAGCGCGGTGTCGAAACGGATATTGGCGATTTGAAGCTCGCGCGAGGTCGTCGCCAGGCTCGCTTCGCGCTCGGTCAGGAGCGCTTGAGATTCCAGCGTGTTTCTGTGGCCCGTGTAGATCAGCCGCAGCAGCGCGGCCATCACGAAGGCCGCGAGGGCGCCGCCCAGCGCGATGACGGTCGCGCGCTCGCGCCACACAGCGAGGGCGCGCGTCTCCGATATGGCGATGTTCACGACGAGCGGGTAGTTGCTGAGAAGCCGGGTGGCGACCCAGCGGCTTTCCGCGTCGAAGACGCCCGGCGAACGGAAATAACCGCCGCCCTCGCTCACGGCGCGGTAGAAGCCCGATTGCGGCGGCATCCGCGACCCCGCCCGCTCCACGGCGTCGGGATAGCGCAGATACACAACGCCGTCGCGTCGCAAGAGCAGCGACGACGCCCCCGGGATCTTGGCGATCGCTTGATAGAGACGCATGAAATTCGACGGTTGCACGGAAATAGTCGCGACTCCGAGGAACTCTCCGGTCGCGCTTTCCACGCGGCGGCCGAAGTGCATCGACCATTTGCCGCTGACCTTGCCGAAATCCGGAGCGCCAATGAACATGGCTGGATCCGGGCCATCGGCGAAATGAGAGAATTCCTCGCGGTCCGACAGTTCGATGTCCGGCACCGGGAAGTGGCGGGTGGTCCCCAGGAGCCGCCCTGTGTTTCCCACGACGTTGACCGCGTCGATGTCGGGCAGCGTGGCCAACCGCGCCGCGAGGTAGTCGTGCATGTCGCGGCGTGTCATCAATTTGGCGAACTCATCCTCGTTGGACGGTCCGTAGCTGGCGATCCTCGTCTGAACTTCCTGGAGCACCGCGTCGATGTTGCGGGCGGAATCGCCGGCGCGCTGCGCGAGCACCGCGGCGATGTCTCCCGCGCCCTGCTTGGCGGCTTCGATCGCGTCGACGCGCAGGCGCCAAATCGTCAATCCAATGGCCACGCCGGCGCAGCATGTCAACGCCACCGCCAAAGTCGTGATACGCGATACGAAATCCCGTCCGAGCATGGGCCGCTCCCCCGAACGCCTCCACGGAGTCGGTCGCCGGCGAGAATTGACCAAAATGGACTAACAAAAGTTTACGCTTGCAGGATCGGTCCCAAACAACGTCGCCGTAAGGATAACGAATTGATAGCACGCCGCTTCTCAACTTGAACAACAGCTGGATTTTCCTCAAGTTTCCCCCCACGTTGGGGGCCGCAAAGCCGAAGTTCGAAAGAACACCGGGCATGTTCTTCGTTCTCGGAACGGGGGACATTATAGTTCAGAGCGCTTCGCTCGTGTTCGTAATTTGGACAATAAGTCCGCCGACGAATTGATCGCGGCAAGAGCGCGCGATCGCGCCGCTTTTCCCTGTCGCGAAGGCGTCAAACCGGCTAAAAAGTCCGCACAACCAAGTCCGCACGACAAGGAACGCGCGCATGAGCGAACAGCACACCATCGTCGAGGAAGTCAGCCTTGAAGAGGTCAAGAAAGGCCTCGCCAACGGCTCGATCGCGTTGATCGACGTGCGCGAACCCAACGAATGGGCCGAAGGCCACATCGCGGGCGCGACGCTCAATCCCCTCTCGAGCTTCGATCCCGCCGCCCTGCCCCGCGACAAAGGCAAACGCGTCGTGCTGCAATGCCGATCCGGCGGCCGGACGTTGAAGGCGCTGGCGCTGGCCCAGGCGGCGGGCCGCGACGATGTGCGCGCGCATTTCAGAGGCTCGATGAACGGATGGCTCGCGGCCGGAGAACCGGTGGTCCGCGATTGACCCGCTCACAATCTCGTGAGGCCGGGGATTTTTAACTTTGAGGATGCTAGTTTGCGGCGCGGCGCTGATCGCCACCGCGTGGCGACGGCGTCCGACACGGAGGGGATTTATGAAGCGAATTTTGTTCGCCGTGGCGGCGCTCGCCATTGGCGCCACGTCGGTGCTGGCGCAAAGCGATCCGATCGCCACGCGCAAGGCGACCATGAAGAAGGTCGGCGACTCCGTCGCTCCGGTCGGCAAGATGCTGAAGGGCGAAGCGCCCTTCGATCTGGCGACGGTGCAGACCGCGCTTTCGACCATTCAGGACGCGGCGAAAGTCCTGCCGGCCCTTTTCCCCGACACGGCCAAGACCGGCGGCGACACCGCCGCGCTGCCGCATATTTGGGAAAACAAGGCCGACTTCGACGCGAAATACGCCAAGCTCGGAAAGGATGCCGCCGAGGCGTCGGCGAAAATCACGGACGAAGCCTCGTTCAAGGCGAATTTCCCCGCCGTTACGAAGAACTGCGGCGGATGCCACGAATTAAACCGGAAAAAAACCTGAGCCACGGCCAGGTTCGCGCGAAAGAAGGCGGCTTTCGGGCCGCCTTCTTTTTTGCCGCGAAACATGGGCGCGCCGCCTGTTTTTTGGCGTGGCGCGGCTATATGGTCGCCGCGCCCTCTTTCCAGCGACGCCGCGAAATTCGCGAAAGCCGGAGCCGCCCATGCGCCGTTTGTTGATCGTCGTCGTCGTTTTGCTGATCGCCGGCGGCGGCGCGTTCTGGTGGCTGACGGCGCCGGTTCCAGTGATTTCAGCCGATCTCGCCAATTCGATTGAATCCGGTGGCGACGCCGAGCGGGGCAAGATCGTGTTCAACGCGGGCGGCTGCGCGGCTTGCCACGTTTCCCAAGGCCAGCCCGAGGACGCGGTCGATCGATTGAAATTGGGCGGCGGGCTCGAGTTGAAAAGCCCCTTCGGCAGCTTTTTCGCGCCGAACATTTCGCCCGACCCCGACGACGGCATCGGCAAATGGAAGGTCGCCGACCTCGTCAACGCGATGCAGGCGGGCGTCTCGCCGACCGGCTATCACTACTTTCCAGCGTTTCCCTACACGACCTACACCCACGCCAAGGTGGAGGATATCCGCGATCTCATGGCGTTTCTGCGCACGCTGGCGCCCATGAAGGGCAAGGCGCCGGCGCACACGATCGCCTTTCCGTTCAATATGCGCCGCGCGCTCGGGATATGGAAGCTGCTGTATCTCGATCACACGCCTGTCGCGGCCGATCCCGCTCGCAACGACAAGTGGAACCGCGGCAAATATCTCGTGGAAGCGCTTGGCCATTGCGCCGAATGCCACTCCGCCCGCAACGCCATCGGCGGCATCCAGGAGCAATACCGCTTCGCCGGCGGCCCCGATCTCGAAGGCAAGGACTGGGTGCCCAACATCACCCAGCACAAGGACGGCATCGCCGATTTTTCGGAAAAGGATATTTCCTACATGCTGAAGACCGGCGACACGCCCGACGGGGATTCCGTCGGCGGCTCCATGGTCGCCGTGGTGCGCAACACCGCGGAGTTGCCCGACAGCGACCGCGACGCCATCGCCGCCTACATCAAGTCGCTGCCGCCGCGCGAGGGACCGCCCAAGCCGCCCAAGAAGGAATAGATGGTTGGAGACCGCTCCGGCCCGGGCCCTCGCCTTGCAAACGCGGCCGTGAGACCAGATATAACACCTGCGCTTTCGATCTTGTTCGCAAGCGCGGATAAGTGTATTGATTACGGCAATTCCGCCGTGCCATTGGCGTTGGAGATTGACATGAGCATCGAAGGCGTCCGCTACTAGCAACCGCGCCCCACGCGCCCGGAGATGTCGCGTTGTGCCGCGACCGGCGGTATTGTCCAATCATGACACCACCCGATTGGCTTCCGCTGCTGCCCACGACCGCGACCGTTGGATCAGTGATCGCGGCGGGCTTCTACGCGGCCTATACAATTAGGCACAATCGCGAAATCGCCCGCATGCGGGCAACGCTTGATCTCATCGAGAAGGCCGAATCCTCCGAGTTTTATCGCGAACTTATCCGCGTGTTCCGTAGGGCGCTCGCGCAAAAGGACGTGACGAAGCGCGTGCCGGTCGACCAACTGTTGAACCCGCAAACGCCCGAGGAAGTCGACCAGCGGCTTAAAATCCTGTTTTTTCTCAACCACTATGAACTGATCGCCGCGGGCTTTCGCAACGGCGTTCTCGATTCCAGTTTTTACGCCGACTACATGCGCGGCGCGGCGGTTCACGACTGGACCGTGGTCAAGGAGTTCGTCTATCGCATGCGCGAGCCCGAACCTGGCGGCCATCCGCATCCCAACACCATTTACGAGCACTTCGAGACCCTCGCCGACGAATGGGCCTGGGAAACCAGGCATGAAGGCAAGCTGCGCGCGCAAGGGAAGTCCGAAGCCCAGATCAGGCGGGCCATCGCGGTGTTCCGCGCCAATCCAAAAATGACCCGGCCGCCGGCGTAGGCCGTCCGCGCTTGCATTTCATTCGTCCGCGCCGACACTGTGATCGTCGTGATTCGCGCATGGGGACGAGATGACGGCCAAACCGCCGGCGGGGCTTGAGGAAAGCGACTTCGAAACCATCGAGGAAGCCGTGATGGAGACAGCGCGCGGCCGCTGGTTTCTCATCGAATACGCGCGCCGCGCCCGCGCCGACGACACCGCCCGCCTGCTGGAAGCCGTCGCGCGCCTTGAAGCGCTGATGCGCGGGCAAAGCCGCGATTTCGAGCCCGGCGTTGACGCGGAACAACACGCGCGCGCGCTTGAGGAACGCCACGAGCGCCTCGCCGAGATCGCCTGGATGCTGCGCGAACGCGGCTACGACGGCGACGTTTGCGCCTTGATAGAACGCGAGGCGCGCGCGATTGGCCGCGTGGCGGCGGACCTGCGCGGCGGCGTCGAACCACGGCTGCGGGAACGCAGCGCCATGCTGGAACAAACGCCGGCGCGCGTGTTGGAGGCGCCGGAGCCGGTCGCCGCGCCGCCCGTGCCCATCGACCACGCGCCCCCGCCTCCACCCCCGGCCCCGTCGCTTCCCGACTGGCGCGAAACGACGCGGCGGGCGCTCGCGCCCATCGACCGCATGACGCCGCGCGAAAAACTCGCTTTTTTCGCCTGAGCCGGCGATAAGACGCGAAACCGAGGGACGTCGCCATGGATTTGGGTTTGGCCGGCAAGCGCGCGATCGTCTGCGCCTCCAGCAAGGGCCTCGGCAGAGCCTGCGCCACGTCGCTGGCGCGCGAGGGTTGCGAAGTTGTGATCAACGGACGCGACGCCGCGGCGCTGAAATCCACCGCCGACGAAATCGCCCGCGCGACCGGCGCGAAAATCCACGCCGTCGCCGCCGATGTCGGCACGGCGGAGGGCCGCGCTGCGCTGCTCGCCGCCTGCCCGTCGCCGGACATTCTCGTCAACAACAATGGCGGCCCCCCGGCCCGCGATTTCCGCGAGCTTTCCCACGGCGACCTCGTGGCCGGCGTCGAGGCCAACATGCTGACGCCGATCGCGCTGATTCAGGCGGTCATCGACGGCATGTGCGCGCGTGGCTTCGGCCGCGTTGTCAACATCACGTCCGGCAGCGTGAAGGCGCCGCTGCCCAATCTCGATCTCTCGTCGGGCGCGCGCGCGGGCCTGACCGCTTTCGTCGCCGGCGTCGCCCGACAGGTCGCGGCGCGCAACGTGACGATCAACTCAATCCTGCCCGGCGCCTTCGACACCGATCGTCTGAAGGCGATCGCCAAGGCCGCGTCGCAACGCACAGGCCAAAGCGTGGAGGACATCTCGGCCGGGCGCCTGCGCTCCATCCCCGCCGGCCGGCTTGGCGACCCCCGCGAATTCGGCGAACTCTGCGCGTGGCTCGCCAGCGCGCAGGCGGGCTATATCACCGGCCAGAACTTCCTCATCGACGGCGGCGCCTTTCCCGGCGCGTTCTGACGGAGATGCTGCGAGGCGTCGGCTTCAAAATAGCGTCGACAATGTTTTTCTCCGGCATGATCGCGCTGGTGAAATTGTCGTCGGGCGCTTACCCCATCGCCGAGATCGTGTTTTTCCGGGCGTTTTTCGCGATCCTCGTGCTGTTCGCCTGGCTGGCGTGGCTCGGCGAATTCCCCCGCGCCTTGCGCACCAAGTGGCTGTCGGGGCACTTGCTGCGCTCGCTCGCGGGCACCGCGAGCCTACTGCTGAGTTTTTCGTCATTCGCGCTGCTGCCGCTCGCCGACGCCACGGCCATCGGCTACGCCGGTCCGTTGTTCATCGTGGTCATGGCGGGGCTTTTGCTTCACGAGCGCGTTGGTCCGGCGCGTTGGGCCGCGGTGGCGCTTGGCACCGGCGGCGTGCTCCTGATGTTGTGGGAACATCTGGGCGCGGGCGCCGAGACAGGCCCGCGCGGCGCGCTGGGCGCGCTTTGCGCGATCGGCAACGCTTTCGCCGTGTCCATCGCCATGATCCAGACGCGCCGCCTCATGCGCAGCGAGAACATGGGCGCCGTGGTGTTCTATTTTCAATCGACGGGCTCGTTCTTCGCGGCGCTCATCATGGTCGCCGCCGCGTTGTGGCCCGGCGCCGGGCCGGTCGCCGCCTTTGTGCGAGCCCAAGCGTGGATCACGCCCGCGCCGGCCGACTGGGCCATGCTGATCGGCGCCGGGTTTCTCGGCGGGATCGGCCAGATATTCATGACCACCAGCTACAAGCTCGCCGACGCGTCGATCATCGCCTGCTTCGAATACACGTCGATGATTTGGGCGCTGATTTTCGGCGCGCTGTTTTTCGGCGAGGCGCCCACCGCGATCGTGCTGACGGGCGCGGCCATCGTCACGTTCGCCGGCATTGTAGTGGTGTTGAGCGAGCGGGGCTGGGTGACCGCGCGGCTCGCCGTTTCGCGCGCGCGATAGGGCTTTCGGGCGCGAACGCCGCCGACGCTCAGGAAAACGGCAGCGTTTCGCCCACGGCGCGAAACTTGTCCGCCACCGCCGGGAATTCGGCGTATTCCGGGCCGTCGAACAAACGCTGGTATTCTTCCCTCGTGCGGACCAGATGGACGGCGCAATGCGTGCCCGGCCTGTTCGGATCCTTGCTGTATTTTTCCATGTTGGCGGCGCTGAAATCTTGCGTGAAGGGCAGCAGTTTCGCCCGCGAATGCTCGACGAGCGTGTCGAACGGCTTGAAATGATAGTGGATATAAACAATTCGCGTGCGCGTCGGATCGGTTCCGAGCCGCGACATGCCGCAGTGATAGCCGTGGTCCAGAAACTCGCAGGTGTTCGCCGCGAAAAATATCTTCCGCTGTCCCGGCGACCATCGAAACCAGCCCGGCTTATGCGGATTGTTGTCGAGGCCGGCGTGGATGAGCAGGGGATCGAGACTATCGAGGTGGCGGATCAGTTCCGCCCGCAGCGCGTCGCGTGAACAATCCACGCCATCGTTTGTCACGACGGAGACGAATTCGTCGCAATCGAGCGGCAGATAGAAATCCGCCGGGTTTTTCGCGTCGTTTTGTTTGATCAACCGTTCGATGATCCTGCCTTTTTTGACGAAATCGACGGGCGTCGAAAACTCCGAATGGACGACGACGCCGCGCTCGCGCGCCCACGCCAGCGCCGCCGTCGTCGCGGGAGAATCCGAGCCATTGTCGAGAACGACAAGGTTTTCGTATCCCACCAGCGACCCATGATATTTGAGCCACTTGAGGGTGAGATCGTCCTCGTTTTTCAACATCACGAATATTTTGACGACGAGATCGCCTTGCGCGCGGGGCCGCGCGCGCGCCGGCCGACGCCATTTATGCGCGAGCCGGCGCAGCGGGCGCGCCAACAGCACGCGCGCGCGCGCTGGATAATCATGTATTTTGAGGGTGTTGACGGATTGCGCGAGATAACGGGAGACGGCCGTCGACAATACGTGAGCCACGGGCGATCCCGACATTTTGGCGCGAATTCCGGCGCAAACCTTAGGGGGTTCCACGGCTTGCCGCAAACGCGGGGAATGTCGCCCCACGCCAGAAATTTTGAGTGGGATTTTCCCACTTTTCGTTCGATATTTCGAACGAAATCGACTAATCTCCCGGTCGCAATCTCTTTTTGGGAAGACCGATGGGCGTCGAAGGCAAGGACAGGGTCAAGGCGCTAGAGGCCGGCGCCCACGCTATTTCCGGCTTTCTCGGCCGCTCGGTGTTGAAACTCCGCAAGGCGAACAACATGTCGTTGGCGGAATTGTCCCATCAATCGGGCGTGGCGAAGTCGATCATCAGCCAGATTGAGCGCAACGAGACCAATCCGACGCTTTCCACCATCTGGCGGCTGGCCCAGGCGCTGGATGTCTCTGTGGACAGGGTGCTGCGCGGCTCGGACGACGAATCCTTCATCGAAAAATCCCCGCGCGGCGAGACGCCGATGCTGGTCAGCGAGGATGGCCGCTGCAAGCTCGCCATCATCGGCTGGATAAAAACCGTCGAGTGGCTGCAATGGTACGATTTCTCCGCCGAGCCCGGCGGCGAACTCGCCTCCGAGCCGCATCAGCCGGGCTCCATCGAGTGCCTGTCGGTGCTGGAGGGCGAACTTGAAGTCGAGGCCGGCGGCGTGGTCGATGTCGCGGCGGTTGGCGACACCCTGCGCTATCGCTGCGATCGTCCGCATGTCATCCGCAACCGCGGCGGCAAGCCGGCGCGCGCGACGCTCGTCTGCATTCTGCGGGCGGCGGTCATGGAATAACAGCGTCCCGGACACCTGGCGAGGCGAGGGATTTGACGCGAACCGCTCGACATCTTGCGCGGCCGCCCAGCTCTCCCCAAATACTCGCCATGAGCAAACAACCTCCCGAATTTCCGCGCCTTGTCGCGATCGACAGTTCCGCTTCGCCACCGCCCGATGGTGCCCCCGTTTCCCCCGCGGCCCGCGAAAAGCAGGCTCTCGACGCTTATTCAAGCCTGCTTGTCGATGTCGCCGAGGCGGTTTCGCCCTGCGTCGTGCGTCTCGATATTTTGCGCGGCGATGGACAGCGGGCCGGCAGCGGCAGCGGCTTCGTCGTTTCTCCCGATGGGCTGATTCTCACCAACAGCCACGTTATCCAGGGCGGGCGGCGCGCGCGCGCCGCGACCATCGACGGGCGCCTGTTGTCGGCGCGGGTTCTCGGCGACGATCCCGACACCGACCTCGCGCTTCTGCGCGTCGACGAGGACGCGCGGCTCTCCCACGCTCGCCTTGGGGACTCAAGCGCCTTGCGGCCAGGCCAATTGGTCGTCGCCATTGGCAATCCGCTGGGCTTCGACACCACGGTCACCGCGGGCGTTGTGTCGGCGCTGGGCCGAAGCTTGCGCTCGCGCGCGGGCGGCCAAATCGACGACGTCATCCAAACCGACGCGGCTCTGAATCCCGGCAATTCCGGCGGCCCGCTCGTGTCGTCGTCCGGCGAGGTGATCGGCGTCAACACGGCGATCATCCAGGGCGCGCAGGGCATCTGTTTCGCGGTCTCGTCGAACACCGCGAAATTCGTGCTCGGCGAAATCGTCCGGCACGGACGCGTGCGGCGGGGCTACATCGGCATCGCGGCGGCGACCGCCCCTGTGCCGAGGCGTATCGCGCTGCGGCTTGGCATCGAGCAGGCCAGCGGCGCCTCGATCACCGGAATCGAGATCGAAAGCCCGGCGTTCGAAGCTGGCCTCTCCACCGGCGACATCGTGTTGAAAGTCGACGGCAAGGCGATCCGCGGCGCCGACGACCTGCTGCGCGCGCTTGGCGGCGACGTTATCGGGCGCGCGATTTCATTCGATGTGTTGCGCCGCTCCGACCTCGCGCGCATCTGGGTGGGACCGCGGGAACGCCGCGCCGCGTAGTCGAAGCGCCAACTTTGTTAACTTTCGGCGACCAGCGCGCTGGGCCACCTTGAGCGTCCGGGCAAGAAGCGGATTCGATGATCGGTCGATATATATTTAAGCGAATGTTTGTTTCATAAATCCGTGTTGACAACATATTAATTAAAATTAATTTCGCGATGCGGCTCCCGGTGCCGCGAGGGAGACCAAAATGCGTAAGTTAATAGGTGGTTCACTGGCCGCGTGTCTGCTCGTCGCCTGCGCCATCCCCGAGGAAGCTTGGGCGATACCCGGCAATGGCGCGGCGATTTCGGACGGCGTCGAGAGCTCAACCACGGTCGAGCAGGCGCGGGTTTACTGTTACAACCGTTACAGCGGCCGTTTTTTGCATTGGGGTTCGTGCGGCGGCGGCTACGGCGGTTATCGCCCCCATCCCCGGGTATATTGCTACAACCGCTATACCGGGCGCTTTAAGCATTGGGGCCATTGCTGAGGCGCGGATTCGAGCCCCATGAACAACAGCCATCGCGGTTTCCAACCTGATACGTTGGAAGCCGCGTAGGCTCGTCAGACGCTCGGTTCTCGCGCCAAAAAACCTAACGCGCCGAATATTCCGGCACCATCGGCTTCTCGCCGAAAATGAATTGCTGCGGATTTTTTGTCACCGATCGGGTCGCCTTGTCCACCTGATCGACCGCGCGGCGCCCATCCGACACCAGCCCGTCGAGCGAGCGCATCCCCTGCCCCGTCAGCTTGTTGAAGCCCGCCGTCAGATCCTTCGTGCGGGAATCGAGATTGTCGGCGAGCTTGCGGATGGAGCGGGCGGCGGCGCCAATGTCGTCCAAAGTGCCCTTGGTGCCGGGCTGGCCGAGGAATCCCTGCGCGCTCGCCAGCACGCCGTCGATCCTGTCGGCGGATTTGTTCAGCTTTTCGCTCAGCTCGGCCGCGTTCTTGGCGACCTCGTCGATCGAACCGGCGTTGCGGCTAAGGGAATCGACAAACGGCTTGATGTCGCCCCCGATCGACGTGAGGTTCGCCAGCAGCTCCCGCACGCCGTCGGAATTGTCGGCGAACGCCTTGGTGAACTTGTCGATATTCGCGAAAGTGTCGGTGATCGACGCGGAATTGTCGCCAACGAGGTTGTCGGCGCGCGTGATCAGCCCGTCGATCTTGCCCGACAGGTTTTGCAAGGTGTCGATGATGTTCTGGATCTGCGAGGGCTCGGCGTAGATCGTCGGCGGCGACCCGTCCGGGCCGGCCACGAGCGGCTTCGCGTCCGCCGAGCCGCCGATGAGGGCGATGGACGCGATGCCCGTGAATCCCGTCGATTCCAGCCGGGCGACCGTGTCGGTCTTGATCGGCGTGCGCGCGTCGACCTCGATGGCCGCGTTGACGATGCGGGGGTCCTCGGCGAGCCCGATCGATTTGACCTCGCCAACCTTCAACCCGTTGAAAAGCACCGAGGCCCCGCGCGACAGGCCGGACACCGAGGACGTGAAAACCATTCGATAGGTTTTGCGCGCGGCGTCGCCGTCGGCGCCTAAAAACCAGTAAACGAAGCCGAACGCTCCCACGATAATGGCGAGGGTGAAGGCGCCGATCAGGGCGTAGTTGGCGCGCGTTTCCATAATCACAAACTCCGGACGGAATCGACCCTGGCGGGACTTTCCGGCGAATTCAAGGGAGGACTTGCCGGCGAATTCAAGGGAGGGCTCGACGCGTCGAGGCGGCGCGCGCGGTCGCCGTGAAAATAGGCGCGCACCCAGGGATGCGTCGAGGCGAGCATGTCGGCGATGGTGCCCTGCGCCACGACTTTGCCGTCGGCGAGCGCCGCAATACGGTCGCAAATCGAATAAATGCTGTCGAGGTCGTGCGTGACCATGAACACGGTGAGCCCGAGGGTGCGCTGCAGGGTCGCGATCAGCTTGTCGAATTCGGCCGCGCCGATGGGGTCGAGGCCCGAGGTGGGCTCGTCGAGAAACAGGATGTCGGGGTCGAGCGCCAACGCCCGCGCCAGCGCCGCGCGCTTGATCATGCCGCCCGACAGTTCCGCGGGGAATTTGTCCGCGGCGTCGCGGCTCAGTCCCACCATTTCGATCTTCAACATCGCGAGCTCGTCCATCAGGCCGCGTGACAGGCCGAGATACTCGCGCATCGGCACCTGGATGTTCTGCCGCACCGTCAATCCGGAAAACAGCGCCCCTTGCTGGAACAACACGCCGAAACGGCGGTCGAGCGCCTTCATCTGCTTCGATGTTGCCGTCTCCAGCGACTGGCCGAACACCTCGATCGCGCCCGCCTGCTTTTCCACAAGCCCAAGCACCGCCCGCGTTAGCACGGACTTTCCCTGTCCCGACCCGCCGACAAATCCGAGCACTTCGCCGCGATAGACGTCCAGGTCGAGCCCGTCGAGAACGCGCTTCGCGCCGAACTCGACGACGACGCCGCGCGCGGCGATGGCCGTTTCGCGCGCGCCGGCTTTCGATTGGACCGCCGCTGGTTGGCTCTCGCGCATCGCCGCCTCAGTAATGGATCGCGACGAAATAGACGGCGAACAGCCCGTCTAGAACGATGATCATGAAAATCGCCTTCACCACCGCCGACGTCACCTGGCGGCCCAGCGACTCCGCCGAGCCCTGCGTCGCGAAACCTTCGATGACCGCGATAGCGCCAATCACCAGCGCCATGAACGGCGCTTTGATCAGGCCGACGGCGAACGTGTTGAACCCAATCGCTTCCTTCAACAGATCGAGATAGGCGGTTGGATTGATGCCCTCGTAGCCCCAGCACACAAGCAAGCTGCCGAACAGCGCCGCCATGTCGCCGATGAAGGCGACCAGCGGCAGGCTTATCAGCAGCGCGAGTATGCGCGGCACCGCCAGCACCTCGATGGGATCGAGCCCCATGACGCGCAACGCGTCGATTTCCTCGCGCATTTTCATCGAGCCGAGCTCGGCGGCGATGGCCGACCCCGTGCGGCCGGCGACCATGATCGACGTCAACAGGACGCCGAGTTCGCGCAAAACCAGAATGCCGATGAGATCGATGGCGTAGGTCGCCGCGCCGAAGCGGCGCAATTGATAAATGCCCTGCTGCGCGACGATGCAGCCGACGATGAAGTTGATCAGCGCGATGATGGGCACGCCCTGAAAGGCGTAGGCGTCGATATGCGCGATGATGGACGTGCCGCGCAGCCGCCAAGGCTGCGACAGCGAACGGCCTATCGACGAAACAATCCGCCCGAGGAACGCGACGCCGTCGAACAGATCGCGGAAGCCGAGCCAAACGTCGCGGCCGATTTCCGTGAGCGGATCCAGCAAGAAGTTGACGCGGCGAGGCGTCGGACGCTCGAATTCGCGCCAGGCCGCCTCTTTGAGGAGAATAGCGTGTTCATGCCGCGCGCCCACGATCGCGGCGTGGGAGCCCGCCGCGTCCATCGCGGCCCGCGACCTGTCGATCAGCCAGGCGCCGGCGGTGTCCATCGCCTCGACGCCCCCGACATCGACCGCGACATTGGCGCCAGGCCGGGCCGCCGCCGCGACAGCGTTGGCGCGCGCTTCGACGCCAGCCGCCTCGACCGTCCAGCGCCCGGTCAAGCGCAGACACTGCCCGTCCTCGGCTTCTTCGCTGGCAAAAGACGGATCGGCGGACATTCCAGCCACTCGGAGTGATAAACCACGCGGAAACACACATCGGGGCGCGTAGACAACCGGGGTTTTACCCTTCGCTTCCCGCGAAGTCGAGGAACGCGAGCCGTTCGCCGCTATCTGGAACTTCGCCGCGCGACAAACGTTCATCGGACACATGTAAATGCGAAGGTCTTGCTTGCCGTCGGCTCGAAGTTATATTTGCGCCAGCGGGATCGAGCCCGGCGTGTTAGAATGGTGCGAGGCCGCGCGAGCGTCCCAAGCGTGGAGTGGTGGGTGTCGAAGGCCGGATCCGACGGGTTGAAGCAGCCTGTCCCCCCAACGCGGCGTCAGCGCGTCGCGGCGACGCTCGCGGTTCTCGCGCTGCTGCCGCTGGCGGCCTGTGGCGGCGGGCCGTCCGACACGTTCGACCTCCTCGCGGCGACCGACCTGGCCGGCTCGTCACGCGCGCGGGGCCAGCTTGTTGTGCTGGAGCCGGCGGCGACCTCGCCCGCCGATTCCGACCGCATCGTTGTCCACCCCACCCCCAACACGGTGGCGACGCTCAAGGGGGCTCAATGGCCGGAAAATCTGCCGCGCCTCCTGCAAACCCGCCTAATTCAAAGCTTTGAAAACAGCCGATTGCTCGCCCGCGTCGCCCGGCCCGGCGAAGGCATCGAGGCCAACGCGCAACTGGCGACGGAAATACGCAGGTTCGACATAGACATCGCCACCGGCCAGGCGGTTGTGGAAATTTCCGCGAAACTCGTATCGACGGGTTCGGGCCGCGTGCTGGCGGCGAAGGTTTTTTCCGCCAGCGAGCCCGGCGACGCGAAAGACGGCGCCGGCGCCGCGCGCGCGCTCAACGCGGCCTTCGCTTCGGTGGCGCGTGACATGGTGAGCTGGACCGCCGTCCGGTTTTAGTCGTTTGCGAATCAAAAAGGGCCGCCCGGGAGGCGGCCCTTTCGCGTTTTCGCGTCGCGGCGGCGCCCGGTTATTCCAGCCGGCCCGTCGCGTGCGCCAGCAGCGTGTAAACCTTGCCGCTGTCGGAGCCGAGATAGGCGCGGATGCGCGCGCCGCCGCGGTCGTCGCGGGCGACGTCGCCCAGGATGCGCTCGAACTCGCGGCTGTAACGGTCGACTGTGTCGCGGAAAGCGGCGTCCGAGCCATAGCGGCGGCCGATTTCCTCGAAGGTGGCAAGACCCTGCGGCGTGTAGAGCGCGCGCGTGAACGCGCCCGGCTCGCCCCGATAGTAGCGTTCCCACGCCGCCTCGGCGGCGGCGGAATCCACCATCCGGCTGATGTCGAGCGTGATGGTGTCGAGCGACTGCGCCGGCTTCGGTTCGGGACGCTGCGGCTGCAACTCGTCGCGTGACGCCCGCGCCAGCAGATCGGTGATCCAACCGGGGCCGCGCCCGGCGGCCGGCGCCATCGGCGCGGACGCGGCACGGGGCGGCTCCGGCGCGCGGG
>CAIKAR010000044.1 GCA_903825465.1 uncultured Hyphomicrobiales bacterium | reverse complement strand
CCACATGAACATCGCGGCCGCGAACACCGCCGCCCCGCGCGCCGCGCCCGTTTCCCGCGAAGAATTGCTTCGTCGAGCCAAAGCCCTTGTTCCCGCGTTGCGCGAGCGCGCGGCGCGTTGCGAGCGGTTGCGCCGAGTGCCGGAAGAGACCGTCGCCGAATACGTCGCGGCCGGACTGATCCGCTCGACGCAGCCAAATCGGTTCGGCGGCTCCGAAGTCGGTTGGGATGTGCTGTGCGAAATCACCCAAATCCTGTCCGCCGCCTGTGGCTCGCAGGCCTGGATCCAGCGCATCATGGCCGATCACGCGCAGATGACATCGACGTTTCCCGACCAGGCCCAGATCGATGTCTGGGGCGACAACAACGACGCGTTGATTTCGGCCTCCTTCGATCCAGTCGGGCGCGCGCAACGCGTCGATGGCGGCTTTCTGTTCACTGGACGACACGCCTTTTGCAGCGGGGTCGACTACGCCGATTGGGTGATTTGCGGCGGCTACGCCCATGACGGCGAGCGCCGCGACGGACCGCATTTTTTCCTGGTGCCCAAAACAGACTACACGATCGTTGACGACTGGCACACCATGGGCCTCGCCGGCACGGGCTCGAAAAGCATCGATGTCAGAGACGTCTTCGTGCCCGCGCACCGCTTCCTTGACGGCGGCCTCGCCAACAAAGGCGCCGGCCCCGGCGTCAAGATCAACACGTCGTTCGTCTATCGAATCCCCCGTGGCTCGGGAATCACCACATCGGGGTTCACCGCGCTGACGGTTGGCATGGCGCAGGGCGTCCTGTCGGAGTGGCTCGACCTCACCGCGACACGAACGTCGCGCGGCGTTCAAATCTCGCTTCAGGACACGACGCGCGAGATCGCCGCGCGCTCGTCGGGCGAGATCGCGGCGGCGGAGGTATTGTATCTGACGACCCTGCGAAACGCGCTGGCCCAGGTCGAGCGTGGCGAGGAGGTGACCGCCGGCGACAAGGCGACGGCCAAGCGCAATGTCGCCCTGGCCGCGCAATTCTGCGTCGCGGCGGCGACGCGGATGTTCAACCACGCGGGCGGACGCGCGCTGTTTCTCGACGGCGCGCTGCAGCGCCAATACCGCAACCTTCTAGCCGCGGCTTCGCATCACGCGCTTTATTGGGACCAGGCCGCCGTCGAATACGGCAAGCACGTTCTGGAGGCGCGCGGCGCGCCGAAAAGCTGACAACGCCAAGCGCTCGGATTTGATTTCGTTCCAGCCAGCGACGCTTTCCCTCTCCATAAACAGAGGAGAAACGCGCCGTTTACTCCGCCCGGCCTTTCCGGCTACCTTGCGCCGTCGCCGCCGCGCCAACGCGGAAAGCGGATCGAACGCAGTCAGTCGAGGGAGTAGGCCATGGTGTCTCACGAGGATCTCGGAGGGCTGATGGCGATGATGCCGGCCTTCGCCACCGACAACGCGGCTGACATCGACGCGCGCGACACGATCTCCGTCGAAAGGCTGGAGAAGGGCCTCGACCGCATGATCGGCGACGGCGCCAACGTCATTTCGACGAGCGGCAGCTTCGGCGAGTTTCACACGCTGTTGCCCGCGGAATTCGAAAAGCTGACGCGCGCCGCCACGGAAATCAACAACCGCCGCGCCCGGATGTTCGTCGGCGTGACGAGCCTCAACAGCCGCGAAGTCGTCGAGAAGATGAAGGTCGTCGCCGACACGAAGGCCGACGGCGTTCTGCTCGGCGTCCCCTTCTACTTCCCCTCGTCCGCGGCGAACGCCATCCGCTTCTACCGCGACATAGCCGGGATGTTCCCCAAGCTCGGCATCATGATCTACCACAACCCGCCGCTGCACAACATCAAGCTCAACCTTGGAATCATGCGGGAAATCCTGAAAATTCCGTCCGTCGTCGCGATGAAGGACAGCCATCGCGAAATCCACGAGTTCATGCAATTGAGCGAGCTCGCGCGCGGCAAGATGACGGTGTTCGTCAACCAGCTTCAATACGCCGCGTTCGCGCCCCTCGGCGCGCGCGGCTTCTGGTCGATCGATTCGTGGTTTGGACCCGCGCCGCTGCTGGCGCTGCGCGACGCCGTCGCCCGCGGCGACATGGAGACCGCGGCCAGAATCACGCTCGACCTCGCGCCGCCTGTGGGCTCGACGCCGAAAGACCTAGCCTGGCGCGAGACGGCGGCGAAGGTCGGCATCCGCTATTCCGGCTACGTCGATCCCGGCCCGCTGCGCCCGCCGTTCGTTGAAATTCCGCCCGATGTCGACGCGGCGCAGAAGAAGAAGGCCGAAAGCTGGCGATTGCTATGCGCCAAGTGGGGCGCGAAGCATTCGCAGGCCGCGCAATAGGGGCGACAGTTCGAGCCGTCGTTAAACACGAAAGGACAGCGCATGAGCGAGACCAAGCTTTTTCTGGCCGTTTTCATCGGCGACAAAACCGGCCCCCGCATGGCGGCGTGGAACGCGTTGCCGGAGGCCGAGCGGAACGCGAAGGCGGCGAAAGGAATCGCGGCCTGGAAGGCGTGGGCGGAAAAACACCACGAGTCCATCGTCGGCGCCGGCGGACCTCTCGGCAAGACCAAGCGGGTGGACGAAAGCGGAATAGCGGACACAAGCAACGGCATGGCGGCCTACGTTGTTGTGCGCGCCGAATCGCACGAGGCGGCCGCCAAACTTTTCGAGCGCCATCCGCACTTCGCGGTTTTTCCGGGCGAATCCGTCGAGATCATGCCGGTGCTTCCGACGCCCGGCGGCTGAGCTCCGCCGCGCCGGCCGCTACTCTCCCGCAGGGCGCGTCGCCGCGTAGTGCCTCTCCCAAAAATCCAGACGGTCGCGCGCTGGCGTCGCCGCCGCTTTCGCTGTGTCGCCGAAGATCATCGCGGCATCCGCGGCGGGATCGCAGCGCGGCCATTCCGGCAAACCCACGCCGTTGGGATCGCCCGTCGCGGCGAAATTCGTCCAGTAGGACGACATTGTGTTCGCGAAAGCCCGGTCTTCCGCCGTCCACGGCCAGTCGCGCGCCGCCAGGTTGTCGAAGACAAAGGGAATTTCCGCGGTGTGGAACGCGCCAAGGTTTTCCGTCGCGTTGTCGGAGAACACAGCGCCCTTCGGAAACGCCGGCGTCCGCCGGAAATGATAGGAATAGGTCGCGTTGCCGGCTTGCGCGTGCAGACGCGCCTGTTTCCAGTTTTGCCAGTTGAAACCGCCCTCGAAAAACGCGAGGCGCGCCGCTTCGAGCGGATCCGCGGCGGCGCGGATCCTGTATGTCTCGAAAAAAGCGGCGTTCATGGCGCCGAAGCGCGCCGCGCATTGCGCCTCGAGCGCGGCCATCGACTTGGGCTTCGGCTGCGTCGAGCCTTCGTGCGAATTCGCGCCCGAAATCAGTGGAACATGGTTCTGTTTTCCGTCGCGGTAGATCGAATGCGCGCTCGCCGGAATCGCGTTTCCATCGACGATGATCCATCCCGACAGGCGCAAGCGCGCCATCTCGGAATCGAGTTCCGCGCCGGCCAGGCCCGCTGGCGGCAATTGCAAAGCGGCCGCCGGTTTGTGGCGCAATTCCTCGATAGTCCTGGCCCCGTGGCGGGCGGCGAATCCGACCCCCTGTTCAACCGCCATGGCGAGCGACTGCA
The DNA here is from genome assembly GCA_903825465.1 of uncultured Hyphomicrobiales bacterium. GTDB lineage: Bacteria > Pseudomonadota > Alphaproteobacteria > Rhizobiales > Beijerinckiaceae > Terripilifer. Next base: position 28,185 of record CAIKAR010000044.1, on the reverse strand, counting down.
TCGACCCGCCGCCCGGCGCGCCCATCGGCGACATCGAGCCGCCGCTCTGGCTGATGGCGCGGTGAATCAATCCCTTCGTCAACGGCGAGGCGACGAGATTGCAGACGCAGCTCGAGCCCACGGACTGGCCGAAGATTGTCACGCGCGAGGGATCGCCGCCGAAGTTCGCGATATTGTCGCGCGTCCATTCGAGCGCGGCAATCTGGTCCAGAAATCCGTAGTTGCCGGCGACGCCCCGCGGGGATTCCCCCACGAGGTCCGGATGCGCCAAAAATCCCAGCGGCCCCAAACGGTAGTTGATCGTGACGACGACGACGCCCCGCCGCGCCAGGTTCTCGCCGTCGAACATCGGCAGTCGGCCCGAGCCATAGACGAAGCCGCCGCCGTGAATCCACACCATCACCGGCCGGCGCTCGTCGGGCGACGTCGCGGCGCTCCAGACGTTGAGATAGAGGCAGTCCTCGCCGATTTCGCCAAGCCCGAAATCGGAGACGGAACCCCGCGGCCGCGGCGCCTGGACGCTGTCGGGTCCGTAATGTGTCGCGGGGCGAAGGCCGCTCCACGTGGCGACGGGTCGCGGCGGACGCCAACGCAGCGCGCCGACAGGGGGCTCGGCGTAGGGGACGCCCCGGAAAATCTTAACCGCGCCGTCCGGCGAAAGCGCGCCTCCCAAGGCGCCGGCGCTGGCGCGCGCGTGGCCATTGCCCCATGAATTATCGACCGCCGCCATTGCGATTTCCTCCGCGCGCTCAGCCACAATAGGGACGGCGAGGCGCCCATGGCAAGCGCTGGCTTGCGTGGACGCTTCCGCCGCGGCATGACCGGCGTGACAGGGGGGAAACGCCATGGCGGAAGCCGTCACCGAACAATCCATCGTCGCGCGCATCGAGCGCATGCCGTTCGGCTGGTGGCAAATCCGCGCCCGCCTTATCGTCGGCACGGCGACGTTCTTCGACGGCTTCGACCTCATCGCCATCGCTTCGGCGTTGCCGGTGCTCCGCACGGAATGGGGGCTCTCGCCGGCGGATATCGGACCCCTCATTTCGATCGGCTTCGTTGGCCAGTTGATCGGCGCGCTGGCCTTCGCCTGGGTGGCCGAGCGATACGGGCGCCTGCGCGCGCTGGCGTGGAGCGTCGCCATTTTTTCGGTCATGTCGCTCGTCTGCGCGGCCGCCGACGGCTATTGGTCGCTGCTGGTCGCGCGTTTTCTGCAAGGCATTGGCATCGGCGGCGAGATACCCGTCGCCGCCACCTACATCAACGAATGGTCGCGGGCGGAGAAGCGCGGGCGCTTCTTCCTGCTTTATCAAATGGTGTTCGGCGTCGGCCTGTCGCTGTCGCAACTGATCAGCTGGTGGGTGGTGCCGCATTGGGGCTGGCGCGCCATGTTCCTCATCGGCGCCGCGCCGGCGATCATCGCCGCGCTGCTGCGGACGCTGCTGCCGGAATCGCCGCGCTGGCTCGTCAACAAGGGCCGCGCCGCGGAGGCCGACCGGGTTGTTGGCGATGTCGAGGCTTTCATAACCGCCCGCGGCGTGGCGTTGCCGCCGCCAAAGCCCGTCGAATTGGTCAAACCTGTCGCGGCGACCCGGTTGATGGAGTTGTTCGAGGGCCGCTATTTCCAGCGCACGATGCTGGTCTGGTCGCTGTGGTTCTGCGCCTTCTTCATCACCTACGGGACCAACGGCTGGCTGCCGACGATCTTCACTTCGATCTACAAGCTGCCCGTCGACGAGGCGCTGCTGCTCGGAGCGGCGAACGGAATCGCCAGCGTCATGGCGGGTTTGCTCGTCGCTTTCGGCATCGACTACATCGGCCGCCGCTGGTGGTTCGCGCTGGCGTTTCTCATCGGCTCGCTGCCGCTTTTCGCGATCTGGTGGACGGGCGCGCCTTCGGCCTATCTCGTGTTCTATCTTTCCGCGTTGAGCTACGTTTTCCTCGGCACCATGTCGACGGGCACGCAGCTCTACACGCCCGAGCTTTATCCGACGCGCATGCGCGTCCTCGGCACAAGCTGCGCGTCGGTGTGGGCGCGCGTCGGTTCCACGCTCGCGCCGATATTCGTCGGCTACGTATTGCCGGGCCACGGCGTCGGCGGCGTCTTCGCCATGTTCGGCGCGGTGGGGATTCTGGGCGCCGTCGTGACGGGGCTGCTCGGCGTGGAAACGAAGGACCGCGTGCTCGAGGAGGTTTCCCCGTAGCCCTCTACTTGCCCGCGTCCGGATGCTGGTTGGGCAGCGCGGCCTTCACATCCGCCGCGCTCCGGTTTTGCTTGGCCACCTCGGCGCGCACGCGTTCCATGGTCTCGTTGACGTCGTCGACGACCTTGTCGACGTCAACGGCGGTCAGCCGGCCGTTTTGCTTCAACACCCGCCCGTCGACCATGACGAAATCGACGTTCGAGGGCTGCGCCGACTGAACGACCATGTGAACCGGCTCCGTCATCGGCGCCATGTTGAGGTCGCGCGTCCGCACAAGAATGAGGTCGGCGCGCTTGCCCGGCGTCAACGAGCCGACCTTGTCGGCGACGCCGAGCGCGCGGGCGCCGTCGATAGTGGCCATTTCAAGCACGCGGCGGGCGGGCAGCGCGAATTCGCTTGGCCGCGCGCCGTCGCCGATGTTTTGCGTCGCCTTCATGATCGCGAACATGTCGCAATTGCCGCAGAGCAGGGCCGTGTCCACCGACAGGCTCACCGCGTCGCCGGCGGCCAGCATTTCCAGAATGGGCGTGACGCCGAAGCCGGTGCGCAACTCGGTGAAAGGGCTGAGGCTCAGGAATGTTTTCGTCTTGGCGATAAGGTCCAGATCCGCCTGGTCGGTGTTGGTGTTGTGCACAAGGAGCGTGTCGGGCCCCAGCAACCCAGCAGCGGCGAGCGCCCGCACGCCGTGTTTGGCCAGGAACACGTCGCGCGTCGTGCCCATGTGCGTCGTGATCCGCGCGCCCATTTTCCGCGCCGCTTCCCATTCCACCTTGCAAATGTCGACGCTGTTGTTTTCCGGGCCGCGCGACGCGATGCCGAGCGTCACCAGTCCCTCCAGCCGCGGAATCCACTCGCGTTGCACGCGCGCGACATCGTCGAGCGGCAGCGGCTGGTTTTGCCCCGTCTTGCGCGAATAGCCGTACGAGAACAACGCGCGGCCGCCAAAATCCTTGTGCGCCTGCAACTCGGCGTCGGCGTATTCGGGAGACAGCAGGTTGTGCGACCAGTTGTTGACCGTCGTCAGCCCGCCGTTGATCGCTTCCGCGAGCCCGATGCGCACGCCCCTCGCGTTGTCTTCCGCCGTGAAAAGAGCGCCCAACACGCGGCTGTAGGGGAAGTATCCGGTCGCCTCCTCGTCGCCCGCCATGTTGCGCGCGGCTGTGCCCCACATGTGCCAGTGCGTTTCGATCATCCCCGGCATGGCGATCATGTTTTTCGCGTCGAGCGAGGCAACGCCGGGCGCGGGGATCGAGGCGGCGACGGCGATGATCGCGCCGTCCCGCACGTGGATGTCGCCGCGGGGAATGTCGCCCAGCGCCGGGTCCATGGTGAGAATATGCGCCCCGCGAATAACCATTTCGCCACGCGGGGGGAGCCCGGCCGCCGGCCGCGCCGTCTGCGCCATCGCCGGCGCGGCGGCGGCGAAGGTTCCCGCCGCCGCGCCGAGGGACAGCAGTTTACGCCTGTTCATCGCGCTCACGTCGCAAACCTCGCACATGCCGGCCTCCCGTGTTTTCATCGATTTCGACGGACACTTTAGTTGGACGCGCGGGCGTTGTCGCGCTTTGCCCGTGGGTCGAACCGTGTTACGCGCGGACGAATTCAACTGGAACGCGACGATCTTGATCTCCGACCTTGTCCGTCCCTGGCTCGGCGCCGCGTTCGCCACGCTCGCGGCCGCGTCGGCCTCCGCGCTCGCCGATCCGGTGGCGGATTTCTACAAAGGCAAGCAGATGACGCTGCTCGTGGGCTCGGACCCTGGCGGCGGCTACGATCTGCTCGCGCGGCTTGTCGCTCGACATCTCGGCGACTTTATTCCCGGCGCTCCCAAAATCCTGGTCGAAAACATGCCGGGCGCAGGCAGCGTGCTGCTCAGCAACCGCGTCTACAACATCGCGCCCAGGGACGGCACGTTTATTGGCCTCGTGCAGCGCGGCGTCTTGATTTCGCAGCTCACCAATCAAAACGGCGTTCACTACGACCTCGCGAAATTCAACTGGATCGGCAACGTCTCGACGGAGATTTCGCTGGTCACGGCGTGGAAGGCGTCGCCGATCAATTCGATCCAGGACGTTCTGAAACGCGAGATGGTGGTCGGCGGCACCGGCGCCACGGCGGATTCCGAGGCCTCGGCGCGCGTTTTGAACGGTCTCGCGGGAGCGAAGTTCAAGATTGTTTCGGGTTATCCCGGCACGGCCGACGTGGTGCTGGCCATGCAGCGCGGCGAACTTGAAGGGCTCGCGGACCTCTCATGGAGCGAGATCAAATCGAAGAACGCGACGATGCTCGCGACCGGCGATTTCAAGTTTCTGGCGCAGAACGCGCTGGCGAAAGCGCCGGATCTGCCCAACGTGCCGCTGTCGATCGACCTCGTGACCGACCCCGCGGACAGGCCGGTGGCCGAGCTTTACTACGCGATGAAAGGCGTCGCCCGGCCGATACTCGCGGCGCCGGGCGTCCCGCCCGACCGGGTGGCGGCGCTGCGCGCGGCCTTCGACAAGATGGTTCTCGACGCCGATTTCCAGAATGATTGGCGATCGTCGAAGCTCGACCTCAATCCAACCAACTATAAAACGATCGAGGCGTTTGTTTCCCGCGCGACAGCGGCGACCTCGGGCGTGCGCGACCGGCTGACCGAAATTTTGAGCCCGAAGCGGTGACGCCTGGCGCTTAACCGATCTTTGGCGCGTTGGTGGCGAATTCCTCCTGTTGAGGAATCGCGGGGATGGTTCCCGTGTCGGCCGCGCCGCGCGCCACTTCCCGCAACAGGCGCAGGCCCATGGGCGCCAGCGCCCGCTCCCACAGCGTGCGGGCGGTCTCGTCCTTTTTCACGAAACACCAGTCTTGCGCCGCCAGCGGGCCCGAATCCATGCGGTCGGCGAGGTGATAGACCGAGCCGCCGGCGATGGGGTCGCGCTCCTTGATCGTCCATTCAATGGCGGCGATGCCGCGGTGCCGAGGCAACAGCGAGGGGTGGTAGCCGATGCCGCCAAGCCTCGCCTTGGCCAGCGCGTCGGGGGTCACCCGCGCATGGCAATGGGCGGTCACGATCAGATCCGTTCCGGCGGGAATATGCGCGCCCGTTACCAGATGGGGGTTCTCGTGGACAATGGCCTCAATCCCGCGCGCCTTGGCGGCGAGAAACAGCCGGTCGTCGGCCGCGATGGCGACAACGCGCGAAATAACCAGGCCCCGCTCGCCGGCGAGCGCCGAGAGGACTTCCTGGCCGAAATAGCGGGAACCGACGATGACGACGTTCATGGGCGACCAAAAGTGGGAATTATCCCTCCTTTTACCCACGACGCCGCATGATGGGAAGGCGCAACGCGGTGTGTTCCCACCTAATTGGGGATAACACCGCGCGGCAAATTTCCTTGCGCGCCAGCGTGGCGCCCATATGGTGTGACGCATGGCCAACACCACCAACGAGCTATGGCGCGGCATGGCCGACAAGGGTGGCCTCGCCGCCCTGAACGAACGCTCCCGCGAGATTTTCCGCCGCATCGTCGATGGCTATCTCGCCACGGGGGTGCCGCTTGGATCGCGCAACCTCTCCCGCATGTTGCCGATGACGCTGTCGCCGGCGTCGGTGCGCAACGTCATGCAGGACCTCGAGGACCTCGGCCTCGTCTATTCGCCGCACGCCAGCGCCGGCCGCGTGCCGACCGAGATCGGCCTGCGCTTCTTCGTCGACGCGTTGCTGCAGGTCGGCGATCTGCCGCGCGAGGAGCGCGAGCGCATCGACGCGCAAGTCAAGGCGGCCGAGCGAGACCGGCCTCTGGAGGACATGTTGGCGCGGGCTTCGACCACGTTGTCGGGCCTGTCGCGCGGCGCCGGCGTCGTCGTCACGACCAAGGACAACGCGCGGCTCAAGCACATTGAATTCGTGGGCCTTGAGCCGACGCGGGCGCTGGCGGTGCTGGTGTCGGAAGATGGCACGGTTGAAAACCGGGTCATCGAAGTTCCGCTCGGTTTGCCGCCCTCGGCGCTGGTCGAGGCCGGCAACTATCTCAACGCGCGCATCCGCGGGCGCACGCTGACCGAGGCGACGGCGGAAATCGAGGCGGCGCGCGCGCGTTCGGCCGCGGAACTCGACGGATTGACGGCGCGGCTCGTCGACGCGGGCCTCGCCACCTGGGCCAACCTCGGCGACAACCAGCAACTGATCGTCCGCGGACAGGCGAATTTGCTGGAGGACCTGAACGCCGCCGAGGACATCGAGCGCATTCGCAGCCTGTTCGCCGATCTGGAAACCAAAAGGGATGTGATCGACCTGTTGTCGCGCGCCGAAGTTGGCGACGGCGTGCGCATTTTCATCGGCTCGGAAAACAAGCTGTTCTCGCTGTCTGGCTCCTCCATGATCGCCGCGCCCTTCCGCGACGCGCAGCAGCGCATCGTCGGCGTGTTGGGCGTCATCGGGCCGACGCGGCTGAACTACGCCCGCGTTGTGCCGATGGTGGATTACACGGCGCGGGTGGTGGGTAAGCTGATGGGGGGGTGAGGACAACCCGCCGTTTGTCGCCCCGCCCGAAACAGCCTATCCGTCGCTTTTTGCCGCGAGGACGCGCTTTTCATGTCGGACGCCGAACATCTCCACACGCCGCGCGATTTCCTGCGGCGGGCGATCAGCCGCTTCAACGCGGCCAATCTTTTCTTCGGCCACGGCGCGACAACGGCGCTGGACGAGGCGGCGTATCTGATCCTCGAAGGGCTGCGTCTCCCCATCGACCAACTCGATCCCTTTCTCGACGCGCGGCTGTTGCCCGACGAGCGGAAAAGGCTCGCGAAACTGATCGACGACCGCGTGAAAACACGCAAGCCAGCGGCCTATTTGCTCAACAAGGCCTATGTCGGCGGCGCGCCCTTTTATGTGGACGAACGGGCGATTGTGCCGCGCTCCTTCATTGGCGAACTGCTGCGGAACGACGCGCTTGTCGGCGAGGGGAGCCTGCTCGGCGACCCCGGAAATTATTCAAGCGCGCTCGACCTTTGCACGGGCTCCGGATGCCTGGCGCTGCTCGCGGCGGGCGTATTCTCCACCGCCATTGTGGACGCGGTGGATTTATCCGCCGACGCGTTGGAGGTGGCGCGGAGAAACGTGGCCGACTACGCCATGGAGGATACTGTGACGCTCCTGCTTGGCGACCTCTTCGCCCCGGTGGAGGGCCGGCGCTACGACCTCATTCTCAGCAATCCGCCCTATGTCGGCGCGGAAGCGATGGGCCATCTCCCACCGGAATACCGTCACGAACCGGAAATGGCGCTCGCCAGCGGCGTCGATGGCTTCGACATCGTGCGCCGGATTCTCGCCGATGTGGGCGACCACCTCGAACCCGGCGGCGCGCTGATTTGCGAGATCGGCGAAGATCGGGAGGTTCTGGAAGCCGAATATCCCGACCTGCCCTTCCTCTGGCTCGACACCCAGGAGAGCGCCGGCGAGGTGTTTTACCTGCCCGCCTCGGCGTTCAAACGCTCAGGCCGGCGAAATGCGCCGCCAAAAAAATCGCCGCGCCCGCGCCCAGCAGCGGCAGCGGATGAGTCTTCGGCCTCAGCGTCAACACGGCGGCCGCGCAAACGACCATAGCCCAGGCGAACGGGCCGCCGTCGACAACGCGCAAAAGGCTCACCACGCCCGACAGCACCAGGCCGGCGGCGACCGGCGCGAGGCCGTGTTCCACCGCCTTGCGCCATGGCTTCTCGCGATAGCGTTCCCAGACTAGCCCGGCGCCGTAAACCGCCGCCGAAGAGGGGAGATACAGCGCCAGCGCCGCCACCAGCGCCGCCAGAAATCCCGAGTATTGAAACGCGATCATCGGCGCCAGCATCGAGCTTGGCCCCGGCGCCAAACGCGCGACGGCGAAGAGATCGACGAATTCCTTTTGCGTCACCCAGTGCCTGACTTCGACGAAATCATTCTGGAAGGGGGCGTAAAGACCCGTGGCGCCGCCAACCGCGGCGAGCGACAACGGCGCGAGGACGGCGATCAGGTCGAGGTAGATATTGTCACGCATCGACGCCGCCCTTCGCTTCGCCGCGCGGCCAGCAGGCGAGGATGGACACCGGCGCCATGACAGCGACCACTGCGAGCATGGGCCAGCGCATGATTCCAACCGCGAAAAAAGTCGCCGCCGTGACCGCGATCGCGGCGGGGCCCCGCGCGGCGACGCGCCCGGCTTCCATGCCAAAGCGCAGCAACATGCCGATGGCGACCGCGGCGACGCCGGCGACCGCCGCGCTGAAGCCCGGCAACGCCAATAGCCAACGGTAGGTCGTCGCGGCGATCAGAACGGCGATGAAAGGCCCCGTCAGCATCGCCGCGAAGGCGACCAGGGCGCCCGGCGCGCCGCGCAGGCGCTGGCCAACATAGATGCCTACGTTGGTCGAATTCACACCCGGCAGAATTTGCGATAGCGCCACCCCGGAGAGAAACTCCTTGTCCTCGATCCAATGGCGCTTGCCGACGACCTCGCGGTGAATCCAGCTCACCAGGCCGCCGCCGAAACTGAGCAGGCCGATTTCGAAGAATACGCGGAAGATATCTCCCAGGGGAACGCGCGCCGACTTGTCCGTTTCGTCCGACACCCTCGTTCATCCTCCATTCGCCAAGAACGTGAAAACGCTCCCGTCGCAAAACATTCCCGTCGCGGCATAGCTATTGGCCACGAGCCGGGAAACGGCTATGGCATGCCGCAGGAGAGAATTCATGAGCACTGCCGCAAGGAAAAGCAATCCGCCGACACGCGAAATGGCGGAATCGAAGGACGAGACAAACGTGGAAAAGATGGACACCATGCCGGCCGATCCCACTATCGATCAGGTGCGCGAGCTGCTGTTTGGGCATACGCAGCGAAACAACGACCAGAAGCACACGGAAATCAACCAGACGATCGATTCGCTGCGCAGGGAGATGCTGGAACGATTTTCGGCGGTCGAGGCGCGCATGGACCAGATGGCCGTCGACACCGAGCGGCGCCACGCGACGACGATCGAAGCGATTGGCTCGGCCATCGCCGACCTCGGCGCGCATGTGCGCAAACTGGCCACGGGGCCGAGCGGGAAATAAGCCATGGCCGGGCCGCTTCCCAAGCCGGCGAACGACGACGCGGACGGGCTTGGGCGGCTTAAAACCCTGTTGTTCCGCAACGAGGCCGCCCGCCTCGAAACGGTTGAGAACACAGCCGCGGCGCTCGACCGGCGGCTCGGCGACGCGCCTCGCTTGGAGGCGGCGACCGCCGAAATCCTGGTCGAAGCGTTCCAGCGCGCGGAAGTCGCGCGCCATCGGGACCTCGCGCAGGCGGTCGCGCCCGTCGTGGTGGCGGCGATCCGCAACGAGATCAAAAACTCCAAGGACATGATGGTCGAGGCGCTCTACCCGCTGACCGGCCAACTCGTGGTCGCCGCGGTGTCGAACGCCGTCCGCGAGGCGATGGCCGCGGTGAACGAGCGTCTTGACGCGCTCACCTCGCTCGACCGCTGGAAACTGCGGCTGCGCGCGCGGATGTCGGGCCAGCCGGTTGGCGAACTCGCGATGGGGGATTCCTCGCGAACGCGGCTGATGCGCGCCTGGTTTCTGGCGCGCGGCAGCGGCGAGTTGCTCGCCGGCTGGAGCGCTGGCCAAGCGCGCGACGACAAGGACCAGTTGATCGGCGGATTGCTCGCGGCGCTGTCGGGCTTCGCCCGCGACGCGCTCGGCGACGGCGGCGACCTCAGAACGCTCGATTTCGGCGGCCGCGACATTCACACCCGCGTGTCGCCCACGCATATTGTCGCGTGCGAATTCAACGCGCCGCTTCGCGCCGCGCAAAGGGCGAGCCTCGACCGCGACTCTTTCGCCTGGCTTGAGCAATTCGGGCGCGACGGCGTCGCCAACGACGCGGTTTTCCGCGATTTCATCGAAAAGGCGTTGGCGCGCGCGGCGCCGGCCAGGAAAAAGCGCGCGGGCTGGCCCTCGCGGCTGGTCATCGCGTTTTTGGCGTTCGGCGTGGCCGGGCTCGCTGTGCGCGCCGCGATCCGCGGATGGCGCGAACACGAATGGCGCTCGGCGCTGGCAAGCGGCGTCGAAAGCCGCCCGGCGCTTGCCGGCTATCCGCTCGCGATTTCGGTCGATCACGCCGCCGGGCGCGTCGAATTGCGCGGGCTCGCTCCATCGAACGGGGATGTCGACGCCCTCGCCAGTTCCTTGCGCGAAGCGGGCGGCGGCTACGCCGTGGCCACGAAGGTCGGAATCGTCGCGAGCGGCGCGGCCCTGGCGGGCGAAATCGCCGACGCCAGAACCGCGATCGCCGAATTGGGGCCCCGGCTCGACGCGCTCGGCGCGCGGATCGACGCGCTTCAACGCTCCGCCGCGACAACCGACCAGTTGGCCGCGGCGCGGGCCGAGCAGGCGGCGACCACGGCGCTTCTCGCCGCCACCAACGACAAGATCGCCGCCGCCAGCGAAAAAATTTCCCAGGCGGGAAAACAGGTCGGCGATCTCGCCGACCGGGTGAACACGCCCCGCGCGCGCGTTCAGGCTCTCATCGACGGCTTCGCGATCTATTTCGACGGCCTCAAGCCGTCCCCGCGGCCCGGAATGGACGAACGGCTCGACGCTCTCGCCGCCGCGCTCAAAGACACGGGCCTCGGCATCCGCATCGTCGGCCACACCGACGAGACCGGCAGCAGAACGCGGAATCAAGAGATTTCGAAGAAGCGCGCCGACGCCGCCGCGGATCTTCTCGCCGACCGCGGCGTGGCGCGCGACAAGATCGTCACCGTCGGCCGCGCCTACGAGGCGCCCGCGCAATCCATGGCGCGGGGCGTGGGCGAACTCAATCGCCGCGCCGTGTTCGAACTCCCCTACGAGGGGGAGGTTTCGCCATGATCAAATCGGCGAAGATCATGCTGCTGGGCGCGATTGGCGTTGGCAAGACCTCGCTCGCCAAGCGGCTTGTCCTCGACCGTTTCGACAGCGACTACAAAACGACGATCGGCGTCAACATACTCACCCACGATGTCGCCCTGCCCGCCGACCTGGGCGGCGAAACCATGCGGTTGGTGCTGTGGGACACCGACGGGGACTTTGGCCAGACCCTGTTCCGCACCAGCTATATCCTCGGCGCGGCGGCGGCCATTGTCGTCGCCGACGCGACGCGCGCGGCCAGCCTGGAAAACATGCGGACGATGGCCACCGAGTTCGAAGACCGCTTCCCCGGCAGGCCCGTCGCCCGCGTGGTCAACAAACGCGACCTGGCGCCGGCCGCGCCCGCGGTTCCGGGCGCCACGCTCACCAGCGCGCTGACCGGCGCCGGCGTTGGCGAGATGTTCGCGTCGCTCGCCGCGGCTGTGCGTCGCAGAGGCCTTTGACGGAGGACGCGCGAAATGTCCGACGACCTCAAGCCTGAATTGCTGGACGCGCTCCACGCCGTGGGCGCGATCGGCGCCTGCGTGTTCGACTCCGCTGGAGTGGTCGTTTCCGTTCACGGGCCCGCCGTCGCCTGGGCGCCGCCGGCGGGACGGCGCGTCGAGGAAGCCCCGGTGTTCGCCGGCTTGTGGACGGCGATTGTAGAAGCGCGGCAGGCCGCGCGTCCCCTGTCGCTTCCCGGCGTGTCGATCGGGATCGACGCGGACCCCGTTGATATCGACATTCACTGGCTCGACGCGCTCGACCGCTACGCGGCGTTGTCCCGCTCGGCGCGCGACCGGGTCGATGTCCAGCAAACGACGGCTCAAGAGCAGCGCGAGAGGCGGCTGCTCGAGGAAAAAGTGCGCGAACAACAGGCGCAAATCGCCGAGCAGGCCGAAATGATGGCGCTGTTCGTGAAGCATGTTCCCGCCGCCGTGGCGATGCTCGACGCCGATCTTCGCGTCGTCGCGACATCCGAGCGCTGGAAGCAGGAGAAGGGCGATCCGGCCAAAATCCAGCCCGGCGTCGAGACGGCCTCGCCCCTGACCTGGCCCGGCGTGGCCGACCGCTTGCGCCTGGCCATGGAAGGCGGCGTGCCCTCGTCGCGCGTCGAGAAGTCGACGTCGCGCGGGCGACCCGTCTGGCAGCGGCTGGCGCAGGCGCCCTGGCGCCGGGTCGGCGCTGAAATCGGCGGCACGATCCTCTTCTGCGAGGATGTGACCGAGGCCACGCGCAAGGCCGAAGACCTGCGCGCCCGCGTCGAGGACCTGCACAAGCTCACCGCCGAGTTCGACAGCCTCGGCAAAGCCGTGGCGGACGATTTGCGCGCGCCGCTGCGGCAGATCGACTTCTTCTCGCGCTTCCTGCTCGATCCCGATCCCACCCACAAGGGCAAGGAATGGGCGCGCCAAGACTACCTGCTGCAAATCCGCGTCGTCGTCGAGCGCGTCGACCGCATGATGGGCGCTCTCGACAGGTATATCCGCCTGACCGAGCGCGACATTGTTCCGCGCCGCTTCGACATCGGCGAAGCCGTCGAGATCGCCATGTCGCAGGCCCGCGGCGCGCTCGCCTCCGCGGGCGTCCACGTCCAGTTGCGCGACACGCTCGCCGTCGAGGGCGACCTCGCGCTGGTTTCGGGCCTGTTCCGCCGCCTCGTCGACAACGTCGTCAAACACGCCGGCGAAGGCGCGGCCATCGTCGTGGCGTGCCACGAGGAGGCCGACGGCGTGTTGACGACCTTCACCGACAACGGCGTCGGCGTTCCCGCGCATCTCAGGCGCCGCGCGTTCAACTTCTTCGAGCGCCTCGACGCGCCGGCCGATGTTCCGGGCGAGGGCATGGGGCTGGCGGAATGCCGCAAGATCGCCGACCTGCACGGCGGCGCGATGACGCTCGACGCCGATTTCGACGCGGGCTTGCGCGCGTTGATCAGCCTGCCGCGGACGGCGAGGCGAAACCCGCCGCCGCCGCCGCCGTTGCCGCGGGCGTGACGCCATCGGGTTGCCAAGCCATCCAGTTGCCAAGCTCCGCGGGCCGTCGCATAAGGCCGCGAATTCAATTGGAATCGGCGTTTTCAACCGCGAAGGCATGCCCATGACCGAAGTCACCCGCCACCTCGCCAAATGGGTGGTCGATTCGAAATTCGACGCGATTCCGGCCGCGGTGCGGCAATCGGGCGTGCGCTCGATGCTGAATTGGACGGGTTGCGCCGTCGGCGGCTCGCGCCATGAAACGATCGATTTCGCCATCAGGGCGCTGAAGCCGTTCTCGGGGCCGGCGCAGGCGAGCATTCTCGGGCGCTCCGAAAAATTCGACATGCTCAACGCGGCGCTGATCAACGGCATGGCGAGCCATGTCTTCGACTTCGACGACACGCATCTGAAAACCATCATTCATCCCGCCGGGCCGGTGGCGTCCGCCGTGGTGGCGATGGCCGAGCATCGGCCGATGACGGGCGCGCAAATGCTGCACGCCTTCATCCTCGGCGTCGAAGTCGAATGCCGCATCGGCAATTCCGTCTATCCCGCGCATTACGACATCGGCTGGCACATCACCGGCACGGCGGGCGTGTTCGGCGCGGCGGCGGCGGCGGGCAAAATTCTTGGCCTCGACGAACAGAGGATGATCTGGGCGCTCGGCGTCGCCGGCACGCAGTCCTCGGGTTTCCGCGAAATGTTCGGCACGATGTGCAAGAGCTTCCATCCGGGCGCGGCGGCGCGCAACGGCATGGCGGCGGCCCTGCTCGCCGAACAAGGCTTCACCAGCTCGAACCGCGTGCTCGAGGCGCCGCGCGGCTTCGCCCACGTGATGTCGGCGTCGCGCGATTTCGAGGAAGTGACGCGCGGGCTCGGCGAGGTCTGGGAGACCGCGCTGAATTCCTACAAGCCCTTCGCCTGCGGCATCGTCATCCATCCCGCCATCGACGGCTGCATCCAACTCCGAAACGAGCACGGTTTGAAAGCGGCCGACGTCAAGAGCGTCGAATTGATCGTCGATCCGCTGGTGCTTGAGCTCACCGGCAAGCGGACGCCGCAAACCGGCCTCGAAGGCAAATTCAGCGTCTATCATTCCTGCGCGGCGGCGATCATTCACGGGGCCGCGGGCGAGCGCGAATACGCCGACGCCGTGGTGCGGGACGCCGAGATCATGACGCTGCGGGACAAGGTCCAGGCGCGCGCGCGCGACGACATCCGCGAAGACGAGGTGTTCGTCGAAATCACGCTCAACGACGGCCGCGTGTTGAAGAAGCACGTCGAACACGCCATCGGCAGCCTTGAGCGGCCCATGGACGACAAGGCGCTCAACGCCAAGTTCGACGGCCTCGCGCGCGATGTCTTGCCCGTGGCGAAAGCCGACGCGCTGCGCGAGTTGTGCTGGAAACTCGAAGGACTGGCGAACGCCGGCGATCTCGCGAAGGCGGCGGCGGCGTAAAGCCTACGCCACGAACTCGCCGCGCGCGTAACCTTGCGCGAACAACAGCGCCGAGAGGTCGCCGTGGTCGATCCGCGCGGCGGCGGCCGCGGCGACCGCCGGCTTGGCGTGGAAGGCGACGCCGAGGCCGGCCGCCTTGATCATCGCGAGGTCGTTGGCGCCGTCGCCGACCGCCATGGTTTCATCCTTGACGAGACGCTTCGCCGCGCGCAGGTCGACCAGCGCTTCGAATTTAGCCTCGCGTCCGAGAATGGGCTCGGCGACGAAGCCGGTGAAAACGCCGTTTTCCACGAGCAGCGTGTTGGCGCGGTCTTCGTCGAAGCCGATCATCGCGCCGACGCGGCTTGTGAACAGCGTGAACCCGCCCGACACCAGCGCCGCGTAGGCGCCATTCGCGCGCATCGTCCTCACCAGCGTCGTTCCGCCCGGCGTCAACACGACGCGCTCGGCGATCACCCGGTCGACGACATCGGCGGAAAGCCCTTTCAACAGCGCCACGCGCGCGCGCAACGCGCCCTCGAACTCCAGTTCGCCGCGCATGGCGCGTTCCGTGATGGGCGCGACCTCGGCTTTCTTGCCAACGAGGTCGGCGAGTTCGTCGATGCATTCCTGGCCGATCATGGTCGAATCCATGTCGGCGAGGAACAGGCGCTTGCGCCGAAAGGCGAGCGGCTGGACGAAGACATCGACCGGCGCGTCGCCGAGTTCGAGCCGCAGCGCCGCCGCCAGCTTCTTCGCGTCGAATTCCCCCCGCGGCGCGAATGGGATATCGAGCGCGTAGCCGGGGTCGAGCCAGCGCGGCGCGCCGGGCGAAGGCAAATGCGGCGCGAGTTCCCCAACCCGCGCGTTGTCGAGCGATGGCGGACGCGAGGGCGCGCCAACAAGGGTCAGGACATGCGTTGCCAGAACTTGGGTCGGCGGGGCTTGGGTCGGTTCGCTGGTCATGTCTTCCATCACGGGACGGGCCAGCCATGAAGGGGGATCGGCGGCCCGCCGCCGTCCTTATCGCGGGGCCGACGGCCAGCGGCAAGTCCGCCGCCGCGGTCGAGCTGGCGCGGCGGCTGAACGGCGTCGTGATCAACGTCGATTCCATGCAGGTTTACCGCGATCTCCGCGTGCTCGCAGCGCGGCCGGGCGACGACGAGATGGCG
Organism: uncultured Hyphomicrobiales bacterium; assembly: GCA_903825465.1. Taxonomy (GTDB): domain Bacteria; phylum Pseudomonadota; class Alphaproteobacteria; order Rhizobiales; family Beijerinckiaceae; genus Terripilifer. The sequence goes on along the minus strand of CAIKAR010000044.1, from coordinate 12,514 downwards.
CTGGCGCCGCATGATCTCTATGGTTTCGTCGACGGCGCGGAGAATTTTTCCGTTGGCCGCTTTCTCGAAGCCGCCGCCGGCGCGCTCGCCCGCGCCCGCGCGGCGAATCGATTGCCTGTCCTCGTCGGCGGCACCGGCCTCTATTTCAAGGCGCTGATTCGCGGCCTGTCGGATATTCCCGCGGTGCCGGCCGAAGCGCGCGCCCGCGTCCGCGCGCGGGCGGAAGGCGCCGCGCCGGCGGAGCTGCACGCGCGCCTCGCGGAAATCGATCCGGCGATGGCCGCGCGGTTGCGGCCGAGCGATCCCCAGCGGCTGTTGCGCGCGCTCGAAGTGTTCGAAGCGACGGGCCGCAGCCTGGCGGATTTTCAAGGCGCGCGCGGAACGCCGCCGCTCGACATAGCCGACTGCGCGGCGGTGTTCATCGCGCCGGCAAGGGACGAACTCGTGGCGCGAATCGACGCGCGTTTCGAGGCCATGATGGCGAACGGCGCGCTCGACGAGGCAAGCGCGCTCGCCGACCGCCGCCTCGACCCCGCCCTGCCCGTCATGCGCGCCCACGGCGTGCCCGGCCTGATCGACTTTTTGCGCGGCGCGGCGTCGCTCGACGAGGCCGTGGCGCGCGGCAAAAGCGACACGCGCCGCTACGCCAAACGCCAGCACACCTTCGCGCGCCACCAGTTGCCGGAGTTCGTCTGGGCGAAGCCGGAGGCGGCGGTGGAGATTGTGGCGGGATGGCCGGACAGGGCCCCCGCCTAGAAAGCCGCGCGTCGCCATCGCCGCCAGCCAACCCCGGGGATGCGCGCGCCGCGCAGGCGTGCTATTCGCGGCGATGGGGAGGCAACTGGGCCACGCGTGGAGACGCGCCGGCGCTTCCTCCGGCCGCGACGCGGCCGCGTCAGTCGAAAGGCGGATATGCCGCCGACGAGGAAGGGCGTGAAATGAACAGCTGGCTTAAGTCGATTGGCGCTATCATTGTCGGCGTCGGGGCGATCGGCTCCTATGTCGCGTTGCATCGGCCCTCCAGCCCGTTCGACTCCGCCGCCGGAGGCGAGCGCACGCCGCCCGACGCCGCGGAATACGCCGCCCGGCTCGGCGACTGCGTCGCGTGCCATTCGACGCCCGAAGGCAAGCCTTTCGCCGGCGGCCTCGCCATGGGCACGCCGCTCGGCAACATTTATTCGACCAACATCACCTTCGACGCGAACACCGGCATCGGCGGCTATAGCCTCGCGGATTTCGACAACGCGGTGCGCCGCGGCGTGGCGAAGGACGGGCACCGGCTCTATCCGGCGATGCCCTACCCCTCCTACGCCAAGCTGTCGGACGACGACGTGCGGCGGCTCTACGACTATTTCAAATATTCGGTGCCGCCGGTGGCTCAGGCCAACAAGCCCTCCGAAATCGCCGCGCCCCTCAACCAGCGCTGGCCGCTCGCCTTCTGGAACCTCGCCTTCGTGGATGGCAAGCCCTACGCGGCGAAGGCGGGACACGACGACGTTTGGAACCGCGGCGCCTATCTCGTGCAGGGTTTTGGGCATTGCGGCAGTTGCCACACGCCGCGCGGGCCGGCGTTCCAGGAGGTCGCGCTCTCCGACGAAAGCGCCGACTATCTCGCTGGCGCGCCCCTCGACAACTGGAAGGCCGCGAGCCTGCGCGGCGAAAAGAACGTCGGCCTCGGCCGCTGGTCCGCCGACGACGTGAAGGCGTTCCTGCTGCATGGCCGCAACGAGCACGGCATCGTCTACGGCTCGATGCTCGACGCCTTCAACAACAGCACGCAATACCTGAGCGACGCCGACGCGGGCGCGGTGGCGTCTTATCTGAAATCGCTGCCGGCGACGGCGGCGGAAAGCTCCGTCTACGCCTACGACGACGCCACCGCGAAGACGCTGCAAGCGGTCGCGCCCGCCAATCCTGGCGCGGCGCTGTATCTGAAGCAGTGCGTCTATTGCCACGGCGCCGACGGCAAGGGCGCCGGCGACCAGCTCGCGCCGCTCGCCGGCAATCCGACCGTGCTCGACAACGACGCGTCGTCGGTGATCAACATCGTGCTCAACGGCGCCGGCCACGCGGTCGAAAACGGCGCGCCGGACGCCTATCGCATGCCGCCCTTCCGCGTGCTTATGTCCGACAAGGACATCGCCGCCGTCGCGACTTTCATTCGTTCGGGATGGGGCAACAAAGCGCCGGCGACGACGCCCGAGCAGGTCGCCCCTCTGCGCGCGTCCACCAATCCCAGCAGCGACACGGTGACCATTCTTAAAATGCGATAGGAGACGCGGGGCGCCATGACACGTCTGACCCTTCGTCTCGATTTCGACGAGAATCGGCAGCTCGGGCCGGGCAAGGTCCGGATTCTCGAATCCGTCGACAGCGCCGGTTCGATCACGGCGGCGGCGAAGGCGATGGACATGTCCTATCGCCGCGCGTGGCTGCTCATCGACGAGTTGAACCACATGTTCGAGGGGCCGTTGGTGGAAACGCGGCTCGGCGGCAGGGGCGGCCCCAACGCCCGGCTAAGCCTGCTGGGTCGGGCGGTGGTGCAGCTCTACCGGGCGATCGAAACCGAATCCCGCCAGGTTTCGGCGGCCCGAATCGACGAACTCAAGCGGCGATTGGGCCCGGCCAACGCGGTGAAGAAAGCCCCGGCTGTTTCCGCGGCGGCGCCCAAGGAGGCCGGCCGCCGCGGGCGAAAGCCGAAGGTTCAAGCCTGACGTTTCGCTTTCACTCCGCCAATCCACATTGCTTTTCCAGCATGACTTCGCGCCGCTCGCGGCTCGACACAACCATCGCCGCGCCGACTTCGAGCGTCGCCATCGCCCAGCGGCCGTCGTGGACGATTGGCTTGCCCTCGAACACCGCCTCGCGCATCTCCTTCATTTCCAGCATGCCCGTGCCGCGGCCGCCGAAGACCGGGACTTCGCGGCAACCGTCGTCGTCATAGACGAGGATTCCGTTCGGCCCCTGCCGGATGTCGCCGCGCTCGAAGCTCGCGACCGTCACGCCGAACCAGCCGATTTCCGCGCGGCTTCCGGCCTTCGTGTTGTGGCCGGAGCCGGCGCTGGTCGCGTCGCTCGCCGCCGCGCCGAAGCGCATGCCTTCCTTGGCGACGTTGTTGTCGACCCCGCCGCCGCGCAGCGCCCGCCGCACGCGCACGCGCTCCTCATCCGAATACATGCGGTTGCCAACGCCCCATGTCAGTTCCGACGTGTCGAAATAGCCGTAGCCGTTGTAGGCGATCATCGCCGGCGTGCCGTCCTCGAACTCCATGAAGACCGAGAAGTCGCCGGGACACGGACGCTCCCGCATCCAGCGTCCGACATGCGCGCGCAGGCTGCGCAGCCTGCCGCCGCCAAGCAGCCTGATGGTGTCGATGAGGTGTGGCGAATGCCGGAACACAACGCCGCCGCCGAGGCTTTCATCGATCTCCTCGTCGACGCGCGGCTTCAACAGCCAGTCCGTCGACAGCCACGTGTTGATGGAGATCAGGCGGCCAAGCTCGCCCGACCTCGCGATTTTCCACATCGCCTGGATGTCGGGGCTCATGCTGTAGGTCTGGCCGCACAGCAGCTTGACCCCGGCGCGGTCGGCGGCGTCGCACATGCGCTCGCATTCCTCGACGCTCAGCGCCATCGGCTTGGTGCAGACGACATGCTTGCCATGCTCGGCGGCCATGACCGCGTGCGCGCAATGCAATTGATTGGGCGTCGCGATCCAGATCACATCGACGTCGGGGTCGGCGCAAAGCGCCGCGACGCTTTCGTGCGCGCGCCCGCCGTATTTTTTCGCGAAGGCCTCGCGGGCGCTGGCGCGCGGGTCGGCGGCGGCGACAACGCGCGCGCCGGCGTAGCTCTCGACGCCGGGAAGAAACAGCGTGCTCGCGACGCCGAGGCCGGCGACGCCAAGGCGCAGGATTTCACTGGACGCGGCCGCGCTCAAAGTCTCGATCCCTTCCTGGCTCCGCCAGCCAAGCGCGACATCCTTCTCCCGCATGGCGGGAGAAGGAATCACTCGCCTCCCGGCTACTCCGCCGCTTCGCTTTCGGGAAAATACGGCTGCATTTTGTGTGGCACGCCGTTCTTGCGCATCTCCTCGACGAAGAGCGGATGGATGCGGGCGTCCTGATCCGCGTATTCAATCTGGTCGCCGCCCTCCTTGACGCTCGTTGACACCATGACCTTGCCGCCATCGGCGCCCGACGCGCGGCGCTTGAAGGCGAACATCGGATAGCGGATGCTTCCCACCCCCGTGGCGAGATAGCGCGTGCGCGTGGCGCCGGTGTTGAAATGCTGGTGGAACTGCCTGTCGGCGGGCGGAAACACCATGCCGTGCTTCCAGTCGAGCCGCATGAAGTCCTTGTCGCCCTCGTGCCACAGCAGGGAATATCCGGTGCCGTCGACGATCATCACATGCGTGCCCGGCCCGTGCTTGTGGCCCTTTTTATAGGTGCCCACGGGCATCTCGGAGATGTGCGCGTGCATGAGGCTGTTGGCGAGCACGAACATGATGTTGGTGGCGCCCGCGCCGCGGTCGCCCCACTCCTGCAGCTTCAAGTCCATCAGGTCGGGAACGAAGTTCGTCTCCCACATGTGGTTGCCGGGCCGCGACATCACGAGGTCGCCTTCGCCGGAGAAATAGCCCTCTTTGCCAAGCCGTTCCGAGAACTCGAAGCTGGTGTCGAAGATGAACTTCTCGTTGTAGAAGGTGTTCATGATCATCGGGAAATTCGTCGTCGCGACGATCAGCGCGCGCTTCTGGCCGCTGGCGTTGAAGTGCCGGTACTTCGCGTTCAGCGGAATCGCGAACATCGAGCGCGGGCCCCACTCGAAGCCGCGCTTGGTGCCGTCGGCGAATTCAAGCTGCGTCGAGCCGACGCCCTCAAGCACGTAAACGATCTCCTCGTAGATGTGCTTTTGCGGAATGGTCGAGCCGCCGGGCGGAATCTCGAACAGGAACTGGTTGGCGAAGTCGCCGCGGCCCTTCAAATGGCAGGCCGCCGCCTTCACGCCGACGCGCGCCCAGGGCTTCGTTTCGAGGTCGAAGAGATAAAGGCCGTAATCCTCGTAGGTCGGCAGGCCCTCGGCCTTGATCCAGTCGAGATAGGGGTCGATGCCGATGCGCGGCGCGGGCTGCTCGCTCATTGTTTCCTCACGCGGTGATTGTTGTGCGACGGTTTTCGCCGGACGCGGAGCGGCGGTCAAGAGCCGCGCGCCGCGACGCAAGCGCCGTTCAGCCAAACACTTCCGCCGCGATGGTGTTGAACCATCCGCTGGCGAGCTTCGCCTCCGCTTCGCGCAGCGACGCCGGCGCATCCACGGGGCTTGTGCCGCCGGAGCCCGGGACTTCCAGCAACAGGCCCTTGCCCGGCTTGTAAACGCCGGCGACGGAGAATCCATATCCCGGCGCCGCCACCGAATAGCAGGTGTTGAGCAACAGCGGTTCGGGCGGCGGCGCGCCGCGCAACAACGACACCACCGCGGCCGCGCAGGCCTTGGCTTGCGCGTTGGCGGCGAAGGCCGACTTCGGCATCGCTCCGCCAATGCACGCGTCGCCGACAACGTGGATGTTTTTCCGCAGCGTCGATTCGAACGTGACGGGATCGACGGGACACCAGCCGGTCCTGTCCGCGACGCCCGCGATCGCCGCGATGGCGCCAGCCTTCTGCGGCGGAATGACGTTGCCGACATCGGCCTTGTGCTTGTCGAAATCGGTTACAAACGTCAGCGTCGCGGGATCGACCGACACGACCGTGCCGCCGGACGACTGCGAAACCCATTCGAGGTTGGGGTAGAACTCCTTCCACGCGTTTTGAAACAGCTTTTGTTTCGAGAACACGTCCTTGGAATCCAGCAGCAGCAGCTTCGATTTCGGCTTGTTGGTTTTCAGATACCACGCGATCAGGCTGGCGCGCTCGTAAGGGCCGGGCGGACAGCGGTAGGGGTTGGCGGGCGCCGAAATCACAACGGTTCCGCCGTCGGGCATCGCTTCGAGCTGGTTTCGCAGCAGCGTGGTTTGATCCCCGGCTTCCCACGCGTGCGGCATTTTTTCGGCCGCCGCTTCCGTGTAGCCCGGCAGCGCCCCCCAGTTCATCGCGACGCCGGGCGCGAGCACGAGCCTGTCGTAGGCGAGCTTCGCGCCGCTCGATGTCGTCGCGACGCGCGCCTCGGAATCCACCGCCGTCGCCGCCTCGTGGACGACTTCGACGCCCGCCTTGCGAACGCCGTCGTAGCCGAATTGCTGCGCGGAGAGCTCGCGCATGCCGACGATGACTTCGTTGCTGAACGGGCAGGCGGTGAACGTCGTTTTCGGCTCCAGCAGCGTCACCGACGCGCCGGGCTCAAGCGCCTTGATCGCGCGGGCCGCGGTCGTGCCCGCGAAGCCGCCGCCGATCACAACGACTTTCGCGGCCGCTTGCGCCAACGCGGGGCGGGCGAGGCCGAGCGCGCCGGCGGCGGCGATGAAGTCGCGGCGGCGAAAATTGCTGGACATCGCTCGCTCCTATGGCTTTTGCGCGGCCCACCACGCCGCGACCGCGCCGATTTCGGCGTCGTCGAAACCCTTGGCGACGCGGCCCATGATGGTGCCGGCCTTGTCGCCGCTCTTGTAGGCGCGCATCGCCGCCGCGATGTCCTCGGCTTTCACGCCGGCGAGGCGCGGCACGGGTGTGTCAACGTTCGCGGACGCCGCGTGGCAACCCGAGCACGAAGCCGCGCCCGGCGGCGGCAAGCCGGCGGCGTTGGCGAGGCCCGCGCCCGTGGCGAAGATCAACGCGCAGAGCGCGCGCGCCACCCCTCTTCCCGCGAGCGGAGAGGGGGGAAGCACGGCGGCGCCCCGTCGCGTCACGACGTCCGCAAATCCTGCTTCATCAGCGGGAACGAGCGCACGCGCTTGCCCGTCGCCGCGAAAACCGCGTTGAGCACGGCGGGCGCGGCGACCGAAATCGTCGGCTCGCCAACGCCGCCCCACCAGCCGCCGGACGGCATCACGACAACGTCGACATGCGGCATCTCGTCGATGCGCATGACGTTGTAGGTGTCGAAGTTCGTCTGTTCGACCGCGCCGTTGCGCACGGTGATCTCGCCGTAAAGCAGCGCCGAGAGGCCGTAAACGAACGACCCGGCGACCTGGCGCTCCACCAGCATCGGATTGACGACGTTGCCCGGATCGGTGGCGGCCGAAATGCGGTGGATTTTCAGCTTGCCGTCCGTCACCGAAACCTCCGCGCAGGCGGCGACATAGCTGCCGAACGTGTGCATCGAGGAGAGCCCGTGGAAATGGCCGGGGGGCAAGGGTTTGCCATAGCCCGCCTTCTCCGCCGCCGCGTTGAGCACGGCGAGCTGCTTCGGCTTCAGCAGCTTGCGCCGGAACTCCAGCGGATCCTGCTTCGCCTCGTGCGCGAGCTCGTCGATGAAGCTTTCGACGTAGATGGCGTTGTGATTCGAATTCACGCCGCGCCAGAACCCGGCGACGAGATGCGTGTTGCGCATGGCGTGGTCGATAAGCACGTTGGGAATGTTGTAGCCGAACATCCCTTCCGGACTCGCGGGCGTCAGGCCCATGAAAACGGCGGGGTCCATGCCGTTTTCAAGCCGCTCGGGCGCCAGCGAGGCGATGATCGACTGTCCGGAAATCCGCATCTTCCACGCTGTCGGAACGCCGTCCTTGTCGAGCGAGGCGGTCATCTCGCACTGCGTGATCGGATGGAACGAGCAGTGTTGCATGTCCTCTTCGCGCGTCCAGATCAGCTTGATCGGCGTGCCCGGCATCTGCTTGGCGATCAACACCGCCTGGATCACGTAGTCGGCGCGGCCTTTGCGGCCGAAGCCGCCGCCAACGCCCACCGCGTAAACCTCGCACTTGGCGGCCGGGAGGCCCGAAGCCTGGATGACGCCGGCGAGCGCCGCCTCGGCGTTCTGCGTGGGAACCCAGGCCTCGCACCGGTCGGGCGTGAACACCGCCGTGGCGTTCATCGGCTCCATCGGCGCGTGGTTCTGGAAGGAGTAGTTGTAGGTCGCCGAGATCTTCCTGACGCCGTCGGCGGCGAGCGCCCCCGCCGCGTCGCCGGCCTTGTTGCCGATGAAGGTCTTGTCCGTGGTCAATCCCTCTTTGAGGAATTCCGCGATCGTCGCGCTCGACACTTTGTTGTTGGGGCCTTCGTCCCATTCGACCGGAAGCGCGAGCACGGCCTGTTTGGCGTTCCAGAAATTGTCGGCGACGACCGCGACCGCGTCCTCGCCGACCTGCACGACCTTCTTGACGCCGCGCATGCCCTCGACGCGGGCGGCGTCGAAGCTCTTCACTTTGCCGCCATTGACGGGGCAGGCGCGGATGGCGGCGAGCAACATGCCTGGAACCTTCACGTCGGTTCCAAACACGCGTTCGCCGGTGACCTTGCCGAGCGTGTCAAGCCGCTTCAAAGGCTTGCCGGCGATGGTCCAGTCTTTCGCGTCCTTGAGGACGATGGCCTTGGGATCGGGCGGCGTGATTTCGGCGGCGGCCTTGGCCAGCTCGCCATAGGACGCCTGCTTGCCGGAGGCGTGCGAAACGACGCCCTTGTCAACCTTGCATTCGGCGACGGGCACTTGCCACTCGTTGGCGGCCGCCTGCGTGAGCATCAAGCGCGCCGCGGCGCCGCCCCGGCGGACATAGTCCTGCGACGAGCGGATGGCCTGGCTGCCCGACGAGTTCATCGCGCCCCAGACGCGTTTGCGGGCGACATTTTCGCCCGCCGTCGGATACTCGACCGAGACCTTGGACCAGTCGCATTCGAGTTCTTCCGCAACCAGTTGGGCGAGGCCGGTGAGGCTGCCCTGGCCCATGTCGGGGCGCACGACGCGAATGACGACGGAATCGTCGGGCTTGATCACGACCCAGGCGTTGATCTCGGGCTGAGTGACGGCGGCCTCGGCTTCAGACGCGAAAGGCACGCTGAAGCCGAGCGACAGGCCCCCGGCGCCGGCGGCGACGATGAACGAGCGGCGGTCGATTTTTGCGATGGCGTTCATGGCGGCGCTCCCTCAGGCTTTCGCGGCGGCGTGGATGGCTTCGCGCACCTGCTGATACGTTCCGCAACGGCAGATATTGGTGATCGCCGCGTCGATGTCGGCGTCGGTCGGCTGGGGCTTCGCCTGCAAAAGCGACGAGACCGCCATGATCATGCCGCTCTGGCAGTATCCGCACTGCGGCACCTCGCCGTCGAGCCAGGCCTGCTGCACCTTTGAAAGCTTGCCATCAACGGCGAGGCCCTCGATGGTGGTGATCTTCTTGCCGGCGGCGGAAGCCACCGGGATTTGGCAGGAGCGCGCGGCGACGCCATCGATGTGGACGGTGCAGCAGCCGCATTGCGCGATGCCGCAGCCATACTTGGTGCCGGTGAGGCCGAGCGCGTCGCGGATGACCCACAGAAGCGGGGTCCGCGGATCGACATCCGCCGACATGGATTGCCCGTTGACGTTCAGCACGGCCATGAATTCGCCCTCCACATGCGGCGCCGCATATCGGCGTCCGCGTTATAAGCCGCGGATTATTACCCTTCCACGGGAGGGAACGCCAGTCGCGAAAACGTGAACGCGTCTGGAACGGAACCCCGCCGTCGGAAAGGCGTCCCCTTCAATTCAGCGCGAACACGAACAGATAGCTCGAGTTCTCAAGATTGTCGTATTTCACCGGATGCAGATGCCGCCCGCTCGTTTGCAGCGCCACAAACTGCTTCGGTCCGATCGAATAGGTCACCGGCGCGCCCTTCAGCGGCGTGCCGAGGTTGATGTGATAAAGCTCTTCCAGCTTCTCGTCGTCGTAGGCCACGAAGGCGCCGTCCTGCAGGCCGGTGAACACCACGCCGCCGGCCGTGTCCGTCGCGCCGGAGCGCAATTCGATCTCGGTGATCGCCTTGGCCAGCACCTTGTTGTTGACGACATCGAAAGCGGTGATCGCGCCGTAGTAAAGATCGCTGGAGAAGTGGCGGGGATCGCTCTTCTTGGGGTCGAGGCCTCCTCCCGGCGATTTGTACCGGACCTCGGCGCCGTTCTGCGAGAAGCAGCCCTCCGCGCCCACGCCGTAAGCGATCTGCTTGATCGGATTATACGCCACCGGCTGGTGCGCGACGCCGCCATGCCAGGTCGGGCACGTCCGCTTGTCGGCGTCGCCGCGCAGCGCGCGCGCCTCGGGCTGGTATTTCTGCACGTCGAGCGACGTGTCGTATTCGACGGGCTTGCCGGTCTTGGGGTCGAGGCCCTTCGTCCAGTTGAGGTCGTTGACGTATTGCTGGCCCTCGATGAAGCTGCCGTTGACGCGGTCCAAGGTGTAGAAAAACCCGTTGCGCCCGAAATGCGCGACGACCTTGCGGTCCTGCCCGTTGATTTTCGCGTTGTAGAGCATGTGGATGCCGATTTCGTCGTAGTCCCACGAATCGTTCGGCAGGTATTGATAGTACCAGTTGAGCTTGCCCGTATCGATATTCAGCGACACGACCGAATCCGTGTAAAGGTTGTCGCCAGGACGCGCCTGCGGATCGTAGATTGGCACGGGATTGCCCGTGCCCCAGATGGAGGAACGCGTCTCCGGATCGTAGGAGCCGGTCTGCCATATGCCGCCGCCGCCGGTTTTCCAGGCGTTGGTCTTGTCTTTCCACGTCTCGCTGCCGGGGTCGCCGGGCTTTGGCACGACATACCAGCGCCAGAGTTCGGCGCCGGTGCTGGCGTCGAGCGCCGCGACCCAGCCGCGCGTCGCGCCGTCGCCCGCGCCGTTGGCCACCAGAATCTTGTCGTCGACCGCCATCGGCGCGGCCAGAAACCTTTCGCGGCTGCCGAACTCGTTGGTTTTCGCGACTTGTTTGTCCCAGACGATTTCGCCTGTGTCGCGGTTGAGCGCGATGACGCGCCCATCCGGCAGGTTGGCGTAGACCTTGTCGTTCAAAAGCGCGATGCCGCGCGTCTGCGGCGTCAGTCCCTCGTGGCTCACGCCGGAATCGCTCGTCCAGACGAATTCACCCTTCGTTGGGTTGCGCGCGTCGATTTTGTAAACCGTGCCCCAGCCGTCGATCGTGTACATAAAGCCGTTGTCGATCAACGGGTTGACTTCGTTCTCCGGCCCGTTCTGGCCGATGTCCTGCATGCCGCCGAGCGCCAGCGCCCAGACCAGGCGCAGGTTTTTCACATTGTCGCGGTTGATTTGGGTGAGCTTCGAATAGCGCTGCGAGCCGTAGTCGCCGTTCATCATCAGCCAGTTTTGCGGCTCGTTCTGCGCCTTGAGCAGGCGGTCCTTGTTGACGTTGATGACATAGGGCTTTTGCTGCGCCCGCGCGGCGCCCGCCAGCGCGCAGAAAGACGCGGCGGCGAGAAGACAAGACAAGGTGTTGCGCGCGCGCATCGGCTTCCTCCCATGGTTGTGACCGCGAGAGTAGCATTGTCGGTGGGCGTGGCAACCACGAAGTTCTTGGGACGGAAACGCGGGATCAAACCGGGCGACCCGCGCCCGCCGGCGGGGCGGCGAAGCCCGCGCCGCCAGACAAATTCGCCGTTCTTGGTGGAATTCTTAAGCATTTCGGGGCCCGCTCGCGGCGGAAAGGAGCGGCTTAACGTGATCGCAACCAATGATGGCCACCGTGAGCGGAATCATCGGGTCATCGTACAGTGTTTAAGTGGATTCGAAATAAAACGGGATCAATGGCGTTGATTCAGGGCCTCGGCGCTCTGACGGCGATCGCATTCGCCACTTTTGGATTTTTGCTCCTCAACGAATCCCGCCACGACACGCTGGACGGCCGCTTGCGTTCCGACGCGAGCCTTGTTCGCGCCGTCGCGAACGATATCGCGCGCAATTTCGAATTGTTCGACCTTTCCCTTCGCGGCGCGATCACCGCCTGGAATTCGCCGGAGTTCGCCCCCGCGACGCCCGCCGCGCGTCAAATGATGATGTTCGACTTCTCGACCGGCGCCACTTACCTCAATCGGCTCCTGGCGATTGACGAGCGCGGCGATGTCGTGGCGGATTCCTCCACGCTGGAACCACCAAAAGTTTCGATGCTCGATCGGGAGTATTTCCAAGTCCACCGCGACAACCCGAGCCCGGAATTGTTCATCAGCCGCCCCATCCGCTCGAAATTCACGCCGGGCGTGGTCGCCGTCGTGTTGAGCCGGCGCGTCAACAAAGCCGACGGCTCCTTCGGCGGGGTCGTCGCGGGCGCGATCGATGTGTCTTACTTCGAGTCTCTGTTCAACAATCTGGCGCTGAGGTCCGACGCTTCGTTCAGGGTCTTCCAGGAAGATGGCACCCTGATTCTGGGGCACCCGTTTCGGCTCGCCGACATAGGCTCCGACCAGCGCGGCGCCGCTCTGTTCGAGCACTTTCCCGACACCAGCGTCGGATCGTTCTTCTCCGATGGCCAAGCCGGCGGCGTGCCGCGCTATTATTCGTTTTCGCGGGTCGGCAATTTGCCTCTTGTGGTTTCGGTCGGTTCTTCGCTGAGCGAAATTTACGGCCCATGGCAAACGCGCGCGATTCGGCTTGGCGCGAT
>CAIKAR010000043.1 GCA_903825465.1 uncultured Hyphomicrobiales bacterium | reverse complement strand
TCCTCCGGGGTCCATCGCCTCCGGCGCTGAACCCCGGAGAGGACCTCGCCGTCGTTGTAACGCCTGATCGTATGCTCAGTCATATGCCTCACTCTTATCCAAGAGCGAGACCCTGTCAGGTCATTTAGGGGGCCACCTCACCGACGTTTTCAAAGCCGGAGCGTTTCCCGCTTCGTCTAGTTGGACACGCCATACATTCCTGCCGCCGTTGCCGTAGTTCGGCTTCAGCACGCGCGGGCCTGCGGCAAGATGTTCGGGGAAACGAGCGCGAAGGCCTTCAGCGTCCACGTATCGATCGACATCGCTGCCCCATTCCATGGATCGCGTTGTGTAGAGCACTTCCTTGACGCCGATTTTGGCGATCACGTCAGGATGCGCGCTGACGACAACGCCGCACCCCGCGACTTCGCGCAGCATTGGATCGAGCTGCGAGCGGTCGCCTGAAATGTCCAACGGATTCACCCAGACCAGCACTGCGTCGCACGACAGCAGCTCGTCCCGAATCTCGCGAACCGCCTCGTCCCTGTACAGTACAGGCCTTGCGGTCGCCCCGAGCGCCCGCAAGGCCTGCATTATCGGCCACTGCCGGGCTTCATGAAAGCGATGCGTCCACTCGGCTGCTTGCCCACGCCAAAGAAGAGCGATGTTCGGGCCGGATGTCATTGTTGCATCTCCCCATCGGACCTGTCCCCTTTGTGGTCGCGAACTCAGGTGTCGCGCAGCAGTGGGTGTTAAGCCACGGCGGTCGGGTTCAGCCGCCGCCGCGCAAAGCCGCGGCATAGCGCCGGTCGACCACTTCCCAGTCGATGTTGCGGAAGAAGGCGTCGACATATTTGGCGGCGGCGGTGCCGTAATCCATGTGGAAACTGTGCTCGTACATATCGAGCGCGAGCAGCGGCACGCCGGCAATCGCACCGTGCATATGATCCCACGCCCAATGGTTGTGCAGCGAGCGCGTGTGGAGATTGTAGACGAGCACGCACCAGCCCGATCCGCCGGCAAGGCTCATCCCGGTACGGCGGAAGTCGGCTTCCCAGCGGTCGAACGAGCCGAACGCCGCGCCCAGCGCGTCGCGGATGGAACCGGCTGCCTGGCCGTTGCCGCCGAGCCCGTCGAAATAGACCTCATGGAGCACGACCGAGCCGGTGCGGTGCAGCTCCTCGCGCTTCAATCCGCCATAGACCACCGGCGGCAGGTCCGTGTCAGCGAGCGCGGCGGCAAGTCGTGTCTCGATCATATTCAGGGCCTTGACCGAGCCCGCATAATTGTTCTCGTGGTGCGATGTGATCAGCCTTTCGGAGAGGCCGTGAAGCCTGGCGGGATTGAACCTGAGCGGCTTGACCTGATGATTTCCGGCAAAGGCGGGGACAGCCGCCGGCGCTGCGGCCGGCGTCTGCGCAGAGGCTTCGTTGATAGTCATGGCGGCGGCTCCGATGCCAAGAGTTGCGATTGCACTGCGTCGGGAAAGATGGTCGATCGTCACGCGTCACTCCTTCAGATGATCATTACATATGCGGCCCCGAGGACCGAGCAGACGCCGAGCACCGGCAGCATGCCGGCCTTGAACCGGAACATGGCGAGTATCGCACCCACCGCGAGCGCCAGCGCCGGCCAGTTGACGGACGTTAGGACTGGGAGATCGATGGTGCCGGCTGCGAACGGCACTTCGCGGACTTGCTCGAACAGAGTGTGGATACCAAACCAGACCGCCAGATTGAGGATCACGCCGACCACTGCGGCGGTGATCGCCGAAAGCGCGGCCGACAATGCGCGGTTGCCGCGCAGCCGCTCGATGAATGGCGCGCCGGCGAAGATCCACAGGAAGCATGGCAGGAAGGTAACCCAGGTGGTGAGGATTGCGCCGAAGGTCGCGGCGACGAGCGGCGGCAGCCCGGTCGCTTCGCGGAAGGCCGCGAGGAAGCCGACGAACTGCGTCACCATGATCAGCGGCCCGGGCGTGGTCTCGGCCATGCCGAGCCCGTCGAGCATCTCGCCGGGCTGGAGCCAGCCATAGGTCTCGACTGCCTCCTGCGCGACATAGGCGAGCACCGCATAGGCGCCGCCGAAGGTCACCACCGCCATCTGGCTGAAGAAGGTGGCGATGCGGCTGAACACGTCGTCGGGGCCGAACGCGAACAGCAGCGCTGCGACCGGCCCGAGCCAGAGCAGCAGCAGGACGCCGGAGATGCGCAGCGACCAAGAGAGGTTCGGCCGGGCATGGTCGGGAAGGCCCTCGCCAAGAGCGGTGTCGCGGTCGTGGATTATCTCAGCGCCGGCGGGACCATGTCCGCCGCCGCCCTTGAATGCGGCGTAACCAGCGCGGCCACTGAAGAAGCCGATCAGCGCGGCGGCAAGCACGATCAGCGGGAAGGGCACGTCGAGCACGAAGATCGCGACGAACGCCAGCGCGGCAAAACCGCGCATGACGTTGTTCTTCAAGGCACGCGAACCCACCCGGACCACCGCCTGTAGCACCACCGCCAGCACGGCGGCCTTCAATCCGAAGAACAATCCCTCGACCAGCGGCACTTCGCCGAGCAGCACATAGACATAGCTGAGCCCTAAAATCGCGAGGAAGCCGGGCAGCACGAATAGCGCGCCCGCGACCAGGCCGCCCTTGGTCTTATGGAGCAACCAGCCAATATAGACAGCTAGCTGTTGCGCTTCAGGGCCGGGCAGCAGCATGCAATAGTTGAGCGCGTGGAGGAACCGCTCCTCGCCGATCCAGCGCTTCTCCTCGACCAGGATGCGATGCATCACCGCTATCTGGCCCGCCGGTCCGCCGAAGCTGAGCAGCGCGACCCTGATCCAGACGCGCACCGCCTCGCCAAAGCTGATGCCGTGCTCGTGCAGCGTCTCGACTGCGATTTCAGCGCGTGCGCTGGCCTCCATCTTTAGTCCTCTTTTCGCCGGGTGAAGTGAGCATAGAATCCGTCGAGCGCGGTCGATCCGCGCGCGATCCGCTCCTCGTCGTCGTCGGTGCCGGCACAGATGCCGGCGATAAGCGCGCTCACTCCCGGAGTTTCCGGGCGCTCGAACCGAGCATCGGCAATATCAAGGTCGTGAACAATTTCGCCGAGCGCCCGCAGCGCGGGGTCGGTCTCGAGACCGGTGAGGAACACCAAGGTCTCGAAGGAGCAGCGGTCGCCTTCGTGGGTGAACTCAGCGTCCGCCATGTCGAACCTCAGTTCGTCAGGCTCCGGCACATATCCTTTGCCCTCGACGAACTTGAAGCTCGCCTCGGGGTCGATGAAGCGGCGAATGAGCCAGGCGGACGCGATGCGATCGACATGGACATGGCGGCGCGTCACCCAAACGCGGCGCTTTAGCTCCGCCGGGGTCAGCTCGGGCGCACCGGGGCCGCTCACATCGGGATGTTGGTGAGAGCGGCGGTCCGCCTCGGTGATGGCGGCCTGTGCCGCCTGCCGACCATGCGCACCGAAAAAGTCGATCGCGGCGACCTCGTTCAGGCGTTTGCGCAGGCGGCCCACATCCGCCGCCGCGACATACTCGCCCTCACACAGCGCGCGCGCCTCGCGTGCCAACTCCTCATAGTCGGCGTCACGCGCAGCGTCGAACACTCCGCGCAGCTCCGCATCGCCCATGCCGCCGACAAGGCGCGCTTCGAGGATCAGCGCCTCGCCGCCATTTTCGGTGATCTCGCGATGCAGTTCTTCGAACAGCGCGCGCGTGTCCTCGCGATTGGGGAGCGCATGGACGGCGTTCTTGAGCGGCGCGGCCCCGATCGCCTGCAAACGCCGCCAGACCTTCACCCGCAAATAGGCAGGCTTAGCCGGAAGCTGCGGGATCAGGAGCAACCAAGGGGAAGCTTGTGTGTTTGTCATAGTTGTATCGTCACTAGCCTACAAGTGTAAGGGTTGCATCACAAGCCTCATGAGCATAGGACTGCTTATCCCGAAGAAAGAAACCGGAGCGTAATGTCGCGGCTCGCCGGCGGCGCGCTCGCATGACGTGAGGCTTTCCGTGTCGAGTGCGCTGATGAAGGATCAATTATGCTGAAAAAGACCATCGCCTTGGGATTCGCCAGCCTCCTGCTGGCAAGCCCGGCATGGGCAGCGCCGGACTGGTCGGCTGTCGACCGGGCGATAGGACGAGCGGGGGCCGAACAGCCGGGGGGCGTTCACCGCTACAGCTTCCCGCGTTCGGACCTGAGCGTCACGCTGGATGGGGTGACGATCAAGCCCTCCCTCGCGCTCGGCTCTTGGGCGGCGTTTCAGCCGATGGGCGACGAGGCGATGGTGATGGGCGATCTCGTGCTGACCCACGACGAGGTGAACCCCGTTTTGAGCCGCCTGCTCGCAAGCGGTTTTACGATCACCGCGCTCCACAATCACCTGCTCCGCTCTTCGCCTGCGACCATGTACATGCACATTGCCGGCCACGGCGACCCGGTGAAGCTCGCGGCCGCGCTCCGGCAAGCGCTATCAGCCAGTCGGACCCCGCTCGCCGCGCCGCAATCGCCTTCGGCCAGCGCAGCCGCATCGCGGCTCGACCTCGATGTGGCCCCGCTCAACCGGTTGATGGGCGGTGAGGGCAAGACGGCCGGTGGCATCCTCCAATACAGCTTTCCGCGCGCCGAGCGGCTGATGGACGGCGATATGGAGACTCCGCCGACGATGGGCACGGCGACCGCGATCAACTTTCAGCCAACCGGGGACGGCCGAGCCGCCATCACCGGCGATTTCGTACTTGTCGCAAACGAGGTCGATCCGGTCCTGCGCGTGCTGCGGACGAACGGGATCGAGGTCACGGCGCTGCATAATCATATGCTAAACGACGAGCCGCGGCTGTTCTTCATGCACTTCTGGGCCAACGACGACGCAGCCAAGCTCGCCCGTGGGCTGCGCGCGGCGCTCGACAGGATGAACAATCAGAGGAGTTGAACTCGGACGACGGCTCATTGGGCCGTAACCGCCGCCCGCCCGACCCCACGGCCCTTATGCAGGAAGTGGAATGGAACATGGCTAGCAAACGAACTCTCACTGTTGTCGCAGGCGTGGGCGCGGCCGCGCTGGCGATCGCGGGCGTGGCGATCGCGCAAAACCACGAGGCGAACGAAAACCGGATAATCGGCAAGCACAGCGAACGAGACATCCCGCTTGCTCAGGTGCCCGAGGCCGCGATGAACGCGGCACGCGCGCAACTCGCGTCAATAAGCAAAGCGGAGCAAGTCACCCGAAAGGCGGACGGAAGCACGCTCTATGAAATCAAGGGCAAGAACAGCGACGGAAAGACGATCGAACTGTTCGTCACGCCCGAAGGCCAGGTGCTCGGCCGCGAATGATGGATCAGCACGGGGCGCCGGCCGTCGAGGGCCGTGCGCCCCTTCCGAAATGATACTGCGGAATAGGAGACGAAAATGCGGCCAAGGCGATGGATATTGTTATGCGCCGCTTTGGCCGCCCTGCCTGATAGTGCGATCGGCCAAACCGAACCCGCGTCGGCGACGGGCTCGGCGTTGTTCGTAAGCTGTCAAGCGAATGAGCCGCGATGCGGCGCTTACCTCCAAGGCGTGCTCGACATGATGATCGTCGCGCGAAAAGCGGAATGCCGCGCTCCACGCTATGACCGATCGGCGCTGCGCGCGGCATATTTACGCTGGGCGGAGCAGAATAGCTATTTTATGAGTGTTCATATGGTGGCCGGAGCTGAACGCTCGTTAGCGAAGGCTTGGCCATGTCAGTAGCATCGTACCCCGCGGCGTAGCCTGCCCGGCGGCTGCCTTTGAGGGCAGGCGGAGCGTCCGCCTGGCGGTGAATTCCGCCAGCTCAACGATCCCATGTCGCGCCTCAAGCTCGCTAATTAGCCGATGTTCGCATTATGTCTGCCAAATCGTTGTCTGGCGCACAAACCTTGAGGTGACGCC
>CAIKAR010000042.1 GCA_903825465.1 uncultured Hyphomicrobiales bacterium | reverse complement strand
GCCGCCCGGGTCGCGAGCCTCGCTGGCCGATGGATTTGTGTCACCGACCGTGGCGCCTGGTCAAGCCTTCCTCGATTGCTTTCCTCGTATGCGACGCATGCTCTCGCCGGTGAGTTCGATGCGGTGAGCGTTGTGGACGAGACGGTCCATGATGGCGTCCGCGTAGGTGGGATCGCCGATGATTTCGTGCCAGCGCTCCACGGGAAGTTGGGACGTGATCATGGTGGAGCGGCGGCCATAGCGCTCTTCGAGGATTTCCAGGAGATCGTGACGCGCGGCGGCGTCGAGAGGTTCGAGACCCCAATCATCGAGGATCAGCAGCTCGGCGCGGGCGAGGGAACGCATCAGGCGCGGATGACGGCCATCGCCACGCGCCAGCGCGAGGTCCTCGAACAGCCGGGGCGCGCGCTGGTAGAGCACCGAACGGTTGTCGCGGCAGGCCTTGTGGCCGAGCGCGCACGCCAACCAACTCTTGCCGACGCCGGTTGGACCGATGAGCGCGAGATTGTCGTGGGCGTCGATCCATTCGCCTTCGGCGAGCTTCTGGAACAAGGCGCGGTCGAGCCCCCGGGGATTGCGGTAATCGACATCCTCGACGCAGGCCTGCTGACGCAACTTCGCGACGCGCAGACGCGCCGTCAGACGTTTGTCCTGCCGCCATGATTTTTCCCTGTCGAGCAGCAGCCCCAGCCATTCGCGATGGCCGAGACTTTCCGCTTCGCTGTTGGCGTCGAGTTCGGTGAAGGCCTTGGCCATGCCGTGCAGGCCAAGGGTATGGAGCAGGTCGAGGGCTGGATGTTTCAGCAAGATGGCTTCTCCTAATTGTAGTAGCGCGAACCACGGATGTTGGCGTGCAGGATCGGCGTTCCGTCCGTGGCGCGCTTTTGCGCGGGACGCCGGTCGAGGTTGTTGTCGAGGATGGATTTGACGGAGCCGTAGGTGCGCGCGCCGATATCGATGGCGCGATCGGCGGCGGCTTCCAGACGCTCCGCGCCAAAGGAACGCGCCAGCCGGACGATGCCGAGACAAGCGCGAAAGCCCTGTTCGGGATGCGGGCGCGCTTCAAAAATCAACTCACACAACGCCGCCGTCGCCGGGCCGATCAGGCGCGCGTCGGCGCGAATGCGCTCCATCGTCCAGCCCGCGTAACGCCGGTGGCTGGAGGGCATGTGTTCGGGAACCGTCGTATGTCCGTGATTGCCGCTCACGCGCATGTGCGCGGCGATCCGCTCGCCCTTCAGGAATATCTCGATTGTCCGCGCCGTCAGCCGGGCATCGACCTCGGCGCGCGCGAAGCGATGCGGCACGCTGTAATAATGCGCGGCGATCTCCACGTGATAATCAATGCCGACGCGGCAGGTGCGCCATTCATGGAACTCGTAGGGCTCGACCGGCAGGGATTTGAGAGCCGGGCGATCGACTTCTTCGAGCAATTGCCGGCGCGTCACGCCGAGCCGGCGGATGGCACGCGTCTCGTTGAGATGCGTCATCAAATCGGCGATCGCCGCGTTGACCTCCGCCAGACTGTAAAAGACGCGGTGGCGCAGCCGCCCGAGCAGCCAGCGCTCGACAATAAGCACCGCCTGTTCAACCTTCGCTTTATCGCGAGGCTTTCTGGGCCGCGCCGGCAGGATGGCCGAGCCATAATGGGCGGCCATCTCAGCGTAGGTTCGGTTGACCTGCGGATCATAAAAGCAGGCCTTGATGACGGCGGTCTTCGTGTTGTCCGGCACCAGCAGATGCGGCACGCCGCCGATCGTCTCGATGGCGCGCACATGAGCGTCGATCCAGTCGGGCAACGTCTGCGTCCAGCTCGCGTGCGCGAACGTAAAACTCGACGCGCCGAGCACGGCGACGAAGATTTGCGCTTTCCGTAATTCCCCGGTCAGCCGGTCGATGACGACGGGCACGCCATCGCCTGCGTAATCGACGAACAGTCGCTCGCCAGCCGCGTGCGTCTGCCGCATGGTCGGCGACAGTTTCGATTCAAAGCCGCGATAGAGTTCGCAAAACCGCGAATAGCTGTAACCGCCTGGGTTGGCGGCGATGTATTCGTCCCAGACAATCAGCACGGTGACGTGCTTGCGCTTCAACTCCCGGTGGATGGTCGGCCAATCCGGCTCGGCGTGCAGGCGATGGCCGCGTTTGGTCCCGCGAACCAAATAGAGCGCCGTCTCCAGATCGGCGTCGCTCATGCCCTCCGGCGCCGGCCAGACCAGCCCCGCGCCCGCGAAACGCTTCAGCGTCTCGCGCACCGTCGAGGCGGCCACGCCCAGCCGCCGAGCGATCTCGCGCGTGGGAACGCCGCCGGAAAACTTCAACCTGATAATCTCGCGCGCCTGGCGCATCGCAACTCTTTCCGCTGGCATTGGTCACTCCCTTGATGGACAGGGAGCGAGCCTAAACAGGCCAGCGGGAGCGCGCGTCGCAGTCGGAAAACCCCGGGCGGGATCATTCCGTTACGGTGGGCGGCATCATCTCGTAATGGGGGGCGACATCATTCCGTTACGACGGGCGACATCATCTCGTTATGATGGGCGGCTTCGACAGGAATCAGCATTCATGCGTCGCAGGACCATTTCCAACGCCATGGAACTAAGCGGCTTACCGGATCGCTGACCGGGAAACACGAATGCGCCCACGCGAGACGACGACAAGGACTGCACCATTTCGGCCGCGCGACCTGATAAAGGAACCCGGTGATCTCGCCCTGCCTTCATCCGCTCGGCAGGGATCGTCCAAACCTTACGGTCCAAATCTATCTCGTCCCATCGCGCCCCCAAAACTTCCCCTGACCGAGCTGCCGTCAGGACCGCGAACTCCAGAGCGAGGGCTGCGACCGCCTCACGCTCGCGCAGTCGCCCAATAAACTCGGCGACATCTTGATAAGGAAGGGCTGCGTGATGGCCCCGTGATAGCTTCGGGCGCTTGGGCAGCAGTTTGTCGAGATGACCGCGCCAAAGAGCGGGATTGACGCCATCCCGGTATCCCTTCGCTCTGGCGGCATCGAGAACGTGCTCGATACGCCCTCGCAACCGGGACGCCGTTTCGGGTTTCTCCAACCAAATCGGCTTCAGCACGGCAAGAACGTGCTCGGTGCCGATCTCATTCACCGGTTTATCCCGGATTGGCGCCGCATATTCCCGCAAAGTCATTATCCACTGCGCGCGGTGCTTGGGGTTCCTCCACTCCAATCCCTTGCTTTCAATGAAATCGTCCGCGATTTGTCCGAATGTGGGAATACCGATTGACGCGGTCCTCTCAGCTTCGCGCGCGGCGATTGGGTCGCGTCCCGCCTTCACCAAGGCGGCACATCGATCGCGCTCCGCGCGCGCATCCGCCAGCGAGACCTCAGGGTAACCCCCGAGCCCCATCTCGCGCAGCTTCCCCTGCCATGTGAAGAGGTAGACCCACCGCCGCCGTGTGGAATCGCCAGACTTTGAAATCGAAAGATAGAGGCCGCCGCCATCGCCATGGCGGCCAGGCGCCACCAAAGCGGAAACCGCCCGGGCGTAAAGCTTGTTCTTTGTTTGCTTCGCCATGACTTTGGCCTGCCTCTAATCCGGCCCCAATATCGGCCCCAATTTCGTCCGTGGATTATATGAGACCGCATTGGCCTTGGATAGACAGGCAGCTTGAAAAATGCCTGATTTCTTGGGTATTTTTAAGCCCGCCTGAACATCCTTACACTGTAGTTTGTCGGACACCCCTTCCGCCATTGTTTGAGTGAATATAGGCCTAAATCAAACGCGACGGTCGAGCCCCGACACAGGCGGTCCATGAAAATCCTCATCGATGTCGATGAATTGGAGCAGAGCGGGGCGATTACCGCGCAACTCGCGACAATGCTGCGCGTTCACGCCGTTCGCGACACAGGTTCCCTCGCTATCAATATGCTTTTGGCCTTTGGCGCGATCGCGATCGCGGCTGGATTGCTCGCCCTCGTTCCGTCGCCGGCGATCGCCGCGGTTTTTGGCGTCGGGTTTATCTTGCTGGGCTGGTTGATAAGGAAACTTCACGCGGCGCAATGGGGCAAACTCGCCAGCGTATGGATGATTGTCGGCGGGTTGGTGCTGTCGGGCGCGGTCGGCGTTATCACGGATTTGCCTTTTGTCGCGCCGCTCATCGCCGCCGCTATTTTATCAATCATCAGCGTTGTCGCGGAAAGCAGGTTGTTAATCGCGTTGGTTCCGCTGACGTTGGGGGCGGCGATTGGCGGCAGCGCGGGGTATTGGCGCGCCTGTTACGAAATCTCGATCCGAGAGCCCACGTTGACGATCGTTTTATTCAGCGCGCTTGCGTATGGGGCGTGGCAATTCGCCAAACGGCGAACGGGACTGTTCCAAAGTTTGTCCATCGTCTTCGCGCGCATGTGCGTGGTCTTGTCCAATTTCGGATTTTGGGTGGGCTCCTTATGGGGAGACACCCCCGGAAAAATTTGGAGCGACCCGAATTCGACCACCTATTTCAGCCCCGAGAATCAGAAAATTCCCGAAGTCGTGTTCATCGTTGGATGGGCCATCGCGCTGTTTTTCGCGGGAGCGTGGGGCGCGAAACAGGGGCGCAGATTCATGGTCAATATAGCTGCGGTGTTTGGCGCCATCCATTTTTATACGCAATGGTTCGAGCATATCGGTTTGGAACCGGTGTCCGTCATCGTCGCCGGCGTAGCCACTATCGCGTTTGGGTTGGGGATGTGGCGATATAATCGTCAAGCGTTGTCGGCTTGAGAAAGGCTATCGGCCCACCACAAGCGCCCGGTCTATTCCGCCGAGGTCGCGTTGCGCGCCCAGCACGGCGAAGCCCGCCGTGGTGAAAATCCTCTCGACGCGCTCCCGTTGATCCCAGCCCATCTCGACGATGGCGATGCCGCCCGGCGCCAGCAATCGCGGCGTGACGCGCGCCAGCGAACGAAAGGCGGCGAGGCCGTCCGCGCCGCCGTCGAGCGCCAGAGCGGGATCGTGATCGCGCACTTCGGGATCGAGGCCGGGGATGTCGCCGCTGGGAATGTAGGGCGGGTTCGACACGATGAGATCGAACGTTTCGCCGGCGATCTCGCTCCAGTCGCGACACATGACGCGGGCGCGGGCGGAAAATCCACAGGCGGCCAGATTGCGCGCGCTCAGCGCGCGGGCGGCTTCCGAAACATCGACCGCCAGCCCCGAAGCCTTTTCGAACACATCCAGCAGCGCGCACAGCAGCGCGCCCGAGCCCGATCCGAGGTCTGCGATCGCCAGCGGCGCGTTCTGCCGCTCGCCGAGAAATTTCAGCGCGGCGTCGATGACGGCTTCCGAATCCGGGCGGGGGTCGAGCACGTCGGGCGCGACCGCGAGGTCGAGGCTCCAAAAGCCCCGCGTTCCCAGAATCCGCGTCGCCGGCTCGCGCGCGACGCGCCGCGCCGCGTATTCCTCAAGGCGGCCACAGGCCTCCTCCTCCAAAGGCGCGCCCGGGTCGCGAATGAGCGCGGCGTGGTCGATCTCGGCGGCCGCGCAGAGCAGGTATCTCGCGTCGCCGGCGGGGTCGTCGACGCCGGCCTTTCGAAACGCCGCCGCCATCGCCGCCATGGCTTCGCGCCGCGTCGTCTCGGCGTTGAAAAGGCTCAAGTCGCCGCTTTCCCGATAACGCGGCGCAGGCGCGCGGCGAAGGCGGCGGGATCGGCGATCTTCTCGCCATCCATCAAGCGCGCCTCGTAGAACAGCAGCCAGGCCGCGTCCTCGACCAGAGACCTGTCGCCGCCGGCCGCGAACTTGCCGGCGAGCGAGGCCACCAGCGCGTGGTTCGGATTGACCTCGAACACCGGCTTCGACACGTCCTTCAGGCGTCCGTGCTCGGCGAGCAGGCGCTCCATGCGGCGGTCCGGCGCGTCTTCGGTGGCGACGAGGCAGGCCGGGCTTTCGGCCAGCCGATCGGAGGCGCGCACGTCGGACACTTCCTCGCCGAGGGTCTGCTTGACGAAGGCCATGAACGTCGCGACCTCGGCGCTGGGAGCTTCCGCCGACGGCGCCTCGTTGCCTTCGAGATAAGGCACAAGCTTGATGTCCGCGGTGCCTTGGCTCGCGGACTTGAACGGCTTGCCGTCGAAGCCGGCGGCGTTTGAAATCCAGAAGGGATCGACGGGGTCGGAGAGCAGCAGCACTTCAATGCCGCGGGCGCGAAAACCTTCGAGCTGCGGGCTCGCCGATATGCGCGCCGCGTCCTCGCCGGTGTGGTAGTAGATAGCGGTCTGGTTGGGCCTGAGATCGGCGACGTAGTTGGCGAGGCTCCGCGTCTGCTCGTTCGTTTTCGTCGAGGCGAAGCGGGCGATCTTGTAGATGGCGTCGCGGCGCTCGAAGTCCTCGTACAGCCCTTCCTTGATCACTGCGCCGAAATTCTCCCAGATTTTGGCGAACTTTTCCGGCTCGTTGTCGGCGAGTTTCGTCAACTCCTGCACGATCCGGTTGGCGACGCCCCGCTTGATCGCGGCGAAGACGGCGCTCTCTTGAATCATCTCGCGCGACACGTTGAGCGGCAGGTCGGCGGAATCCACGACGAGGCGCGCAAAACGCAGCCATCCCGGCAAGAGGTCGCTGTCCTGCGAAATCAGCACGCGCCGCACATAAAGCTTGCCGCGGGATTTTCGCGCGGGGTCGAACAGGTCAAGCGGCCGCGAGCCCGGAATAAAGGCGAGCACGGTGTATTCGTGCCGCCCCTCGGCGCGCCAGTGGATCGTCAACGCGGGATCGTCAAACTGGCTGGCGAGGGTCTGGTAGAAACCCGCGTAGTCTTTTTCGGTCAGCGCGCTTTTCGGCTTGGTCCATATCGCGCCGCCGTCCGTCAGCGGGCGCGGCTCGGCCGTCGGCGTGTCCTTCAACGAGATGGGCACGGCCACGCCGCCCGAATGTTCGCGCACGATGGTCTCGACGCGCCAGGGTTCGAGATATGTTTTCGACGCGTCGTTCAGGTGAAGCGTCACGCGCGTGCCCTGCGGCGGCGTTTCGCCTTCGGCGGCCGGCGTGATCGTGTAATCGCCCTTGCCGTCGGATTCCCACGCCAGCGCCTCCGCCGTTCCCGCCCGTCTGGTGACGACGTGAACGCGGTCCGCGACCATGAAGGCCGAATAAAAGCCAATGCCGAACTGGCCGATCAAGCCGGCGGAGTTATCGCCGGCGCCGCCGTCTTCCTCGCGCTCTTCGTCGGAAGGCGCCTTCGCCGCGAGCTTGTCGAGAAACGCCCGCGTGCCCGAGCTGGCGATGGTGCCGAGCGCGTTGACGAGGTCGTCTTCGCTCATGCCGACACCGTTGTCGACGACCGAAAGGGTCCCGGCGTCCTTGTCGATTTCGATCGTGATGGCGAAGGGCGCGTCGCCCTGTTTCAGCTCGGGCTTGGCGAGCGCCTCGTAGCGCAGCTTCTCGCAAGCGTCGGCGGCGTTCGACACCAGTTCGCGCAAAAAGATGTCGCGTTCGGAATAGACCGAATGCACCATCAGATGCAGCAGGCGGGCGACATCGGCCTGGAAGTGGCGGGGTTTTGGCGCGGCGGTCGGGTTGGCGGCCTCGGACAAGACTGACCTCTCGGATTGCGATCGAATGGGGCAGGGCGACGGCGTCGCCCACGCCGCTCCATATCGCCGCAAGGCGTCGGGGTTTCAAGGGCGCGTTCAAAGCAAACAAAAGGGCAAAAAAAGACCGGCGGAGGCGCATGGCCTCTCGCCGGTCTGATCAACTTCGGCCCGACTGGGGCAAGGTCCGGTCAGCTATGCTTCCCCGGAGGGCTGGGGGGCTGACAAATCCGGAAAGGCGACTGCGCCGAACCATCGAAGCGATGATGCGGTTATGACGGCCCTTCGCGGCGTTGATTCGTCCGGATAGGGGCGAAATTGTGAATTCAATCACGAAATTGGGATCGCTTTCCGGAACGCGCTTTTTGCGAGGCTTGCCAGTCCGCGTGGTTCGCGCGATCATATTGGACGGAGGCGCGTGTGGCGAATTCAGAGGATTTGCGGGTTGTTCCCATTCGCCCCGACATCGGCGGGCGGATGGCGGGGTTCGCCGAGCCCGCGACGCCAAGACCGGCGCCGGAGGCCCCAAGTCTTCAAGCGCCAAGCCATTCGCGCGCGCCGGCGCTGGTCGCTTTCGATAGACACGAGCTTCGCCAAATCATGAATGTGTACGGCCGCATGGTCGCCGCCGGCGAATGGCGCGACTACGCGATTGATTTCGGCCCGGAGCGCGCGGTGTTCTCGATTTTCCGGCGCACGTCCGAAATGCCGCTCTATCGCGTGATCAAGGACCCGAAGCTGGCGCGCAAGCAGGGCATCTATTCCGCCGTCGCCGCGACAGGGCTGATCCTCAAGCGCGGCCACGAACTCGAAAACGTTGTCGCCGCGTTGGAGAAGCGGCCCAAGTTGACGACGGTGTAGCCACGGGCCAGCGCGGCCCGCGCCGCCGCGTTATGGCGAACACGCCTTCTGCGGCAGGGGTTCGAACTTCGCCATCTTGCCGTCGAGCGTGTAGCTGCCGTAGTCGATTCGCAGCGCGCTGGAGACGCCGTTTTCGTAAAGGTCGAAATCGAGCACGTAGTTGGGCGAGCCGTCTTGCTTGTTGTGGTCGAAGTAGCTCACCGACACCGGCCAGCGCGACACGCCCTTCAGCGCGTCAGCGGCGGCCGCCGTCGTCTCGGCGCTGTCGGAGGCTTTCGCGTGGCCGATCACGGCCATCGTGTCGTAGATCTTCTGGCCGGTGTCGGAGCCGTCGAAGATCGGGATCGCGGCGGTCTTGTCGCCCGCCTTCGCGGCGTCGACAATGCGCAGGATCTGCGCCGTCGGAAACACCGCCGAGGTCGAGACATCCGTCTTGCCCGCTTTGGGCTGGCTGAGATTGATCGAAATGGCGTCGCTGGACTTGAGCGCCCGGCCATCGATGGTTTCAATCGTCTTGCCGTTGATGAGCGTGTCGGTCTTGAACTGGAAGGCGCTGCCGTCGCCCTCTTCGAAGGTCGAGGTGCGCATGTCGGACACGCGGGGATCGCCCTCCTGCATTTGCAGTTCGGTGACCTGGCGGAAGTTGGTCACCCAGCCCTCGCACGACGAGCCGGTGAATTCGTAAACGATGCGGCCTCGCGCGGAAACGGGCGCCGAACTCGAATCATCGGTCTTGCCGAGCGTGAGATCGTAAACGGCGCGGTGCGCCAGAAGCGGCGCGTTCGCCGCGAAGGCCGAACCGCCCAGCGCCAAGCCGCCGAGGCTCGCGCCGCAAGCAAGTAGAAACCGGGTGTTGGGATTGAATGGCATTCTCGCTCGCTCCGTTCGCGCCGACCGCGAAATCGGCCTATGGTCGCGCCTCGTGGCGAAAATAGGGTTTTCGGCGTGAACCGCAACAAGCGATTTTCGCGCCAAATCCCCTGAAAATCTGGAGGCGACGATGTCGGCCAGCGCGAGCGCGGCGAGACTGGGCCTGAATTTGACCGTCGCGGCGGCTCCGCTGGCGAATTATGTTCCCGCTGTCCGCGTCGGGGGCCTGCTGTTTGTGTCGGGCCAGTTGCCGCTGCGGGGCGGCGTGTTGGACCCCGCGTGCAAGGGCAAAGTCGGCGTCGATCTCTTCAACGAGGCCGGACAGGCGGCGGCGCGGCTCGCCGCGATCAATGTGCTGGCCCAGGCGCGGGCGGCGCTTGGCTCGCTCGACAAGATCAAGCGCGTCGTGCGCCTCGGCGGTTTCGTCAACGCGGCGCCGGGCTTCCACGCGCTGCCCGCCATCATGAACGGCGCCTCCGACCTGATGGTCGAGGTCTTCGGCGACATCGGCCACCACGCCCGCACGACCGTCGGCGTGAGCGAACTGCCGCTCGACGCGGCGGTCGAAATCGAAGCGATGTTCGAGGTCGAATGAGCGCCGGCCTTCGTCCGCAATGGCTGACCTCGCGGCCGATCGCGCACCGCGGCCTGCACGATGTGTCCTCCGGCGCGATCGAGAATTCGCCGTCCGCCGCGCGCGCCGCCATCGAGGCCGGATACGCCATCGAATGCGATGTCCAGATCAGCCGCGACGGCGAGGCGATGGTGTTCCACGACTACGCGCTGGAACGATTGACAGCGCGCGCGGGGCGCGTCGATTCGCTCGACGCCGCGGACTTGCGCGGAATCGAATTGCCGGGATCGCGGGACCGCGTGCCGACGCTCCCCGGCTTTCTCGCCGCGATCGCCGGGCGGACGCCGCTGGTCTGCGAGATCAAGAGCCGGTTCGACGGCGATGTCCGGTTGGCCGAGCGGGTCGCCGCTTGCGCGCGCGACTACGCCGGCCCCCTGGCGATCAAGTCGTTCGATCCGGAAATCATGGCGTTTCTGCGCGCCAACCGCGCGCGGCTCGGCCTGTCGTCGACGCCCCTGGGCGTGGTGGCGCAAGCCGATTACGACGATCCCGGCGACGAATGGGCGGGGCTTTCCCCGGAGCGCAGGCGCGCGTTGTCGCAATTCCTGCACTGGCCGGAAACGCGGCCGGATTTCCTGTCGTGGAGCGCGCGCGACCTGCCGGCCGCG
Source organism: uncultured Hyphomicrobiales bacterium (assembly GCA_903825465.1). Lineage (GTDB taxonomy): Bacteria > Pseudomonadota > Alphaproteobacteria > Rhizobiales > Beijerinckiaceae > Terripilifer. The sequence goes on along the minus strand of CAIKAR010000042.1, from coordinate 39,234 downwards.
ACGCCGCTTTTGTGCCGGCGCGCGCTCGGCTTGCCGGTGATCACATGGACGATCAGAAGCCCGTCGCAATGGGAAGCGGCGCGCGATTGGGCCGACCAGATGGTGTTTGAGCGGTTCCCGCCGTGAGCCGACCGCGCGTCAATGCCCGGGAAACTCCATCAGCGTCCGCACCGGCACATTGAGCGCGCGCAGTTTCGCGGCGCCGCCGAGATCGGGCAGATCGATGACGAAGCAGCACGCGACGACCTTGGCGCCGATTTTTTTCAGCAATTCGACCGCGCCAACCGCCGTGCCGCCCGTCGCGATGAGATCGTCGACGAGGATGATCCGTTCGCCCGGCGACACCGCGTCTTCGTGCACTTCCATTTCGTCGAGCCCGTATTCGAGCGAATAGGCGATTGAAACGGTCGTGTGCGGCAGTTTGCCCTTCTTGCGGATCGGCACGAAGCCCGCCGACAGTTGATGCGCCACCGCGCCGCCCAGAATGAAGCCGCGCGCCTCCATGCCCGCGATCTTGTCGATTTTCATTCCCGCCCACGGCTGCACGAGTTCGTCGATGGCGCGGCGGAAGGCGCGGGCGTCGCCGAGAAGCGTTGTGATGTCGCGGAACAGGATGCCCGGCTTGGGATAATCGGCGATGGTGCGGATGCTGGCCTTGAGTTCGTCGTCGATGGGCATGTCGCGTTCCTGCTTGCGCGTTGATTCGCGAGTCTATCCGGGGAATATGACCTTCCCAACCCGCGCGGGCCGCCGGAGCCGGATTTCCGCCTCATTGATATGTGACCCGCGCCCTCGGCGTTAACCGCAACGCAACCTCGACACGTCATTCCAACGGCCCATCGCCGCCGGCCCGCCTACCACCCGGCGCCGCCGGCGTGTTCAAACCGCTCCGCCGGAGGCGCGCGATATGATTTTGGCTTCGTCGCCAGCCCTTCGATTGCTTCCCCGCGTGGCCGCCGCCGGCGCGTTCGCGCTCGGCTTGTCGGGCTGCGGCGGCGTGCGGGACATGACCGCGTCGATTGGCGTGGCGGCCAGCGGCGTCCTCGGACCGAAAGACGCTGGCGCGCCCACGCGCGAGCAGATTTTCATCGCCTCGACGCGAAAGGACAAGGAAGCGCCCGATGGCGCGCTGCACGAAACGCTGGAAAGCGTCAGCGTGCCCCCCGGCCATAAGCCCGGCGAAGTCGAACTGCCCGGCTTCGGCCGCGCCGATCCCAAACGGCATTTCGTCATGGCTGGATCGCGCGCGCTCGACGAAGAGGAGTTCAAAAACGAAATCGCCAGCCATATCTCGGGGCGGGTCGGCGCCGGGCGCGACATCCTGCTCTATGTGCACGGCTTCAACACGTCGCTGGAAGAGGCGCGCTTCCGCCTCGCGCAGATCGCCGTCGACGCGCGATTCGCGGGCGTGCCGGTGTTGTTCACATGGCCCTCGCAAAAGAGCCTGTTCACCTACGAGGCCGACAAGGACCGCGCGTCGGCCTCGCGCGACGCGCTCGCCGATTTCATGCGCGAGCTGTCCGAGGTTCCGGGCGTTGGGCGCGTGCATATTCTCGCGCATTCCATGGGCGGCTGGCTGTCGATGGAGGCGCTGCACGAGAACGCGGTCGCCGGCCACCCCGATCTCGACGGCAAGCTGGGCGAAGTCATGCTCGCGGCCCCCGACATCGACCTCGCGGTTTTTCGTCAGCAAATGCGGCCACTCGTCGGGCGCGCGCATGTGTCGGTGCTCGCCTCGCGCGACGACCGCGCGTTGACTTTGTCGAGCAAGATCGCCGGCGACAGGCCGCGCGTCGGCGCGCTCGACCCCTCGAAACCCGAGGAACTCGCGCAATTGCGCCAGCTTGGCGTCGCGGTTTACGACGTGACGTCGTTCTCGCGCGATTTCGTCGGCCACGGCGTCTATGCCAGCGCGCCGCCGGTTATCGCGACGATCGGCGCGCAAATCGCGCGGCCGCGCCAGGGCGAGGCGCCGACCATGGCGGGCGCGGCGACGCTGGAACCCGAGCCGCCAGCGCCAGCGCCCATCGAGAGCGCGGCGCTGCCGCCGCCGCAATAGCGCGCGCCGTCGCTCACGTCGGGCGCGTGGGCGCGATTCCATCCAGCTTCGCCAGCGCTTCGCTCGGCAGCCGCAGGGCCGCCGCCGCCAGGTTCTGGCGCAGATGCGCGACGGACGAGGTGCCCGGAATCAACAGGATATTGGGCGAGCGCTGAAGCAGCCAGGCGAGCGCCACCTGCATGGGCGTCGCGCGGAGCGTGTCGGCGACCTCGGACAACGCCTTCGATTGCAACGGCGAAAAGCCGCCAAGCGGGAAAAACGGCGTGTAGGCGGTTCCCGCCGCGGCGAGGTCGTCGATCAACGCGTCGTCTTCGCGGTGGGCGAGATTGTACTGATTCTGAACGCAGACAATGTCCACGATCGCGCGACCCTGGGCGATCTGTTTCGCGGTGACGTTGCTAAGGCCGATGTGGCGCACAAGGCCTTGTCGTTGCAAGTCCGCGAGCGCCGTCAGCGGCGCTTCGATCGAGCCTTCCGCCGGCCCATGTTCGCCGAACATGGCGCGGAGGTTGACGACGTCGATCGCCTCCAGCCCGAGATTGCGAAGATTGTCATGCACCGCCGCCTTCAGGTCGTCGGCCGAGAAGGCGGGGTTCCACGAGCCGTCGGCGCCGCGCCGGCAGCCGATCTTCGTGACGATGACGAGGTCTTTCGGATAGGGATGAAGCGCTTCGCGAATGATCTCGTTGGTCACATGCGGGCCGTAGAAATCGCTGGTGTCGATGTGATCGACGCCCGCCGCCACCGCCTCGCGCAGCACCGCGATGGCGCCCACCCTGTCCTTTGGCGGTCCGAACACGCCGGGGCCGGCGAGTTGCATTGCGCCATATCCCATGCGTTTAACGACCCGCGGGCCGAGCGTGAAAGTTCCAGCTTTGCCGATGTCCGTCATTTCAGTTCTCCAATTGCGTCGCCTCCATGTATTCCCATGCCCTGCGTGCGATAATATGGAATAGTTCGCACAGGCTGTTCGGAGATATGGACAATGGGAGTGGAACTCGGCGATCTCGCGGCTTTTGTCGCGGTCGCCCGCGCGGGGGGGGTTCGCGAGGCGGCGCGCGCCGGCGGAAACGGGGCTTCCAGCCTCAGCGAAGCCGTGCGCAGGCTGGAAGCGAGGCTCGGCGTGCGGTTGCTTCATCGCACAACGCGCAGCGTCGCTCCCACCGAGGCGGGCGCGCGCCTTCTCGACAGATTGGGCCCGGCGCTCGGCGAGGTCGAGGCCGCGCTAGATGTTGTCAACGGCTTCCGCGACCGGCCGGCGGGAACGCTGCGCCTGAATGTGCCCGGCGTCGCGGCGCGTCTGGTTTTGCCGCGAATCGTGCCGCCGTTTCTCGCCGCCTATCCCGACATCCGCCTCGAAGTCGTCGTCGAGGACAGTTTCGTCGATGTGCTGGCCGCCGGCTGCGACGCCGGCATCCGCTACGGCGAACGGCTTGAGCAGGACATGATCGCGACGCCGATCGGACCGCGCTCGCAGCGGTTCGCGACGGCGGCCTCGCCCGCTTATCTCGACAAGCGCGGTCGTCCGGAACATCCCCGCGACCTGCTCGGCCATGCATGTTTGCGCGGCCGGTTTTCCAGCGGCGCCATGTACGAATGGGAATTCGAGCGCGACGGCGAAATCGTCAAGCTCGACCCCTCGGGCCCGCTGATTGTGCGCGTCAGCGGCGCCGCCGATCTCGCCGTCGATGTCGCGCTCGCGGGCGGCGGCGTCGCCTATCTTTTCGAAGACTGGCTGCGACCGCATTTCGACAGTGGCGCGCTCGAGCCGGTTTTGAAGCCTTGGTGGCAGAGCTTCCCGGGGCCGTTTCTGTATTATCCGGGCCGGCGATATCTGCCGGCGCCGCTGCGCGCCTTTATCGATTTCGCCGCTTCGATGGGGCCGTGGAAGCCGTGAACTAGGCGCTTTCTCGCGGAACGCTGGGTTTCGTCTCGGGCGGACCGACCGGCAGCAGCGCTTCGAGCGCCTCGATCCTGTCGGCTTCCGCCGGCGGCTTGTCCCAGCGGATGCGCGCCACGCGTGGAAACCGCATCGCGAGGCCGGATTTGTGGCGCGGCGAGCGGTTGAGCCCTTCGAACGCGATTTGCAGCACCAGGCCGTTGGCGGGTTCGTGCGCCACCTCGCGCACTGGGCCGAAGCGCGAGACCGAGTGCTCGCGCACCCATTTGTCGAGCTGTTTCAACTCGGCGTCGGTGAAGCCGAAATAGGCCTTGCCGACGGGCACCAGCTCGCTTCCGCGCCAGACGCCGAACGTGTAGTCCGAATAAAGCGACGCGCGCTTGCCGTGGCCGCGCTGCGCGTACATCAGCACCGCGTCGACCTCCATCGGGTCGCGCTTCCATTTCCACCATTGCCCCGTCGGCCGTCCCGAAACATAGGGCGCGTCGCGGCGTTTGAGCATCAGGCCCTCGGATTCGAGGGGCGCGTTTTTGCGGACTTCGACGAGTTCGGCGATGGAATCGAATGTTCGCGTCGGCGACAGATCGAACGCGGGGTGTTGGACGCCGCGCGCCACCGCCTCCAGCCGCGCCCGGCGCTCCATGAACGGCGACGGCCGCAAGTCCTCGCCCTCAAGCGTCAGCAAGTCATACAGCCGCAAGAGCGGCGGCATGTCCCGCAGCATCTTCGGCGTCGGGTTCTTGCGGTTCAGCCGCGCCTGCAGGTCGGAAAAAGGCCGCGCCGCGCCTTTCTCGTCGCGCACCAGAAGCTCGCCGTCGAACACGGCGTCCGGAAAGCCGGCGCCGCGCAAGGCGTCGAGCATGTCGGGAAAGGCGCCGCCAAGGTCTTCGCCGGCGCGCGAATAAAGCCGCGCGCCGCGTTCGCCATCGGCGAGTGTGAACACCGCCGCCTGCGCCCGCGCGCCGTCCCATTTCCATTCGGCGATGAAGTCGCCGGGAACCAGCGCCGCGAGCGACGCGTCGTCGAGCGCGTGCGCCAACATTGGCGGGCGAAACGGCGCGGCGTCGCTGGATTGGGGGCGGGGGCCCTTGCCTTCCGCCCACGCGAACAAGTCTTCGTAGGGCGGCGCGAGCCCATGCCAGACTTCTTCGATGTCGTCGGCCGAAACAGGGCCCAGCGCCGCGACGGCGGTTTTCGCAAGCCGCGCCGAAACGCCAATGCGGAGGCCGCCCATCAACAGCTTCAGCAGCGCCCAACGCCCGATTTCATCGAGATCGTCGAGCAAAGCCGCGAGGCGCGCGGGCAACGCGGTCTTGCCGGTGGCGCGCAGCGCTTCGACGACGACGGACAATGTCGGCGCGGGTGGATTGTTATGGCCGCGCTCCCCGTCGCGCGGCCAGATCAACGCGATGGTCTCGGCCAGATCGCCGACGAAATCGTAGCTCATCGCGAACAAGTCGGGATCGACCCGCGAGGCGACGAGCGCGCGCGCCATCGCGGGACGGATGCCCGGAACGGGCAGGTCGCCGGCCATCGCGGCGAGCGCGAGGCCACGATCGGGGTCGGTCGTGGACGCGAAATAGGCGGTCAACAGCCGCACTTTGTCATTGCGTCCGGGTTCCAGCGCCAGCCGGTCGAGCAACCGCGCGAATTCGTTCACGGGGCGGCCTCCTCGACGGCGGCTTCCTCGTCTCCGTAACCGACCATGTCGAGCGGCTTGGCGTCGAGGCCCCGCGCGCGGGCCCAATGGGTCAGCGGCTCGGTCGCGCCGTGGGTCACCCACAATTCCGAACAGCCTGTTTCAACAACCGTGTCGCGCAAGGCGTCCCAATCGGCGTGATCCGAGATCACCAGCGGCAACTGGGCGCTTCCGCGCCGGGCGAAGGCGCGAATCCGCATCCAGCCCGACGCCAGCGCGCGCACCGGGTCGGCGAAACCCGCCGACCAGCGGTCGGCGATGGCGGAAGGCGGGCAAAGCACGATTTCGCCGGCGAGCCCCAGCTTTTCCGCCGTGGCGACCTTGGTGAATTCGCCGAGCCGCGCGCCGGCGTCGGCGTAGTAGCGGGAGATTTTCTCAAGCGCGCCGTGAATGTGGAACGGCCTGTCCCACCCCGCCTCGCGGATCAGCGCCATGACCCGCTGCGCCTTGCCCAGCGAATAAACGCCGATGACGTGGGCGCGGTCGGGGAACAGCTTGATCGACGAGATCAGGCGTTCGACTTCCGCCGACGCCTCGGGATGGCGGAACACCGGCAATCCAAACGTCGCCTCGGTGATGAAGGCGTCGCAACGCACGGGTTCAAACGGCGCGCAGGTGGGATCGCGGGCGCGTTTATAGTCGCCGGAGACGACCACGCGAAAACCCTTCGCCTCTATGAGGATTTGCGCGGAGCCGAGCACATGGCCGGCCGGATGAAACGTCACGTCCACCTCGCCAACCCGGGTGGCGCGCCCGGGCTCGGCGACCTGTCGGGACCGCGTGAACCCTTCGCCATAGCGCAACGCCATGATGTCGAGCGTCTCGCGCGTCGCCATGACGGCGCCGTGGCCGGCGCGCGCGTGGTCGGCGTGCCCATGCGTGATGAGCGCGCGCGGCGAGGGGCGGGTGGGATCGATGTGAAAATCGCCCATCGGACAATAAAGCCCCGCTGGCGACAGCGTCAGGACATCGGCGGTTTTCATCCTCCGGAGATAGGCGCGCGGCGCGCCGATTTCCAGAGTGGAATAATCCAGGCGGGAACGCCGATTTCACGCCGCGCCGCTGGCCGGGCCCGCCCGGTTGTCAGGCCCCAAATACGCGCTGGCGCCCGCGCCGCGCTTAAACTAGATTTCCGCCGGAAGCGCCGCGCGCTTAAAAGTCCGGGAGGGGTCACGTGTTCAACCGCCGTCAATTCGTCCAGTCCGCCGCCGCCACGTCGGCGTTGACGCCGCTTGTGTCCACCAACGCCTTCGCGGAAACCTATCCAGACCGCGACATCCACTCGATCTGCATGTTCCCGGCGGGCTCCGGCGCCGACATCGTGGTGCGCTATTTCTCCAACAAGCTGGCCGAAGAGACCAACGCGACCGTCATCGTCGAAAACAAGCCGGGCGCTTTTGGCAACATCGCCACCTCCTATGTCGCGCGCGCGCCGGCCGACGGCTACACGATCTACATCGCGCCGGGCAGTTCGGTGCTCGCCGCCGCGCCCTCGCTGTTCAAGACGCTGAACTACGATCCGGTCAACGACTTCGAGCACATCACGACGCTGCTGAAAGTGCAGTTCATCCAGATCGTTTCCGGCAAGAGCCCCTACAAGACGGTCGCCGACCTCACCAAGGCCCTGAAGGAAAAAGGCGACAAGGGCTCCTACGGTTCAATCGCCAACACCGGCCTCGTGTCGAGCGAATTCTACAAGAAGGCCTTCGATCTCAAGACTGTGGAGGTTAAATACAAAGAGAACTCGGCGATGTACGTCGATCTTCTCAGCGGCGCCATCGACTTCGCCCATATCGACCCGACGAGCGTGTTGGGCCAGTTGCAGGACGGCACGTTCCGCGCCCTGTCAACGTCGTCATCGCAGCGCGTGGCGGCGCTGCCCGATGTGCCGAGCGCCGCCGAGGCGGGCATCAAGGGCCTCGAAATCGTCGCGTGGTGGTCGCTGCATGTGCCCAAGGGCACGCCGAAGCCCGTCGTCGACCAACTCGCCACCTGGTTCAACAAGATCACGCGCGAAGACGATGTGAAGAAGTTTCTGATCAATCTCGGCCTCGATCCCTTCCCCGGCGACTCAAATCTGGTGAAGGAGCTTCTGGCCAAGGACACCAAGGCATGGGCGGAATACGTCAAGCTGGCCAACATTCCAGTGCTGTAGAGCGACGCGTGTCGTTTCGCGCCAGGGGTGTCGGGGCCGCGCGTCTGACGATCGGGACGCTCGCGTTCGTTTCCGCGCCAGCCCGGGCCGACGATGTCGCCGACTTCTACCGCGACCACCCGGTCAACCTGATTCTCAGCACGGGCGAGGGCGGTGGCTACGCGAGTTACGCGCAGGCTTTCGCGCCGTATTTTTCGAAACACATGCCCGGCAATCCGCGCGTCGTGATTCAAAACATGCCGGGCGCGGGCGGCATCCGCGCCATGCTGCATTTCGCCAGCGCCGCGCCGCGCGACGGCGCGACCATTGGCTTCGTGCATTCCGGCGTGCCCTTCGCGCCGTTGTTCGGCGTCAAGGGCGCGGCGTTCGACGCGAAGGCGATGAACTACATCGGCGCGATGTCGCGGGCGGCGAGCGTCTGTTCGGCCTGGGCGACATCCGGCGTCGCGACGTGGAACGACCTGTTGACGAAGGAATTCATCGTCGGTTCCAGCGGCGCCGGGTCGCAGATGGAAACGCATCCCGCCGCGCTCAACCGCTTCTTCGGCACGCACATCAAGATCATCTCCGGCTACAAGGGCGGCAACGACATCTACCTCGCGATGGAGCGCGGCGAAGTGCAGGGGCGCTGCGGCAGCCCGTATTCGTCGATCGAGCTTTCCCGCCCCGGCTGGGTGACGACGGGCAAGGTGAAAATCCCGATCCAGTTCGCCATGCGGCGCGACCCCGCGATTCCGGATTCGCCCACGGTGATGGAGCTCGCGCCCAACGACGCGGTGCGCGCGACGCTCGAACTCATCATGGCGCCGCAGGAAATGAACCGTCCGTGGCTCGCGCCGCGCGATGTTCCGCCCGCGCGCCTGGCGGCGTTGCGCGCGGCTTTCCACGCGGGGATGAACGACCCCGGCTTTGTCGCCGAAGCGGCGCGCCTCGGCCTTGAAATCGAGGAAACCTCGGGCGAGGAGGTGGCGGGCGTCGTCGCGCGGGCCTATGCCATGCCCGACGACATTGTGCGCGCGGCGAAGGACGCCATGAACCTCACGGGCGCCGAATAAAACACAAAGGGGAAGCGCATGTTCGCGAAGATCAACCACGTCGCCATGGTCAGCGAGAAATACCCGCTGCTCAACGGTTTCTATCAATCGCTGTTCGGATTCAAGCCGTCGAAGGCGACGGGGCCGCAGTCGGGCGTCGATATCGGCGACGGCTATGTCGGCCTCAACATCAATCCGCGCAAGGGCGGCAGGCCCGCCGGGCTCGACCATTACGGCGTCGAGGTCGAGGACGTGGAAACGGCCTTCGACCGCATGCGGACGCGCTATCCGCTGGCGCGATGGGTGCAACGGCCGTCGAACCGGCCTTTCGCCGGCATCACCGCCAACGATCCCGACGGCAATGTCTTCGACCTCAGCCAGAAATCGATGAGCAACCGGGCGGGCGCCTACGTCGAGAATTCCGGCGAGCGCGGCAAGCGGTTTTTCAGCCACGTCGCCGTGCGCACCATGCGGCCGGACGAGATGGCGCGGTTTTACACCGACGTGCTCGAGTTGTCGGAAACGCCGGCCGGCAACGGCGACGAAAACCACTATCTCACCGACGGCCGCATGACGCTGGCGATCATGCCGTGGCGCATCGAGAATTTCGTCGGCCAAAGCATCATGCCAACCGGCATCGACCATTTCTGCGTCGCGGTTGAAAGCGTCGATCAGGTGATGGAGGACATCGACGACCTCGTGGGGCGCAACCCGGTCATGCACACGATTCCGCTCGGCATGGGTCCGGAGGGCAAGGCGCGGCTGGAACTCGCCCACAAGCAATGTCCGCTGGCCGAGCGTTTCATCTGCGATCCCGACTACAACCTGATCGCGTTGCGCGCGGGATAAGCCGCCCGTCTCAACTGCGCAGAACGGCTCCGGTCTTGCCGGCGACTTCGGCGACGACGCGCGCGGCCACGGCGTCGATCTCGGCCTCGGTGAGCGTTTTGTCGCGCGGCTGGAGGGTGACCGAGATCGCCACGGATTTCTTGCCTTCCGCGATGCCCGCGCCCTCGTAAACGTCGAACACGTCCGCGTCGACGATGAGCGTCTTTTCCGCCGCGCGGGCGTGGCGCAGGATATCCGCCGATTTCACGGCGCGGTCCACGACAAACGCGAAATCGCGCTCCACGGCCGGCAAGTCGGCCAAATCGAGTTTGCCCCGCGTCTTCGTCGGGCGGGCCTTCGGCGCGGGAATGTCGTCGAGGATGATTTCGAACGCGACAACCGGGCCCGTCGCGTCGAGCGCCTCAAGCGCGCGCGGATGCAACTCGCCAAACCAGCCGACGATATTTTTCGGGCCGAATTGCAGCGTGCCCGAACGGCCGGGATGAAACCACGCGGGCGCGCCGGAAACCAATTGCATGCCGGTGGTTTGCGCGCCAAGCGTCGTCAGCAGCGCCATCGCGTCGGCCTTGGCGTCGAAAGCGTCGACGGCGGCCGCTTTTCCCGACCAGTGGCGGCCGGCGCCCGCGGGCTTCGCCGACAACCGCCTGATTCCCGCGGCCGCCACGCGCTGGTCGCGTTCGCCGGCGCCCTTGAAAATCTGGCCGACTTCGAACAGCGCCACATCGCCGACGCCGCGGTTGGCGTTGCGCCGCGCGGCCTCGACGAGGCCCGGCAACAGCGAAGGCCGCATGTCCGAAAGATCGGAGGCGATGGGATTGGCGAGCGACAGCGCCTCGGCGCCGCCGCCGAACAATTTGGCGCGGTCGTTCGAGATGAAGGACCAGGTCACGGCTTCGAGCATGCCGCGGGCCGCCAGCGCGCGCTTGGCCGCGCGGGTCCGCTTTTGCAACAGGGTGAGCACCGGCTTTCCGATCGACGGTTCCGGCCGCGGCATCGGCGTCGAGGCCACGCGGTCGAGGCCGGCGATGCGCGTGATCTCCTCCACGAGGTCGGCCTTGCCCTCGACGTCGGGGCGCCATGACGGAACTTTGACATGCGCGCGGTCGGCGTTGCTGGCCTGCTTCATCAGGCCGAAGCCGAGTTTTTCGAGAATGGCGGTCATTTCGCCCTGATCGAGCGTCATGCCCGTCAGGCGCTCCACTTCGCTGAACGGAAAGTCGATGACGCGATCGACGTCGGGGATCGCGCCCGAGACAATCGCGCGCGAGGGCTCGCCGCCGCAGAGTTCCACGACCATTCGCGTCGCGAGGTCGAGGCCGGGCAGGCAAAAGGCCGGATCGACGCCGCGTTCGAAGCGGTATCGCGCGTCGGTGACGATGCCGAGCTCGCGGCCCGTGCGCGCGATGTTCAGGGGATCCCACAACGCGCTTTCGATCAGAACGTCGGTGGTGTTCTCGTCGCAGCCGGAGCGCTCGCCGCCCATGACGCCGGCGATGGATTCGACGCCGTTGTCGTCGCAAATGACCACGTTTTCCGCGCCGAGCCGATAGGTCTTGCCGTCGAGCGCGAGGATGTCCTCGCCGTCTTTCGCGCGGCGCACGACAAGGTCGCCCTTGACCTTGGCGGCGTCGAACACATGCAGCGGCCTTCCCCGGTCGAAGGTCAGGTAGTTGGTGACATCCACAAGCGCGTTGATCGGGCGCAGGCCGACGCCCTCAAGGCGTTTGCGCATCCAGTCGGGAGACGGGCCGTTCTTGACGCCGCGCACGAGGCGCAGCGCGAAAGCCGGCGCGAGACGCCTGTCTTCGGCGGCGAAGTCGAGGGCGACGCCGACCGGGCAATCGAACGCGCCTTCAACCGGCTCGATGGCTTCGTTCTTCAACACGCCGAGGCCGGCGGCGGCGAGGTCGCGCGCGATGCCGTGAACGCCGGTGGCGTCGGGGCGGTTGGGCGTCACGTTGATGTCGATGACCGGCTCGTTAAGGCCGGCGTAGTCCACGTAGCGCGCGCCGACGGGCGCGTCGGCGGGCAATTCGATGATGCCGTCATGCTCGTCGGAGAGTTCGAGTTCGGCGGCCGAACACAGCATGCCGTTGGAATCGACGCCGCGGATGTTGCCTTTGGCCAGCGTGATCTTCTTCGACGGGATGTAGGTTCCGACCGGCGAGAACACGCCCTTCATGCCCGCGCGCGCGTTGGGCGCGCCGCAGACGACCTGAACCGGCGCGCCGGCGCCCGTGTCCACCATGCAGACGCGCAGACGGTCGGCGTTCGGATGCTGCTTCGCCTCGACGACATGGGCGACGATGAAATCCTTCAACGCGTCGGCGGGATTGCGCACTTCTTCGACCTCGAGGCCGACGCGCGTCAGCGTGTCGACGATTTCGGCGAGGGAAGCGTTGGTCTCAAGACGCGCCTTGAGCCAGGACAGGGTCAGTTTCATCTTTTGCCGGCGGTTCCATGAAAAGCGCGCCACGCATAGCCCGCCGGGCCTTGGGAGGGCAAGGTCGGCGCGCCGGCCCTAGACGAAACAACCCTTGCGAAATCAATCTTGCCGCCCAGCGCCGCGCCCTCTAACTTGCGCCCGCGACCGGCGTCGGAAGGACGGTGGCGCGCGAGGGAGTGTGTGGCCATGGATCAGCGCATTATCGAGCTTTACGACGAATACACGCACAAGCCGCTGCCCCGGCGCGTGTTTATGGAACGCCTCGTCGGCATGGTCGGCTCCGTCGCCGCGGCCGAGGCGGTGGTGGAAGCCATCGCGCCAAACTACGCCCGCGCCGCCATCGTGCCGGCGGAAGACGCGCGCATTACAACTGGTCCCTTTGAAGACACGGCCGCCGGCATCAAGGGCTACATCGCCGCGCCAAAGGGCGTGAACCCCGACACGGCGCCCAACTTCATCGTCACAATCCACGAAAACCGCGGGCTCAACCCGCACATTCAGGACATCGCGCGCCGCCTCGCCGTCGAAGGTTTCGTGGCGATGGCGCCGGACCTTCTGCTGCCACTCGGCGGCACGCCGGCCGATCAGGACGCGGCGACCGCTTTGTTCCCGAAACTCGACCTCGAAAAGACCGCGGATTCGATCGAGAAGCTGATCAAGGACCGCAAGGCGAAGAATCCCAACGTCAAGATCGGCGTCATCGGCTTCTGCTGGGGCGGCGCGATGGTCAACATGGTCGCGACCCGTTCGCCGGAACTCGTCGCCGCGGTCTCCTATTACGGCCTCGCGCCGAAAATCGAAGACACGCCGAAGCTCAAGGCGCGCTTCATGGAGCATCTGGGCGCGCTCGACGACCGGGTCAACGCGACCATCCCGCCCTTCGAGGAAGCCCTGAAAAAAGCCGGCGCGAAATTCGAAATCTTCAAATACGAAGGCGCCAACCACGCGTTCAACAACGACACCGGCGGCGAGCGCTACAACAAGGCGGCGGCCGACTTGTCGTGGAGCCGCAGCATGGCGCTGTTCCATCAGACCCTGATGTGATCCAACCGCGCGGGCGCTACTCGACGACGATCTTGTAGCGCTCGCCGGCCTTCAGCGGACCGGCGCCTTCGAGCCCGTTCAGCAACAGGAATTGATCCAGCGGCCGGTCCGTCGTCGCCATCTTTTTCGCCATATCCTGCGCGCCGTCTCCCGCGCGCGCCGCCACGATGGCGATCTTCGGGGCGCGCTGGGTGGCCGCTTCGTCGGTCGAAATCCGGCGAAACGTGTTGATCGACCGCATGAACTTTTCGTCGTCGGCGTCGGTCAACTGGCGCGTGGCGAATATCAACCGATAGACGTCGGATCCAAGCCTGACCGCCGCGACGCGAAAGCTCCACTCGCCGCTTTTCGCGGTCGCGGTCGCGGCTGGCAAGCCGTTGATGGTGGTGGATTGAATCGAGGGAAGTTGAAGCCCCTCGATCCATCCTGAGGTCAGATAGGAATCCAGCGCCGTGTCGCCGGCCACCTTGACGCTGTCGAGCCGCAGGGCGCGCGCGCCGCCGTCGGCCACGCCCAGCACCGCCTGCGAGGTGTTTTCCAACACGAAACCCTCCGGCGCCTCGATGCCGAAGCCAAGACGGGGATGAATGAAGTTGCGGCCGTGAATGACGCCTTCCGAGGGGTTGTCGCCAAACTGCATGCCGTCGATGGCGGAAAGGTATTCATCGCGGCCCGTGGCGCCGATGCCGGGGGCGCCGAATTGCCGGGCCTCGGCGGTGGCCCGCGCGATGCGTTCGGGAGTCGAAGGGTGCGACGACAACAGGTCCGGCTTGTCCGCGCCGCTCTGATTGAACAATTGCGCGCGCAGCGCGATGGACCGCCCGAGCGACGTCAGAAACCGCGCAGCGCCATAGGGGTCGTAGCCCGCGTTGGCGGTGACGCGGACGCCGATCTGGTCGGCTTCGAACTCCTGTTGCCGCGAGAAGCTCGCGAACGTGCGCTGGTTGACGGCTGTGACCTGCTGGCTGCGATCGCCCGGCTGCAACCGCCTCGACGCGTTGGCCACCAGCGTCTGATTCTTCTCGGTCTCGGCGCGCTGCTGCGCGTGGCCGGCGGTGACGTGGCCGATTTCGTGCGCCATGACGGCGGCCAGTTCCGACGTGTCATTGGCGAGCGCCAGCAGGCCGCGCGTCACGAACAGGTCGCCGGAGGGCAGGGCGAATGCGTTCACGACGGGCGAATTGAGGATCGTCACGCGATAGGCTTGTCCGGGCTTGTCGCCGGCCGCGGCCAGTTTCGCCAGCACGGTGTTGATATAGGTCTCGGCCGGCGGGAACGAATAAGCGCCGCCAAAGAGCGCGGCCAGCCGTCTCTGTTCGACCGACGCGGGCGTCTCGACGCCGGTCGCGCGCGGCGCCTCCGGCGGCGAGGAGGCCGGCGTTTGAAGGGTCGTGGGCGTCTCCACGTCGATCGTGGCGCAGCCCGCGAGCGCGAGCGCGGCCGCGAGGAGAATGCCCGCCCGGGCGAATTTTCGCGGAATCATGATCGTCTGGGTGGCCTGAGGCGTCTCGCGGGGCGGAAAGTCTATGGCGCCCGTTGCGGGGCGACGGACCCACTGTAGGGTTTTTTCGCGCCGCGCGCGACGATTTCCAACTGGGATGGGTAATCGATTTCGATTTGCGGTCCAAAGCGGCGGTCGAGAAGTCCCCGCACGCGGACGTTCGCGCCGGTCAGCGCGCGCGGATCGAGGCCGGCCGCGTTCAGAGTCTTGACCATCGCGGTGGTCGCGGTGGCGGCGAAATCCACCGAGCGAACGGGGCCAAAGTTGAGGTAAAGGCGCGTGGCGGTCTGGCCGACGCCGACGATTTCACCCTCGACCACGACATTTTGGCCGTCGCGCCCTTCGAACCTGGCGCGCTCGGCGGCTGGTATCGCGGCGTTGGCGGGATCGCTCCACAATCCCGCCCCGCTCGCGCGCGCGGCCGCTTCCAACGCGAAAAGCGGCGCGAGACAAGCCGCCGCGCCCGCCTCCGGCCGCGCCCGGGCCAGTCCTCGCTCAATCAGCCAGTCGGCGAGCGATTCGGGGACGTCTCCATCCAGCGAAGCGAACACGCGCGCGGCGCGGCGACCCCAGCGGTCGTCGGCGGCGTCGACGAAATCGACATCGATGACGCGCCCCGCCAACCAGGCCTTCGCCTCCACGGCGGCTTGCGCGCCGCCAGCGAAATCCACTCCGAAAACGCGCAGCTTCTCGCCATTGCTCGAAACCAGCTCAAGGCGTTGATCGATATCGGTTATCGTGAGGGATCGGCTCTCCGCGACGGGACAAGCCGGTTGCGCGAGCGCGGGAGTCGTCGCCGCCATCGCCATTACAGCGTGTCTTATCAACGCCATCCACCGCACGATTGAGCCTCTCTCCACTGTTTATCCGGCCTTGTGGATATGATACGGGATTTCCGCGCGGTTCCGTAGCTCAGCAGGATAGAGCAGCGGTTTCCTAAACCGAAGGTCGGGGGTTCGACTCCCTCCGGGACCGCCAATCCGCCATACCCCGCCGCCTCGTAAGCCGCCGCCGCTACGCCGCTCAGTATTGAACCGCAGTTTGTCGGACTTTGCAGGCATTCCCGCTTGCACCGCGTCGGCTTGCGACAGAAGGCGACGTTTCCGCATTGCCCCCGTTACTTCCTTAAACGAGCAAGACCGGCCGAAAGCGGAATGGCGGTGTGGCCCTCGCGCCGGTTGCGATACGGCGCATCATTCGCGGATTGAACGACGCCGCTTCAGGCGACCGCAGCTCGGCTTCCGACCGGATTGCGGCAAGCGTCGCCGGCGACCTGCCGGGCGTCAGTCGCGCGGTATAGACAGCCCCGCGAGAAGCTGAGCGTACGCGGCGAGCCTGCGGGATATGAACTCAGTGAAGAGCCGAACGCGCTTCGTCTTGCGTGCCTCCCCCTGTGTAAGAAGCCAGAGCGTCGCGTGTGCTTTCAGATCGATGCCCGGCACCCTCGCCAGTAGGCGATCGGCATCTCCAACGAAACACGGCAGTCTTGTCATACCGATCCCTTGCCGCGCCGCAGCGATCTGCGCCTCGGCGTCGGGCGTCCTGAACGAAACCCCTGTCGCACGAACCTCGCCCTCGTTGGCCCAGTCCGGAACTCCCTGAACGCCGATGACGATGGGCCGGATGGGATCCGGCGCGCCCGCACGCCACGCGGCTAGCCGATCGCGGGACATATAGACGCCTGCGAACAGCTCCGGGCCCTTCAGGCCATGAAGATTGAGCGGCAGGGTCTTGCGATCGGAGACAATCCGGATCGCGACGTCCGCCTCTCGGTTGGTCAGATTCACCACGTCGCCAGTCGACACGATCTCCATCTCGATGTCCGGATGCATACGCGCAAAATCGGCGAGATCCGGCATGAGCAGGTGCGTCGCAAGCAACGGAGGCAGCGTCACCCGCAGAAGCCCACGCACGCTCTGGTCGCGACCGAAGACGCGCGTCTCCAGCTGGTTCGATGACGCTTCCATCTGCTCCGCGAGCTCGAGAACCTCCTCGCCCGCGGCCGTCAGACGGTAGCCTGAAGGCAGCTTTTCGAACATCTGCGTCCCGAGGCGGTCCTCGAGCTGAGCAATGCGTCGTAGCACGGTCGCGTGATTCACCCTGAGGCGCCCGGCGGCAGCCCGCACCGAGCCTCCGCGCGCGGCGGCTAGAAAGTAGCGAACGTCATCCCAGTCGATCATCCCGCTCAATCGCGCTTACTCGCACCGCGGCAAGAAGGAGCAGCGTGTTGATCAATGTCCTGGGTATTTGCGGCAGCCTTCGGCCAAAGTCCTATAACCTTGGCGCGTTGAATGCGATGCGGGAAAATCCACCTGAAGGCGCGCGTGTGACGCTGATCGAGATCGGGGAAATTCCCTTCTATGCCTCGGCGATCGAGAAATCCGGTTTCAATCCGGCGATATTGCGACTGAGGGAAGCGGTGGCTCGGGCGGACGCCCTTCTCGTGGCGGTGCCCGAATACAACTTCTCCATGCCGGGCGTGTTGAAAAACGCGCTCGAATGGCTTTCGCGCCAGCCCGATCCACCCGCCAACAACAAGCCGTGCGCGATTTTTGGCGTCACGACCGGAACCGCTGGAACGGCGCGGGCTCAGATGAATTTCCGCGCGGTGGCTGTGTCTCTCAATCTTTCAATGGTTAACGCGCCGCATGTCGATGTCATGAGCGCTCCTTCGAAATACGATGGGTCTGGCAAGCTAACGGACGCCGCCTCGATCGCGGCGTTGTTTGAGCTTGTCGTCTCGCTTCGCGACCACACGTTGAGGGCGCGGCGTTAAGGCGCTCCAATCGCCGGCGCAGCCGCGGCGCCAGAGGGCGCCCATAGGCGCCGCGTTTCGAAACCGCCTATTGCCCTCGGTGATTAACGTGGCAAACGACAGCGGTTAGTCGCGAGACTATACGGGATCGAAATAGTGCGTTTCCAGGAGAATGCAGCCGCCATCCGATCGGAACGGACCATGCACCGCTCCAGGCGGACGGCAGGCGTAGGTGAAAGGCGGGAATGAATGTCCGCCGTTGCCCTTCGCGTCATTGCCGACCGTGAGATCGCCACTGACAAGAAACACCTCTTCCCAGTACTCGTGGACAAAGGGAGCCGTTGTGAAGACCCCAGGGTCGAACCGCAGGAGACGGGTTCGCGAGCCGCGACGATTGGGTTCGTCCAGACCGCCGGAAATGATTTTTTGTTGAATGCCCGAGGGGTAGCCCGCGGGCACTTCCCAGCCACTCTTCAAGTCAAGCGTGTGGAATTCGTCGTGAGCTTTGTTGACTGGCATGCGCCTTACCTCCGTGATCTCTGAATCAACGCGTCCATTCCGACGCGAATTGCTCCGCCACGACCTCGCCGTATGACGGATCGCCTTTCAAAATTCCGACATCGCGCGCGAAGACGTTCATCGCGCGCACGAAATCCGGCGTGATAGCGGCGTCGTAATACGGCAGATCGCGCTTGATCAGCTCCGCGATCAATGCCGCTTCGGTCGCGGGAAACAGCTTCTCGCCTATCGCCGTGGCCAACCTCGGATCGGCGCGCAATTTACGTTGCGCGCTGACAACGGCTCGAATGGCTTTAGCGGCTTTGTCGGGAGAACGAGCGATAAGCCGATCGCTCGTCGCGACGCTGGCCATCGTGTAGTCAAAGCATCCTCGCGGCCCGTCGCCGCGGCGTATATCGAGCACGATCTTCCCAGCGCCGTTTCGTATCGCCACTTCCGTGCCCATGCCGTTGGCCCAGAAGCCGTCAATTGTCCCCGCTTCCAGCGCCCTGGCCGCGGTTACGCCAAAATTGACGCCAGCTCCTTGAGCGCCCGGAACAGGGGCGATTTGGATGTTGTCGCGATCCAAATCGTAGCCCTCCGCGGTGAGCAGGCCCCGGAGACCCATTTCCACCCACGGCGCCGCCCCGATTTTGCGGTTTTTGACAACGTCAAGGTCGCCGCGCTCTTTCGCGAGATCGGCGCGCATGACCAAAAACCAATACATTCCCTGGCCCTGCGCGCAGAGCAACTTGACGCCACGCCATTCGGGAAAGGCGGCGAGCGCCGAGTGAGCCGATCCCCCGACAAAGTCGATCGCGCCGTCCCTCAGGGCCGCGTAGCATTTGTCGACGGGGAACAGGAGCTCCAGAGAGACATCCAGGCCCTCGTCGGCGAAACATCCAAGCTCCACCGCCGCGACGGCGGGAAAATAGGAATTCGATATGAGATCGGGGACAGCCAATTTCATCGATCACGCTTTCCGGTTGGTGTCGAATTCGACGGGATCGTTCATTGAGACGTCGCGCCGGCGCCGCGCTGCAAGCTCGTCGGCGAAAGAGAAATATTCGCTTTGCACCGCCAGCTGGGCTTGCCGTTCGAGCTGCGGCGGCCAAACGCCGAGATCATAGCCATGCCAAGGGTTTTCCGGCTTCAGCGGCGGAAGGCCCAGCCGCTCCCAAAGCGCCTTGGCGTTTTCCATGAACTCTCGCTTCGGCAACGCGACGGGCGAGAAAGGCCCCTTCAGAAGGGCGTTGATCAGAACCGAGGCACTTTCGCCGTTGTCTCTGGGCCCACGCGGTCCGTGGCCGGGATCCTTCCCGTCGATCACCTTCATGTCGTACTGAGGTTGGCACCGGTACGACATCGCCCAAAACAACGCGTCGGCGTTCTCTGGATCAATGTCCTCGTTGACGGCGATAACCCATTTTCCAGCGAATCGATGCAGCGTCGCGACGCCCTGCAGGGCTCGCCACACTTCGGTTGTCGGAACATCGCGATCGAATTGCACGGCGATCACCGCGTACAGGCTTGTCAGTGGCTCGTGCATCGCCACGCGCTTGACGCCCTTGACGCCAAGACCCGTTTTAAGATGATTCAGGAATACGGGCTCCATCGCCACCTTGCGAATGACGCTGGATTCGCTTGGCGTCACCTGACTAATGAACGAGGGCACGATTGGATGGCGCCGGCGCGTGATCGCCGTGATGTCCATGAACGCGTTGTATTCTTGAAGATTGACATAGCCATGAGATTCGCCGAACGGCGCCTCCGGCTCCAGCCATTCGGTGTCGATAAAGCCCTCGACGATGATTTCCGCCTCCGCCGGGACAAGGAGATCGACCGTCTTGGCGCGCACCGCGTTGATGGGAGCGCCAGCCAGGCCGCCGGCCACGGCCATCTCGTCCAGATGCTCGGGCATCTTTTGGACCGCTGTGTACGACAGCGCGGGCGGGCAGCCGACGACGACCGCGCATGGCATCTTCTCCCCACGCTCTTTGTACTTGAGCCAATGGGTGTAAATGCCCGCGCGCAGTTCGACCGACGGGTTCATGCCCAAGCGGCGCGGCGCCTTCAGCTGACCTCGATAGTTGCCGATGTTTTGAACGCCGGTGTCTGGATCCTTGGTGATGAAGTGTCCGGCGGACAGATACGGCGCGTTGTCCCAGCCGGGCGTTGAAATTGGCACGGGGATGCCATCGAGCGCGTTGCCGGCCCTGTCGAGTTCATCGCCGAGCACGACAATATCGTGACACGGAGCCGCCTCGACAATTCGCGGTGGAATGGGAGCCGCCATCGCGCGCAACCAGACGTCGCCGATCTCGCTCAAGTCCTTGCCAAAGCCGATGCGATAGACCTCGCGGTTCGCGGCCAGGCCCGCCACCAGCACCGACCCGTGGAAGCGACGGCCCTTGCTGTCGGTCGGGTTCGTGAACAGAAACGCCTTTCTCTCGCTCTCGGGAATTCCGCCGCGGTATTGCCACCGCACAAGTGGATGCATTTCCGTGTCTTTGTTGATCGGCTCGTCGATGACGCGCAGCAGGCCGGCTTTGTCCAAAGCAATGACGTGGTCGTGAAGATCGGGATATCCCGGCTTGATATCGGTCGCTTTGCGCGCGTAGGGCGCCAAAGCGGCTTCTCGCCGTTCACGTTCATCCGTCATCAAGAATTCTCCGGTCGCCCCGCTGGGAGCGTTAAACGCCGTCATGGCCGAGTGTGATCGATTGCGCGCGCCGTTGCATGGAGATCATCGACGATCCGAGCAAGAATTCACGCGCCTTCGCGGGATCGGCGGCCGTTTCCGAAAGCTCGGCGAAATTCTTCGCGCGAGTCGCCTCGTCGCGTGTTTCGAGGCGCTTCTTATTGGCGATGGACTGAGCTTGCACGAACTCGATGCAGACCGTGCGCCTTTGCTTTGAATACAAGTCGAGCAGACCGTCGGACGCTCCATTGACGATGACGTGGGCGAGTTTGTCGGCGAGGTTCGCCGCGTCCTGCAATCCGCCGTTCAATCCCATGCCGCCGATTGAATTGTTCACATGCGCCGAGTCTCCCGCCAGCAGAACGCGGCCCACCCTGAAAGTCGACGCGACGCGTTGATGGGTCGTGTACAGGTTTCGGTGCGTGACCTCGTAGGCGGTGTCGGTCGGAAAGAATTTTTGCAACCGCGCCTGCACGGCGCTCTCCCCCATTATGGACTCGATTGACGAATCGGGATCGGTCGGAAAGACGGTTCGCCACAGGCCGGTCGAGCCATCGCCAGCGACCTTGAAGCAATTGCACCATTCATCGGGGTCGGCGATGTAGGTCCGCGTGCAGAATCCGCGGCTCTTTTCAAAATCAAACGGCGTCGTCAAGACGAGAAAGCGCTCGGGATAGGTGAAGCCTTCGAAATCGACGCCACACTGCTTGCGCACGACGCTCCGTCCGCCGTCGGCGCCGATGAGGTAAGAGCCGCGGTGACGGCTTTTGGTCCCATGCGACTCGACCTCAACCGTGACGCTGTTGGTGTCCTGCGACACGTCCGTCACCGTGTGACTAAAATAAACCTCGACGTTTGGCAGGGCGCGCAGGCGGTCGAGAAGGAGGCGAGAGGTTTTAAACTGCTCGCATTGAACCACGTAAGGAAAATCCGTGTCGGATTTAAGCAGCGCGTGGTCGAACTGCGCGATCAGCTTGTTGCTTGGGCGGTCCCAAAATTGAAAAATGGGCGCCACGAGACCGGCCTTGGTCATGTCGTCGACCATTCCAGCCTCAGCGAGCACTTCGAGCGTCGCCGGGTGGGTTGTCGCCGCGCGCGGGTCTTCTTGTATTTCAGCGTTGTTGTCGAAGACGCGCACGCGCACGCCGCTTCGCCCGAGCAACAAGGCGCTAAAAAGACCCACCGGCCCGCCTCCGGCGATCAGAACGATCTTTTCTTGTGCGCCGACTGCCATGTCACCTTCCTTTTGCTTCAACGCCGCTCAAACACGCTGTGGCCAATCAACGCCTGGCGCGACGGTTATCCAGCGGCCGCTCGATG
Source organism: uncultured Hyphomicrobiales bacterium (assembly GCA_903825465.1). GTDB lineage: Bacteria > Pseudomonadota > Alphaproteobacteria > Rhizobiales > Beijerinckiaceae > Terripilifer. Next base: position 17,273 of record CAIKAR010000042.1, on the reverse strand, counting down.
GAATCCGCCACACGCCCCGCTTATGGCTCGGCCACGATGCCGGCCGACTCCACGATCCCGTGATAGAGAGCGTCCTCGCCAACGATCGTCGAGCGGAAGTTCGCCGATGTGGATCCGGCGGCGAAAATGCCGAGTTTGCGAAGTTTTCCCACAACGTCCGGATCATGCGCCGCCTTTATGGTTTCCGCTTCCAGACGCGTCAAAACGGCTTGGGGAACGCCGGCCGGCGCCAAGAGGCCATTCCACGCGTCGATGACGTATCCGGGCAGCGTCTCTCCAATCGTCGGAAGGTCCGGCAGATCCTGAAGCCGCTTGCCGCTCGATACGGCGAGGAGCCTGAGTTCCCCCGCGGTGGCCATTGGAAGGATTTCCGACGTATTGCCAAGATACATCTGAATGTGCCCAGCCAAAAGCTCGGTGATGGTTTGCGAGCCGCCTTTGTAGGGGACATGCTGCAGCTCGATCCCCGCTTGCTTGGCGAACAGCGCCGAGGCGAGATGCGCGATCGATCCGATCCCGCCGGAGCCGTAATTGACTTCGTTTGGATGCGCCTTCGCGTAGGCGATCAATTCGGCCACGTTCTTGACGGGCAGCGCGGCGTTGATCGCGAGGATATTGGGATTGGTGCCATAAATGCTGACGGGCGCGAAGGCTGTTTTGGCGTCGTAATGAACGTGCTGAACGTAGGGCACGACAGACAACTGCGCCGTGGTGCCGAACAGCAGCGTGTAGCCGTCCTTCGCCGCGCGAGCCACGAAGTCCGCCCCTATGGCGCCTCCCGCCCCCCCTTTATTATCGACTGAAACAGCCCGCTTAAGGCTCCCGCCGAGGCTATCGGCCAGAAGGCGCGCCATGATGTCGGTGTTGCCGCCGGCCGCGTAGGGCACGACAATGGCGATGGGACCGGCCGGCCAGTCGGATTGCGCGCGAGCGGGCGAGGCTAAAATTCCAGCCATAAGCATGGCGGCCACCGCGCGCCCGCGCGTCGGAAAACAGTTCGCGCCGCTCGCAACCATGTGTGCCAGTGATCTAAGCATTTTGCGCATCCCGGTTTCACCGCGGCGCTCATGCGCGCCGGTGGACATCAGCCAACATTCGCGAGCTGACGCAGCGCGTAGCGATGCGACAGCGTCCGTCCCAAGACGGGATCCTCGATTTGCATGGAAAATTCCGCCGCGTTTCGAATTCCCCCCTTCCCCGCGAAGGTTCCGCCGAACATCAGGGTGCGGTCCGGCAGCGCCGTCTCTTTCCGTCCTTTGGCTTCGTTGAACAGTCTCAGCAGATCCTCCACCGGACGCATCGAGGCGACGGTTCCCTCCTGATACAGGACATCCGCGCCGTTTTCTCTTATCCAAGAGCGCAGCGTCAGCTTGTCCCAGTGCTCTTTAACCTCGTCGAAAGCCCAGAAAGCCGCGCCGATGGGCTTCTCACACATTTGCTTCGAGGCGGTGACATTGTGCGCCTCGACGCCGCGATCGGTGTGATCCGACCCCAATCCAACCCACAGCCGACCATGTTGACTCAGCAATATGAATTCGACTTCGCCGCTTGAGTTCTTCCCGCTCACCTCGATGATCGGAGCCGTTGTGAGCCGCGACGCAGCAACCTCGTAAAAAATCGGAGTCGAGGACGGTCGACGCACGCCAAGCTCTTCAAGTTCTTTAATATGCTTCTCCACCGCGGTCTGATCGCGGCCTGTCCATCCCGCGACGACAAGATCGTCGACTTCCACGACGCGAGGGGCCGCGCCGAGCCCGAGCGAGAGGCTGAGCGTGCGTGTCGCGCGAAGTTCATTCATCGGGGCCGACCCTTGTTAGCGATCTTTGATGGCGCCATATGGCGCGCCGCGTCGTCATACCACAGAGGAACGGCGCTCAAGGTGTTGGATACGCTTCAGCCGCCTTCACGACCGCGGCCTTGTCGAAGTTGTTGCACGCGGAGATGAATTGGGACGTGTAAGCGTCACCCGCGTGACCGGTTCCCTTGATTGTCCCCAGCCCGGTGAACGTCGTGAAGCTGTTTTGCCAGGCATTGGGGAGGAACGCGCCATAGTCGCCCGGCGAGGGTTGATTCTGAAGCGCCATCTCAAGAAAGCGGCTCAAAATATGCGCCGCGACATCAGAACGCTCCTCTGGTTTGCCTCCTTAGCGAGATGCTTGCTCTTCGGTCCCTTGGACTGAATGTTCCAGGGCAGTCCCGCGCTTTCCGCCAAACGAAGGGTTTCTCCGAGGCGACCGATTTCCTCGCGGGTTAAAAAACCCTCCCTGCGCTGCTCGGGGAATTTATCGATTCCAGCAGCCGGATTAAATCCCTTTGGTACGAGATCCCGCCGCGCCGCAAAACCGAACATGCTGCTGATAGTCGCCAGAAGGCGATTCGCCCGCACTGGCGCGTCTTTCCGCGCCCGGTGGAATTGCGCCATCTCTGCGGAAGTTATCTTGTTAACCGCCCGATAGGGAGCCTCCCGGGACAAATCCAGAAGAAAATACTCCATAAAATAAGGGAAAATAGACCTCTAGGGGCATAGCGGGTCAACGGCGGATATTAGGTCCCTCTAATTCCTAAACCGAAGGTCGGGGGTTCGACTCCCTTCGGGACCGCCAAATACAAAAAAGGTCTACTGGCGGGCGTTGCCGGCCATCGGGGCACGCTCAAATCGTTGTTTTGCGCCGGCGTTTGCGCTGATCCGGCCGCCGCGCGGATGGCGCGACGCCGCTTGATTTCCGCGCCTTCCACATTACTAAAGACTCAGCCTCAATCCCCGGAGCCGCAATGGCCGACGCCGAAAAAAACCAGGACTTGGCCAAACCCCAAGACTCGACAAAACCCCAAGACTCGACAAAACCCCAAGACTCGACAAAGCCCCAAGACATGGCCGAGCGTTTTCTGCTCGATCCCTATCTGCGATGGGCGCATGGGGAAGGCGTGCCGGTGCATCTGGATTTCGGCCACGATCTGCTGGCGCTGGAGACGGGCGACTGGGCCCGCTACGACGCGCGCGGCTGCTTCGCCCACACGCACGGGCGCGGCGACTTCATGGCCAACTATGTGCTCGAGGTTTCGCCGGGCGGGAAGACGCGGCCCGTCAAGCACCTCTACGAAGCGTTCTTCTACGTGCTCGAAGGCTACGGCTCGACGACGGTGTGGCTGCCAAACGGCGCGAAGCGCACGTTCGAATGGGGTCCGAAAGCGCTGTTCGCGGTGCCGCTGAACTGCCTCTACCAGGTGTTCAATTCATCCGGCGTGGCGCGTGCGCGGCTGTCGTGCACCAACGACGCGCCGATGACGATCAACCTTTATCACAACCTCGATTTCGTCTTCGACAACCCCTTCGCGTTTCCCGAGCGGTCCGCGATGGCGAAGCACTTCGAGGGGGAGGGCGAGCACACCGCCCTCCACCGCGGCATGAACATCGCGACGCTGAACGTGTGGGAGACCAACTTCGTCCACGATCTCACGAGCTTCAAGCTCTACGATCTCAACGAGCGCGGCAAGGGCTCGAAGAACGTGTCGTTCATCCTCGCCGACGGCACGATGCACGCGCACTCCTCGGAAATTCCGGCCGGCCGCTACAAGAAGGCGCACCGCCACGCCGCCGGCACGCATGTGCACGCGGTCGACGGCGAGGGCTATTCGCTGTTGTGGTTCGAGGGCGATTCCGAATTCGTCGAGCTGCCCTGGCGCCACGGCGTCATGTACACGCCGCCGTTCTGGATGTTTCACCAGCATTTCAACACATGCCCGATTCCGGCGCGCTATCTCGCGTGCAGCCTCGGCAGCCGCAAATATCCGATGATCGCGCTGCGCCGGAAAAGCGCCGAGGGGCAGGGCTCCACGTCGATTCAACAGGGCGGACGCCAGGTCGAATACGAGGATCAAGACCCCCGCCTGCATCGCAAGTGGCTGGAGGCCGTCGCGGCCAACGGCGTGAAATCCGAGATGGGCGACATCTTCGACGAAGCCAAGATCATGGCGATTCCAAAGGATAAGCTGACGGGTGTGATCTCGACGCCGAAATCGATCGGGCCCGCTGTGTGACGACGATCCGGATCAAGGCGCCAGCAGCGCCTTGATCGACGGCGCGTTGGCGAATCCTTCCAGCTTCTCCGCCCACATCTCCGCCCGCGCGGCGCCGACTACCGGCGTCGCGTTGGCGATCAGTTTTTTCGCGCGGTTTCCCGGCGCGTGGGGGCGCGAGGCGTGGCCGATCCCGGCGATCAATTCCTTTTCGAATATTTTTCCGCCCGCGGACACCCTCACCTTCGCGGGCGCCTGTTTCGGCCAGGCGGCTGAAAACGCCGGCTCCTCGGTCACAATCACTTTGCGCGTCAGCTCGCGAACGGCTTTGTCGTGGATCGCGGTTTCGATCCCGCCGTGGTCGATGTGGCCGCGCGACAAGGCGAGCGCGGTCATGAAGGCGATGCTGTGGTCGGCGGTCTCGCGGTTTTCCGGCTCCCACAGACCGGGCGACGTCGCCGCCCATTTGATGGCGAAGGCGTGCGTGGCGACTTCGACGCGGTCGATGGCGTCGACGCTTCCGAACGCCGCCAAAATCTCGTGTCGCAAATCGAGCGCGATTTCAACTGGCGCTTGCGCGTGGAAAACCGCCGGAAACATTTTGAGGTGCGTGTCGGCGGTACGGTCGCGCGCGGGGTCGAGTTCGAGCGAGAGATCGCCGATGACGACTTCCAGCAATCCCTGCCGCCCCTCGAACACGGGATCGGGCCCTGTGACTCCTGCGCGCGCCAGCCGCGCCAGAAAAACCGCGTTGCGCACGGCGTGTGGCGAGGCGAGGCTGCGCCAGCCCGACACCTTGCCCGAGCGCGCCAGAAGCATGTTGTTGGAGGCGGCCATCATGGCGAGGGCGTTGCGCAACTGCGGCGCCGTGTGGCCGTGCAAAAGTCCGGCGACGACGACGCCCGCGAGGCCCACATAGGTTGCGTGGTCCCAGCCGCGCGACAGCGCGTTCGACCCGTCGCACATGTCGAGCATCAAATGCTGGCCGGCGCCAAGCGCCCTCAGGACGCGTTCGCCCGGATGTTCAAAGGCCTCGCCCGCGGCGAGCGCGAGCGGAATCAGGTCCGAGGGATGGCCGCCGTTGCGTCCGACATAGGTGTCGTTCCAGTCGTGGTAGCGGATCATCACGCCGTTCAGAAAGGCGGCGTCTTCCGTCATTCGCGCGCCGTTTAGAAGGGCCGTCTGTCCGTTTCTCCGCGTCTCGACGACATTGGCGACGGCTTTCACCTCTGGCTCTTCGCAGGACGCGACGGCGCAGGCCAGCGCGTCCATCGCCCGGGCCGTCAACGCCCCCGCGCGCGCGTCGTCGAGCGGATGTTGGAAAGCGTTGAAGGCGAAGTCGACGATCCGTTCGACGACGGCGTCGGTGGAACTCACCACTTCGCCTTTGTTTCCGGGTCGAACTTCGCGCGCCAATCCTCGCCCGCGCGCACGAAGCCGTCGTAGGGGCGGATGTTGTTGTGCGTCGACGGCTCGACGCCGGGCGGCGCGCCGCCGGCCTCGACGGCGTCGATCGCCTTCAGCAACATGCTGCGCATGGCGATGATGGCGCGGTCGGTCGAGCCGAGGTGTTCCTTCGAACGGTCGACGATCGGGCCCATGCCCTCCTGCAGCGCGAAATCCTGCGTGTTGATGCCGACGATGCCGGTGAAAATCTTCGTCTTCTGCAGATCGCGGTCGATCATGTAGTCGTTGGCCTTGTTTTTCTTCAGCTTGTAGGTGCCGGGAATCATGTCGTCGGGGCCGCGGCCGTAGAAAACCTCCGTCTTGACGCGGTGCGCCTCGTCAATGGGCGTCGTCGCGTCGTAGGTGTGGTGCCAATTGTAGACGAACGTGGTTTCGTCGTCGATCGGCGCCCACACGTGTCCGTCCAGCGCCGGCGCCTTGCGCCGCTCGCCGCTGAATTCGTGAATGCCGCCGCGCATCTGCTGGAACGGCATGACGTAGTGATACAGGCGGATGTAGGCGTCGCCGCCGCCCATGCTGCGGGTGGAGACATAATTGTAGCCGTAATCCGTCGGGTTGACGTCGAGGCGCGGCGACTTGTCGAGCAGCCGCGGCTCGGCCTTGGCGCCCATGTTGTTGTTGTGCGCGTATGATGAATGCGCGGTGTCGAGGCCGCCTTCGAGCGCCTGGAGGTAGTTGCACTCCTCGTAGGTCTTCGAAACGTGGATGAATTCGCGCGGCACGCGCAGCCATTCGTAGTCGGGCGGGGGCGGCTTCTTGTCGGGAGGGCCCATGTAGGCCCAGACGATTCCGCCGAGCTCGACCGTGGGATAGGCGGTGATCTTGACGGTCGCCTTCATGCGGTCGTTGCCGGGCTCGGTCGGCATGTCGACGCAGTCGCCGTCGCGGTTGAATTTCCAGCCGTGGTAGGCGCAGCGGATTCCGCGTTCCTCGTTGCGCCCGAAGTACAACGGCGCGCGGCGATGCGGGCAGTGGGCGTCGGTCAACGCCACCACGCCGTCCGAATCGCGGAAGGCGAGCAGATCCTCTCCGAGGAGGCGCACGCGCACTGGTGGGCAATCCTTCTCGGGGACTTCCTCCGAGAGGACCGCCGGCTGCCAGTAGCGGCGGAATAATTCGCCCGCCGGCGTGCCCGGCCCGACCCGCGTCAGCCGGATGTTTTGCCCTGCCGTGACCACGGCGCGCTCCCTTGTTGCTTGAAACGCTGGCTGAATGCCACAAGGGGCGAAGCAACGCAAAGCCCGCCGGAGTCCGTCCGCCCATGTCCACCCCGCCTAAGTCCGACGCCCACGCTTCGCCCGCCATCGCGCCCTTGCGCGGGGTGAGGGTGCTTGAGCTCGCGACGATGATCACCGGCCCCTTGGCGGGCATGATGCTTGGCGACCTTGGCGCGGAGGTGTTGAAGATCGAGCGGCCGGGCGGCGATCCCTTCCGCAAATACAACGACACGCTTTACAGCCCGCAGTTCGTCGCCTTCAACCGCAACAAAACGTCGCGGATCCTCGATCTGAAAACGAGGGAGGACCGCGACGTTCTCCGCGGCTTGCTGCGCGATCACGACGTGCTGATCGAGAACATGCGGCCCGGCAGCCTGGACGCGCTGGGCATGGGCGCGGACGCCTTGCGCGAGCTTAATCCGCGGTTGATTCAATGTTCCATCACCGGCTTCGGCGCGTCGGGCCCCTACCGGGACAGGCCGGCCTATGACGGCGTCGGTCAGGCGCTGAGCGGCATCGCGAGCCTCGCGCTGGACGCCGACGAGCCCGCGCTCGTGGGCACGACGATTTCCGACAACGTCACCGGCATGTACGCGTGTTACGCCATCATGGCGGCGCTGTACGAGCGGCGCGACACCGGGCTTGGCCGCCGGCTCGAGGTCAACATGCTGGAATCCTCCGTCGCCTTCATGCCCGACGCGTTTCTGCACCACGATATGTTCGGCGTCACGGCGGGGCCGCTGACCCGCATCGCCTCGTCCTGCGCCTTCGCGTTCAAATGCGGAGACGGCAAGCTGCTGGCGATTCACCTCAGCGCGAACGAGGCGAACTGGCGCGGATTGGCGCGCGCGCTCGGCGAACCAGGGCTGGCGGAAGATCCGCGCTACGTCGAGCGGCGGGGCCGCGCCGCGAATTATCGCGCGCTGCGCGCGCAGCTCGCGCCGCTGTTCGCGCGGCGTCCTCGAAGCGAGTGGATCGATTTGCTGGTCGACGAGGACGTGCCCTGCGCGCCCGTCAAAACCCCGCCGGAAGTGCTTGAGGACGAGCAAATTCTCGCGCTCGACGCGTTCCGCGCGATGCCGCTGGCCAATGGCATGACCGCGCGCCTGCCACACGTCCCGGTGTTGTTCGACGGGGCGCGCGCGGAAGCGTGGGCGCCGCCGCCCGCCTATCCGGGGGAGCGTTGATTATTCGACGAAGGGCTCCATGCCCATTTGCCGCAGAAAAGGCTCGGCGCCGGGCGCAGTGAGGTAGCGCGTCAAAGCGGCGGCCGCCTCGGGTTGCCTGGCGTTGGCGGACACGGCGGTCGCGAAGCCGATCCATGTTTGCAATTCGGCCGGGATCAGGCCGACAAGCTGCGCGCCGGGCACGCCGTAGATGCGCGAGGCGACGACCACAACCACGTCGATGTCGCCCTTCGCGACAACTTCGACGTTGTATTCGCCCGGCATGGGCCGCAGCTTGTCCTTCAATTGTTCCCGCATGCCGAGGCGGTCGACGAGGCTGTTGAAATATTTGCCGCTGGCGCCGTCGCCGGGAAAGGCCACGGCCTTGGCGTCGAGAAGCGCTTTCTTGAACGCGTCGACGGTCGAGATGTCGGGCTTCGGCTTGTCCGCGGCGATGGCCATGCCGATGCCGATGCGGCCGATGACGCGGCGTGTGTCGCCTTTGATCTTGCCTTCCTTGATCAGCGTGTCGAGCGTCGGCGGGTTCAGCACCGCGAGGTCGAATTGCTCGCCGTCTTCCACGCGCTTTTGGACGGTGGGATTGACCGCGAAATCGACGGTCACCTTGTTCCCGGTTTCCTTTTCGAACCGCTGGGTGAGTTCGACGACCGCCGCGCGCGAGCCGTTGCCGCTGAAAACCTTGAGTTCAACCGCTTGGGCGGGAAGGGCGAAAAGGGCGGCGAGAAGCGCGACGGCGCGCGGAAAAATCATGGTTTCATCCCCGGTTGCGAATCTTGGCCGCGCGCGATCTTCACGAGCCGGCGAAGCTATTGCCTTCCCCCATCGAGCCCGTGACCTGGGGGATTGTCAACACGACGCGCGGCGGCGAATAGTGTCGGGATCACCCGGAGACGACGCTTTGGACGACAGGCCTGTGGCGCCGACCCCGACGGGGCTTGCGAAAGTCGCCTTCCGCGGCGGCGGTTTCGCGACGTCGCCGCGGCCCCTGTGGTCATGGCTGGGCTTCGTCTGCATCGTCGCGCTATGGCAATTGTCCGGCTCGCTCGGCTGGGTGTCGCCGATTTTCCTGCCCGCGCCTTCCGCGATTGTCGAGGCCCTGTGGAATCTGGCGGCGTCCGGCGATTTGTGGACGCACCTCTCGGCGTCGCTGGGCCGCATCGGCTTCGGTTGGCTGATCGGCTCGGCGCTCGGGCTTGTGGTTGGCGTCGCGATGGGGCTCTCTCCAATCGCGCGGGCGGTGTCCATGCCGCTGGTCTCCGCGCTTTACCCGGTGCCGAAGATCGCGCTGCTGCCGCTGCTCATTCTCTGGATGGGCATCGGCGAGACGCCGAAGGTTTTCACCATCGCCGCGGGCGTTTTCTTTCCCACCGTCATCGCGACGCTCGGCGGCGTCGACGCCACGCCGCGCAACCTCGTGCGCATGGCGCAGAGTTTCAATCTACCGACCTGGGCGGTCGTCTGGAAGGTGATCCTGCCCTCGTCGCTGCCGGGCATTCTCGCGGGCTTCCGCATTTCGCTGGCTTCGGCGCTGATCCTCGTCGTCGCGGCGGAAATGATCGGCGCGCAATATGGAATTGGCGCGTTTCTGCTGACGGCGGGCAACCTCATGCAATCGGCCGATTTGCTGGCGGGCGTTGTCGCGCTGTCGGCGCTGGGCCTCGTCTTTGGCGGCGCGCTGAGCTGGATGGAGCGGGTGTTTTTGGCGTGGCGGTGACTTACGCCGCCCGCGCCACCGCGCCGGAAACGCCTTCAAACGCGCCTTCCGCCAATTCGCGGTATAGAATCCTGGCCGCGTCGACAGGCCCCGGAAGGGCGAGCCGGCCGCGGGGCACCCGCTTGAACCCAACACGCGCGTAGTAGGGTTCGTCACCGACCAGAATCACCAGCGAATGGCCCGCCGCGCGCGCGGCCTCAAGCGAGAACTCCATCAGTTCCCGGCCTATTCCACGATCGCGAAACGGCGGATCGACGGTCAGCGGCCCCAGCAACAGCGCGCGTTTTCCGCCCGCGAAAACGCGGGTCATGCGGTTCGCGCCAACCAGCAGCGTTCCCACCCGCGCCACGCATGAGAGCGCGAAATCAGGCGCGTTGTCCTCGCGCAGCCGGTAGGCCGACTTGGCGAAACGGCCCGGGCCGAAGGCGCGGTCGTCAAGCCGTTCGATGGCGGACAGGTCGGTTTCCCGCAGGGGAGCGATGGTCAGGGAGAGGTCGGACATGGGAGTGGAACCGGCTTGGAAAATCTAGGCGACGTGGACCGCGACGCGACTTGGGCGTCTATCGGCGCGGACGTCTAGGGATCCAGATCATGGGCGCCCGTTTAGCATGGCGGCGAAGGGACGCAAACGCCGTGGACTCCTGGCGAGCCACGGGCTAAGCAGGCGCGCCCTTAGCGAGCGATCTCACCATGCTGCGCATTCTCGCCCGATTGATCGGTCTCATGGCGCTCGCCGGCGCCTTCGCCGCGTTGATTGTCGACGGCACGCGCACGATCGCGGGCTCGGCGATCTCGATCACGCCTTTGTCGCAGTTGATGCAGGCGAAGCTCCCGGCCTGGCAAGCCGCCGCGGCGAAGTTGAATCCGTTGCTGGCGGACCCCGTGCTGAAAGACACGGTCGCGCTGCCGATATGGGTCGCGCTGGCCATCGTTGGCCTGTTGCTGATGTGGATCGCCCGCAGGCGGCCGTCGCCGATCGGGACGCTCGCGCGTTCTTGACGCCAGCCCGCGCGCGCCCCTCTACAAATCTGGCGTCTTGTGATTACATTCGGGTCTTCCGCGCGAGGTGCCCCGATGTTTTCATTTTTCAAGCCTACGACGTTGCCTTCCGCCGGCGAGGCTCTGCCGGGCCGGGCGCAGCCGCTTCCGACGGCGCAAAGCCACTTCGTCAACCACCATCCGCTCAAGGGGCCGTGGCCGCAAGGGTTTGAACAGGCCATGTTTGGCATGGGCTGCTTCTGGGGCGCCGAGCGCAAGTTCTGGGAGCTTGGCGAGGGCGTTTACGCGACAGCGGTCGGCTACGCCGCCGGTCAGACGCCGAACCCGACCTACGAGGAGGTCTGCTCCGGCCACACCGGCCACAACGAGGTGGTGCTGGTCGTGTTCGACCCCGCGAAAATCTCCTACGACGCGTTGCTGCGCTGTTTTTGGGAGAACCACAACCCGACACAGGGCATGCGGCAGGGCGGCGACCGCGGCACGCAATACCGCTCGGGAATCTACGCCTTCTCGCCCGCGCAGCGCGCCGCGGCGGAAGCCTCGCGCGCCGCCTACGGCAAGGCTCTGTCGGCCAAGGGCATCGGCGCGATCACGACGGAAATCCTCGACGCGCCGGCGTTTTATTACGCCGAGGACTACCATCAGCAATATCTGGCGAAAAACCCCGCCGGATATTGCGGACTTGGCGGCACGGGCGTCGCCTGTCAGATTGGCGCCGGCGTCGCGGCCGGGTGAAACCGCCGCCGTGTGAACGACCTCCCGGCGCGAGAGCCGGGAGCGGGGAGGGGAATCGATGCTTCGAACGTTGCGACTTTGCGCCGTCGCGCTGCTGGCGACCGGGGTGTTTGCGGGCGCCGCCTTGGCCGCCGATCAGGCGCTGATCGACGCCGCGAAAAAGGAAGGCCGCGTCGTTTGGTACACGGTGCAGATCGTCGATCAGATCGTGCGGCCCATCGTCGACGGCTTCGAGCGCAAATATGGGATCCACGTCGATTATTTCCGCGGCAACTCCGCCGAGATCGCCCTGAAAATATCAAACGAGGCGCGCGCCGGAAAAATTCAGGCGAGCGTGTTCGACGGCGCGCAGACAACGCCGGCTCTCAAACGGCTGGGCGTCGTGGAAAAGTGGACGCCCGACGTGGACCTGCCGAAAAAGCTGTTCGATCCCGAGGGCTTCTGGATCGCCAGCAACTACTACGTCAACACGCCGGGCTTCAACACGGACCTGGTGCCGCGCGGCACGGAGCCGCGGACCTTCGACGACCTGCTCGCCCCCAAGTGGAAGGGCAAGATGGCGTGGAACGTCCAGCCCAGCATTTCGGCGGGGCAGGGTTTTGTCGGCAGCGTGCTGATCGCCATGGGCGAGGAAAAGGCGCGCGCCTATCTCGCCAGGCTTTCGAAGCAGAACGTCACACCGCTGAAGGTGTCGGGCCGCCAGGTGATGGATCTCGTGATCTCCGGCGAATATGCCATTGGCCTGCAAATCTTCAACAACCACGCCGTCATCAGCGCCGGCCGCGGCGCGCCGGCGGGTTGGATTCCGATGCAGCCGCCGCTGGTGACCTACGCCGTGATGTCGGTCTTGAAGAACGCGCCGGCGCCCAACGCGGGCAAGCTGCTCATCGACTACATCGTGTCCGACGAGGGCCAGAACATCATCGCGGCCGCGGGCGAGCTGCCTGTGAATCCAAGGGCTGAAATGAAGGACAAGTCGATGGTGCCGGACGGCGCGGCGTTCAAGGGCACGTTCCTCACGCCGGAGGAACTCGACCGCGATCTTCCGGCGTGGACCAAGATATTCGACGAATATTTCCAGTGAGCCCGCGGCCGGTTGGACAGCGCCTCGTTCCAGGACCAGATCGCCGATGACAAACCCGTTGAAGAAGGAAATTTCGGTCAACGCCTTCTATGCCAACACGCCAGGCCAGAACTGGATCGGCCTGTGGAGCGCGCCGGGCGCCCGAGCGTTCGAATACACCAGCCTCGACTATTGGACGGATGTCGCGAAAATCTGCGAGCGCGGCCTGTTCGATTCGATTTTCTTCGCCGACACCAACGGCGTCCACGATGTTTTCGAGGGGTCGCCGCGCGCGGCGATCGAACGCGCCGCGATGTTTCCCATGAACGATCCCTTGTTGCTCATCCCGACGATGGCGTACGTCACGCGAAACCTGAGCTTCGGCGTCACCGCGAATCTTTCCTACGAGCACCCTTATCCGCTGGCGCGCCGCTTTTCGACGCTGGATCACCTCACCAACGGGCGCGTCAGCTGGAACGTCGTCACTGGTTTTCAGGACAGCGCCGCGCGCGCCATGGGCCTTGAACGACAGCGCGACCACGACGACCGCTACGACCTGGCCGAGGAATACATGGAGGCCGTCTACAAGCTGTGGGAGGGAAGCTGGGACGACGACGCGGTGGTCCGCGACACGGTCAACCGCGTCTACGCCCGGCCCGACAAGGTGCGCGAGGTGGTCCACAACGGCCCTCGCCTGAAGATGCGCGGCATCCACTTGTCTGAACCCTCGCCGCAGCGCACGCCGGTGTTGTTTCAGGCGGGTGGCTCGGCGCGCGGCCGCGCCTTCGCGGCGAAGCACGCGGAATGCCTGTTCCTGAACGGCCTGCCCGGCAAGCACACCGCCGAACGCGTGCGCGAAGTCAGGGACAGCGCGCGGGCGTTCGGCCGCGACCCCGGCCAAATCAAGTTCATCATGATGGCGACGATCGTCGTCGCGCCAACGGAAGCCGAGGCGCGCGACAAGTACGAAATTCTGCGCGCCCACGTCGATGGCGAAGGCATGCTGGCGCTTCGCTCGGGACTGTCGGGCATCGACCTTTCGAAGGATCTGACAAAGGCCGGCGCGGCGACGCGCGGCAACGGCATCAACACGCTCGCCGAATATCTGCGATCGCAGGGCCAGTCGCTGGAGCGGTTGAAGGATTACGCCAATTTCGGCCAGCAGGCGGGGCGCGAGTGTTTCGTCGTTGGTTCGCCCGTTCAGGTGGCCGATCAACTCGAACAATGGATGGCGGAAGCCGAGATCGACGGCTTCAACATCCAGCGTTCGGGCGAGCCGCGACATCTGATCGACTTTGTCGATCTCGTCGTGCCCGAGCTGCAAAACCGCGGCGTTTACAAGACGGAATACCGCCCCGGCACGTTCCGTGAAAAACTGTTTGGCGGCGGCGCCAGAATCGGCGCCGGACATCCAGCGGCGACATATCGCGTGTGACCGCGGCGTTGTCCGAAAGCCCCGGTCAATCCGTCCCGATGCGCGCCAAGGCCCGCGCGTCCCCGTCGATCCGCGCGACGGCGCCGCCGGGCGGCCCGAGCGTTTCGGCGCGCTTTTTTTGACCGGCCGACGTCATCAGGCTTTCGATGCTTTGCAGGGCCTGTCCGGTTTTCTTCGACAACGTCGCGGGACGCTGCGGCGCGCCGAGATCTCCCGCGCCGCCGGAACTGGCGACCGTCGCCGGTTTCGCCGGCGGGGCGTCGTCGACGCCGAAGGGGTTTTTCAACTCGATACCCTGATGGGCGTAGACCATGATGTCGTGCCAGGCTTGCGCCGGCAACTGGCCGCCCTGCAACCCGTTGGTCGGCGAATTGTCGTCGTTGCCGAACCAGACCGAGCCGACGTAATTGCCGGTGAAGCCATTGAACCACGCGTTGCGCGATTCGTTGGTTGTTCCGGTTTTGCCGGCGACGACAATGCCTTCGAGCGCCGCGCGCTTTCCCGTGCCTTCGGTCACGACGTGCTTCAACAAGTTGTTGGCTTCCGCGATCTTGTCGGCCGGGATCACCTGGCGGTAGGCGGGCCCGTCGCGGTCGCGGCGATAGATGACGTCGTCGCGCGAGTTGCGCACCTCGTAGGCCGCGAAGGCGGGCGCCCATTTGCCGCCGTTGGCGAAGGCCGCGTTGGCGGACACCATGTCGACCATTTTCACGTCGTCGGCGCCGAGCGGCAGCGACGGCGTGTCTTCGAGCGGCGTGTGCACGACGCCCATCGCCCGCGCGGTCTGAACAATCGTCGCGCGGCCGGCCTTCGCCGCGATCCAGTCGCCGGGATATTTGTTGGCGGGGAACTGCGCCCTGCCGATCTGAATGGACAGCCACGCGGCGACCGTGTTCAGCGATTTCTCAAGCGCCACAACCATCGGCAAAATACCGGCGCCCGCGCCGCCGAAATTGTGCGGACACCAGTTGCCGATGCAGAGCGACGAGCCGTTGACCGGGGTGTTGGCGTGGAATTTTCCAGTCAGGATGGCGCTCAGGTAAACGAACGGCTTGAACGACGAGCCCGGCTGGCGCGCGGCGTCGATGGCGCGGTTGAACTGGCTGCGGCCGTAATCGCGCCCGCCCACGACGGCGCGCACGAGGCCGCTGGGCTCGGCGACCATCGCGGCGGCCTGCGCGGCGCGGTACTGCTTGCCGTATTGCCGCAAGGTGTCCTCGATCACCGTTTCGGCCTTGTGTTGAATATTGACGTCCAGGCCCGTGCGGACCGTCAGCACGCGGTCGTTGCCGAATTTGTTCTGCTCCGCCAGATCGAGGACTTCGCGATACGCGAAGTCGAGATACCAGTCCGGGCTCGCGTCGCGCTTTCGATCGATGGGCGTCGCCGGATTCTGCCGCGCCGCGTAGACCTGCCCCTCGGTCATGTAGCCGGCGTCGACGAGATTCGAGAGCACGTCGTTGGCCCTCGCGCGCGCGGCGGGGAGGTTGATGTGCGGCGCGTATTTCGTCGGCGCCTTGAATAGGCCAGCGAGCATCGCGGCCTCGGCCAGCGACAGGTCGCGGACGCTCTTGCCGAAATAGAAATCGGCGGCGGCCTGAACGCCGTACGTGCCGCCGCCCATATAGGCGCGGTCGAAATAGAGCTTGAGGATTTCGCGCTTGGGCAGACGCGCCTCGAGCCACAACGCGAGGAAGGCCTCCTTGATCTTGCGTTCAAGCGAGCGTTCGTTGCTCAGGAAGAGGTTTTTCGCGAGCTGCTGCGTCAGCGTAGAGCCGCCCTGCACGACGTAGGACGACCGCGCGTTGACGGTGATCGCGCGCATGAGGCCGACGGGGTCGATGCCGTAGTGCTCGAAGAAGCGCCTGTCCTCGGTCGCCAGCAGGGCCTGGATCAGGTAGTCGGGATATTGCTCGAGCGGCACGGAATCTTCGTGCTTGATGCCGCGCCGGCCGACCTCCGCGCCGTACCTGTCCAGAAATGTGACGGCGATGTCCTGTTTTTTCAGCCAGTCTTCGTCCGAGGTTTGCTGGAACGAGCCCTGCGCGAGGGTCAGCATCACAATCGCGCCACCAAGGCCGATCGTCAGCGCCTCGCAGGCGAGTTCAACGCAGAATTTCGAAACGCCGCCGACGTGGAAACGGTCCATGAAGGCCGCGAAATTGTCGTAGGCGCGCCGGCTGTTTTCGCCGCTCTCGAAGACCGACGTGTTCACCCAGGCGTCGAACGCCCAGAACGCGCGGGCGATCCGCCTCCACAACGGGGATTTGTTGAATTGTTCGAACATGGATGTCCAATAGCCGGGCCGGCCGAATTTCTTAACACAAATTTAATGCCGCTGGGAGGGTTCCGCGCGGAAGCCAGGCAAGCGGCGTGCCCGGACTTTCGCCCCAAATCGAAACAAACAGCGCCGGGGTTTCTTCCGCGGCGGCGAAAAAATCGGTTAGAAGCGCCGCTTGGCCGATTTCGGCCGGTGGCGGCGGGCCCTTTGATGAACGACGATAAAAAACCGGAGCCGTTTTGGCGGACCAAGACGCTGGAGGAGCTTTCGACCGCCGAGTGGGAAAGCCTGTGCGATGGCTGTGGCCGCTGCTGCCTCGTGAAGCTGATCGACGAGGACACCGACGAGGTGCATTTCACCGATATCGGCTGCAAGCTTTTCAACGCGAACACCTGCGGCTGCAAGGATTATCCGCGCCGGCAGGAGAAGGTGCCCGATTGCATCAAGCTGACGCCGCGCGAGGCGCGAACCCTGCGCTGGCTGCCGCCGAGCTGCGCCTATCGTCTGGTGGCGCGCGGCGAAGACCTCAAATGGTGGCACCCGCTGAAATCGGGCCGGCCAGAGACCGTGCACGAGGCGGGAATTTCCGCGCGAGGCCGCGTCGGCGCGATGGAGGGCAAAATCCGCCAGAGGGATTATGTGGACAGGATCGTCGGGTGGCCCGGGGAGTTCCCGAAGCCGAGGAAACCGCGGGCGAAGAAGAGCCCGAACTTATGAAAAACCCCGCGCTGGAAACCCGGCGCGGGGCGTAAACGCGTGAGTGGAAAGGTCGCGGAGGCCCTTCTTACTTGCCTTCCTTGCAGGCCGAGCGGAACTTCTTGCGCTCTTTGCCGTGCAGGCCCTTGGCGTCGGCGTCGGCCGAGCATTTCTTGGACAAGGCGGCTTTGTCGGAAGCGGACATCGCGGCTGGTTTGGCGGCGGGCATGGCGGCCGGGGCGGCGGGTTTGGCCGGAGCGGGCGTCTGGGCGAAGGCGGCGGAAGCGAAAGCGAGGCCGATGACGGCGGCGGCGATGGGAGCTGACGTGCTCCCCGAAATTCCCGCCATTGATAAGCTTGGTCCATCCCTTGGAGACGGACGATGCGCAAGAGCCGATTCAGTGAAGAGCAGATCATCGCAATCCTGGCCGAGCATGAAGCTGGGTTCAGGACGAAGGAGTT
>CAIKAR010000041.1 GCA_903825465.1 uncultured Hyphomicrobiales bacterium | reverse complement strand
TGTCGGCGACAATTGACACCGGCCCACCAAAAACAGGCGTTTCAGACATGATTTCGCGCGCCATAACCATCGCCGCCGTGCTCCTCGCATCATGCGCCGCCGGCTGTTTCCACGCAAACGCGGCGACGCCCGCGGCGGGCGGGGCGGCGGCGCCGCGCCACGTCGCCGACTATGCTCGCGTGTTTCTGGTCTGCGACGCGCCGCCGATGAACACGCGTCTCGCCATCCGCTCGATGGCGTTGAAAGGCGAGCGAACGCTCCTCCTTGTCGATCCGGAAACGCTGAAAACCTATCTTGAGCCGGCTAAAAGCTGGCGCTGCGCCGACGACAGCGACGAATCGGAAAGCGCGACGCGGTTCCTGCGCGCCATCGATACGCCGCCGCCCGCGCCAAAGCCCGGCGCCATCTCCAAACCTTACTTGCGCAACGCGGGCGTGACCCACGGCGCCGGCGATGGTTCGTTCATCACCGGCGACCTCTGCCCGAGCAGCAAACCGCTGGACCGGCCGTTTATCGAAGCGCTGGAGAGGGTCGGACCGGGAACGCCGATCTCGCTGTCGATTTCGGGGCTTTGGCTCAAACACCACGCCGACGATTTTCAATGGCTTCAGGAACAGGCGCGCGCCGGCGGCGTCGATATCACCTGGGTAAACCACTCTTTCAGCCACCCCTATTTTCCCGGCCGGCCTTTCGAGGAGAATTTCCTGCTGGCGCCGGGCGTCGATATGGAGGCCGAAATTCTCGACACCGAAAAGGCGCTGATCGACAGCGGCGGAACGCCGTCGGTGTTCTTCCGGTTTCCCGGGCTGATCTCCAACCCCGCCCTGATGGACATCCTGCGCCGCGATCATTTGATCGCGCTGGGCGCCGACGGCTGGCTCGTGTTCGCGCCGCCGCTGCGGCCTGGGGCGATTGTGCTGGTCCACCCCAACGGCAACGAGCCCCAGGGACTGCGGATTTTCGCGAAAATGATGGCCAGCGACCGGCTTCCGCGCCCATTCCGCGCCATCGACGACGCGCCCGGAGGCGCGAAGCCGCCACTGGACCCGCCCTCCGCCATTCGATAGGTAGGGACTACCGCTGAAACTCCGAGGAGACCGCCGCATTGGCCGTGCCGCGCCGCGTGATTGTTCCCCTCATCGTCGCCTGCGCGCTGTTCATGCAGAACCTCGACTCGACGGCGCTGGCGACCGCGCTGCCGGCGATCGCGAACTCGCTTGGCGAAACGCCGTTGCGGCTGCATCTCGCCATCACGTCCTACATGCTGTCGCTGGCGGCGTTTCTGCCGGCTAGCGGATGGATCGCCGACCGCTACGGCGCGCGCACGATCTTTCGCCTCGCGATGATCATCTTCATGTTGGCGTCCATCACCTGCGGGCTCTGCGACAGCTTCGAGGCGCTGCTCGCCGCGCGGATCGTGCAGGGCGCGGGCGGCGCGCTGATGGTGCCGGTGGGGCGGCTCATCCTCGTGCGGTCCGTGCCGAAATCGGAGCTCATATCGGCGATGGCGCTGATGGGGATGCCGGCGTTGATTGGTCCGATCATCGCGCCCGTGCTGGCCGGCTTCATCATCACCGTGGCGTCGTGGCGGTGGATTTTCTGGTTCAACGCGCCCATCGCCCTTCTCGGCGTCGTGCTGTGCTCGATTTACATCGACGACATCCGCGAAAGCCAGCAAAAGCCGTTCGACGGGGTCGGCTTCGTTTTGTCGGGCTTCGGCCTTTGCGGCACTTTGTTCGGCCTCGACGCCGCGACAACCCACAACCATGTCGACCCGCTCGCCATCGTCTCCCTCGTCGGCGGGCTCGTCGCCTGCGCGCTCTATGTTCTCCACGCCCGGCGCGTGGACAACCCCATCCTCGACCTCGCGATGCTGAAGCTTCCCACCTTCCGCATCAGCGTCACCGGCGGCACCTTGTTCCGCTTCGGCGTCGGCGCCACGCCGTTTCTCCTGCCGTTGATGATGCAGCAGGGCTTCGGCTACACGCCGCTGCAATCGGGCGCGATCACGTTCGTCTCCGCCGCCGGCTCGTTCGGCATGCGCTCGATGGCCAAGACCATTCTGCGCAAATGGGGTTTCAGGCAGGTCCTGATCTGGAACACGCTGATCGCCAGCGCCTTCCTCTCGCTCTGCGCGACGTTCGACACGGACACGCCAAAGGTCTTGATGATGACGGTGATCTTTTTCGGCGGCGTGTTCCGCTCGCTGCAATTCACGGCGCTGGGCACGCTGGGATTCGCCGACATCGATGGGCCGCTGATGAGCCAGGCGACGAGTTTCCAGCAGATGGCGCAGCGCCTGTCGCTGAGCCTGGGCATCGCGATTTCCGCGTCGGTGCTGAACTGGACGTCGCATGGCGCGGCGCAACTGCCGCTGCATAGTTTTTCCGCGGCGTTTCTCGTGATCGGCGCCCTGTCCTGCGTGTCGGTCTTCAGTTTCCGCAACCTCGCCCCCGACGCGGGGGCGGAAATCGCCGGGCGGCTGCCGGTGCGCAGCGGACGCTTCGTCAAATAGGAGACCGCCATGACGACAATCGCCTTCATCGGCCTCGGCAACATGGGCGCGCCCATGGCCGCGAACCTCGTCAAGGCCGGCCACGCGACGCGCGGATTCGATCTGGTGGAATCCGCTTGCGCGGCGGCCGCGAAATCGGGCGTCGCGATCGCGAAGTCGGGCGCGGAAGCGTTGGAAGGCGCGGATGTCGTCGTCACCATGCTGCCCGCCGGCAAGCATGTGCTGTCGGCGTGGAGCGAACTGGCGCCGCGCGCGGCGAAAGGCGCGCTGCTGATCGATTCCTCCACCATCGACGTGGAGTCCTCGCGCAAGGCGCACGCGCTCGCCAAGGAGCTGGGGCTGCTCTCGCTCGACGCGCCGGTGTCGGGCGGCGTTGGCGGCGCCTCGGCCGGCACGCTGACCTTCATGTGCGGCGGCGACGAAGCCGCCTTCGCCGCGGCGAAACCGGTTCTCGAAAACATGGGCAAACGCGTCGTTCACTGCGGCGGCGCGGGCGCGGGACAAGCGGCGAAAATCTGCAACAACATGCTGCTCGGCGCGACGATGATCGCGACCTGCGAGGCTTTCGCGCTCGGCGAAAAGCTTGGGCTGTCGCATCAGTCGCTGTTCGACGTGGTTTCCACGTCGTCGGGCCAGTCGTGGTCGACGACGAGCTATTGTCCGGTGCCGGGGCCCGTGCCCGCCGCGCCGTCGAACAGCGGCTACAAGCCCGGCTTCGCCTCGGCGCTGATGCTGAAGGATTTGAAACTCGCGCAGGAGGCGGCGATCTCCGTCGGCGCGACAACGCCCATGGGGGCCCTGGCGGCGCAGCTTTACGCCATGCACAACGCGGGGGGCGAAGGCGGGGCCGATTTTTCGGCGATCATCCAGCTACTGCGGGGCAAACTTTGAAGGCCGCCAAATGATTTACCGCTATCGCGACCAGGCCGCGCTCGACGCCAGCCTCAACGCCCGCGCCACCGTGCCCGATGTCGCGCCGTTTATAACCGCCTACGCGGAAGCCTCGGCCAAGGCGCGCGCGACGCTCGAATGCCGGGCGAACGTCCCCTACGGGCCAACTCCGGCGGAACGCGTCGATATTTTTCCCGCGAGAATGCCCGCCAGCCCTGTGTATGTTTTCATTCACGGCGGCTATTGGCGCGCGCTCGACGCGCGCGACAGCTCGTTCATGGCTCCGATGTTCGTCGCGGCGGGCGCGGCGGTCGTGGCGGTGAATTACGAACTCGCGCCGGCCGCCAGCATCGACGAAATCGTTCGCCAGTGCCGGGCCGCGATGAATTACGTTTTCGAGAACGCCGCCGCGTTCAACGGCGATCCCGCCCGGGTTCACGTCAGTGGTTCCAGCGCCGGCGGACATCTCGCGGCGATGGCGCTGGGCGGCGACGCGCGCGTGCAATCGGCGTCCACGCTGTCGGGCCTGTTCGACCTCGAACCCGTTCGGCTGAGCGATTGCAACGAATGGGCGAAGCTCGACGCCGCCAGCGCGGCGCGCAACTCGCCGCTGCGCCACTTGCCCAAAAGGCCCGTGCCCCTCGTCGTGTCATACGCGCCGAACGAGGCCGCGGAGTTCGCGGTTCAGTCGGAAGCCTATCTCGCCGCCAGCGTGGCTGTTGGCTGCCATGCCCGCTTTGTCGCCGAGCCAGGGACAAATCATTTCGATCTGCCGATGCGATTCATGGACCGCGATTCGGCGCTCAGCCGAGCGGTTCTGGAAACAATGGGGCTCGGTTAGCCCCGCGGTGTCGCGATAGCTGCGTTGCGTGGACCGAAGGTCGTCGTTTGAACCGGCGCGCAACCCTTTTGCCTGCCTCGCGTTTAGACCCCATCGCCGCTAACGCGGCTTTAGGAGACGTTGTCATGAAAATACTTTCCGCCACGCGCGTCGCGCTTTTGGGTTTCGCCGTCACAGCCTTTGTGGGTCCGGCCTTGGCTCAGACCAGTTCCGACCGTCCAGTCACCGTTGCGCCTCGTATGGACCCGCAAAATCCGGGTGCCCGTGGGACGCAGACCGAGCAAGCCGTCACAAACCCCGGGGCGCGTCAGGATCAGCGCGGATCGGCCCTTGTCGATCATCCGGATGACAGCTTGAATCACCACTAATCGCGGTCTCGCTGGTTCAAACCACGCGAATCCGCGTAAGCGAAAGCCCGGCGCAAGCCGGGTTTTTCGTTTTGCGCGATCCGACGCGGTTGAAGACGGGTCTCGGACACATCCTCCCACCGTTGTTTTCGGGTGGCGGCGCATGCCCGCTCGTGAGCAATAGTCGCGACGACACGCGAGGGAGGCTGGTTTTGGCGCGACAATCCTATCTGCTCGACAACGCCTGGGCGCAGGGGCGCGCGCGGCTCGACGCGGTCGAGGAATTTCTCGATCCCGCCACCATTCATGTACTTTCGCGCGTCGGTCTCCGCGCGGGCTGGCGCTGCCTCGAAGTGGGCGCGGGCGGCGGCTCGATCGCGCATTGGCTCGCCGAGCGCGCGGGCGCGGGCGGCTGCGTGGTCGCCACCGACATCGACACAATTTATCTCGACGCGCGCGCGGCGTCATCGGGCTTCGAAGGGCGGCGGCACGACATCGCGCGCGACCCGCTCCCCACAGGAGCCTATGATTTGATCCACACGCGGCTCGTGCTCGAACATATTCCCGAACGCGACGCCGTGTTGGCGGCGCTCGCGGAGGCTCTGCGTCCCGGCGGATGGCTCGTCGTCGAAGCGGTGGACTACGCGTCGGCGGTTCCCGTCAGCGCGCTCGGCGCGGACGAACACGCGCGTTCGCAAAGCTTGCGCTTGAGGGAATTCGAAGCCGCCGGCGCGAAGACCGACTACGGCCGCCATGTGCCCGCCGCGATGCGCGCTCTCGGACTTGTGAACGTCGAAAACGAGGCGCGGGCCTATGTGATGCGCGGCGGCTCCGCCGGCGCGCGCTGGTTCGCCCTGTCGATGGAGCAATTGCGCGGGCGCCTGACCGGGCCGGGAAAACTCACCGACGCGGAGATCGACGCGATGCTGGGCTTTTTCGACAATCCCGACTGGGCGGCGATATCGCCGATGATCGTGGCGTCATGGGGCCAAAGGCGCGCGGATTGACGGGAACGAAAAGTCCCCTGTTTCAGCTTTCCGCGCGCGGAGGGACAACGTTTCCCGCCTTGACCGCGACGGAGGGGCCACGGGTCTCGTTGGCGCCGTCGTCCCGCCGCAGTTTGGAAAAGACCACTGTCGAAAGGATAGTGAAGCCCCCGAGGACAAACAGCGCGCCGTGAACTCCGTCGACGATTTCGCCCGGAGACGAATGAAGCCGGTCGGGCACGAAAACCGCCGTCGCGAGGCCCGCCGCGGCCACGCCGAAACTGAGCGACAACTGCTGCGCGGTGCTGGCGACGGCGCTGGCGTTGCTTGAATGCTCGTCCGCCACGTCGGCGAAGGCGAGCGTGTTCATGCAGGTGAATTGCATCGATGTCAGCCCGCCATAGGCGAACGCGGTCAGGAGGATGACCCAGACCGGCGTCGCCGCGCCAATCGTCGCGAACAGGCAAATCACCACGCCGATCAACAAAGTGTTCGAGACCAGCACTCCCCGATAGCCGAGCTTCTTGAGAATGGGCCGCATGACCCCCTTCATGCCCATCGCGGCGAGCGCCTGGGGCAGGATCAGCATTCCCGACTGGATCGGCGTGAACCCAAGGCCGACTTGATAGAGCAACGGCAGCAGAAAAGGCACGCCGCCCGTGGCCAGCCGCGTGAAGAAGCTGCCGACGACCGAGGTCGCGAAGGTGCGAACGCGCATCAGCGACAATTCCAGCAGCGGAAACGATGTCCGCGCCGCGTGAAAGCCGTAGCCCGCCAGCAGCGCCAGCGAAATCGCGAGCAATCCGAGTATCTCCCGGCCACCCAGCTCGTGTTCGCCGAAGACCTCCAGCACATAGGACAACAGCGCGATGCCGGCCCCGAAGAGAATCATCCCCTCGACGTCGAGCGGCACGCGCGCCCCGCCGCGAAAGTCGGGCAACCACAGATACACGAGGACGAGGCCGGCGATCCCGATCGGCAGATTGACGAAGAAAATGTAGCTCCACGGAAGGTAGGCGACAATCAAGCCACCCGTCATCGGGCCGATCATGGGCCCGACAAGGGCCGGTATCGCGACAAAGCTCATCGCGCGGATCAACTCGAACTTGGGAAAGGACTTCACGATCGTGAGCCTGCCCACCGGCACCATCATCGCGCCGCCGCACCCCTGCAACACGCGGCACGCGACCAGCAGATGAACATCGCGGCACAGGCCGCAAAGCAGCGACCCCAGCGTGAACAATCCAATCGCGGAGGCGAAGACCCGCCTTGTGCCGAAACGGTCCGCCATCCAGCCGCTGATGGGGATGAACACCGCGAGGCTGAGCGTGTAGCTCGCCAGCACCGCCTTCATGCTCAGCGGCGCGACGCCCAGCGCGCCCGAAATCGTCGGCACCGCCGTGTTCAGGATTGTCGTGTCGAGGGATTCCATGAAAAACGCGACCGCCACGAGTAAGGGCAGCGCGCGAAGCGTCGCTGGCGACGGCGGGGCCGGCGGCGGTGGCGCGTCGGCTTGCTCCGCGAGTTCGGACACCAGACACCCCGCATGGTCGCGATCAACAACGCCGACACTGTAGCCGCGGCGCGCGGCGGGCGGAAGGGGCCGCGCGAAGGCGTCGATAAACCGGCGGTTTTGAGGCGCAACCCGGCGCGTGCCATAACAGCGCCGCGCCGCGCGGCCACCGAAAAACGTTGACGGGAATGGACGGCATTTCAGACGATATATGGCAACCCGTCGCGCTGACCGCGGAACTCGCCGTTGTCACGACCGCGCTGCTGCTGCTGCTGGGCACGCCCGTCGCCTGGTGGCTGGCGCGCTCGAAGGCGTGGTGGAAGGAGGGCGTCGCCACGCTTGTCGCGATGCCCATCGTGCTGCCGCCGACGGTGCTGGGCTTTTACCTGCTGGTGGCGCTGGGGCCCAACGGTCCCGGCGGCGCGGTGGCCTCGTTGTGGGGCGGCCGCACGCTCGCCTTCAGCTTCGCGGGCCTTGTCATCGGCTCCGTGCTCTATTCGATGCCTTTCGTCGTGCAACCTATCCGCAACGCCTTCGAAGCGATGGGCGAACGTCCGCTGGAAGTGGCCGCGACCCTGCGCGCTTCGCCGCGCCGCGCCTTCTGGACGGTGGCCGTGCCCCTCGCCCTGCCCGGATTCCTGACCGGGGCCGTCCTCGGGTTCGCGCACACCGTCGGCGAGTTCGGCGTTGTGCTGATGATTGGCGGCAACATTCCCGGCAAGACGAAGGTGCTTTCCGTCGCGATATTCGACTACGTCGAGACCTCGCGTTGGCGCGAGGCCAATATTCTGGCGGGTGGCATGGTGCTGTTCGCCTTCGCCGTCATTCTCGCCATGCGGCTTGTCGAGCGGCGTTTCGCGGATGTCGCGCGATGACGGACCGCGGCATCGACGCCCGCTTCAACGGCCAGCTCGGCGCCTTCGCGCTTGACGCGGCGTTCCGCGCGCCGGCGTCGGGTGTCACCGCGCTGTTCGGACCTTCGGGCTGCGGCAAAACAACGATCTTGCGGTGCCTTGCGGGGCTTACGCGACTGTCCGGCCGCTGCCTCGTCGATGGCGAGGTCTGGCAGGACGACACGGCTTTCCTGCCGCCGTTCAGGCGCCCGATTGGCTATGTGTTTCAGGAAGCCAGCTTGTTTCAGCATCTTTCGGTGCGGCGCAATCTGCTTTACGGCGCGCCGCGAACGCCCGCGAGCGGCGACGGCCTCGGCTTCGACGAGGTTGTCGATCTTTTGGGCCTGACGAAACTGGCGGACCGCTCGCCGGGAAATCTCTCCGGCGGCGAACGCCAGCGCGTCGCGATTGGCCGAGCCCTGCTGTCGCAGCCGAAGGTGCTGTTGATGGACGAGCCGCTGTCGGCGCTCGACCGCGCGACGAAGGACGAGATACTGCCGTTCCTTGAACGGCTGCGCGACCGGCTTTTTCTCCCCATTGTCTACGTCAGCCACGACATGGCCGAGGTCGAGCGGCTGGCGAAACATCTTGTGCTGATGGAAAACGGCCGCGTCGTCGCGGCGGGCGATCTCGCGACGCTGCAAAGCGATCCCGGGCTGCCCTTGGCCGCGAGCCGCGAGGCCGCGGTCGTCTTCGACGCGGTCGTCGAGCGCTACGACGCCGCCTGGGGCCTGCTGGCCTTGCGTGTCCCAGGTGGCGAACTGCTGGTGCCATCCACGCCCGTCGCGCCCGCGACGCGGCGGCGGGTGCGGATCGCGGCGGCAGACGTGAGCCTGCTGACCGAGCCGCAGCAAACCAGTTCCATCCTGAACGCTTTGCCCGCCCGCGTCCTCGCGCGCCGCCCGCTCGGTGAAAACGAGATGGTCGTCACGCTGCGCCTGGGCGCCGGGGAAGACGGCGTCCGCATCCTCGCGCGCATAACCCGCAAGTCGTGGGAAAAGCTGGGCATTGTCGAAGGCAAGATGGTCTGGGCGCAGGTCAAGGGCGTTTCACTCGCCCAAGCATGACGGGAGAGCCTGGCGCGGGAGCCGGTCCCTCGACCGGCGACGCGCCGCGCAAGCCTAGGGATGCACGTCTTCCGTAAACCAGTCCGTCGGAAGTTCGTGCCCCACGCCCCGCTCCTTCGCCCGGCGGTAAACCAGCGCGCCGGCGGCGGCGAATTGGTAGCCGAGCCCCAGATTGTTGAGGAAACAGGTTGTCTCGTCGTCGGACGCGCGACCCACGGCTTCGCCGCCAATCAGTTGCGGCAACGTCGGCAGCGTGTCGAAATCGATGCCAGCGGCGACGCCCCACCCCCGGTCTTCGCCGTGTTCGGGCACATCGAGACCCCGCGTCGCGGTCAGGATCGGCTTTGAATCGCGTGTGTGAATGGCGACGCGGTTGCAGGCCACAACGGCGTTCTCCTCGATCTCAGGCCGCTTGATCGAGGTGAGGTGCATGCCCGGCTCGAGCCAGCGCTCGAAGAACAGCGGATCCACGGTGTTGGTGGCGCACATGACGATGTCCGAGCCCGAGATCGCCGCTTCGGGCGAATCCACCGGCGCGACCTCAACGCCGAGTTCAGCCGTCATGTCGGCGCAAAACTTCTCGCGGTTTTCCCGCGACGGGCTGAAGCAACGGATCGTTTCGATCGCGCGGACGGCGCAGGCCGCCGACAATTGCGCGCCCGCCTGCCAGCCGGAGCCGAGAATGCCAACGGATTTCGCGTCTTTCCGCGCCATGTATTTAACGCCGAGCCCGTTGGTCGCGCCAACGCGAATTCGTTGCATGACGCCGTCGGGCATGATCGCCAGGGGCTCGCCGGTTTCCGAAGAGAACAGCAGCACCAATCCGACCCAGCGCCCGCCCGGCGCCGCCGGCGACTTCACCCGGCGCATGGAGTTGCCTATTTTCGGCCATGTGACGATGTCGGAATTGATGCGCACGGCGCCGACACCCAGCTTCGGAATCACGCCGTCCATCGACTTGAGCGAATAGAGCGCGTCGTCGCGGCTTGTCGGCGTGATCGAATCCGAACGTGTGCGCGAAACGCCCCGGCCGGCGCCCAATTCGCGGTAGGCGTCGTCGAGGCAATCGATGCAGTCGGGCATCGCGAGCAGCGCGCGGACATCGTCGTTGGATAAAATAAGGGTCAAGCCCGCCTCCCTCGCGATTTCAGCCGCACAGTAGGTCGCGAAGGCCGGCGCGCAAGAAAAATCGTGGCGCGCGAACGCCGCCGGCGCAATTCATTCCACTCAATTCATTCCCCTCCGGAAATCGTTTATGGTGAGCCATGGAACTCGTCGAAACACAGGACAACCCGGCGCCGCCGGGCGCGGTTGTCACCGATCTGCGCGCGATCGACGGCATGAAGGTGCGCGCCGCCCGCTGGCATCCCGCCGGCGAGGCCCTCGGCACCATCGTCGTTTGCCAGGGACGCGCGGAATTCATCGAGAAATATTTCGAAACGGTCGGCGAGTTGATCGACCGAAAGCTCGTTGTGGTCGCCTTCGACTGGCGCGGCCAGGGTTGGTCGGGACGCGACCTCGACAACGCGGCCAAGGGCCACATCGACGACTTCTCGCTCTACGACCGCGACCTCGACGCCGTCAGGGACCAGGCGTTGGAGCCGTTTTGTCCCAAGCCCTGGTTCGCCCTTGGGCACTCCATGGGCGGCGCGGTGCTGCTCGATCAGGCGCGGCGGGGCCAATCTCCCTTCGAGCGGCTGGCGCTGATCGGGCCGATGATCGGCATCCACGGAATGCGCTATCCCCGGGCGGCGCGCATGCTCGCCGAGGGCATGGACATGCTGGGTTTCGGTGGCTCGTTCATCCCCGGCGGCGGCAGGTCGAACGCGCTCGAACGCGCTTTCGACGGCAACCCGCTGACCAGCGATCTCGCCCGTTACCGCCGCAACGCCGGCGTTGTGGCCGCGGCGCCCAGCCTCGCCATCGGCGCGCCGACCGTTGGATGGATGAACGCGGCCTTCCGCCTGATGGACGAATTCGCCGACCCCGAATATCCCCGTCGCGTGTTGACTCCGACGCTGGTCTTCGCGGCCGGCGACGAAAGGGTCGTCGACGGCCGGGCCGTGGAGCGTTTCGCCACCCGGCTGAAGGCCGGCCGTCAGGTGCCGATCCCGCTGGCGCGCCATGAAATCCTGATGGAGCGCGACGAGTTCCGCCACCAATTCTGGGACGGCTTCGACGCCTTCATTCCCGGCGCGCGCGACGAACTCGCCGCCATCAGCGCCGCGCAGAACTGGATCGAGAAGGCGCGGGAAAAAAAGCGCTGGTTTGGACGCCGGCGCGGCGGCTAATACGCCGCCGCCTCGAACACCGGATCGACGGATTCGCGCCAGACGCCGCGGTATTTCGCCAGCAATTCCTCGGCGGCCGTCAGGCCCGTGACAAGCCGCTCCTCAAGCGGGGCGAGATACATTGTCTCGTCGCGGCCGCGGTGGTCGAGCCGGCGGCGTTTTCGCAATCCATCGCGCGCCAGCGCCAAAACCTCGCGGCCGATGTCGCGCAGGCCCCGTCCGGCTATGACAGCCGCCAGCCCCTGCCGCGGAACCACGTCGCGCAGAGACTGGCGTTGCGCGGCGGTCCAGCCCTTGACCAGGTCCAAGGCGGCGTCAATCGACGCGTTGTCGTAAAGCAGGCCGACGAACAGCGCGGGCAGCGCGAGAATATGGTCGCGCGAACCGACATCCGCGCCGCGCATTTCAAGATAGCGCTTGAGCCTCACCTCGGGAAAAATCGTCGAGAGGTGGTTGGCCCAGTCCGACAGGGTCGCCGTTTCGCCGGGCATGGGCGCGAACCTGCCGGTCAGCAGGTCGCGGAAGTCCGCTCCGGCGACATCGTGGTAGACATCGCCGCGCTTGACGAAATACATCGGCACCGCGAGCGCGTAATCGACGAAGCGTTCGAATCCCATGCCGCTTTCGAACACGAAGGGCAGCATCCCGGCGCGGTTGTTGTCGGTGTCGCGCCAGATTTCCGACCGTTCGGACAGGCGGCCGTTTGGCCGCCCCTCGGTGAAGGGCGAGTTGGCGAACAGCGCGGTCGCCAGCGGCTGCAACGCCACGGACACCCGCAGCTTGCGAACCATGTCCGCCTCGGACGAGAAATCGAGGTTCGCCTGCACCGTGCAGGTTCGGTACATCATGTCGAGGCCGCGCGAGCCCACCCGGGGCATGTAGTCGGTCATGATGTGATAGCGGCTTTTCGGCATCACGGGCGTTTCGGCGAGGGTCCATTTCGGGCTCATGCCGAGGCCGAGGAAGCCTATCCCGTGTTTGGCCGCCACTTTTTTCGCGACCTCCAGGTGGTGATCCAACTCCTTGGCGGTGTCGTGAATGGACTCCAAAGGCGCGCCCGACAATTCGAATTGACCGCCCGGCTCCAATGAAATGGCTCCGCCGCCGTCCGTGTCGAAGAGGCCGATCAACTTGCCGCCGTCCTCGATCGAGGCCCATCCGGACTCGCTCGCCACGCCCTTCAGCAGAGCTTCGACGCCGCCCCGGCCAGACGCGTCGCCGTCGTAAGCGACGGGTGACAGGTTGTTGCGATAAAACGGTGTTTTCTCGTGTTCCGTGCCGACCCGGAACTCGCTGGCGGGCTTGGCGCCGCTTTCAAGCCAGGCGACCAGCTCGTCACGGGACCGAATGGGCGTTGAATCGGAGACATCGCGCGCCATTCGGTGGACCTCGGATCAAGCGGCTGATAGCCGGCGGGGAAACCGCGGCGCTTTCTTAAATGGGCGCGGGCGGCGAAGCAAACAGGCGAGGCGAAGGCGATCGCGCCGGCAGGCGGCGCGGTCGCAAGCGGAACGCAACGTTCGATCGCCCCAAAAACGTCAAACCGGGAGCTCGGCAATACTTTACCATCCTGATTAACCGCAAAATAATGGCTGAAGCCGAGAATGCGGGGGCGAAGGAGCGCTGATGTCCCGGTTGCTGAGAATGGCGTGCGCCTATATCCGGGACGACTCCGGCGCGACGTCTATTGAGTACGCGATCATCGGACTGCTCATGTCGATCACATGCATCGTCGGCGCAACCACGCTCGGAAGCCGCCTGTCGAACGACCTGATGAACAAGATCGCGGCCAATATGTAGCCTAGCGGACGCCGCCGGTGATCGCGTCGCGCGTCCGCGCCAGGACATCGGGCGACGCGGCCAGCTCTTCGGCCACCAGCTTGCCCACAGCCGCTCCATCGACCGGCGATATCTCGATATGCGCCGCCGCCGCTTCGGCGACAAAGGCGGGATCCCCCGCCATGGCCGCGAACGCCTTTCGGTAGCGCTCGACGACCTCCGGCGGCGTTCCCGGCGGCGTGGCCAGGGACCGGCCATGCGACGGATCGATCGACACCAACGCCGCGATCTCGCGGTCGCGCGGGTTGGAAATCGCCTCGGCG
>CAIKAR010000040.1 GCA_903825465.1 uncultured Hyphomicrobiales bacterium | reverse complement strand
TCACCTCCACCGGCAGCGGAAACTTGCCCAGCGTCGCGACCCGTTTGGCGCCATCGGTGATGACAACCATGCGCCTGGACGCGCTGGCGACGATTTTTTCGCGTAAAAGCGCGCCGCCGCCGCCCTTGATCAGGTTCATATGGGGATCGAACTCGTCCGCGCCATCCACCGTAAGGTCAAGCTCGGGCGTCGTGTCGAGATCGGTGAGCGGAACGCCGAGGGCTTCGGCTTGTTTCCGCGTCGCCTCCGAGGTGGGCACGCACAGAAGCTCCATGCCGGCGCGAACCTTCTCGCCGACGAAATCGACGAAATGTTTGGCTGTCGTGCCCGTGCCGAGCCCGAGCCGCATGCCCGGCCGCACAAGCTCCGCCGCGCGGGCCGCAGCCTGGCGTTTGGCGGTGTCGAGTGGATCGGAAGCCATGGCGAAGGGCCTGAACGCGGCGGTGGCGGGCCGCTTGGCGATACAGGCTTGGGCTTGCGAAGGCAAATTGAAGTGGAATCGCTACCGCGCCTGCGGCGTGCAGACCACAGCTTCGCCCAGAACGTAGCAGATCGACATGGCGCCGCTGCGCAGATCGAGGCGGAAGACGCCGCCATCGCGCTCGTGGTGGGAGGCGAGCAGGCCGTATTCGCTGACCCCCTGAGCGCCCGCGCCCTCGCCCGGCTTGTAGCAAAGTGTGACGCCGACGCCCTTGTCGCCCTCCTTGATGGCGTATTGGCAGGCGCCCATTTCGCCGGTGGCGTGGTCAACCCGGTAAATGCGGTTGAGATCGGTCTCGGGCGACGACATGAATTCATACTGGCCCGCCGCGAAGCCCGGACCCGCCGCCGCGATCATCAACACCGCGCCCAAAATCCTGTGTGACATGGCCTGTTCCGCCGCTCTGGGGATCGACGATCCGCCTCATGACGCGATCCAAAGCCAACATGGTTAATTTTGGGTTGATCGTGCGTCGAATCCCGCCTAACCCCGCCGCATGACAGCCAACAATCCCCTTCTCGTCTTCGACCTCGACGGAACCCTCGCCGACACCGCCGACGACCTCGTCGCCACGCTCAACGCCATCATGGCGAACGAAGGCGCGCCGCCGGTCGCCAACGCCGAGGCGCGCAACATGGTGGGCCTGGGCGCGCGCAAGCTCATCCAACTTGGCTTTGGAGCGGCGGGACGAACCGTTTCGCCGGAACGGCTGGAGGAACTGTTCGCCGAGTATCTGGAC
The DNA here is from genome assembly GCA_903825465.1 of uncultured Hyphomicrobiales bacterium. Classification (GTDB taxonomy): domain Bacteria; phylum Pseudomonadota; class Alphaproteobacteria; order Rhizobiales; family Beijerinckiaceae; genus Terripilifer. Next base: position 18,253 of record CAIKAR010000040.1, on the reverse strand, counting down.
ATCTACGAGGCGAATATCGCCGTCCACACGAAGCTTTATCCGGGCGTGCTCGCCTCGCTCGACCGTTTCGCCGGCGCCGGCTACCGCTTCGCCGTCTGCACCAACAAGTCGGAGCGCCCGGCCCTGAAACTCATGAACGCGCTGGGCGTTTCAAACCGCTTCCGCGCGATCTGCGGGCAGGACACGTTCGCGTGGTGCAAGCCCGACGCGCGCGCGCTGCGAGCGACCATCGAGAAGGCGGGCGGCGACCCCGCCCACGCGATCATGATCGGCGACTCGAAAACGGACATCGAAACCGCGAAAAACGCCGGCCTGCCGGTGATCGCGGTGGATTTCGGCTACACCGACATTCCGGTGCGTGAACTCGGCCCCGACCGGGTAATTTCGCATTTCGACGAATTGTGGGGCGCTGTCGCGGAATTGCGCCCGCGCGCTTGAATTTTTTCCCCCGCCCGCGTAAACGGGCGTTTCCGAGCTCTGGCGCGGGCGATTAGCACAGCGGTAGTGCGTTCCCTTCACACGGGAGAGGTCGCAGGTTCGAACCCTGCATCGCCCACCAGCTATCCCCTTATAGCAACTCGTAATTGCGCATAAACCTCTGAAACGCAGGGTTTTTATGTTTAACGAGAACTAATAGGGGAGCGCGAATGGCGAAGCCCCGCCTCAAAACCTACGAATCACTGATGGTCACGGGCTCTATCTGGAGTGGCCCGAACAGCTCGCTCCACTGGCGGCGGAAATATGGTTTCGGCGGCAGGGGTGCGAACCGACAAACCGACTCATGGCTTAAAAGAGCTGTTTCTCAGCGTCGCGCAATATCCGTTTCAGAAAATAGCGGGGCTCCGCATCCAACACGATGCGGAGCCGCGTTTGTCAGGTCAGGCTTTTTTCAGATTGTCGGCGCTGGACTTGCCGCTCCGCTTGTCAGCGACAATGTCGTACGAAATCTTGTCGCCTTCGTTTAACCCATGCATTCCAGCGCGCTCAACGGCGCTGATATGCACGAAAACATCTGTTCCGCCTTCATCAGGCTGAACGAAACCAAAGCCTTTTTGGCTGTTGAACCACTTCACCGTGCCGGTAGCCATCGTATTTCCTATCGTCTTCGCCGGCGACCGCCGGCTTTGCTCCGATAACACGACACGAGCGTATTTCTCAAGTGGTTGTATCGAGTAATGTTGCGACAGAAGCAGTTCGATTGCCCGGACGGGGGTTCGCCATACCCCCTCGCCCACGATCCGATGGCCTGCGAGGGGCTTGGACGACCGGGTAATCACGGTCGCGCGCGGTCTTCTCCGTGACCCATGCGGGTCTGGAACGTGAATTTCGCGCGGTTCCAAGACGGGCAGTTGCTTTTTAGCTCGATCTTCGCCGTCACCGCCCGTCCTTGCCTCGTCACCCCGGTTTGAGGGAATCGGCATTTCCATCATTGACAAACATAGAATTAGTTTGATATCCATGCTTCCATAAACATGGATATCCCTCTATTTATATCCAGGGGGTATTTGAACGTTGGAGCGGTCATGTCCCCCAATATCGAGCCAATTCCGTTCGGCGCGTGCAATTGCTCCACGTTGCGCAAGGCCTCGCGCCACCTCTCGCAACTGTACGACGCGGCCCTCGCGCCCTCGGGGCTCAAATCGACGCAAGCCGCGATCATGATGGAAGTGGAGCGACGGAAGGACGATCCGCCAACGATGCACGAGCTCGCCAAGGCGCTCGTGCTTGAACAATCCACCGTTGGTCAAAACCTGCGGCCGCTGGAACGCGATGGACTGATCGCGCTCAAGCAGGACGCCGCCGACCGCCGACGCCGTCACGTCACCGTGACGGAGGCGGGCCGCGCGAAGCTCGCGATGGTCCTTCCGCTTTGGGCTGGAGCGCAGAAGCGGTTCGAGGATTTTCTCGGTTCCAAGGAGGCGGCGGAGCTCCGCGCGACAATGTTGAAGGTCGCTTACGAATTCTCGCCCGCCAGCGAAGACGATAGCGGCTAGCTCCAACAACCGCGGGACCTCACTTCACCTGTAGCCGACTTCCCACGCAGCTGGACAGCGAGCGGAACACGAACATGAAAACCATCGACTCCACGCGATTGGCCAGTCTGGCGCCCGCCGCCAAACCCAACGAGAAACTGGCGGAATCGCGGCGCGACACGCCACCACCCGCGGCTTCGCCAAATCTCGTGCTGGCGATTGTCTGTGTCGGCATGGTGCTGGCCAATCTCGACCTGTTCATCGTGAACGTCGCGTTGCCGAACATTGGCCGGGACTTCAAAAATTCGACGCTCGAAGACCTTTCATGGATTTTGAACGGCTACGCCGTCGTTTACGCGGCTCTCCTCGTGTTTTTCGGCCGCTTGGCCGAGGGCTACCGGCGCGATCGGAGCTTTCTGCTGGCCGTCGCCCTTTTCACCGCCGCGTCGGCGGCGTGCTCGGTCGCCAACAGTGTTGAATCGCTCGTTGTTTTCAGAGTCGCGCAGGCGGCCGGCGCGGCTCTGATGACGCCAACTTCCCTCGGCCTTCTGCTGTCCGCGTTCGCGCCGGAAAAGCGCGCTGGCGCCGTGAGAACCTGGACCGCGATTGGCGGATTCGGCGCGGCGCTTGGACCGCTGGTCGGGGGCGTCCTGGTGACGGTCAACTGGCGCTTGATCTTTCTTGTCAATGTTCCCATCGGCGTCGCCGCCCTAGTAATCGGCTGGTGGAAACTTTCGAAGGTTCCAGGCCATGACTCGCCGAAGCCGCATCCATTGGACGCCGCGCTTGTCACATTCGGCATTGGCGCGCTGATCTTCGCGATTGTGAAGGCGAACGACTGGGGATGGACGTCGATTGGAATAGGCGTCGATGTCGCCGCTTCTTTGGCGTTGCTGGGGTTGTTCGTTTGGCGCTGCTATAATCTGGCCAATCCTTTTATCGATCCCGCGCTCTTCCGCATCCGCCCGTTCACGGGCGCGTCGCTGGTCATGGCTCCCTATTCAGCCGCCTTTGGCGCGATGCTCCTGTCGGTTGCCTTGTGGGAACAGACGGCGTGGGGATGGTCGGCGTTGCAAACGGGATTGGCGATCGCGCCGGGCCCCCTGCTGGTGCCGATCACGTCGCTGTTTTTTTCCGGCAGGCTGATTAAGCGCTTTGGCGCGGCGGCGGTGATTTCGGCGGGCGTTTTTTCGTTCGCCGCTTGCCTGGTTTGGTACGGGCTGATGATTGGACCGGAGCCAAGCGCGCTGGTCATCGTCGTCGGCATGGCGCCGGCGGGCATAGGCGTGGGCCTGACATTCCCGACATTGATGGGCGTGAGCGGCGGCGCCTTGCCCTCGTCCGCTTTCGCCACCGGCTCCGGCGTGATCAACATGATCCGTCAGGCGTCGCTGGCGATTGGCGTGGCGGTTTTCGTCGCCATTGTCGGCGCGCCGGTTTCGCTGAACGAACGCGTCGCCGCCTTCCACTTGGGGTGGTGGGTGTTTGTCGCGATTGTCTTGGCGAGCCTGATTCCGACGTTCACGCTCATTCGTCAGAAGCGAACAGTCTAAAGCTGCGGAAAGAAAGGCGCATCGCCCCCAGCCTCGCCCTTGCGCTTCCTCCAATCATCGCTACCCTTCCCTTCGCCGGCCAGCGGCCGCGCGGAAAAAACGGGAGGGGCCCATGCGCCAAAAACTGGGATTTGCGAGCGCGCCCGCCGCGCTGCTGGCGACGACGCTCTCCGCCGCCGCGCAGCCCGTCAAACTCCGCTACGGGGTCATCGCCGCCTCGGCGCGCAACATTCAGTCGGTGGCGCTCTATATCGCGCAGGATAAGGGTTATCTCGCCAAAGAAGGCGTCGAGCTCCAGTTGGTTCCCCTGCCCGGCGTCGAGCACATGATCGAGGAACTCGACAAGGGCAACGTCGATATCAGCTTCACCGCGACGCCCTATCTTATCAACGCGGTGTTGAAGGGCTCGGACGCCGTCGCCGTCGTCGGCGGGCCGCAAAACACGATCTACAGCCTGATCGCCAAGCCGGGCCTCAAGACCTTCGAGGATTTAAGGGGCAAGACGGTGGCGATGTCGTTGCCGGTGGACACCATTTCCATCGCCACGCGCCTGATGCTGGCGAAACATGGCGTCAAGGAGGGCGACTTCACGCCGAAAGTGTTGATCGGCACGCCGCCGCGCGCGCAATGCCTCGAGAGCGGCGCATGCGACGCGGCGCCCCTGTCGCAGCCCGAGGATTTCTCCTTCGTCGCGAAGGGCTATTCGAAAATCGGCGATTCCCTCGACGTGATATCCGAGCTGCAATTCAGCGTCGTGGCCGCGCGGCGCGCCTGGGCGCGCGATCACGCCGACGAGATCACGCGTTTCGCCCGCGCCTACGCGGCCGCCTTCCGCTACATGGCCGATCCCGCCAACCGCGCCGACGTGGTGAAGATCATCGCCGACAAAACCGGAACGACCCCCGAACTCGCCGCGGCGATCATGACCTTCTTCTACGACCCCGACCGCGGCGTTATGCCGAAACACGCGGAAATCAGCATGGCGGGATTGTCGAAGGTGATCGAGCTTCTGGGCGCGTCGGGCCAGCTGCCCGCTCCATTGCCGGCGGCGGAAAGGTTTGTCGACTTGAGTTATTTGCAAAAGGCGGGGCTGGAATAAGGGTCGGAGTCGCGCGGTCGCCCAATCCCCGCTTCGCGGGAGACCGACGCGCGACAACGCGCCGATGTTCCGTTATAAGCCGCGCGGAATAATCCTGGGGAGCCACCGCCATGCGCCGCCTTCTTTCGATCTCAACCGCCGCCCTCGCGCTCGCCGCCATCCCGGCCCGCGCCGACACCGCGATCAAGATTGGCACCGTGCAATCCTTCGGCGCGGTCGTCACTTACATCGCCAAGGACAAGGGCTATTTCAAACAGGAGGGCCTCGATGTCGACATCTCCTTCATGAATTCGGCCGCGAACCTCGTCGCGCTTCTGGCGCAAAACGAAATTCAGATCGTCGAAGGCGGCGTCGCGGTCGGCTATTTCAACGCCGTGGGCAAGAAGTTGCCCGTCATCATGACCTCCGACCGGGTGTCGACGCCGATCCATCACATTCTTTATTTGCGCTCCGACCTGAAGGGCAAAATCAAGACTGTCGCCGAGCTCAAGGGCAAGAACGTCGGCAGCAATTCCATCGGCGCCGTCACCACCTACGAGCTCGGCAAGGTGCTGGCGAAGTCGGGCCTGACGCTGGACGACATCGAATTGAAAACGCTTGGCTTCCCGGAGATGATCCCGGCGATGAAAAACGGCGCGCTCGACGCGACCGTCGAGATCCCCCCGTTCGGCGCGGCGGTGGAGGAACAGGGCATCGGCGTCCCCTTCGCGGATGTCGATGAACTGGCCGAGCCCTCGCCGATGACCATCGCCGCGAGTTTCATCAACACCGACTGGGCGGCGAAGAACAAGGACGCGGCGCGCGGCTTCTTCACGGCCTATCTCAAGGCGACGCGCGAATATTGCCTCGCCTATCACAACGGCCCCAACCGCCGGGAGATCGAGGACATCGCGCTGAAGAACGGCCTCGACACGAGCATCGCCAACATCGAGAAAAACCCTTGGACAGGTCGCTCGATGGATGGCTCTGTCGCCATGACGAGCGTCATGGACCAGCAGGATTGGTACGTGAAGCGCGGCTTGGTCACAGATGCCCAGCCGGCCGAAAAGCTCTACACCACGGAGTTCATCGACTACGCCAACAAGAAGCTTGGCGCGCCGCCGACGGTGAACCCGGCCTCGAAGCTGCCGGGGTGCAGGTAGGTCAGCGAGCGCCCTCGGATCGCGCGCGGCGGGGGGTTCGCCGCGCCGGCCGCTTACTTCCCCATATCCATCGCATGCCCCGCCGCCGGCGCCCCGGCGTTCGCCACCACGATCGCCGGCCCAGCGACCGCCTCGCCCGTCACAACCACTTCCCCAACCATGAACGGGTGAGGCGCGCAGGCGTAGGTGTAGTCGCCGGGCTTGTTGAAGACGACATCGACCGAACCGCCGCCGTCGATCAGGCCGGTGTCCCAGCCGCCCTCGGCCGAGCCCGCGGCGTTGTGCGCCTGCGTGCCCTTGTTGCGAAAGGTCACCTTCGCGCCGGCCTTCACCGTGATGCGCGCGGGCGTGTAGGAATAATCGAGGAAATCGACCGTGTTCGCCGCCACCAGCGGCCCATCGAGCTTCACCACGCTGGCGGGCGGCGGCGGCGGCGAAAACTCCGCCATCTCGCGGCCATCGGGGCGGCCCTTCAGCGAAAACGCCCACACCATGTCGCTGTTAAAGCTCGTGGTTTGGATCGACACGCCGCCCGACAGCACCGCGACATATTGCTCGCCGTCGATTTCGTAGGTGATCGCGGGCGCGTCGGCGCCGGCGCCGGTCTGGAATTCCCACAGCAACTCGCCATTGACCGCGTTGTAGGCCTGGAACTTGCCGTCTGGCTCGCCATGGAAAAGCACATCGCTCGCCGTCGTCAACGCGCCCGAGCCTTGCCCGATCGAATAGGGCCGCCGTTGCTGCCAGACAATCTTGTTGGTGCGCGAATCCACCGCCGTCAGCGTGCCGCCGTTTTTCGCGCCGAGCGCCGGCCCCACCGACTTGCCCGTGCCCGCGGCGATGCGGCTTTGCGGCCGGTCGGCGGCGGTGGCGTAGAAATAACCGGTCCGTGGCGAGAAAGACATCGGCGCCCAGTTGACGCCGCCGTTGCCGCCCGGCGACATCAAAATCGGCTGGTCGTAGATAACGCCGAAGATGCATTTCGTGACCCAGCCCTCAAGCGGTTGCGGGCACTGGGGCATGACCGCGTCGCCGCGCGGAATGGGCTGCGTCTTCGCCGAATTCACGCGCGGATCGGACTCCACCGGCTTCTCGTCGATGCCGATGAGGGGCTTGCCGGTGGCGCGGTCGAACATGTAGATCCAGCCGGTTTTGCAGGCTTCGGCGACGCCCTTGTGGACCACGCCGTCGTAGGTCTGCTCGAACAGCACGACCGGGCTCGGGCAGTCGAAATCCCAGAGATCGTGATGCACCATCTGGTAATGCCACGCGTATTTGCCTTCGAGCGTCAGCGCGATCATCGACGAGGAGAATAGGTTGTCGCCGGGCCGGTCCCTGCCGACGCCGCCGGCGATCGGGCCGGCGTTGCCAGTGGTGAAATAGATCATGCCCAACTCGGGATCGATCGCCGGCGTCTGCCAAACCGTCGCGCCGCCTTCTTTCCAGGCGTTGACTTTCTTCGGATCGGGGTCGTTGGGCGACGGCCAGGTGTCGGAGCCGAATTCGCCCGGCGCGGGCACCGTCCACCAGCGCCATTTTTCCTTGCCCGTGGCGGCGTCGACGGCGGCGACGAAGCCGCGCGCGGAACGGTCGCCGCCCGAAATGCCTGTGTAGAGCACGCCATTGTGAAACAGCGGCGCCGCGGTGATCGTGTAGCCGTCCTGCCAGCGCGCGAGCTGCGTCTTCCACACCTCCTTGCCGGTCTTCATGTCGAGCGCGGCCATCGTGCCGTCGAGCTGGCCGATGTAAACGCGGCCGTCGCCCAGCGCGACGCCGCGGTTGTCCCAGCCGCAGCACACCGTGTTGATGGACTGGTCGATGCCCGAGCGCCGCTCCCAAATGAGCGCGCCGGTTTTGCCGTCGAGCGCGAAGACATCGTCGTTGCCGGTGGCGAGATACATGATCCCGTCCTTCACCAGCGGCGTGCCCTCAAGCGAATATTTGCCGCCGAGGCCGGAGCCGAGATGCGTGACCCACGCGCCTTTCAGGCCCTTGACGTTTTGCGGCGTGATTTTCGCGAGCGTTGAATAGCGCTGATTGCTCCAGTCGCCGCCAATGGTCTGCCACTCAGCGCCGGCGGACGCGCGCAAGTCGGCGCGCGGCGACTGCGCGAGCGCCGTGGAAGCCGCGGCGACGCCCAGAAAAGCCAAAACGGCGATGAAATGTCGGCGCGGTCGCATGCGGTTTCCTCTTGAATTTTTTTCGCGGTCGAGTCGATTATGTCCTTATACGCGCCGCGCGCAAGGACCGCCGGATTAATCATGCCCGTGTTTTGAACCAGCGTCGTCGCCCGGCCCGCGTTCGGCCATGCTATATGAGCCGGGCCGCGCTCAACCGGATTTTTCATCGACATTCGCCGCGCCGGCGGGATCGCCATGTCATTTCCCGACTATGTCCGCTCGTTCGACAACGAATGGTGGCGCGTGACGCTGCTCGGCGAGCCGACAATGCTCGTGCCCGTGTCGTTGGTCGCCGGCCTCTGGCTGTGGCGCTCTTGCGGCGCGCGCGTCATGCTCGCTTGGGCCGGCCTGCTCGCGCTCGCCGGTTTGATCCTGATTGTTCAGAAGCTGCTATTTTATGTCGGCGGTTTCGCGTTCGACAGCATCCGCCTCTACACCATGAGCGGCCACTCCGTCGCCGCGCCCTTTGTCTACGGGTCGTTGGCCGCGATGATCGCGAAGGGTTGGCGACCTGGCCCGCGCTGGACGCTCTATGTTCTCGCCGCGGCGCTGGCGATCGCGATCGCCATCTCGCGCGTGGCGGTGGCGCACCACAGGCCGAGCGAAGCGATCAGTGGCTTCGCGGTGGGCGTTTTGCTGCTGGCGGCGTTTTTGCGCTGGTCATGGCCGGGGGCCAAACCGACATTGGCGGCGTGGACGCTCGCGCTGCCCGTTCTCGCCACCATCTTGCTGACCTACGGGCATGTCATCGAGTTCGAAAACATCTTCCGGTGGCTGGGGCGAAGGGCGCGGCCCGGGGCGGGCTTTCACCATCCTTGACGCCGGGCGAAGCGAAGCCGCTACTGCGGCTCGATTCCCGCCGCCTTCACCAGCTTCTCCCACTTCGGCAGTTCCGCCTTCAGGCGCGCGTCGGCCTCGGGGCCGGTGTCGTCGTTGACGATGGAACCCACCGATTCCAGAAACTTCGGCGTATCCGGCATTTTGGCGATCTCGTGCATCCACTTTTCGAGTTGGTCGGCGATGGGCTGCGGCGTTTTGACGGGCAGATACAACGCCCACCACGGGCTGAACTCGAAGCCGGTGACGCCCGCCTCCTGCAACGTCGGCGTGTCGGGGAAGCTCGGAGAGCGCTTCGCTGTCGTCACCGCCAGCGCCTTCAACGTCCCCTGCTTCACCTGGCCGGCGGCGAAAGTGCCGTCGAGCACCATGAAATCGAGCGTGCCGTCGGAGATGTCCTTCATCGCGTCGGCCGCGGTCTTGTAGCCCACCGCGCGGACCGGCGCGCCAGTGATCTGCTTGAACAGCTCGGTCGACAATTGCGCGGTCTGGTTGGTGTAGCCCGCGATGTTGTCCTTCTTCGCCTTCAGTTTTGCGACAAGCTCCGGGACGCCGTTGATCGGGGAATTCGGCGCCACCACCAGCACAAACGCGATCTGCGCGAAGGACGCGACCGGCTTGAAGTCGGTCAAGGTGTCGAAAGGCTCGGACTTGAAGAGATATCGGCTGCCGGCCATGTTCGAATTGGCGGTGAACAGCACGTTGTATCCGTCAGGCTCGGCGCGGGCGACGAAGCGCAGCGCGATGTTGCCGGTCGCGCCGGGCTTGTTCTCCATGATCCACGGCTGACCGGAGATCTCTTCCAACTTGTGGGCGTAAAATCGACAAAGGATGTCCGCGCCGCTGCCGGCGGCGAAACCGATCGACACGTGAACGGGCCGGTCGGGATATTTCGCCTGCGCGCGGACGCCGGGCGCGAGGGCCGCGGCGCCGACGCATGCCGCGCCTGTCGCCACAAATTGGCGGCGTTGTATTGTCATCGAACCCGCTCCGTTGAACCTATTCGCCCGCGACGCCCGACGCGTCCGCGGCGTGGGAGGCCTCCGCCACGTCGGCGATCAGCGACGCCTTCTTCTTTGGGCGCAGACGAACGTAAATCTGCGCGGTGACCAGCAAGGCGCAGAGGCCGAGAAACACCGCGCTGATCGGCCGGTCGATGAAGGTGTTCATATCGCCGCGCGAAATGATCAGCGCGCGGCGGAAGTTCTCCTCGAAGCGCGGGCCAAGCACGAAACCGAGCAGAATCGGCGCCGGCTCGAACTTCAGCATCAGCAGCAGATAGCCGAAAACGCCGAAGAACAGCGTCACGCCGACGTCGTACAGAGAGTTCTTCTCCGCGAAGACGCCGATGCAGATGAAGAACAGCGCGCTCGGGAATAGATACTTGTAGGGGATCATTAGCATCTTCACCCAGATGCCGATCATCGGCACGTTGAGGATGATGAGCACGAGGTTGCCGATCCAGAAGCTGGCGATCAGGCCCCAGAAGATGTCGGGGTGCTCGACAATCAACCGCGGTCCCGGCGTGATGCCGTGGATGATCAGGGCGCCCAGCAGCAGCGCCATCACGGCGTCGCCGGGAATGCCAAGGCTCATCGTCGGGATGAAGTCGCCTTGCACGGAGGAGTGGGTCGAAGCCTCGGGCGCCGCGACGCCCTCGATCGCGCCGTGGCCGAAACGCTCGGGCGTTTTCGAGATTTTCTTCTCCGCCGCGTAGGCGACAAACGAAGCGATGGTCGGGCCCGTGCCCGGAATGCACGAACACAGGCTGCCGATGATCGTGCCCCGCAGGATCGGGAACGCCGCCAACTTCATTTCAGCCTTGGACGGCCGCATGTCGGCCATGGTCACCTTCGCGTAGGCCATGTTGACCGACGCGGTGTTGTTGACGCTCTTGAGGAACTCCGCGATGCCGAACAGGCCGAGCGACAACGCGACGAGTTCGACGCCGTCGGACAGGTCGATCATGCCGAAGGTGAAGCGCTCGACGCCGGTGTTGATGTCGGTGCCGACAAGGCCCAGCAGCAGGCCCAGAATGGTCATCGCGACGCCCTTGAGCGGCGACCCCTTGGCGAGCGTCGAGCCCGCCAACAGGCCGAGCAGCATCAGCGAGCAGATTTCCGGCGCGCCGAATTGAAACGCCACCTTCGCGATGTACGGCGCGAAGAAGATCATCTGCAGAATGCCGAAGGCCGCGCCAAACGCGGAGCCCATCATCGTGATGCCGAGCGCGACGCCGCCCTTGCCCTGCTTTGTCAGCGGGAAGCCGTCGAGGCAGGTCACCGCGTGCGGCGGGTGGCAAGGCAGGTTGAGCAGGATCGAGCAAATCGCGCCGCCGTACTGCGCGCCGTAGAAAATGCCCGAAAGCATCAGGATCGCGGGCACTTCCTTCATGCCGAAGGTCAGCGGCAGCAGAATCGAGACGGCGGACAGCACGCCCATCCCCGGCAACACGCCGACGAGGTTGCCGATGGTGACGCCGAGGATGCAATAAAGCAGGTTCTCGCCCTGAAGGGCGATCGAGAACCCGTGCATCAAGCCTTCTATGCCGTTCATCTCACCACCCCCGGATGATGGGTATCTGCACGCGCAGTATGTACCAGAATAGGAAAACGCCGAAGACGGTGACGCCCGCCGCCAGCAGCGCCGAGCCTTTCATCGTGGCGTTTCGATCGCCCCAGCAACCGACGAAAACACACAGGAAGATCGCCGGCACAAGGCCGAGAGAGTTGGCGCAGACGATGAAGGTCAGCACGGCTCCGACGATGCAGCCCCAGCCGCGCCAGTCGGCGAAATGCTTCATGCCGCCGTGCGGGTCGGCGGGGGCCGGCCCCGCGGCGCGGTTCATGTAATTCGTCGCGGCGATCAAGACGCCCATGAAGGCCATCAGATAACCAAGCGCGGTTGGAAAAAAGCCGGGGCCCATTTTTGTCAGCGTGCCGACTTGGTACCGCTCTCCCATCACCGCGACGCCAACGCCCAGCAGGATCACAAGCCCGCCAGCGTAATAGTCGCGTGTCCTGTCGTTCAGCATTGGTCCGCAACCTCCCACGCGGCATCCACCCCTGGACCGCGATTGATCCACACAATTGGCACGGCCCGGGGGTGTTGGGCAAGTGCGAACAGCGCGCGCGGCGATCACCGTGGCGCGATCGCGTCCCCGACCTCGCGCCGCAGAACCGGAAGCAGTTCCGCCGCGAACCACGGATTGGCCTTCAGCCACCCGCTGTTGCGCCAGGACGGATGCGGCAAGGGAACGATTTTGGGGCGCCCGCCCTGAAAATCGCGCCAGCGCCGAACGACCGAGGTCAGGCTTTCGCCGCGCGAAACCGCGACGCCGAGGCGGGCGAAATGATAATCGCGCGCGTAGGAGCCGACCACGAGAATAGTTTCGATTTGCGGCATCAGCGCCAGCAGCGCGTCGTGCCAGACCGCGCGGCATTCGCGCCGCGGCGGAAGATCGCTTTTTTTCGCGTTGTAGCCTGGAAAGCAGAATCCCATGGGAATGAAGGCGACGCGCGCCTGATCGTAAAACGTCGGCTTGTCGACGCCCATCCACGCGCGCAGGCGGTCGCCCGACGGGTCGTCGAACGGCAGCCCGGATCGGTGCGCCCGCAAACCCGGGGCTTGCCCCGCGATCAACAGCCGCGCCGTCGCCGAGACCCGCAGCACCGGGCCGGGCTCGTGCGGAAGCGGCGCGCCGACGGGCGTTTCGACGCAAAACCGGCACGCGCCAATCCGCGCCAGCAGCGCGTTCAGCGAGTCCGTCGCGGGCCCCGCGCCCGAATGATCAGAATTCGACAATCTGGCCATCGTCGAGCGCCAACAGCCCCAGGGCGGTCAACTCGTCCTGGCGCGCGCGCACGCCGGCGCCCATGTGCGTCACGGCGACGCGACGCGCCGCCAGGCGGCCGAACTCCCGGCGCAACGTCGACAAATCGATGTGTCCGGGTATTTCCCTGTCGGCGGTGGAGCATTCGACGACCAGCAAATCCGCGCCCCGGGACGCTTCCACGAGTTCCTCGGTCCAACCCGTGTCCCCGGAATAGGTGAAAACACCGCCCGCGCTCTCGAAGCGGAAGCCAAGCGCCGCGAGAGCCTCGCCGTGCCGCGCGCGAAAGGCCTTCAACGTGGAGCCCAGCACCGAAATTTCCGACCCCGCGGAGACTTCTTCCACCCGCCACTCGAATTTCCACTCGCGCGGTCCCAGGTGCGGGTAGAACAACGCCACCGCCCGGTCCAGAGCCTCCCGTGTGCCCCGCGGGCCGACGATCAAAAGCGGCTTGCGCGGCTGTTTTTCGTACTGCAGCGACAAGAGGAGAAACGGCAACCCGCCGAAATGATCGCCGTGCAGATGCGAAACGACCACGGCGTCGAGGTTGGCGGGACAAAACCCGAGCCGCCTCCACGCGGCGAGCGCGGTGGCGCCGAAATCAAAGGCGACGACGACGCCGTTGGCTTCAACGCGAAAACACGCGTGTCCCCGCCCATCCGAGCAAAAAGCGTCGCCACAACCAACAACAGTCATTTTCATGCGCGGCTCTAATTTCATCATCAACATTATCAATAAAAATCAAATGAGGCGAAACCATCGGTTCAACTAATGATTAACCCGCTTGTTTTGCAAGCGGCATCTGAAAAATCGGAGCTAACATCCGCCCGTCCCCCTTCGCAACAATCTCGACGTGCGCTGGCGCACACAGCGGAAAATCCAAAACAGGCGCCGTCGGCCAGCCGGTCCCCCCTTTCCGGCAGCCCGGCGTTAATCATTTGGCGCCATGGTGCCACCTTCAGGTGTGCGTTGCCGCGTGGTCCGCGTTTATGGATGAAGTTACCGCCGAAATGATCGCGCAGGGCCGCGGCGAAGCGCCCACGGCCGCGGCGGCGCGCCGCAAGCGCGCGCGGGAAATCAACCAGGCCCGGCAGCAACTCACCTCCGACGGCGCGGGACAGCGCGTGTTCGATGTCGAACTCGCGCGGTTGTACGCGCAAAGCCATCGCGGCGCGTGGCCCGCGATCGCCCTGTTGGCGACGTCCATCGCCGGGCTTTCGACGATCTGGCTGAGACTGACCGACGCCATCGGCTGGCTCTCGCTGCTGGCGGCTGGCATCTGGGCGCACCAATATCTTGGCCGCCAGTTGCTGGCCTTGCCGGAGCCCCGGGTGTCGCCCCGCGCGTGGCGCCACAAATTCATGGCGGCGGAGGCGTTCAGGGGCTGCGTCTGGGCGTTGATCGTCGTTCTGCTCGTTCTGCAGACAGACCCGGTCGCGCGGACTTTCGTGCTGTTCGTGCTCGTGATCGTGGCCGCGATGACGAGCATGGTGTCGGCGCCGATTCCCTGGGCCGTTTTTTCCGGCCTCGCGCCGCTGGCCCTCGCGACGGCCATCTTCATTCCGCTCAACGGCGGCATCGAAAACATCCCGGTGGCGCTGATGGCCGGCGGCTCGGAGCTGTATTTCGTCGTGCTGGCGCGCCGGCTCTACGCGACGTCGCTCGCCACGATCACCGTCGGCATGGAAAAAGAGGCGCTGATCGCCGAACTCGAACAAGCCAAGCTCAACTCCGACGAGGCCCGTCGGCGGGCCGAGGAGGCGAACCTGGCGAAGTCCCGTTTTCTCGCCACCATGTCGCACGAGTTGCGCACGCCCCTCAACGCCATCCTGGGCTTTTCCGAAATCATGAAGTCGGAGATGCTTGGACCGCATTCCGCCCCGCCGTACCGCGAATATTCGACCGACATCCACAGCAGCGGCCAGCATTTGTTGATGCTGATCAACGAGATCCTCGACTTGTCCCGAGTCGAGGCCGGCCGCTACGAATTGCGCGAGGAATCCGTGTCGATTCCCCATGTCGCCGAGGATTGCGGCCATTTGCTGAGCCTGCGCGCCAGGAACCGCGGCATCACGGTGGTTTCCGACATCCCGCCGAACATGCCGCGGGTGTGGGCGGACGAGCGCGCGATCCGCCAGATCGCGCTCAATTTGCTGACGAACGCTATCAAGTTCACGCCGACGGGCGGCGAGATCACCGTGACGGTCGGATTGACCCCGGCGGGTGGTCAGTTCCTCTCCATCCGCGACACCGGCCCGGGCATTCCCGAAGACGAAATCCCCGTGATCATGTCGTCGTTCGGCAGGGGCTCGCTCGCGCAGAAAAACGCCGACGAGGGCACCGGGCTCGGCCTGCCGATCGTCAAGGGGCTTGTGGAACTGCATGGCGGCTCGTTCACCCTGACATCCGAAGTGCGCGTCGGCACGGAGGTCGTCGTCACACTGCCGCCGGAACGCGTCATCAATGCCCTGCCGATGATGGATCCGGCGGAGGACGCGGTCCCCGGCGCCCAACGCAGGACGCGGCCGGCGGCGTGACAATCGGTTTGGCGCGGGGCCGCCGATGTCAATTTGTCAAACGTTGAATCGGGTGGTAGCAAACTCCCCAAACGCCATCTCGAAAATTGGAGTTTGACTTGTCGGGGACGGAAGCCACGCCCATTCGCCGCGTCGTGACGGGGCACGATGAAAACAATTTCGCCACCGTGATCAAAGACGGAGCGGCGCGGAACATCCGCGGCGGCCGGCCCGGCCAATTCACGACCTTGATGTGGTGCACCGACAGCGCGCCCTGCGGCATGGCTGTCGGCAAGGACGCCGAGGACATGGGCGACCGCAAGCTCGGCACCTATCCGCCCGTCAACGGCACCCGTTTCATGATCGCCGAATATCCGCCCAGCAACGCGGCGGTCATGCACCGCACCGAAACCATCGATTACATCATCGTGCTGTCGGGCAAGATCGACATGGAACTCGATCGGGGCGAGACAGTGACGATCGGCCCCGGCGATGTCATGATCCAACGCGGCACCAACCACGCCTGGCGCAACCGCTACGAGGAAACCTGTCGCCTCGCCTTTGTGTTGATCGACGCCGAACCGCTGGGCTTCACGGAGCATCTTCGCTCGCGCGACAACGAGCATTCGCAGCTTCACGCGAACCGACCGGCGTAGCGTCCAAAGCGACGGCCCTTCCCCTACGCCGCCGTCTCCGGCATGGCCCTGACACCCCGCAGAAAATCCGCCGCGCGCGCCGGGCCCTTGCCGGCGCGCTGAACTTCCAGAAGCCGCACCGCGCCGTCGCCGCAGGCGATCGTCAGGTCGCCGGCGAGAAACGCGCCGGCCGCGCCGCTTCCCGCGGCGACCGTCGAGCGCAGCGCCTTCACTCGCTCGCGCCCCTGCCCGAAATCAGCCTCGAACCAGGCGCCCGGAAAGGGCGAAAGCCCGCGGATGAGATTGTGGACATGGCGCGCCGGCAGCGACCAGTCGATCCGGCTTTCGGCCTTCTCTATTTTTTTGGCGTAGGCCATGCCTTCGACGGCTTGCGGCGTGAACGACAGCGAGTCCCGCGACAGCGCCGCCAACGCGCGCGCCATCAAATCCGCGCCGACCGGCGCGAGCCTGTCGTGCAATTCACCCGACGTCATGTCCGGCGTGATCGCGACGCGCTCGGCCATCGCGACCGGCCCAGTGTCGAGCCCCTCCTCCATGCGCATGACCATGACGCCGCTCTCCGCGTCGCCCGCCATGACGGCGCGCTGGATGGGCGCCGCGCCGCGCCAGCGTGGCAACAGCGAGGCGTGCAGGTTGAGACAGCCGTGGGCCGGCGCGTCGAGGATATCCCTCGGCAGGATGAGGCCGTAGGCGGCGACAACGGCGACATCCGCCGCGTGCGAGCGAAACAGCTCGGCCGCCTCGGGGGTTCGCAGCGTCCTGGGCGTGTGAACCTCGACGCCGACCCGCGCCGCGAATTCGTGGACCGGCGATCGCCGCAACGTCATGCCGCGGCCGGCGGGTTTCGGCGCGCGCGTGTAAACGGCGGCCACGTCGTGGCCCTGCGCGACGATCTCCGCCAGCGTTGGAACCGAAAACTCCGGCGTGCCCATGAAGACGACGCGCATGGTCAGAACTCCGCGCCGACGCCGCCGCTCACATGCCTTCCTCGGCGCGCTTCGCGGCGGCCTTGGCGAATTTCTTGAGGACGCGCTCGCGCTTCAGCCGCGAAATGTGGTCGATGAACAAAACCCCGTTGAGATGGTCGACCTCGTGCTGAATACAGGTGGCGAGCAGGCCCTCCGCCTCTATTTCCCGGGGCGCGCCATCGCGGTCGAGAAACCTGGCGCGCACCCGCGCCGGGCGCGCCACCTCCTCGTAATATTCGGGGATCGACAGACAGCCTTCCTCGTGAACGTTCGTCTCCTCCGACGACCAGACGATTTCCGGATTGACGAAGAACATCGGCGCCGGCGGATCGTCCTTGCCCGACACATCCATCACGACCACGCGCCGCGGCACGGCGATCTGGATCGCGGCGAGGCCAATGCCGGGCGCGTCGTACATGGTCTCCAGCATGTCATCCATCAACGCGCGCACCTCGTCGTCGATTTTTTCGACCGGCGCGCACACCAAACGGAGGCGGGGATCCGGCAGGCAAATGATTTTCTTGATCGTCATGGCGCGGGCTCGTTTGGGATGGCCTGACATAGGCGGCGGGCCGGGCCGGGTCAATTTGCCGGCGCCAGAAACTGGGTCAATTTGCCCGCGCAGGAAAGCGTTAACCGACTTCCCTAAGCCGAGGTTAGGATTAAGCGCGCATGTTTAGCCACATGGCGCGTAGCGTGAAGCCATTTGCCGCGGCGGCGGTTCTCGCGGTGTTGCTGTCGGGGTGCGGCTTTGTCCAGCGCCCCGAACGGCCGGCGTGGCGCGGCCAGGCGGAAAACGTCTGCCTCGCCCAAGGTCTCGTGCAGGCCACAGCCTATACGAGGCCGGTCGCCTCCATCGATGGGCCCGGCGTCTGCGGCATGGACCACCCCTTCAAGGTGACAGCCCTCGCCGGCGGCACAGTCGGGCTCAACGCCACGCAAACCATTGGCTGCCCGCTGACCGCGGCTCTCGATCAATGGGTCCACGACTCCGTGCAACCCCTCGCGATGGCGCGGTTTGGCCAGCCGGTCACGCGGATCAATTCGATGGGCTCGTTCTCGTGCCGCACCATCGACAACATCCCCGGCAAGGGCCTGTCGGAACATTCCTTCGGCAACGCGATCGATATCGGCGGCTTCCGCCTCGCCGACGGCCACGAATTTTCCGTGGTCAAGGCGTGGACGCGCGGCGACGATCAGGAGAAGGCGTTTCTGCGCGAGGTTCAGGCCGGCGCGTGCCAATTTTTCACCACCGTGCTGGCGCCGGGCTCGGACAACTTCCACTACAACCACATCCACATGGACCTCGCCATGCACGGGCGCACGTCCACCGGCCCACGCCGCGTTTGCAAGCCGCGCCCGGCGCCGCAACTCGTCCCCGCCCCCGGCCCGCGCGACGGCCTGCCCGACGCGCCCGACATCGACGAGGAGCAGGATGTCGCCGCGCGCGCTGGCGACCGTGGCATTGGCCTCGCCGGCGGATTGAACATGGCCACG
>CAIKAR010000039.1 GCA_903825465.1 uncultured Hyphomicrobiales bacterium | reverse complement strand
GACATCGTCGTCGGCACCCACGCCGTGCTCGGCAAGCAGGTCAAGTTCAAGGACCTCGGCCTCGTGGTGGTCGACGAGGAGCAGCACTTCGGCGTCACGCACAAGGAGCGGTTGAAGGACCTGCGCGCCGAAGTGCATGTGCTGACGCTGTCGGCGACGCCGATACCGCGCACGATGCAGCTCGCGCTGACCGGCGTGCGCGAGCTTTCGATCATCGCTACGCCGCCTCTCGACCGGCTGGCGGTGCGCACGTTCATCTCGCCCTTCGACGAGTTGACCGTGCGCGAGGCCTTGCTGCGCGAGCGCTACCGCGGCGGCAAAAGCTTCTACGTGTGCCCGCGCATCGAAGACCTCGACGAGGCCGCGGCCTTCCTGCGCAAGAACATTCCCGAGGCGAAATTCGTCGTCGCGCACGGGCAGTTGACGCCGACCGAGCTCGAAGAGCGGATGACCGCCTTCTGCGACGGCCAATACGACATCCTCCTGTCGACGGCGATCGTCGAGTCGGGCCTCGACATCCCCACCGCCAACACGATGATCGTGCATCGCGCCGACATGTTCGGCCTGGCGCAGCTCTATCAATTGCGCGGGCGCGTCGGGCGTTCGAAGACGCGCGCGTACGCGCTGTTCACGACGCCGCCCAAGCGCGCCATCACGCCGCAGGCGGAGAAGCGGCTGAAGGTGCTGCAATCGCTCGACACGCTGGGCGCGGGCTTCCAGCTCGCCAGCCACGACCTCGACCTGCGCGGCGCCGGCAATTTGCTTGGCGACGAGCAATCCGGCCACATCAAGGAGGTCGGCTACGAGCTCTATCAACAAATGCTGACGGACGCGGTCGAGGCGCTGAAGGCGGGCCTTGTCGACGGCGTCGAGGAGGAGGCGTGGTCGCCGACCATCGTGACGGGCGCGCCGGTGACCATCCCCGAGCATTACGTGCCGGACTTGAGCCTGCGCATGCAGCTCTACCGCCGCCTCTCCACATTGCAAACCGAGGAGGAGGTCGAGGGCTTCAAGGCCGAGATGATCGACCGTTTCGGTCCCGCGCCCGACGAAGTGGGGCAATTGACGCGCCTCGTGTCGGTGAAGCTGCTGTGCCGCCGCGCGCATGTCGAAAAGATCGAGGCCGGCGCCAAGGGCGTCGTCGTTTCGTTCCGCGACAACTCCTTCGCCAATCCGGCCGGACTGGTGAAATTCGTCGCGGAGCAGGGCAGGGACGCGCGCGTGCGGCCCGACATGAAGATCGTGTTCTCGCGCGATTTGCCGGAGGCCGACGCGCGGCTGGAATCGTGCCGGCGGCTGATGCGGCAACTGGTGGAGATCGCCGAGCAGGGGCGGAAGAAGAAGGTGGCGTAGGGGGCTTCAGCCGCGCCAGGTTTGACACCATCCCCCGCGCCCTCTAAAAACGCCACACTCTCGACAGCAATGTCCTGAAGTCCGCCCGCTTTTCCTTGAGAAAAGGGGTCACCGTCCGGCGGCGCTTCGCGCTCCCGGGCGCGTTTGGCTTTGGGGCGTCCGCTTCGGGAAATGGAGTGAACCCATGTTCGAAGGGCTTTCGGAAAAGCTCTCAGGCATCTTCGACCAGCTCAGGGGCCGCGGCGCGCTGAGCGAGGCCGACGTCGATCTCGCGCTGCGCGAGGTGCGCCGCGCGTTGCTCGAAGCCGACGTGGCGCTCGATGTGACGCGCTCCTTCGTCGACAAGGTGCGCGGCCGCGCGGTCGGCGCCAATGTCGTGAAGTCGGTCACGCCCGGCCAGATGGTCGTCAAGATCGTCAACGACGTGCTGGTCGAGACGCTGGGCGCGACCGCCGACCCCATCAACCTCGACGCCGCGCCGCCCGTCGCCATCATGATGGTCGGCTTGCAGGGCGCGGGCAAAACCACCACCACGGCGAAAATCGCCAAGCGGCTTTCCGAGCGCATGAAGCGCAAGGTGCTGATGGCCTCGCTCGACGTGAAGCGGCCCGCCGCGCAGGAGCAGCTCGCCGTGCTCGGCCGCCAGATCGGCATCGCGACGCTGCCCATCGTCGCCGGCCAGACGCCCGTGCAGATCGCGCGCCGCGCCGAGGAGACCGCGCGCCTGCAGGGCTACGACGTGGTGATGCTCGACACCGCCGGCCGCACGCATATCGACGAGCCCCTGATGCAGGAGATGGCCGAGATCAAGGCCGCCGCCGGTCCCCACGAGGTTCTGCTCGTCGCCGACGCGCTCACCGGGCAGGACGCGGTGAACCTCGCGCGCAGTTTCGACAGCAAGGTCGCGATCACCGGCATCGTTCTGACGCGCTGCGACGGCGATGGCCGCGGCGGCGCGGCGTTGTCGATGCGCGCCGTCACCGGCAAGCCGATCAAGCTCATCGGCACAGGTGAAAAAGTCGACGACCTCGAGGATTTCGACCCCCACCGCATCGCCGGCCGCATTCTCGGCATGGGCGACATTGTCTCGCTGGTGGAAAAGGCCGCCGCCAATTTCGACGCCGACAAGGCGGCGAAGATGGCCGAGAAGATGCGCAAGGGGAAGTTCGACCTTGAGGATTTCGGCGAACAGCTCGCGCAGATCGAGAAAATGGGCGGCATGGGCGGCATCATGGGCATGCTGCCGGGCATGGGCAAAATCAAAGAGCAGATGGCCGCCGCCAACCTCAACGAGAATGTCATCAAGCGCCAGCGCGCGGTGATTCTGTCGATGACGCCGGCCGAGCGGCGCAACCCGGATCTTCTGAAAGCCTCGCGCAAGCGCCGCATCGCCGCCGGCGCCGGCGTGAAGCCGGAGGATGTGAACAAGGTGCTCAAGCAGCACCGCAACATGTCCGACATGATGAAGGCCATGGGCGGCGCGGCGGGCAAGCGCGGCCCCATGGGCAAGCTCGCCTCGATGATGGGCATGGGCGGCGGCATGCCCTCGCCCGAGCAAATAGAAGCGATGAAACAGCAGATGGGCGGCGCTGGCGGCGGCTTGCCGCCGGGCATGCCCAAATTGCCGGAGTCGCCGCCGCCCGGCTTGTTGGGCGGTCCAAGACCAGGAGGTCTTCCCGGTCTCGGTGGCGCGAAATTGCCGGGCCTTGGCGGTTTGCCGGGGCTCGGCGGCTTCAATCCCTTCGCGGGGAAGAAGAAATAACCAGAAATTCCCTCCCTCCGTTTTCGCGGCGGGAGGGAGCCAAACCAACCAAAGGAAACCAGCATGTCCCTGAGAATTCGCCTTTCCCGCGGCGGCGCCAAGAAGCGCCCCTTCTACCGCGTCGTTGTCGCCGATGGCCGCATGCCGCGCGATGGCCGCTTCATCGAGCGCCTCGGCACCTTCGACCCCCTGAAGAAGAAGGACGACGCGACGCGCCTCGTGCTCGACGCCGAGAAGGCCAAGGCCTGGATGGCCAAGGGCGCCCAGCCCTCCGACCGCGTCGCCCGCCTGCTGGAGAGCGTTGGCGTTGGCAAGCGCGAAGCCCACAACAACCCCGAGAAGGCGCTGCCGAAGAAGAAGGCGCAGGAACGCGCCGCCGCGGCCGCGGCCGCCGCTGCTCCGGCCGCCGAGTAGCGGGTTCCTTCTCCCCGTTTCGCGGGGAGAAGGGTGGGGCGACGGGCTCTGGGCGTTCGCGCCGCGGCCGTCAGCTTCTTCCGCATCATATCCGTGGCGAACGCTCCGCGCGCCTCCCGGCCCCGTGTTCCGGCCCTCTCCCCGCAAGCGGGGAGCGGGGGCGGCGGGCTCGTGCTCGTCGGCCGTTTCGGCGCGGCGGTGGGCCTGCGCGGCGAGATCCGCGTGCAATCCTTCACGCAAGACCCGATGGCGATCGCCGACTATGGCGCGCTGACGGACGCCACCGGCGCGCGCGTGTTCAAGATCGACAGGCTCCGCGCCGGCGGCAAGGGCGCGCTGGTGGCGCAAGTCGCCGGCGTCCACGACCGCGCGGCGGCGGAAGCGCTCGTCAATCTCGATTTTTACGCCGACCGCGCGCGCATGCCGGCGGCGGAGGAAGACGAATTCTATATCTCCGACCTCGTCGGCATGACGGCGGTGTCGCCCGCGGGCGACATCATCGGCGACATCGTCGATGTGCCGAACTACGGCGCCGGCGACATACTGGAAGTGAAGCCCGTCGGCGGCGGCGAGACCCTGCTGTTCGCCTTCACGAAGGCGGTCGTGCCGGAAATCGACGCGAAGGCGCGGCGCGTGGTCGTGGCCGCGCCCATCGAAGTGTCGGGCGAAAACGAGCCCGCGAAAGAAGGTTTCACACGCGGCTCCGGCGGTTGATCCGTGGCCGTTCACGCGCGCGACATCTCGCGGCGCCGCTTGATGAAATCCCGCTTCGACCCCCAGGCGAAAATCGAAAAAAGGGGTGTGGACATTGCCCGGCGCTTGTCCTATACGGCCTGACCGCGAGCGAGGCCAACACCTCGCGCCATCCGCGGCGGGGCCAGCCGTTTCGCGGCGCGCCCACGGGTTGAAATGGTGTACTTCCGGTCATCGGATCGGGCGCATAGCTCAGTTGGTAGAGCAGCTGACTCTTAATCAGCGGGTCCAAGGTTCGAGCCCTTGTGCGCCCACCATTCAAATCAATCACTTAGCGCCTATTTTTCCAACCGCTGCTTCCCAGGTTTCCCGTTTGGGAAGCATATGGGAAGCAAATAGGCTTCACGTGCGCGCGGGGCCCTGCGGATTTCACAATCGATCGGCTCTTCGCCAAACTCACTGAATTTCAGCAAGCCGCCAGCCGCTCGCAGAGCGGCGCGCTGCGGGAGCTTAGTTGAACCGGATTGGTCCAGCGAAGCGCATGAGAGCGAAAATATAGGTAATTAAGACTAGATTTGACAGGAATATAGACCTAAGATAGGTTGGGCGGGCTGAAGCAGCCAGCCCCGGCATAGCTTAGCGATATGCGACGGCGGCCCCCTCGACCTCCTCGCGCGCCCCGAATTC
>CAIKAR010000038.1 GCA_903825465.1 uncultured Hyphomicrobiales bacterium | reverse complement strand
TTCGCCGCTGGTGAAGACGGCCATAGCCGGCGAGGACGCGAACTGGGGCCGCGTTGTCGCCGCCGTCGGCAAAGCCGGCGAAAAGGCGGACCGCGACCGGCTCGAAATCTGGTTCGGCGACATCCGGGTGGCGCACAAGGGCTTGCGCGACCCGGCCTACAGCGAGGACGCCACCTCCGCCTATATGAAGGGCGAAAAAATCGAACTCACCGTGGATTGCGGCGCCGGCGGGCGCGGGCTCGCGACGGTTTGGACCTGCGACCTCACAAAGGAATACGTCGCCATCAACGGCGATTACCGAAGCTGAGTCCATTCGCGCGAGGGCGGCGACATGCAACGCAGGGAATTTCTCGCCTTTTCGCTTGCTCTCGCGGCGGGCGAAGGCTCGGCCCGGGCGGAGCCGCGGCCGCCGGTCGTCGGCTTCATCAATGACACGGGCGTCACCGGCGGCGCCCCCGTAATCTCGATTTTGCGCGGATTGGGCCGCCAGGGCTTCATCTCGAACCAGACTTTTTTGATGATGCAGCGGCCGCTGGAAAAATACGACGACGCCGCCAGCGCCGCCGCCGAACTCGTCAAGCGCGGCGTCGACGCCCTGGTGGCGCTGGAATCCCCCAACACCGCGCTGGCGGTCCGCGACGCCGCCAAAAACCTGCCGGTTGTGTTCGCCGGCGCCTACGACGCCCAGGCGCTTGGGCTGGTGGAAAACCTCGACAAGCCCGGCGGCAACATCACGGGCGTCATGTTTTCCGCGCCCGCCGTGGTGGAGAAGCGGGCCGCGCTCGCGGAGGCGCTGGCCGGCCCCGGCGGCACGATCGGTCTGCTTGTTAATCCGGCCAACAAGGCGAGCGCGGCGCAACGCGCGGCCTATGGCGCCGCGGTTAAATCGCTGGCTGTTTTCGAGGCGGGGTCTCTCGCCGAAATCGACGCCGCCTTCGCCAGGGCGGCCGGCGTCGGCGCCATGATCATCGCCGACGACCCCTGGATATCGCGCAACGCCGACACGACGATCGCCGCCGCGGCGCGCGCGAGGATCGCCGCCCTGCACGCGACGCGCGACGAAGTGGCCGCCGGCGGCCTTGTCTGCCACGGCGATGTCAGAACCGATCAATTGTTCAAGCTCGGCGAAACCGTCGGACGCGTGTTGAAGGGCGAAAAACCCGCCGCGATCGCCGTTTCGCGAGCCGACAAATTCGCCACGTTGGACAACGCGAAAACGGCCGCGGCGCTGGGTTTCGACATTGTGAACCCGGCCTTCGCCGGCGCGGATGTCGTGCGCTAGGCGACCGCTTGACGCGGCCTGACGTTGGGCTAGAGTGCGGCGCAATATAGATGGGAAAAACCCTGCGTTCGATGCATCGCGCATCGAATGAGTCGTGATGCGCGCAAAGGCAAAAACTCATGAGCGGGAATACGGGTTCCTTCACAATCGCCAACAAATCCGTGGAGTTTCCGGTCAAAACCGGCACCATCGGTCCCGAGGTGATCGACATCGGGAAGCTCTACGACGCCACGGGCCGTTTCACCTTCGACCCCGGCTTCATGTCGACCGCGGCCTGCGAGTCGAAGATCACCTATATCGACGGCGACGAAGGCGTGTTGCTGCACCGCGGCTACCCCATCGACCAGCTCGCCGACAACGGCGACTATCTCGAAACCTGCTACCTCCTGCTTTATGGAGAGTTGCCGACCGCGACGCAGAAGTCGGACTTTGATTACCGCGTCACTCGCCACACCATGGTGCACGACCAGATGCACCGCTTCTTCCAGGGATTCCGGAGGGACGCGCATCCGATGGCGGTGATGGTTGGCTGCGTCGGCGCCCTCGCCGCCTTTTACCACGACTCCACCGACATCAACGATCCCACCCAGCGCATGGTCGCCTCCATGCGCATGATCGCGAAGATGCCGACCATCGCCGCGATGGCGTACAAGTACAATGTCGGCCAGCCCTTCGTGTATCCGAAGAACGACCTCGACTACGCCTCGAACTTTCTGCGCATGTGTTTCGCCGTGCCCTGCGAGGAATACAAGATCAATCCGGTGCTGGCGCGCGCGCTCGACCGCATCTTCATCCTGCACGCCGACCACGAGCAGAACGCCTCGACCTCGACCGTGCGTCTCGCCGGCTCGACGGGCGCCAATCCCTTCGCGTGCATCGCGGCGGGCGTCGCCGCCCTCTGGGGCCCCGCCCATGGCGGCGCCAACGAAATCTGCCTGCGCATGCTGATGGAAATCGGCACCGTCGACAAGATTCCGCAGTTCATCGCCCGCGCCAAGGACAAGAACGATCCGTTTCGGCTTATGGGCTTTGGCCACCGGGTGTACAAAAACTTCGATCCGCGCGCGAAGATCATGCACAAGACCTGTCACGAAGTGCTGGCGGAACTTGGCATCAAGGACGACCCGCTGCTCGACGTGGCGGTCGAACTCGAGCGCATCGCGCTGCACGACGAGTATTTCATCGAGCGCAAACTTTACCCGAACGTCGATTTCTACTCCGGCATCACGCTGCGCGCGATGGGCTTCCCGATGACCATGTTCACCGTCCTGTTTTCGGTGGCCCGCACGGTCGGCTGGATCTCGCAGTGGAAGGAAATGATCGAGGATCCCGCCCAGAAGATCGGTCGTCCGCGCCAGCTTTACACGGGTTCTCCCGCCCGGAACTACACGCCGATCACCAAACGCTGACCGCGACTCGCGATATTTGTGAAAAAGCCGCCGATTGGCGGCTTTTTTTATGGGATGGGAGCTTGGCGCCCCGGTCGTGCTTTGTAGGTGGCCAAGTGGCCCTCATGTTGACGTTTCACTAACCGTGCCTCAAATTTCCGCATCGGCGCCGGGGCTTCATTTCAGGCCGAAAAGTTCAAATTCGATATATATTTTAGATAGTTGGAAAGCATGTGACATCTTGGCTACACCCGTCGTGAATACGCGCGTGCGGCGCACAACCGGGTTGAACGCGACTTCGCATATGGTAAAAGCTTCGCAGCGTTCTTCCTCCACGCTTAGTCAATCAAAAGGCCATTGCAATGCTCCGCACTATCCTCCTCTCCTCCGCCGCCGTTGTCGCCTTGACTTCCGCGTCTTTCGCCGCCGATTTGCCGAGCCGCAAGGCTCCCGCCATGGCCCCCTATGTCGCGGTTCCGATTTTCACGTGGACCGGCTTTTACGTCGGTGGTGACGTCGGCGGCGCCTGGACGAATGACAGCGTGAAAACCAAGGTCGGTGGCGTTCGGTATTTGAACACGTTCAAGGAAAACGCCTCGGGCGTCGTCGGCGGCCTTTTCGCCGGCTATAACTGGCAGACCGGCGCGAATATCGTTCTCGGCGTCGAAGGCGACATCGAAGCGACCTCGCTGAACGCCAAGACGACAACCTTCACCAAGGCTGGCGCTCTGATCCCGGCCGGCAACGTTCTCGCGTCGGAATCGCTGCCCTGGCAGGGTTCGGTGCGCGCGCGCCTCGGCTACGCCGCTGGCAACGCCCTGTTCTATGTGACGGGTGGTCTCGCCGTCGCCCAGATCAACACCAAATACACCACGCTTAACACCAACACGTTCTCGCTTATCCCTGGCTCCAACTCCTTCTCGAGCACGCAGGCTGGCTGGACGCTTGGTGGCGGCATCGAATACGCCTTCAACCCGAGCTGGACGCTGCGCGCCGAATATCGCTACGCGAACTTCGGCGGCTTCAAGGACAACATCGTCAATGCGGGCGGCTTTTGGAACGGCGTTTCCGCGAAGCACCAGGTCACGGAAAACACCGTCCGCGTCGGCATCGCCTACAAGTTCGGCGCGCCGGCCGCCGCGGTTGTCGCCAAGTACTGAGATTTCAGCGGCCTCAATGGTCTCTGGATTGGAAAGCCCGGCCTCGCGCCGGGCTTTCTGCATTTGAAATCTCCACGAACGCGCCGATTGCGCGGCTCACACAAAAGTGCCACTCCACGCCGATGCAAACCGATCCCCGCAAAGCCCAGCCGCGCATCTCCTTCGTGTCCCTGGGATGCCCCAAGGCGCTCGTCGATTCCGAGCGCATCATCACGCGCCTGCGGGCCGAGGGCTACGACATCGCCCGCTCCCACGACGGCGCGGACGCGGTTGTCGTCAACACCTGCGGCTTTCTCGACAGCGCCAAAGCGGAATCGCTCGAAGCGATTCGCGCCGCCATGGCTGAAAACGGCAAGGTCATCGTCACAGGTTGCATGGGCGCGGAGCCCGAAGCGATTCGCGCCAGCCACCCCGGCGTGTTCTCGATCACCGGGCCGCAAGCCTATGACAGCGTCATGGACGCCGTGCACGCCGCCGCGCCGCCCACCCGCGACCCCTTTGTCAGCCTGGTGCCCGACCAGGGTGTGAAGCTGACTCCGAAACACTACGCTTATTTAAAAATATCAGAGGGTTGCAACAACTCTTGCAGTTTTTGCATCATCCCGAAATTACGCGGCAAACTGGTCTCGCGGCCCGCTGGCGAGGTATTACGCGAGGCTGAAAAGCTGGTGAAAGCCGGCGTGAAGGAGCTGCTTGTCATCTCTCAGGACACGTCCGCCTACGGCCTCGACATCAAATACGCGGAGAGCGCTTTCGGCGACCGGATGGCGCGCGCCAGGTTTCTCGACCTGTCGCGCGATCTCGCCAGCCTCGGCGCCTGGGTGCGGTTGCACTACGTCTATCCCTACCCGCACGTCGACGAGGTCGTCGAACTCATGGCCGAGAGCGGACGAAGCGGCAATCTCCTGCCCTATCTCGACATTCCCTTCCAGCACGCTTCTCCCCGGGTGCTGGCCGCCATGCGCCGCCCCGGCAATCAGGAAAAGACCGCGCAGCGCGTGCGCAAATGGCGGGAGATCTGCCCCGACCTCGCCATCCGTTCGACCTTCATTGTCGGCTTCCCCGGCGAGACGGAGGAGGACTTCGAGATGCTGCTGGATTGGCTCGGCGAGGCCCGGCTCGATCGTGTCGGCGCGTTCAAATACGAGCCTGTCGCTGGCGCGCGATCGAACGATCTTGGACTGCCGGAGGTTCCGAACGAGGTCAAGGAGCGCCGCTACAAGCGCTTCATGGAAAGGCAGCAAACAATCAGCGCGGGCATCCTCAAAGGCAAGGTCGGCGCGCGATTGCCTGTGATCATCGACGAAGCCGGCCCGGGCGGCGGCAAGGGCCGCACCCGCGCCGACGCTCCGCAAATCGACGGAAGCGTCAACATCGCGTCACGGCGCCCGCTGCGGCAGGGCGACATCGTCTCGGTGAAAATCGACCGAAGCGACCCCTATGATTTGTGGGGAACGGCGGTCTAGAAATCAGGAGATTACGCTACTTTTTTCACGTCTTGGGGGACCGGCCGTCCCGCCGGCGCGCCGCGGGCGCGGGCCGGCGAAATGGCCATCGCCTTGTGCGTGTCGCAATAGGTGGCTTCGGTGGCGCAAGCGACGCCGCAAAAGCGGAAGGACTCGAGATGATGGGGGTCGCCGATCGGCCAGCGGCACATGCCGTTGCGCAGATCCATGAAAATCACGGGCTTGCTGTTGGGAAGCGGCTTCCAATTGTCGCCGCGTTGCTGGGCGCCAATGAAGTTCTGCGCCGCGTCCTCGCGTTCCGCCAAAATATTTTTGGGTTCAGCCACCTTGGGCTGGAAAAGCTTGGGGTCGATCTTTTTGGGTTCGGCGGGTTGGGCCGCAGCCTTGCTTTTTGTCATTTGTGAACAATACTCTATCTAAAGGGCCGTCGTTTCCGACAGGGAAGCGGCGACCAAAAAACGTCCCGTCTATGTAGCGCGGAATCGCGCAAAAAGCGACAGGAAAGTTTTCGGTGGTTACCCCCGCCCCGCCGCCGCCCGGCGCAAACGGTCATTAATCGCTTCGCCAAGGCCCATTTCGGGGATCGGCGCCACGGCGATCGTCGTCGCGCCGCTGGCGTCCAAAGACCGCAACGCGCCGAACAGCGCCGCCGCCGCCTCAAGCAGATCACCCGCCGGCGACAGGTCGATCCGCGCGACGCAGGGAAATTCGGCGAGCATTCCGCCGAAATCGAGCGCCGCCAAATCGGGCGCGACGCTGCGGGCGTCAAGCAACACCGCCGCGCGCGGGGCGTAGTGGGAGGCCAGCATGCCCGGCGCGATCACCCCTGCTCCACTGTGGATGGTCGCAGGTTTTCCCAACACCCCGGCGATAGCCGCGCTGGCGACGCCGCCCGGCCTCAGCAATCGCGCGCCCAGGTCATCGCAAGCAACGATGGTCGATTCGAGCCCGACATTCGCGGGGCCACCGTCCAAAATGAGGTCTATCTCACCGCCCAGGTCTTCGGCCACATGCCTCGCCTGCGTCGGGCTGAGACGCCCCGACATATTCGCCGAGGGGGCGGCGATGGGAATATTGACGGCTCTCAGCAACGCCATCGCGACCGGATGCGCCGGCACGCGCAACGCCAGTGTGTCGAGACCGGCGCGGGCGAGGTCGCAAACCCGGGAAGCCGGCGTTTTGGGCACCACGAGGGTCAGCGGCCCCGGCCAGAACGC
>CAIKAR010000037.1 GCA_903825465.1 uncultured Hyphomicrobiales bacterium | reverse complement strand
GGCTCGCCAATCAACATTTGCAGTTTCGCGCCAATCGAACGCGCGACGATATCGACCGCGCCACCCGCCGCGAAGCCAACGACGAAAGTCACGGGATGATCCGGGTATTTCGCCGCGTCCTGCGCGCGCGCAGGCGCCGCGAACGCGAGCGCCGTGGCCAGCGCGATCATTGAAAACCTAAGCCCCGTGGGAAACCGAATTCCCATGTCCGCGTCTCCTTTATTTCTTCATTGTCTCGCGAAACTTCGTCCAGGCGGCGATGCCGGCGCGGCCAGCCTTCTCATCGACGCCTTCCGGCAATCCCGCGACTCCGATGGCGCCGATCACCTTGCCATCGAGAACCAGCGGCTCGCCGCCGCCAACGAGATAAACCTTGCCCGGGTACATGTTCATGATGCCGAAATAGCGGTCAGGCCTCGTTTTATAAACGGCGCCGAGTTCCTCCGTCGTCTGGCCGAAGATCGCCGCGGCATAGGCTTTGCCCTCGGCGAATTTGATATTGCGATAGGTGCCGCCATCCATTCGTTCAGAGGCGATGACTTCGCCAGCCTGATCGACAACGACCACGCTCATAACCATCTTGCCCTGTTCCGCGAAGGCGACGGCGCCGTCGATGAGCGCGCGCGCTTCCATGCGCGAGATCGGCGCGCCTTGAATGGCGGGACGCGGCTCGCGGCTTTGCGCCGCGGCGAAACCGCATGTCATGAAAACAATGGCGGCGAAGCCCACGGCCACGCGTGGAAAACCGAGCATGTCTTTTCCTCCCCGCGACCAAGTGGGCCGCGTCGCAGATTACCACATTCGAAGGGACGCGCCGCGTTGAAAGATTTAATTAGCCAAGTCGGAGCGCCCGAAAGCGCGGCGATATTCGCTTTTCGTCAAGCAGTTTTATCTAAACTAGCGCAAACGCCGCGCCGACAGCCCGCGTTAGGGGACCGAACGATGACCCACGCCCGAAAGCTTGAACGCTCGCGCTCGATTTTGGGCGCGACAATCGTCTACAACAACCGAAATTCAACCATCGAGTGTCAGATACGCAATATCTCGCGTTCGGGCGCGAAACTGTCGATCAGCCATTCCGTCGGCCTGCCGGAAGAGTTCGACGTGGAAGTCCCGCAAAAAGGCAAGACCTACCGCGCCCGGTTGTGCTGGCGCGACGAGTTCAGCGCCGGCATCGAATTTATCCTTGAAGCCAACCACGAAGACGCCGAACAGAACAACCGCGTCGCCGAACTGGAGGCGGAAAACACAATACTTCGGCTGCGCCTCATCGACTTGCGCGAGAAACTCGCCGAATTGGAAGCGACCCTCGAGACCCGCGGCGTCGAAAAGGCCGCTTGAAGCGCGGGCCGGCGGCGCGTCATAATCGTGTTAAAGAGGCGGCATGACAGTGTCTTTCCGCCTCTCCGCCAACATTTCCATGTTGTTCGCCGACAGGCATTTCCCGCGGAGGATCGAAGCGGCGGCCGCGGCGGGTTTTCCGGCGGTTGAATGTCAATTCCCTTACGCCTTTGACCGCGCGGAAATATTGTCCGCGTTGAACGGCCATGGCCTACCGATGAATTCAATCAACACGCCGGTCGGCGACCTCCAGCGCGGGGAGTTTGGATTCGCGGCGCTGCCCGGCAAACAAGACCAGTTTCGCTCCGCTTTTGAAAAAGCGCTGGAATGGGGCGCCGCGCTTGGAGTCGAAACCATCCATTGCATGTCCGGCGCGCCGGGCGCCGATGACCTTTCAGCCGCGCGCAAGACTTTCATGAACAATCTCAGTTGGGCGGCGCCCTTGGCACGGGCGCAAAACATCACACTCTTAATTGAGCCGCTGAATAGCCGCGATCGGCCAGGCTATTTTGTGTCGCGCTCGGACGATGTCGCGGCGCTTATCGCCGAACTTGGCGAGCCCAACGTCAAATTGTTGTTCGATATCTACCATATCCAGATCATGGAAGGCGACATTTCTTGCCGGCTGGAGCGGCACTGGCCTGTCATCGGCCATGTGCAGGTGGCGGGAGTTCCGGCGCGCAACGAACCCGATGTCGGCGAATTGGCCATCTCCAACATCATGATTGGATTGGCGAAAATGGGTTGGCGCGGATTTGTCGGTGCCGAATATAATCCCGTCAGCCAAACAGAGGACGGCCTCGGTTGGGCCAGGCCCTGGCTGAACGCTTAATACTAAATTGGCAGCCGCCAGTCGGCGAAAACGGCGAGTTGTTGGCCACCGCCATTGCAAAACGGCTTGATTCAGTCGAGGAAGGCGCTTCCTTTCGCAACGCAATCCGGTCCCTCATGCAACGCGCCCTTTCCGTTACCCGTGAAGCCGATTTTCCCGCTTGGTATCAAGCGGTTGTCGATCAAGCGGACCTCGCCGAAACGAGCCCTGTGCGCGGCTGCATGATCATCAAGCCCTGGGGTTACGGGGTTTGGGAACTCATACAGGCGGCGCTCGACCGGCGCATTCGCGAAACGGGGCACGAAAACTGCTATTTTCCGCTGTTCATTCCGCTGAGTTTTCTCGCTCAGGAAGCGAGTCATGTGGAAGGATTCGCCAAGGAAATGGCGGTTGTCACGCATCATCGCCTCAAAACCATCGACGGCAAGCTGACGGTCGATCCGGACTCGGCGCTTGAGGAGCCTTTGGTGGTGCGGCCGACGTCGGAAACCATCATCGGCGACGCGTTTCGCCGTTGGGTCAATTCATGGCGGGATTTGCCCATCCTAATAAATCAATGGGCGAATGTGGTGCGCTGGGAGATGCGCACAAGAATGTTCCTTCGAACAACCGAGTTCCTCTGGCAGGAAGGTCACACAGCCCACGCGACGCAAGCCGACGCGACGGAGGAAACACTCAAGATGCTGGAGGTCTATCGGGAACTCGCCGAGGATATTTTGGCGATGCCGGTCGCGGTTGGAGAAAAGCCAGAAAACGAGCGGTTCCCAGGCGCTGTCAGCACTTTTTCAATTGAAGCGATGATGCAGGACGGCAAGGCTTTACAGGCGGGAACGTCGCATTATCTTGGGACCAACTTCGCCAAAGCGCAGAACATACGCTACCAAGCGGCGAGCGGGGACCTCGAATACTGCCACACCACGAGCTGGGGGGTCTCAACGCGTCTGATCGGCGGCGTGATCATGACTCACGGCGACGACGATGGCCTTCGGCTGCCGCCGCGGATCGCGCCGCACCAGGTGGTAATTGTCCCCATGCTGCGGGAAAAACCCGAAGACGCGGCGATTCTAACCTATTGCGACGACTTGCGAAACGAGCTTTCGGGCATGTCGGCTTTTGGAGCGCCGTTGCGGGTTCATCTCGATAAAAAGGCGATCAAATCCGCCAATAAAAGATGGGATTGGGTTCGCCGGGGTACGCCAATTCTGCTCGAAATCGGACCTCGCGACGCCGCCAACGGCATGGTGACGATGATTCGCCGCGACCGGTTGCGCGATGGAGACAAGATAATCTCCACCGCCATTCCCCGCAGTGGATTTGCGACTACAGCGCCGGATCTCCTCGTGGACATCCAACGCGCCCTCTTCGCCGAGGCGAAGGCCCGGCTCGACGGCAATATCCAGACCGGCCTCACGACCTGGGAAGGCATCGCGGCCTATTTCGGCGCCGCCACCGAGGACGACGAGACCGGCGCCTTCAAGGGGTGGGTCCGCGCGCCGTGGGCAAAGCCCACGGGATCGGAACTCGAAGCTGTTGAAGCCAAGCTCAAGGCGCTTAAG
The DNA here is from genome assembly GCA_903825465.1 of uncultured Hyphomicrobiales bacterium. GTDB lineage: Bacteria > Pseudomonadota > Alphaproteobacteria > Rhizobiales > Beijerinckiaceae > Terripilifer. The sequence continues at coordinate 10,387 of CAIKAR010000037.1, read as the reverse complement.
CTGAGCCTGCGCAATACCCCGCTCGGACAGAACGCGCCTACCGGAACCTGCGTGTTCACCGGCCGCCCGGCGGTCGAAGATATTTTGATCGCCCGGGCCTATTGAATTTTCCGCGCCGGGAAGAGTCCCCGGCCCCCTCCTCATTCCTTCAAGGCGTCACAGCCCGAGATACGCCCGCCTCACGGCGTCGTTGCGCAGCAACTCGTCGCCGCTTCCCTCCAGAACCACGCGGCCGTTTTCCAGCACGTAGGCGTGGCTCGCCAGCGACAGCGAGGCCGCGACGTTCTGCTCGACGAGCAGGATGGCGACACCGGATTCGTTGAGGCGGCGGACGATGTCGAAAACGTCGCGCGCCAGCGCCGGCGAGAGGCCCAGCGAGGGCTCGTCGAACATGATCAAGTCGGGGCGCGCCATCAGGCAACGACCGATGGCGAGCATCTGCTGCTCGCCGCCCGACAGCGTTCCGGCGAACTGCTTCGCCCGCTCCGAGAGCCGCGGAAACATCTCGTAGACCTTCGCCTTGTTGGCGTGAGCGGCGGCGCGGGCGCGCGGCAGCATGGCGCCGACATCGAGGTTGTCCGACACCGACAGGTTGGGGAAAATCTGGCGCCCTTCCGCGACCTGGCCGACGCCGAGGTCGCAGACGCGGTGGCTCGGCAATCCGGCGATTTCGGCGCCGCGGAATTTGATCGAGCCCGCGCGCGGTTTCAACATGCCCGCGATGGCGCGGATGAGCGATGTTTTGCCGGCCCCGTTGGCGCCGACGATCGCCACGACGGCGCCCTCCGGCACGACAAGCGAGACATCGTCGAGCGCGCGGGCGTCGCCGTAGAAAAGGTCAAGGCCACGGACTTCAAGCATGGGGCGCGGGCTCCCCCAAATAGCATTCGAGCACGGCGGGATCGCGCACCACGTCGGCTGGCGCGCCCTCGCAGATCTTCTCGCCGTGGTTCAGCACGACCACGCGCTGCGACAGTGCCATCACGGCGCGCATGACATGCTCGATCAGCAGGATGGTGACGCCGGTGTCGGCGTTGAGTTTCTGGAACGTCGCCACCATGGCGTCGGTTTCCGTGGGCCGCAGGCCCGCCATCACCTCGTCGAGGAGCAACAACCTTGGCTTGGTGGCGAGCGCGCGGGCGACTTCGAGGCGCTTGCGGTCGGGCAAGGTGATGTGGTCCGGCGACATCGCGCGCTTGTCGGCGAGGCCAAGCAACGCCAGCGTGTCGGCGGCGTAGTCGCGGGCCTCGCGCGTGTTCGACGTCCAGCGCAGCGCGCCGACGGCGACGTTCTCCTGCACGCTCATGCCGCGGAAAGGCTTGACGATCTGAAACGTGCGGCCGACGCCAGCGCGGCAGATGTCCTCCGGGCGCTTGCCGACGAGTTCGACGCCGTCGAGCGTGACGCCGCCCGCGTCGGGCGCGAAAACGCCGGCGACGATGTTGAAGGTCGTCGTCTTGCCCGCGCCGTTGGGACCGATCAACGCGTGGATCGCGCCCGCCGGCACATCGAAGGACACGTCCGAAACCGCGCGCAGGCCGCGAAAACTCTTGCTGAGCGCGCGCGCGCGGAGAAAAGCGCCGGCCATGTCAGCGCCCGCTCTTTTCGTCGGCGTCCACTTTATCGAGGCCAACCTTGTCGAGCCCAAGCGCGCCCGCGATCATCGGCCAGAGCCCGGTGGGCCGCGCCAGCACGATCGCCGCGACGACGACGCCCCAAAAAAACTGCTTCACGCCCGGCAAACGCAGCCCGTCGGTCGCCGCCGTCAACGCCTCGCCGAGCGGCGTCAGCAGCAGCGCGCCGAAGATCGGTCCGAACAGGGTGCCGACGCCGCCCACGACGGCGCCGAGCAGCATGTCGATCGAATGGCTCAACGCGAAGGCGGTCTCGGGAAACAGGTTGTTGTAGTAGAACGCGTAAACGACGCCGGCGAGGCCCGCGGCGCCCGACGAAATCGTCACCGCGGCCATCTTGCAGGCGAACACGTCGACGCCGAGCGAGCGCGCGGCGTCCTGATCCTCGCGGATGGCGCGCCAGTAATAGCCGAGCCGGCTCGCGAGCAGATAGCGGCACAGCAGGAACATGCCAGACGTCATCGCCAGCAGCACATAGTAGAACATCACCGGCGAGCCCCGCAGGTTCACGATGTCCCAGCCTGCGAGGCCGGAGACGTGGAGAAACAGGCCCTCCGAGCCGCCGAGATAGGCCCAGTTGTCGACGAGGATGCGCGTGAACTCGGAGAAGGCGATGGTCAACAGCGCGAAATAAACGCCGTTGATGTCGAAGCGGAAGGCGAGCCATCCCACCGCCGCGCCGGCGGCGGCCGACACCGCGACCGACAGAAACAGGCCGAGCACAGGCGGCACGCCGAACTTCTGGAACAGGCCCGCGGACGCATAGGCGCCGAGCCCGACGAACATCGCCTCGCCGAGCGACAGCAGGCCGGCGAAGCCGATCATCATGTTCCACGCCTGCCCGGTGTAGGCGTAGTAAAGCGCGAGGATCAGCACGCTCAGCGCGTAGGCGTTGACGAACAGCGGCGCGGCGACGAGCGCGGACAGCAACAGCGCCAGGGCGACGAGCGCGCGGCGGGGCGCGCCGGCCAGCATCGTCTCGATCATCGCCGCCCTCACGCGCGCTTCCCCAAAAGGCCCTGCGGGCGAACCAGCAAAATAACGATCAGCAGCGCGAAGCTGAACGCCGACTTCAGCGAAGGCTGAAAAAGAACGCCGGCGAGCGCCTCTGAAAAGCCGATGACCAGCCCGCCGAGCATCGCGCCGGCCATGCTGCCGAGGCCGCCGAGGATCACGATGACGAAAGCCAGCAACGTGTATTGCGGGCCGAGATAGGGCTGCGTGTCGATCAGCATGACCATGATCGCGCCCGCGGCGCCGAGGCACATCGCGCCAATGCCGAAGGTCAGCGCGTAGAGCTTGCGCACGTCGAGCCCGACGACCAGCGCGCCGGTGTGGTTGTCGCCGCAGGCGCGGATCGCCTTGCCGGTGGCGCTCCAGCGGAAGAAGGCGAACAGCAGGCCCGCGACGACGAGCGCCGCGGCGGCGGCGAAAACGCGCGTCTTGTCGAGGATGAGCGGCCCGACTTCATAGGAATCGTAGCCGTAGGAGAGCCGAACGCCCCTGGTCTCGGGCCCGAAGATCATCAGCCACGCCGCGGTCAGCGTGGTCGCGAGCGCGGCCATCAGCAGGAACTGCATGTGGTCGGGAAGATGCGCGACGCGCTCGATCAAGAACCGTTGCAACAGATAGCCGAAGACAAACAGGACCGCGGCGACGACGGGCAGGCACAGCAAGGGGTCGAGCCCCAGCGCGTTGACCATCAGCGTCGTCAGGAACATCGCGCCGACCATCATTTCGCCGTGGGCGAAATTGACGATGCGCACAACGCCGAAAATCACCGACAGGCCGAGCGCGCTCAACCCGTAAATGAGCCCGGCGAGCGCGCCGCTGATCAGGATGTTGGCGTATGTGGCGGGCAACGAGGTGGCTTCTGCGTTACGCGCGCTTGTCCCACGGGCGCATCGGCCACACCGGCTCGGCGTCGGCGGCCGAGCGCGGGATCACGACCTTCAGCAGGCCGCCCTTGTTCTGCACGCAGGCGTTCTTGATCCCGGTGTTCTGCCCCTTGGCGTCGAAGGCGATCGCCGGGCTGATGCTCGAATTGTCGACGATATGCGTTTCGCGCAGCGCCTTCATCAAGGCGTTGGGCTCGGTCGTGCCGGCGCGCTTCAACGCGTCGACGGCGATATAGATCGCCTCGAAGGTCAACACATGATTGACGTGAAGCTGCCGGTCCGGCTCGACCTTCGCCTGCTCCTCCACAAGGCGCTTCGACAGCGGCTTGTTGGGGTCGAACCAGGGCAACAGGCTCAGCACGTCGTCGCCCATTTTTCCCATGGTTTGGAGATACGGCCGGTCGCTCCAGCCCGGCCCCGGCGTCATAACGCCCATGGGATTCCAGCGCTGCTTGACCATCTCGCGGGTGATCAGCATGGCGTCGTTGACGCGGCTGACGGTGATCAGCGCCTCGGCGCCCGAGGCCTTGGCCTTCGCGACTTCCAGCGAGAGATCCTTGGCCGTCGGGTCGTAGGCGATGGCGTCGAGCAGCTTGTAGGGCATGTTGTGCTTGGCGACGAGGTCGGGCGTGCCCTTCGCGATGATCGTGCCGTAGGTGTCGTTGGTGTGCAGCAGCACCACGGTTTTCGGCGCCGTCTTCGTGTAGTCGAACAGCGCCTTCTGGTTGAGGAAGGAATCGTCGAGGATCATCGGAATCGTGGGGAAGTTGCGCACCACCCACTTGTAGCCGGACTCGGTGATTTGCGGCGCGGCGCCGATGTGAACGATGAAGGGAATCCCCTTCTGCTCCGCCACCTGAACGGCGGCGATCGTCTGGCCGGAATCGAAGGCGCCGATAAGAATGTGGCAGCCGTCGTTGACGAGTTTTTCAGCGACGGCGCGGGCGATCTCGGGCTTCGATTCCGTGTCGCCGACCACAACCTCGAAAGGCTCGTAGCCCATGCCGGGCAGCACGCGCCCGGCGAGGACTTCGCCGCGCTTGTCGTCCTGCCCAATTTCCGCGAGGTAGCCGGACATCGGCAGGATGAGCCCGATTTTTAATTTCGTGGCGGCGATGGCGGGCCGCGACACCAGCCCCAAGGCCGCGGCGCCCGCGGCGAATTGACGGCGGTCGACGCCGCCCCGGCGTGGCGTAATCGCGCTGATACGCGTCATGGACTTCCCTCCCCCAAGAAGCCACGACGATATAACAACGGGTCGGCCTGTCAAACGGAGCCGCGCGGATCCCGCGAGCTTCGGCCCTACGGCCATTCCACCGCGGGCGGCATCGACGACAGGATGGAATCGACATTGCCTCCCGTCTTCAAGCCGAAAATCGTGCCGCGGTCGTAGAGCAGGTTGAATTCAACGTAGCGGCCGCGGCGGACGAGTTGTTCGTGTCGGTCGGCGTCGGTCCACGGCGCCGCGTAGTTGTTCCGCGCGATGGCGGCGTAGGACTTCAGCAAACTCTCGCCGATGTCGCGTGTGAAATCGAAGTCCTTCTCCCAGGCTGAATCGCCGGCGTCGCCGGCGCTGTCGAGGTAGTCGTAGAAAACGCCGCCGACGCCGCGCGGCTCGGCGCGGTGCTTCAGCCAGAAATACTCGTCGCACCAGGTCTTGAACTTGTCGTAGGGCGCGACGGCGGCGTGGCGCTCGCAGGCGCTCCGCAGGGCGGCGTGGAAAGCGACGGCGTCGCCGTCCTCCTGGACGCGCCGGCGGTCGAGCAGCGGCGTCAGGTCGGCGCCGCCGCCGAACCACGCCTTCGAGGTGACGACGAAGCGCGTGTTCATGTGGACAGTCGGCGCGTTGGGGTTCCAGGGATGGGCGATCAGCGAGATTCCCGAGGCCCAGAAGCGCGGGTCGGCGTCGGCGCCGGGGATTTGCTTGGCGAATTCGGGCGCGAAGGTTCCGTGCACCGTCGAGGAATGCACGCCGGCCTTTTCGAAATAGCGGCCCTTGATCATCGCCATGCGGCCGCCGCCGCCGGGCTCCCCGGTGTGGTCGACGCGGCTCCACGGCGTGATTTTGAAACGGCCGGGCGTGTCGGCGCCGGGCGCGAAGGGGCCGGGGCAGTCGTCTTCGATGGCCTCGAAGGCGGCGATGAGCCTTGTCTGCAATTCCTCAAACCAGGCGCGCGCCCGGGTCTTGCGGGTTTCGAGCGGCGAATCGGTCATGAAGAAACCTCCTGCGGCGAGCCAATCTGGCGCAGCGCCTCGCCCATGGCCATGGCCGCGGCGACCGCGACATTGAGCGAGCGCAAGCCCGGGCGAACGGGGATGACAAGCCTCGCGTCGGCGGCCGCGTGAACTTCCGCGGGGGCGCCGGCGGACTCGCGGCCCACCATCAACACATCGCCCGGCTGAAACGCGAATTCAGTGTAAACGACCCCGCCTGTGGTCGTCAGCAGCGCCAGCCGGCGCCCTGAGGACCGCCGCCACTCCTCGAAAGCGCTCCATGACGCGTGGCGGCGGATTTCCACGTGGTCGAGGTAGTCCATCCCGGCGCGGCGGAAATGCTTGTCGGTGGTTGGGAAGCCCGATGGCTCGATGATCGCGGCGGACACGCCGAGGCAGGCGCAGGCGCGCAGCATGGTGCCGGCGTTCTGCGGAATATCGGGCTGAAACAACGCCAAAGTCAAAGACATGACGCCATCTAGCCGGCGCCGGCGGCGGCCACAAGTTCACCGTTGAAAAGCGTCGCAACGGCTATGGACAAGCCCTGCGAAGGGTGCGAAACAACCGCCGCCCGATGGCTGGTTCCCCCCAATGGAGAAGAATCGCCAACGCGCAGCGAGCGGCGATAGGTCGCATTGCGGCGAGTGGTCGCGGCGCGTAGGCAAGGCTGGATTTCCCGCGCGGCGGCGTTTTCCGCGCGAGGTTTCGCTGGACGAATCCATCCGGACGGACATTGAGGGGTTTCACTTGGCCAACACTGCGACGATGGACGAACCGACCCGCCGGGACATGCTGTTCATCGCGACCGGCGCCTTCGCCGCCATCGGCGCCGCCTCGATCGCCTGGCCGCTGATCAACCAGATGAATCCCGACGCCTCCACCATCGCCGCCGGCGTGCCTGTGGACGTCGATCTCGGCGGCATCAAGGAAGGCCAGATCGTCACGGTGAAGTGGCGCGGCAATCCGATCTTCGTCCGCTACCGCTCGCAGAAGGAAATCGACGAGGCCGTGAACGTGGACGTGGCGAAGCTGCCCGATCCGCAGGCCGACGCCGACCGCGTCAAGAAGGCCCAGTGGCTGGTGTTGATCGGCGTCTGCACCCACCTCGGCTGCATTCCGCAGGGTCATGACGGCCCGTTCGATGGCTGGCTCTGCCATTGCCACGGCTCGGTCTACGACACCTCGGGCCGCATCCGGCAGGGGCCCGCGCCCTACAACCTCGCGGTGCCGCCGACGGCGTTCTCCGCCGACGGCAAAAAACTCACCATCGGCTGAGTGGTTTTCAGACCCAGCTTTTTCGCGCGCCCGTTGCAAGAGACAAAAACATGAGCGGACCTTCGACCTACCAACCCAAAAGCGCCCTTGGCCGCTGGTTCGAGGCGCGCCTGCCCATCGGCGGGCTGGTGCATTCGTCGTTCGTCGCCTACCCTACGCCGCGCAACCTCAACTACTGGTGGACCTTCGGCGCCATCCTGAGCTTCATGCTCGGCGCGCAGATCGTCACCGGCATCGTGCTGGCGATGCACTACACGCCGCACGTCGACTACGCCTTCAACTCCGTCGAAACGATCATGCGCGACGTGAACTGGGGCTGGTTCATGCGCTACGCGCACGCCAACGGCGCCTCCATGTTCTTCATCGCAGTCTATATCCACATGTTCCGCGGGCTTTACTACGGATCCTACAAGGCGCCGCGCGAGGTGCTCTGGATCCTCGGCGTCATCATCTACCTGTTGATGATGGCGACGGGCTTCATGGGCTACGTGCTGCCGTGGGGCCAGATGAGCTTCTGGGGCGCGAAGGTCATCACCAACCTCTTCTCAGCCATACCCCTCGTCGGCAATTCGGTCACGACCTGGCTGTGGGGCGGCTACGCGGTCGACAATCCCACGCTCAACCGCTTCTATTCGCTGCACTACCTGCTGCCCTTCATGATCGCCGGCGTTGTCGTGCTGCACGTCTGGGCGCTGCATGTGGTGGGCCAGAACAACCCGGACGGAATCGACGTGAAGAACGTCGAGAAGGACACCGTCGCCTTCACGCCCTATGCGACGATTAAGGACAGCTTCGCGGTCGTCGTGTTCCTGATCTTTTACGCCTGGTTCGTGTTCTTCACGCCGAACTATCTCGGCGAGCCCGACAACTACATTCAGGCGAATCCGCTGGCGACGCCGGCCCATATCGTGCCGGAATGGTATTACCTGCCCTTCTACGCGATCCTGCGCGCCATTCCCGACAAGCTGATTGGCGTCTGCGCCCTGTTCGGCGCGATCATCGTGCTGGCCTTTCTGCCCTGGCTCGATACCTCCCGGGTACGCTCGGGCAAGTATCGGCCGATCTTCAAGGTCTGCTTCTGGCTGTTCGTGCTCTCCTGCCTCGGCCTCGGCTGGCTCGGCGCGCAGGAGCCTTCGGGCGGCTACGTGATCGCCGCGCGGCTGCTGGCGCTCTACTATTTTGGCTTCTTCCTCGTCCTTCTGCCGATCCTCGGCCTCGTCGAAACACCCCGGACCCCGCCGGCGTCGATCGCCGAAGCGGTGCTCCGCGGCAAGACCGCGACGATCGACCAACACTGACGGCTGGGGACACGACAATGATCCGTTTGAAAACCCTCGGCCTCGCCGCGCTCCTCGCCTTCGGCGCCGCTTCCGCGGCGCGCGCGCAGGAGGTGAAAACTCCCGAGCGGCAGAGCTGGACCTTCGCCGGCCCGTTCGGCCATTTCGATCAGGCGCAATTGCAGCGCGGCTTCGAGGTGTTCCGCACGGTGTGCGCGAATTGCCATTCCGCCAACCTGCTGGCCTTCCGCAATCTGTCGCAGCCCGGCGGCCCCAGCTTCTCCGAGAGCCAGGTCAAGGCGCTGGCGGCTGAATACACCGTTCACGATGGCCCCGGCGACGACGGCGCGATGTTCGACCGCCCCGGCCGCCCCGCCGACCATTGGGTGCCGACCTACGCCAACCCCGAGGCCGCCAAGGCGACCCTCGGCGCGGCGCCGCCCGACATGTCGGTGCTAGCCAAGGCGCGCGGTTATGAAACGCCGCTCTGGCGGTCTCTGATCGACGTGTTCACGCAATATCAGGAAGCCGGCGCGGACTATATCTATTCCCTCGTCGCGCTCGGCTATTCCGACAAGAAAGACCCCAACCACAACGACTACTTCCCCGTGGCGGGCAACCACATCGCGATGCCCAAGCCGCTGTCGGACAAACAGGTCGACTACGCCGACGGCACGCCGCCGACGGTCGACAACTACGCGCGCGACGTGACGGCCTTCCTGACGTGGGTCGCCGAGCCCAAGCTCGAGGAACGCAAGAAGACCGGATTGCGCGCGACGATCTTTTTGCTGATCTTCGCCGGCCTCATGTACTTCACCAAAAAGCGGGTCTGGGCCGACGCGCACTGACGCGCGACGACATCTTTGAAGCTCGAAAAGCCCCCGGTGACGGGGGCTTTTTGCGTAGGGCCGCGATCTTTTCCCGGAAGCGGACGCTACTTGCGCCCCGTGACCGTCCGCGAGGCCCGGTCGAGCCATTTGATGCCGTTGGCGACGTCGGTTGATTCCAGCACCACCTGAAGCCCGAGCCTGTTCACTTCCTCGCCGCGCGGGCTGAGCGTGGGGCCGACGATCTTGCCGTAGCGCTGAACGTCGTAGAACGCCTTCTGCGCCTCCGGCGTCGTCCAGAACGCCGTCCACAATTTGGCGGCGTTGGGATGCGGGCCGCCTTTGATCGCGACATTGACGACGCGTTGCGCGGGAATGGGGCCGACGCGGGCCCAATCGACCGGCGCGCCCTGCTCCTTGTAGATTTGGATGCGCGAGGCGTAGGCGCCGACGGCGATGGCGCCCTGGCCGCCGGCCAGCGCCTCCGCCGTGTTCGTGGGGCTGTTGGTCACCACAGGATGGTTGGCCAGCACCTTGTCGAGAAAGGAGAACGTGCGCTCCTCGCCCCAGTACGACGCGAGCATGCCGAAGGAATAGGCGAAGCTTTCGACGAGAACGCGCCCCGACCATTTCGGATCGAACAACACGTCCCACGACTTGATCTCGTCCGGTTTCACGAGGGCGCTGTTGTAGGAAAGCGGCTGGTCGTAATGGCCGACGACCACCGCGCGTCCATCGAAAAGAATGTCGTCTGGGTCGACGCCGAAAACGCCGCGCCAATCGTAGGCGAGCGCGAGGTCGCGGTCGAGCAGCAACGGCATGAACGAGATGTTGGGATCGACGATGTCGGCGCCGGGCAGGCCCGCCTTGCGCTCGCTCGCCAGACGCTCGATCGCCGGCGCGGGCAGGAACTTCGTCAATTCAAGCTCAATGCCCGGATAACGCGCCTTGAAGAGCTTGCCCACATATTCGTTGACCGCCACGTCGCGCGACGACCACACGACGAGCTTGCCCTCTTTTTTCGCGGCCTCGTAGATCGAGGCGGCGGTTTCCTGCGCGCGAGCCCCGGCGCCCACCGCGCAAACCGCCAGCGCGGCCAACGCGAACGAGCGAATCGAAACGCGGCGCGACGCGATGGCCATTGACACCCTCCCCCGGCGAACCCTACCGCGCCGCCGGCCGCGCCCGGACAATATGCCCGATGAGCGCGTTGACCGCCGCCGGCGTCGAGCCCTCGATGCGCGAGGCCTGCCCGATGTTGG
>CAIKAR010000036.1 GCA_903825465.1 uncultured Hyphomicrobiales bacterium | reverse complement strand
GGCGCGGCGGTGGATCCCCGCCGCAGCGCGCGTGGAAAGATGAAAGCCACCGCGGAATTTCGCGCTGTGGGTTTTCCGGGCTACACTGCCAACATGACGCGACGGACCGACATCCTGATCGCCGGCGCCGGCGCCGCCGGTCTGACAGCCGCTATCTCGCTGGCGCAGGCTGGTTTTCAAGTGACAGTCGCGGGCCGGCTCGATAGCGCTCGCAACGGGCGCACGGTCGCCCTGTTCGAGGCCTCGGTTCAGCTTTACCTGTCGCTGGGTCTGCTGGAAAGCATCGCGCCACTTTCCACACCACTTGAAAGAATTCGGCTAATCGACGATACTACATCGCTTTTTCGCTCGGAGCCTGTGCTGCTCCGCGCGGCGGAAATCGACCTCGACGCTTTCGGAATTAACATCGCCAACACCGACTTAGTGGCCGCTTTGGCAGACACCGCCCGGCAAACCGAGGGGGTGGCGCTGATCGAAGACCTGCTGTCGGACTTCGTCATTTCCTCAACAGGCGTTTCCGCGCTCCTGGGCGGCGGCGGACGGATCGAGGCGTCGCTGCTGGTCGGCGCCGACGGGCGCAACTCCACCGTCCGCAAAGCCGCTGGAATCGGCTTCCAGGAGTGGTCCTACCCCCAAACCGCCCTCACCGCGATCCTCTGGCACGAGCGGTCGCATGTCCAAACCTCGACCGAATTCCACACACGCAGTGGGCCTTGCACCCTCGTGCCGCTGCCCCCCAGCCCCGAACATAAACACCGATCAAGCCTCGTCTGGCTGATGCCCCCCGCTGACGCCACGCGCCGCATGGCGCTGGACGACGCCGCGCTCGCCCGCGAAATTCAGGCCCAGGTCCACGATCTCCATGGCGGCATGGGCCTGGAAGGGCCGCGCGGCGCTTTTCCGATGTCAGGCCTGCGGTGCCACAGGCTGACCTCGACCCGGGTGGCGCTGGTCGCCGACGCCGCGCACGCCTTTCCGCCCATCGGCGCCCAGGGCCTCAACCTGGGGCTTCGCGATGTCGCGCAACTCGTTGCCTCGTTGGGGAAATTCGGCCGGGCCGACGCGGGCGCGCAAGCGGCGCTGGCCGATTACGAAGCCGCGCGCCGGCTCGATGTCGCCTCCCGGATCGCCGGGGTCGCGGCGTTGAACCAGTCGCTGCTGCTCCACGAGACCTCGATCGATTTTATCCGCGCGGCCGGTTTCGCGGCGATGGCCAACATCGGCCCATTGCGGCGGGCGCTGATGCGAGAAGGGATCGCGCCAGCGGGGCGTCTGCCGCCCCTGATGCGCAAGCCGGCGAATTCCCGTAAGAAGCCTCCCGCCGCCGATTTTCAAGGCCGGGCAGCAACCGACTCCACCGCAGAGGCCGCCTTGGACCGCTAGATGTCGCTTATCAGGAAAATAAAATATCATATTGAATTCGCAGTATATTTATTTATTGAATTCATCTTTGGCGCGATCCCGCTTGAAGCTGTCTCCACGTTTTCGGGCAAGGGCTGGCGCCTGTTCGCGCCGCTCTCAAGCCGACACCAGCGCGCCATCGACAACCTGCGGGCGGCCTTCCCGGAGTGGTCGCGGGCACACTGCGACGCGGTGGCGCGGGATATGTGGGAGAACCTCGGGCGGAATTTCGGCGAGTTTTTTCATCTCGACGAAATCTACGCGAGCGACCGGGTCGACGCGACCGCGACTTCAGATGTTTCGAGTGTTTTGCATGGCAAGGCTCCGGGCATCGCCTGCGCCGCCCATCAGTCGAATTGGGAAGTCACCTCAATGGGCCCCGTGAAGGCGGGGTTTCGCCCCGTCAGCATCTATCGGCGCATGTCGAATCCTTATGTCGACGCCCGCGTGCTGAAGGCCCGCGCGCCCTATTATCCTGGTGGCTTGATGCCAAAGGGAGCCGCGGCCGGCGCCCGCGCCCTGCGTAGTCTTAAAAAGGGCGGCGAGTTGGCGATCCTCGCCGACTTGCGCGACAGCGTTGGCGTTGCCGTCCCCTTTTTCGGCCGACTGGCGCCCTCCACTCCCTTCCCGGCGCGGGCGGCGCTGATCCTCGGCGTCCCGCTGATCGCCGTGCTGAACGAGCGGCTGCCGGGCGTGCGGTTCAAAATTACATTCGAAAAAATCGACGTCCGCGACACGGGCGATACCGAGGCCGACGTGGTGGCCGCCACCGCCGCGCTGCAGGCGGTGTTCGAGCGCTCCATCCGCGCGCATCCCGAGCAATGGATGTGGGCGCACCGCCGCTGGGACTGAAACTTTCCAAATCCATATGCTAGGCTTCGGCTGAATAGACACGGGAAAAGCCGCGTGCGCATCGCCACATGGAACGTCAACTCGATCCGCCAGAGGCTGGACCATCTCCTTTACTGGTTGAAGGAGGTCGAGCCCGACGTCGTCTGTCTGCAGGAAATCAAATGCGTCGATGAAGCCTTTCCACGCCAGGAAATCGAGGCTTTGGGCTACAATGTCGCCACGCACGGCCAGAAAACCTTCAACGGCGTCGCCATCCTGTCGAAGTTTCCGATGGAGGTGGAACGTGGCCTGCCTGGCGACGACGCGGACGAGCAGGCCCGCTACATCGAGGCGACGATTCCACATGGCGCGACGATTGTTCGCGTCGCGTCGATCTATCTGCCGAACGGCAATCCCGCGCCGGGTGACAAATACGACTACAAGCTTCGCTGGATGAACCGGCTGATTTCCCACACACGCGAGTTGCTGAAGCTTGAGGAGCCTTTGGTCCTCGCGGGGGATTACAACGTCATTCCCGACGAGCGGGACGCGCGCGATGCGTCGGCTTGGGCGACCGATGCCCTGTTTTTGCCGGCGACCCGGGCCAAATTCCGCGAATTGCTCGATCTCGGCCTGACAGAGGCGCTCCGCGCCACCACGGACGCGGACGGGCTTTACACCTTCTGGGACTATCAAGCCGGCGCCTGGCAGCGAAACAACGGCATTCGCATCGACCATCTGCTGCTGTCGCCGCAGGCGGCCGACCGCTTGCGCGGCGTCGCGATCGACAGCGAGATGCGGGCGCGGGAAAAGCCACGCGACCACGTGCCTATCCGCGTCGATTTGGACTAACGGCCCGGGAGCGCGCGCAATGGCCGGCGACCGGACCGAACGCTCCCGGCTTCAGCGATGGCTATCCTTCGCCACAGCCGTCGTTCCGATCCTCGTGGGCGTCCTCGCCATTCTGTCCCCGGTCGCCTTTTTCGACAGGGTCCGCGACCTCGTCTTCGACGAGTATCAAGTGTTTAGCCCGCGCGCATGGTCGCCGGACGAACCCGTCCGCATCATCGCCATTGACGACGACGCGCTCGCCGCCGTGGGGCAATGGCCGTGGCCGCGCGACAAACTCGCCGAACTGCTTCGCGATATCTCGGAGCTCGGACCGGCGGCCATAGGCATGGACATCGTGTTTTCGGAGGAAGACAGGCTTGCCACGCCCGCCATATTGCGGCGACTGCCGCCGGGCCCGGAACGGGACCGGGTCGAAAAAGACTTCGCCGAGCGCGGCGCGCTGGACACCAAGGCGTTCGCCGAGGCGATCGCGGCGGCGCCGGTGGTTTTGTCGGAAACTTTCACGAACAATTCGGGAGCGGTGGAGCCGCCCGAACCCAAGATCAATTTCGTCATTCTGGGCGACAGTCCCGTCGATCTGCCGCCGCGTTTTGGGCGCGCCCTTCAACCGTTGCCCAACCTGTCGCGGGCGGCGAAGGGGCTTGGCGGCATCAATTTCATCCCGGACCGCGACATGGTCGTGCGCCGCGCCCCCATGGTTTTCGCCGTGGGGCCTCCGGGGAAGCGGGCTCTACAGCCTTCATTCGCGCAAGAGTTGCTGCGAGTCGCGCAGATCGACCCCGCCGATCACACGCACCCCTCGCCGTCGCCGATCGTGAAATCGACCGGCGCCCAGAACGAAAGCGGCGGCGGCGGCCGCGGCGCCATCATGTCCATCCGCGTTGGCGCGGCGGAAATCGCGACCGAAGCCGATGGGCAGGCCCGGCTGCGTTTCTCCGGGCATCAGGCCGGTCGTTTTCTGCCAGCCTCGCGAATCCTGGCGCGACAGGTCCCTCGCGGCGAAATCGAAGGACGCATCGCGCTGATTGGCGTCACGGCGGCGAGCGCGAACGACCTGCGCTCAACGCCAATCGATGGCGCGGTGCCGGGCGTCGAAATCCACGCGGAAACGATCGAACATGTCCTGTCGGGCGAGCGGCTTGCGCGGCCCGATTACGCGGCGGCCGCCGAGGCTCTCGCCGCCCTGGTGGGCGGCCTTCTGGTCGCGTTGATCGCGCGGCGTCTCCGGCCCGCTTTATCCGGAGCCGCGATCCTCTGCCTGTTGGCTCTCGCCGGCTGCGTCAGTTGGTGGCTCTTTAGCTGGCGATCAACCCTCATCGACCCGTTGTTTCCGTCGGCGACCTGGCTCGCGACGTGGTCCAGCGTGACGGTCGCCGCCTTTCGCCGGGCCGAAAACGAACGCCGCTTCGTGCGCGCCGCCTTCTCACGCTACCTGGCGCCGGCGGTTGTGGAACGGCTCGCCGCCAATCCCGCCCTGTTGCGGCTGGGCGGAGAGGAGCGCGAAATCACGGTGCTTTTTTGCGACGCGCGCGACTTCACCACGCGTTCGGAGAACCTGGGCGCGGAGGGCGTCGTGCGCTTTCTCAACAGTCTGCTGACGCCGTTGACAGCGGCGGTGCTGTCGCGCGACGGGGCGATCGACAAATATCTCGGCGACGGTTTGATGGCCTACTGGAACGCGCCGGTCGATATTCCCAACCACGCCTCGCGCGCCTGCGAGGCGGCTCTGGCCATAGCGGCGCTGATTCCGGACATCGACCGGGCGGCGCGCGAGGCCGCGGGAGCCGCCGGAATTACTCACGCGCCGGTGGTGGTTGGCGTTGGAATCAACACCGGCCGCGCCTTCGTCGGCAACATGGGATCGGAACAGCGCTTCGACTATTCGATGGTTGGCGACCCCGTGAACGTGGCGGCGCGGCTCGAATCCGCGACAAAGGAATTCGGCGCGCCGATCATCGTTTCAGAGGAAACCCGGCGACAAGCCAGCGGATTTCGATTTGTGCCGCTGGGCGCGGCGCCATTGAAGGGCCGCCACAGCGAAGCGACTGTCCACGCGCTGCATGGCGTCGACAGCGATCCGGAGCCCGGCTTCGACGCTTTCCTGGCGGCGCATGTCGCTTTGCTGGCGGCAAAACCGGAAAGCCCGGAGTTCGCCGACGCTCTCGCGCGTCTCCGGGAGTTTCCGCAGGCCGCGCGCTATGAAATCTTTTACGCCGCGCTGGCCGTCGGGGGACCGGTCTTGGGCGGAAGCCGGGTGAAGTTCGACACCGGTTGAACTGTGCCAATTCGGGCGCAATTCCTAACGCTGACAAACCAGGGAGCAACGCCGGGCCGCGAGAGCCGAACAGCGAATCCCTCATATTGTGACAACCGCGCGCGCCGCCCCCATGGGCGGCGTGAACAGCGGGGCAACCGCGCCAAAAAGCGATTCGTCGCCACTTTGTTCGCGCTTGCGATCGAAAGTTAACGCGTATCCGGCGCTTGAGGACCGTGGCGCAACCGCGCCTTAACAATTAAAAAGCCGGCGCGATGGCCGGCTTGAAATTCGATCAACTTGGAGCCCGGCCGAGCCCGGCTAGCGCCTGGCCTCGAGATGGCTCTGCAAAAACGCCAGAGCCCCCTGCCTGTCGCTGGAATTGGCCGCGGCGATGGCGCGGTCGTAGGAATCGATAATCCACTGACAGTCGGCGCGATTGACGGCGCTGTCGTGAGCCATCGTCAGATACATGAGGCCCATGGCCCGTTGACGCTGCACGCCATCCGCGCCATCGAAGTAGATCTGACCGAGGATCGCCTGCGCTTCCATATGGTTCTTGTCGGCGGCCAACCGAAGCCACTGGGCGCCGCGGCGCGCGTCGCGTTGAACGCCGTCGCCGTCGAAATACATTCGACCCAGGTTGTACTGGGCGTTGGTGTCGCCAAACTCCGTCGCAGCGACCGTGAACATGCGCCGCGCCCGCTCGGGATCGCTGGCCAGCCGGTTGCCGGGAATGCCCTTCAGCGCGTAGGCGCCAACCGCGACATAGGCGCTGGCGACAATGCCGCGCTCGCGCGGCGACGGGTCTATGTCGTCGTAGGCCTGCACGATCTTGAGGAAATAATCGTAGGCTTTGAAGTCGTCGCGCTGAACGCCGTCGCCAGCGGCGTACATGGAACCCAGTTTCCATCGCGCCAGCGGCTCGCCGCCGTCCGCCGCGTACCGCAACGCCTCGATGGACGAGGGTTGCGCGCCGGCGCGGTAGTCGCGCAGAAACTCCGACATCGCCTGGCGGGGATCGTGGAACATGCGCATCGCCGAGCGGTCGCCGACCGGCAATTTCGAGTCGTCGAGGGCGCTGGCCGCGCCCGCGCCAAAGACCACGCCGCAGAAAAGCGCGGCGCCCAACGCAATCCGTTCACTGGTCGGCATAGACGTGCTTTTCACCCTTGAATCCGGGATGCGTGACAGCGCCGTCGCGCGCGTTGCCGACGGTCTGCGCGTATTTCCAGATCGCCCCCGACCCGTATTCGTGCTCGCGCGGCTTCCACGCCTTGCGCCGCTCGGCGAACTCCGCCTCGCTCACATCGCAGCTCAGTTCGCCCTTAACGGCGTCGAGCGTGATGATGTCGCCATCTTTCAAAAGCGCGATAGGGCCGCCTACCGCCGCTTCGGGACCGACGTGGCCGACGCAAAAGCCGCGTGTCGCGCCCGAGAAACGCCCATCGGTGATAAGCGCCACCTTGTCGCCCATGCCCTGTCCGTAAAGAGAAGCCGTCGTCGCCAGCATCTCGCGCATGCCGGGGCCGCCCTTGGGGCCCTCGTAGCGGATGACCAGCACGTCGCCTTCCTTGTATTGCTTGGTGCGAACGGCTTCGAAGCACTTCTCTTCCGTGTCGAAACACCGCGCCGGGCCGGAAAACCGCTGCTTGTTTTCCGGCATGCCGGCGACCTTCACGATCGCGCCTTCGGGAGCGAGGTTGCCCCTCAGGCCGACAACGCCGCCCGTGACCGTGATCGGCTTGTTGGCGGGATAAACGACATCCTGTTTGTCGTTCCATTTAACCTTGGCGAGGTTTTCCGCGATGGTCCGGCCGGTGACCGTCAGGCAATCCCCATGCAGGAAGCCATGGTCGAGCAGCGTCTTCATCATCAGCGGAATGCCGCCGACCTCGAACATGTCCTTGGCGACGTATTTGCCGCCGGGCTTCAAGTCCGCGACATAGGGCGTGCGCTTGAAAATCTCGGCGACATCGAACAGGTCGAATTTGATGCCGCACTCGTTCGCGATCGCCGGAAGATGCAGCGCCGCGTTGGTGGAGCCGCCCGACGCGGCGACAACCGTCGCCGCGTTTTCCAGCGCCTTCAGGGTGACGATGTCGCGCGGACGGATGTTTTTCGCGATGAGATCCATCACCACTTCGCCCGCCGTCATGCAGAACTGATCGCGGATTTCGTAGGGCGCCGGCGCGCCGGCCGAATAGGGCAGCGCCAGGCCAATCGCCTCCGACACCGTCGCCATGGTGTTGGCGGTGAACTGGGCGCCGCAAGCGCCCGCGGACGGACACGCGACACGTTCAAGCTCGTCGAGGTCCTCGTCGGACATTTGCCCGACGGAATGCTTGCCGACCGCCTCGAACAGATCCTGCACCGTGACCGGCTGCCCCTTGAAAGTGCCCGGCAAAATCGAACCGCCATAGATGAAAATAGAGGGCACGTTGAGGCGGACCATCGCCATCATCATGCCCGGCAGGGACTTGTCGCAGCCGGCAAGCGCGACCATCGCGTCGTAGCAATGCCCGCGCATCGTCAATTCAACGGAATCCGCGATGACATCGCGCGAAACGAGCGAGGCCTTCATGCCGCCATGGCCCATGGCGATGCCATCGGTGACGGTGATCGTGCAGAATTCGCGCGGTGTGCCGCCCCCGGCGGCGACGCCCTTCTTGACCGCCTGCGCCTGACGCATGAGGGCGATATTGCACGGCGCGGCCTCGTTCCAGGCCGAAACTACGCCCACGAGCGGCTGGTGGATCTGATGGGTCGTCAGCCCCATCGCGTAAAGGTAGGAGCGGTGGGGCGCCCTCGCGGGGCCTTCGGTCACGTGCCGGCTGGGCAGCTTCGACTTGTTGAAACGCGACGCGTCGTCCATGAAAACCAACCCCCGACATCTTGTCTTCCACGCGGGTTTCGCCGCCAACGCCGCGAAAACCGGATTCGGCCGACGCAAGACGACCGAATTCCCTCGGTTTAGACGAATAGAATTAGCGAGCGGTTTATGGCTGAAAAGCGGCGCGGCCAATGGCGAAATCGCGGCCAAAAAAGATGTTTTCGCACCGTTGCGGGAATGTCACAGAATGTCGGCGTGAAAGTCGAATTTCACGCCGCGCCGCCGCACTGTCGCAGTCGGCTTCGCGCCGGGAGCGATTGCCCGTTGCCAACCCAACCCGACTATCCCCTACCCCAGCCGTCCCAGCGCCGCCGTCATCTTCTCGATCCGCGCCAACGCTTCCACCTTGCGCTCGCGGTGCTCCTCGACGATTTCCTCGGGCGCGCGGCGGACGAAATCGGCGTTGCCGAGTTTGGCGTCAACCTTCTTGATTTCGCCTTCCTCTTTGGCGATTTCCTTCGAGAGCCGGCTTTTTTCCGCCGCGATGTCGACGACCCCTTCAAGCGGCAGGCAGGCCACAACGCCGCGCACGATCATTTGGGCGGAAGCTTTCGGCGGCGTGGCGGCGAAGGAAACCTCGGACAAGCGCGCCAACCGCCGGATCGTTTCATCCCAGGCTCGCGCCCTCGCCTCGATTTCCGCGCCGGCGGCGACGAGAACCAGTGGAATTTGCGCCGCGCCCGGCACATTCATCTCGTTGCGCACCGAACGGGTTTCGGTGACGAGATCAACGACCCAGCCGACTTCGGCCTCGGCGGAGGCGTTTTCGAGCCCGGCGAGATCAGGCCAGGCGGACAACGCCAGCAGGCCGGGATTTTTGTCGCCGGCGCGCTCCGCGAAGGCCGTCCAAAGCTCCTCCGTCAGGAAGGGCATGAAGGGATGCAACATCGCCGCGATCTGGTCGAGAACGAAGGCGGTTGTGGCGCGCGTCTCGTCCTTGGCCGGCCCGTCGGCGCCCTGCACGACAGGTTTTGTCAGCTCGACGTACCAGTCGCAAAAAATGTTCCAGACGAACCTGTAGGCCGCGCCCGCCGCGTCATTGAAGCGGTAGGTCTCGATGGCCGCGCCGATGGCTGCGACCGTCTTCGCCGCCTCGCCGAGAATCCATTGGTTGAGAACCTCGTTGACGCCCTTCGGATCGAAGCCGGCGACGCGCGCGCAGGAATTCATTTCCGCGAAACGCGAGGCGTTCCAGAGCTTGGTCGCGAAGTTGCGGTAGCCCTCGACGCGCGAAGTCGCGAGCTTGATGTCCCTGCCCTGCGCCGCCATCGCCGCCAGCGTGAAGCGCAACGCGTCCGCGCCATACTGGTCGATCAATTTCAGGGGGTCGATGACATTGCCCTTCGACTTCGACATCTTCGCGCCCTTCTCGTCGCGGACGAGGGCGTGGATGTAGATGTCCTTGAAAGGAATTTCCTTCTGGAAATGCATGCCCATCATCATCATCCGCGCGACCCAGAAGAAGATGATGTCGAAGCCGGTGACGAGAACCGACGTCGGGTAAAAACGTTTCAGCTCGGGCGTTTCCTCGGGCCAGCCCAGCGTCGAAAACGGCCACAGCGCCGAGGAGAACCAGGTGTCGAGAACGTCCTCGTCGCGCGGCGCGATCTCGCGCAGACGCGCGGGATCGCCGGCCAGCGCCGTCGCCTCCGCCACGCTCCACTCGCCCTTCTCGACACCCGCTGCGAGGACCGCCGCGAACGCTTGGTCCTCGTTCTCGGCGACGAATATCTCGCCCCACGGCGCCATCCACGCCGGTATCTGGTGTCCCCACCACAACTGCCGTGAAACGCACCACGGCTGGATGTTGTCCAACCATTCGAAATAGGTTTTTTCCCAATTTTTTGGGATAAAGCCCGTCTTGCCCTGGCGCACCGCGGCGAGCGCCGGTTGCGCCAGCGTCTTCGCGTCCACGTACCATTGGTCGGTGAGCCACGGCTCGATGACAACGCCGGAACGGTCGCCGTGCGGAACCGTATGCCGGTTCGGCTCGATCTTCACGCAGAAGTCCCGCGAAACCAGAAGGCCAACGACTTCCTTGCGCGCCGCAAATCTGTCGATGTTCGCGAGCCCCACGACGCCGGGCGCCATCGAGGGCTGAGGCGCCATATCCCACCCGTCTTCAAACGTGACGCGCCCTTCGCGATCAAGCACGTTGATCAACGGCAGGTCGTGCCGCCTTCCCACCTCGAAATCGTTGAAATCGTGCGCGGGAGTTATTTTCACCGCCCCGGTGCCTTTCTCGGGATCGGCGTAGTCGTCCCCGACGATGGGAATGCGTCGGCCCACCAGCGGCAAAAGGACGTGCTTCCCGATCAGATGTTTGAGTTTTTCATTTTCGGGATGCACCGCGACCGCCGTGTCGCCGAGCATGGTTTCGGGTCGGGTCGTCGCCACCTGAATAAAGGTGGCGGGGTCGTCCACGTTGTAGGCGACGCCCTCCAGTGGATAATTGAAGTAGTAAAGGTGCCCATTCGGCGCCTTGTCCAATATTCTGCCGAGCGCGACGGCGTCGAAAGGCTTCTCGTCGCCTCGCGTCCATTTATAGGAACCCACGCACTCGATCTGCTCGACTTCGATGTCCGAGATCGCCGTCTGCAGCTTGGGGTCCCAATTGACGAGGCGCTTGTCCTTGTAGATCAGCCCCTCGCGATAGAGCCGCACAAACACCTTGCGCACCGCGGCCGACAATCCATCGTCCATCGTGAAGCGTTCGCGGCTCCAGTCGCATGAAGCCCCGAGGCGCTTCAACTGGTTGACGATGACGCCGCCGGATTCCGCCTTCCATTCCCAGACTTTTTCGAGAAACGCCTCGCGCCCCATGTCGCGGCGGTCGGGCTGTCGCCGCTCCTCCAACTGGCGCTCCACCACCATCTGCGTGGCGATGCCGGCGTGGTCGGTGCCGGGCTGCCAGAGCACGTCCTTGCCGCGCATGCGCTCAAACCGGCAAAGAATGTCCTGCAACGTGTTGTTCAGCGCGTGCCCCATGTGCAGGGAGCCCGTGACGTTCGGCGGCGGTATCACGATGCAATAAGGCGGCGCGTCTGCCCGCTCAGGCCTGCCGGCCCGGAAGGCCCCGGCGTTTTCCCAGGCGGCCGACACGCGGGCCTCGACGGCGGCGGGGTCGAAAGTCTTGTCCATCATCGGATTGGGCCGTTTCGCGTGAAATTCGAATTCGCCGGTTAAAAGCTGGGGAATGCGGCGAAGTCAATGCGAGCGCGCCGCATGGACTCGCCTTTTGCCGCGACCTATAACACCGCGAATTCCACCGCGAGCACGACAATGCAGGTCCAGTCCGCTTCTCCCTCCCCCGTTTCGCCCGACGTTCTCCGCCGCACCATGGTGGACTGCCAGCTGCGAACATTCGACATCACCGACAACAAGGTGCTTGAAGCCTTTGAAATCGTTCCCCGGGAGGATTTCGTCGATCCCGCGAACGCCGCGCTCGCCTATTCCGACGCGGCGCTGAAAGTCGGCGGCCGGGCGTTGCTTGAGCCCATGATCCTCGCCCGCATGATCGCCAACGCCAACCTCGCCGCCGGCGACAGGGTTCTCGATGTCGGCGGAGCGCGCGGTTATTCCGCCGCGATTCTGGCCAAATTGGCGGGCCACGTGGTCGCGTTGGAAGACGCGGCGGCGTTCGGCGAAGGCGCGAAAGCCGCTCCCGGCGTGGACAACGTGGAATTCGCGACGGGTCCGCTGGACAAAGGCTGGGCCGCCGGCGGTCCCTATGATTGCATCCTGGTGAATGGCGCGGTGGAGACGAACTTCCAGGGCCTGCTCGACCAACTGGCGACCGGCGGGCGCATGGTTGCGGTCGTGCGCGAGAGCGGGCGAACGGGGCGGGCCGCGAAAGCTGTGCGTTTCGAAAAGCTCGCCAGCGGCGCCATCGGCGAGAAGTGGCTGTTCGACGCCGCGGCCGCCACCCTCGACGCCTTCCGACGGCCGGCGGCTTTCGTATTCTAAAATTTCCGTAATTTAGTGTTGCATTTTTGCGCCACTTGGCTACCAAATAGCCCTAGGCCACGGGCGGGTCGGGAAGTGGAGATTGCGTCCCGGTCGCGAGCGTCTATGGTGCTCATGGTTAAGCCCCCGGGGGGGGGGAGTGGCGCCGGACGACGGGAGCGCGCGGAAGGCGTGGCGCGCTTCTTCGCCGTTTGTGTCTTGATTACATCGTTTGTGTCTTGATTACATGATGAGTGGGTACGTTCATGCGGGTGAAGCGTGTGCCTGAGAAAGCGCGTTCTGACGCCTTGGGCACGGTCGATTGGAGCGGTCTTGCCGGTGGCCTTGTGTCCCGTTTGGCGATTTGCGCCTCTGTTTTCGGCGGCATGGGCCTGTTCGAGGCGCGCGCCGAAACTATTCAAGGCGCGCTGGCCAAAGCCTACGGCTTTTCTCCCGATCTAGGTCAGCAACGCGCCGCGACGCGGGCCCTCGACGAGGGCGTGCCGAAGGCGACGGCGGGTTTTCGTCCAACCGTCAACGGCAACCTCGCCGCCGGCACGGGCGAGTTCATCACCACCAACCCGATCAGCAAAACCGGGCCGCACCTGAACTACAACACACATCCCCGCACCGCGAACCTCGTCGTCACGCAAACGCTGTACAATGGCAACCGCACGACGAACACGGTCCGGCAGGCGGAATCCACGGTCATGCAGTCGCGCGAAACCCTGCGCCTGTCCGAGGTGAACATTCTCAACGCCGCCGCCGCCGCGTATATGAACGTGCTGCGCGACACGGCCCTGCTCCGGCTTTCCAACAGCAACATCGACGTTTTGCAGCAACAGCTCAAACAAACCAACTACCGTTTCAACGTCGGCGAAGTCACCCGCACGGATGTCGCCCAGGCGCAGGCCGCCCTGGCTTCCGGGCAGGCGGCGGCCTTCACGGCGCGCTCCAATCTCAACAATTCGCTCGCCATCTATCGCCAGTTGATCGGCGAACCGCCGCGCGACCTGTCTCCGGCGCGGGCGGTTGAAAACCTGCTTCCCAAAGGCCTCGACGAGGCGATCGTCCTTTCGCTCCGCGAAAACCCATCGATTCAGTCCGCCTTTCACGCGGTCGATGTCGCGGCGTTGAACGTCAAAGTTCAGGAGGGAACGCTCTACCCCACGCTCAGCGTCGTGGGCAACGTGGGCGAGGTGATGGATCAGGCCAACACGCCCAAGGACAATCTTTTCGCTGCGTCCGTCTCGGGCAACCTGTCGATCCCCATTTATGATGGCGGCGCGAGCTACGCGAATATCCGGCAGGCGAAGGAGCAATTGGGCCAGGCCCGGTTGCAGGCGGATCTGGCCCGCGAGACCGTTCGATCCAATGTCGTTTCCGCCTGGGGCGCCTACCAGAACACCAAGACCTCGATCAAGTCCTTCCAAGCCTCGGTGACCGCCAACGAAGTCGCGCTCGCCGGCATTCGCGAGGAGGCGAAAGTCGGCCAGCGAACGACGCTCGACGTGCTCAACGCGCAACAGGCCCTGCTCAACGCGCGCACCAGCCTCGTGTCGGCGCAGCGCGACCAGGTCGTCAATTCCTACGCGCTGCTCGCGGCGGTCGGCCAGCTTTCCGCGAGCCGCCTGGGCCTCGGCGTTCAAACTTACGATCCAACGGTCCATTACGATCAGGTCAAGGACAAGATCTTCGGCGTGCGCACGCCCGACGGGCGTTGAAGACCGCGTCGACGCGCCTTTTTCGCCCGGCTTGACGTCGCTTGCGGGCCGGCGTTGATCGAGGGTTCGAGTTATCCAAACAATAAACGTCGATCATGGGGGATTGTCTTGCGTCAAACGCGCGGGATCGTCATGATGGTTGACGTATGATCGGACGCGTCGGTTTGTTCGATAGCGTGGTCGTCGTCTGACGCGTAGGCAGGTATGAGGCGGACAATGCGTTGGCGTTTCGGTCGTGCATATGCGTTGATGGGATTGGCGGGAGCCGCGATCGGCCCGGCGATTGTTTCCGACGCCCGCGCTGAAACCATTTTGGGGGCGCTGGGCAAGGCGTATGTGTTCAGCCCGGATCTTGGCCAGCAGCGCGCCGCCAGCAGGGCCGCCGACGAAAACGTGCCGAGAGCGGCTTCCGCGCTTCGTCCGACGATTTCCGCGACCGCGAGCGCCGGAATCTTCAACAACCGGGTCCAAAGCCCCGCGAATCCGCTGTTCGGCTTGCCCGCCTACGTGTTGAAAAACCAGACTTATCCGCGCAACGCCGGTCTAACCATCACCCAGACGCTGTACAACGGCAACCGCGCGATCAACTCCGTGCGGCAGGCGGAATCGACGGCCCTCTCCTCGCATGAGCAGTCGCGCCTGTCCGAACTCATGGTGCTGAACGCCGCCGCCACCGCCTATATGGATGTGCTGCGAGACACCGCTTTGCTGGCGCTCGACCAAAGCAACCTGCATGTGTTGCGGGAGCAATTGAGCCAGAGCCAGGCGCGCTTCAAATTCGGCGAAATCACGCGCACCGACGTGTCGCAATCCGAAGCGGCCGTCTCGCAGGGCGAAGCCGTCGCGTCAACCGCGCAAGGCAACCTGCAGGCGAGCCTCGCGACATACAGCCAATTGATCGGCGCGCCGCCCAGGAACCTCGACCCCGCGCAGCCCCCCGACCGGCTGTTGCCCGCCACGCTCGACGAAGCGATCGCCTACGCCCAGCGGGAACACCCGTTGATTCAAGCCGCGCTGCACGCCGCCGACGCCGCCGCGCTCAACGTCAAGGTGCAGGAAGGCTCGCTCTACCCGACCGTGCAGGTGCAAGGCAGCGTGGCGCAGTCCTGGGACGCGCAGAGCACGCCCAAAGAGCAAACTTTCAACTACGGCGCGATGGGAACCCTCAACGTGCCGATCTACGACGGCGGCCTGACCTACTCGAACATCCGGCAGGCCAAGGAACAATTGTCGCAAGCCACATTGCAGGCGGATCTGCAACGCGAGACCATTCGGCAGGAGGTGGTCGCCGCCTGGGCGGGATTGCGCAGCACGCGGGCGAATATCCGTTCGTTTCAGGCTCAGATCCGCGCCAACGAAGCCGCGCTCGACGGCGTGCGGCAAGAGGCGAAGGTCGGCCAGCGCACGACGCTCGATGTTCTCAACGCGCAGCAGACCCTTCTGATTTCGCGCACCAACCTCGTCTCCGCGCAGCGCGACCAGGTCGTGCAAACATACAACGTCCTCGCCGCCATGGGCCGGCTGTCGGCGGGCGGCCTTGGTTTGGCGGTCGCGACAATCGACCCGCGCGACCATCTTGATCAGGTCAAGGACAAGGCGTTCGGCTTGAGAACGCCCGACGGCAAATAGTTTCGCGCTATCCACAGCGCCATCGAGGCCGCCCGCTTGCCGTGAGCGGCTTGCTCCTTCAGAGTAAAACCGCATGTCGGATCGCGTTGAACGATTCGGCCGTGGCGGCGACACGGAAACTCCGGGCATGAACTCTTTTACAACCGCCAATCAACGGCTGTCCGAGGCCACAAGCGCCGAACAACGCGCGCACGAGCCGTCGATGGAGGAAATCCTCGCCTCGATTCGACGCATCATAGCCGACGATCAATTGTTGCCGATCACGCGGCCGCCCGCGCCTGTCGCCGAGTCCGCGACGCCCGCCGTGGTTCCCCCGCCGGTCGCGACGCGGGAAGCGGACGCGGCGCAAGCGTCGGCAACCGTCGAAACCGCCCCGCGCGTCCATTTCACCGCGCCAAAGGTCGAGGCCCCAGCCACAATCGAGCCGGAGCCCGAGATCGCGCCGCCGCCGCGCGCCGCGCGTCCACGCGTGGAGGCGCCACGCGAGGCGCCGGTCAACGAGCCGGTGAAATCCGCGCCCCGCTTCGAAACGCCTAAACCCCCGCTCCGTGTCGAAGCCGCGACGCGCCCCGAGCCGCCAAAGGCCGCGGTCGAAGCGCCCGAGCCGGCGCCCCGCCAGGTGGCGCATGGCGCGGACTCCGCTCCACTGCTCTCGCCCGCGATCGGCGATTCGGTGTCGTCGGCGTTCAACGCCCTGGCGACCACGATGATTTTGCAAAACCAGGGCATGGTCGAAGAAGCGACGCGGGAAATGCTGCGCCCCATGCTGAAACAATGGCTCGACGACAATCTGCCGGGGATTGTCGAGCGGCTTGTGCGCCAGGAAATCGAGCGGGTCGCGCGCGGCGGCCGCTGACAATCGTCAACGGACCACGCCGGAGCTGGCGAAGTCGAACCCGCGGATTGTCGGCGCGCCAATCGCGAACTACAGATCGCCCAGCTTCATGTCGGCGCTGTATTCGATATCCTCTAAATCCTTCGTGATGGCCTGCCCGCAAACGACGCGGCCCTTCGCGCTGTCGAACGTCAATGTCGGCGAGCCGTAGAGAAGCCAGCCCTTGCTCAACGCTTCGCTGACGCGGTGGCAGAAGCTGGAATCGTCGACGCCGGTCAAATAGCGGTAAACGGTGGACCGCTTGCGCGTGCTCAACGGCGAATGCGCCATGGGTTTCTCCTGCCTTTGGTCATTCCCGCGGAAACTCAAGCCCCATCGCGCGATAGCGCTCGGGATCGTCGGCCCAGTTCTCCCGCACCTTCACGAAAAGGAAAAGGTGCGCCTTCGACTCCGCGGCCTCCGCGATGTCCCGTCGCGCCGATTGGCCGATGGACTTCAACATCCGCCCGCCCTCGCCAATGACGATCTTCTTCTGGCTTTCGCGGGCGACGAAAATGGTTTGCTCGATGCGCGCCGAGCCATCGGGCAGTTGTTTCCACTGATCGGTCTCGACCGTGATGTCGTAGGGCAACTCGTCGTGCAGGCGCTCCAGAATCTTCTCGCGCGTGATTTCGGCGGCGAGCGAGCGCAATGGCGCGTCCATCACCTGATCTTCCGGATACAGCCATGGCCCGGCGGGCATGCGCGCGGCGAGCGCGCTCAAAAGATGTTTCAATCCGAGGCTTTTCAGCGCCGAGATCATGAACGTGTCGACGAACGCGCCGAGCTTGTTCAACGCCTCCGTCAGTTCCAGCAGCTTTTCCTTCTCGACAAGATCGATCTTGTTGATGATCAACGCCTGGGGACGCTTTAGCTCGGCGAGCTTGGCGACGATCGCCTCGACTTCCTCGGTCACCCCGCGGCGCGCGTCGACCAGCACGCAGATGACCTCGGCGTCGCCGGCGCCGCCCCACGCGCTCGTCACCATGGCTCGATCCAGCCTGCGCCGCGGCGCGAAAATGCCGGGCGTGTCGATGAAGACGATTTGCGCCTCGCCGACCAGCGCGATACCGCGCACCAGCGAGCGCGTCGTCTGCGACTTCCGGGACACAATCGAAACCTTCGCGCCAACCAGCGCGTTGACCAGCGTCGATTTACCCGCGTTCGGCGCGCCCACCAGCGCGACAAACCCACACCGCGACGAGCCGGAAACGTCGTTCATGCGCCCACCCCGGATTTATTTGGCGCAACCGCCGCGCGCCGCGCCGCGATCGCCAGATTGTGTTTTTCAGCGAACAGGGCCGCCGCCGCCTGCTCTCCCATGCGCTTCGACGATCCCTCGGCGGTCGCGCCATCGAAGCCTTCCACATCCACCGCGATGACGAACACGGGCTTGTGGGCCGGGCCGCCGCGCGAAACCTCGCGGTAGGAAGGCGGCGCGCGCCCAGCGCCCTGCGCCCATTCCTGCAACGCGGTTTTGGGGTCGAGGATGACGCCGGGCGCGTTCAGGCGATCGCCAAAGGCGCGGCGCACAAGGTCGCGCGCCGTGTCGAAACCCGCGTCGAGAAACACCGCGCCGAGGATGGATTCGCAGACATCGCCCAACACGCCGGCGCTGTCCCGCGCGCTCGCCTTTTCGCCGCGGCCCAGCGCGAGATGCGGCCCCACGTCCCAACCGCGCGCGACCTCGGCGCAGGTTTCCTTCCGCACCAGCGCCGAAAACCGGCGCGACAGCTCGCCCTCCTCGGCGCCCGGAAAAAGCTCGTAAAGCATTTCTGCGATGGTCAGGCCGAGCACCCGATCGCCGAGAAACTCCAGCCGTTGGTAGCTGTCGACGCGGCTCCGCAGCTTGTCCGCGCTGACATGGGTCAGCGCCCGCGCCAGCAGTCCAGATTGCGCGAAGGTGTGGCCAATCCTGCTTTCAAGCGCCGCGATATCCGGCTTCCCCGACAATGTCGTCGTCAGCGGACGGGCTGGAACAATCGGTTCCAGCGCACCGTCCAGGGCCATTTCCAGAATTGCCAGGCCGCCTCGCCGTCCCTGACTGAAAAAAAGATCACTTCGGCGCGGCCGACGAAATTCTCGAATGGCACAAAGCCGACGCCGCCCTGATCCGGCGGCACGCGCGAATCCGTCGAATTGTCACGGTTGTCGCCCATCATGAAATAATCGCCCTGCGGCACCTCGAAGACTTTGGTGCTGTCGAGATAGCCATTGTCGCCCTGAATCTCGATAATCTGATGCTTCACGCCGCCCGGCAGCGTCTCGATGTAGGTTGGCACCTCGGTCTCGACGCCATACGCGTCGGCGGTCTTCACCTTTTTATCCGCTTCGCGCGGAACGATTTCGCCGTTGATGTACAGCCGCCCCTCGATCATTTGAATCTTGTCGCCGGGCAGGCCGATCACGCGCTTGATATAGTCGGTCTCGCCGTCGCGCGGCAGCTTGAACACGGCGATGTCGCCGCGCTTGGGCGAGGCGCCCCATATCCGGCCGGAAAACAGCGGCGGCGCGAACGGCATGGAAAACTTCGAATAACCGTAGGAATATTTCGACACGAACAGGTAATCGCCAATCAGCAGCGTTGGAATGAGCGACCCCGAGGGAATGTTGAACGGCTGGAACAGCAGCGTCCGAACCACCAGCGCGATCAGCAACGCCTGGACGATAACCTTGATGGTCTCGCCGAGCCCTTCTTCCTTGGCCTTCTTGATTGGCTGGGACTTGGAATCGAGCCCCATGGGTTCGCTCATGTGTGATCCTCGAAGGTCGCCGCGACCGAGACGTTGTCAGTCCGCATATAAACGCGGCAGGCGCGAGGCGCAAACGTCCGACAACCCCGATCGCCGAAAATTGTGGCGTTGCCGCGGCCTCTCAGATCGGCACCGCTTCGATCACAACAAACGCCTGGGCCAGCGGCGGCTCGTCCGTGATGGTGAGATGGATGCGGGCGACGTGGCCCGCCGGCAAAATTTTCGCCAGCCGCGCCGCCGCCCCGCCGGTCAAGGCCATGGTTGGTTGGCCGGAGGGCAGGTTCGCCACGCCCATGTCGCGCCAGAACACGCCGTGGCGAAGGCCCGTGCCAAGCGCTTTGGCGCAGGCCTCCTTGGCGGCGAACCGCTTGGCGTAGGATTCCGCCCTGCCAGCCCGCCCGTCGGAGCGCTTTTGCTCGGTTTCGGTGAAGCAACGCTGGAGAAAGCGCTGATCGAAACGGCTCAGCGTGTCCTCGATGCGCCTGATGTCGCAGAGATCGGAGCCAATGCCGATGATCATGCCTTTACGCCCGCGGCGCGGCGGCCTTCGTCCATGGCGGCGCGCATCCGGCGCACCGCCGCGTCCAGCCCGATAAACACGGCTTCGCCCACCAAAAAGTGCCCTATGTTGAGTTCGACGATTTCCGGCAACCCCGAAATTTGGCGGGCGGTGTCGAAGTCGAGTCCGTGGCCCGCGTGGCATTCGAGGCCCAATGCGCGCGCGGTCGCGGCGGCGGCGCGAATGCGCTCGAACTCGCGCTCCGCCAGCGCCGCGTCGCCGATCTCGCGCGCGTGGCACCACGCGCCGGTGTGCAGTTCGACCACGGGCGCGCCGACCGATTTGGACGCTTCAAGCGCCTCGCCGGCGGCTTCGATGAACATCGACACGCGAATGCCCGCCCGCGTCAGTTCCGAAACAAACGGCGCGAGATGATTGTGGCCGCCGACAACGTCGAGCCCGCCCTCGGTCGTCCGCTCGGTGCGCTTCTCAGGCACCAGGCACACCGCGCGCGGCTTTATGCGCAGCGCGATGTCGAGCATCTGCTCGGTCGCCGCCATTTCGAAATTCAACGGTTTCGAGATCGCCGCCTTCAACCGCGCCATGTCGTCGTCGCGAATGTGGCGGCGGTCTTCGCGCAGATGGGCGGTGATTCCGTCGGCGCCAGCCTCGATCGCCATCAGCGCCGCCCGCGTGGGATCGGGCAGCGCCCCGCCGCGCGCGTTGCGCACGGTGGCGACGTGGTCGATGTTGACGCCAAGGCGCAGTTTGGGGGCTGTCATCGTCGAAACCCGGTTTCAGATTCGCGTTCAACCATAGCGGCAAACGCGCGCCGCGGGCAAAACTACTCCGCCGCTTCGGCGATTTCCCCCGCGCCGATCTGCGCTTCCAGCAGGGCCTTGTAAACGCCGTCGGGCCGCGCCAACAGATCGGCGTGGCTTCCGTCCTCGACGATTTTGCCGCCGTCGAAAACCAGAATCCTGTCGAGCTTCTGAATCGTCGAAAGCCGATGCGCGACAACGATGGTGGTCCGGCTCGCCGACAGGCGGTCGATGGCCGAGCGGATATAGCGTTCGGACAGCGAATCGAGGCTCGACGTGGCCTCGTCGAGAATCAGAATCGGCGAATCCGCCAATATCGCGCGCGCGATGGCGACGCGCTGCCGCTCGCCGCCGGAGAGCTTTATGCCACGCTCGCCCACCAGCGTTTCGTAGCCCTTGGCGAGCCCTTCGATGAAATCCGCCGCGTGCGCCTGCCGCGCCGCCCGCGCGATATCGCCCGCCTCCGCCTCGGGGTTGCCATAGGCGATATTATCGGCGAGCGAGCGGTGGAACAGGATGGGATCTTGCGGCACAAGGCCGATCGCCCGACGCAGCGACTGCTGCGTGACGCGCGCGATGTTCTGGCCGTCCACGCGGATTTCGCCGGAATCGATGTCGTAAAGCCGCTGGATCAGCTTCACGAAACTCGACTTTCCCGCGCCAGAGGCGCCCACTAGGCCGAGGCGCTGGCCGGCGGGAATCACAATGGAGAAATTCTCGAACACCGGCGTCCGCGCGCCCTTGTAGCGGAACGTCACGCGGTCGAATTCTATTTTTCCGCGCGCGACAACAAGGGGCTTGGATCCGCTCGCGTCCGCCACGTCCGGCTCGGCCTCTCGGAAGTCGAGCACGTCGTCCATATCGTTGACGGTGCGCTGGATCTGGCGGACCTGCTGGGCGATGTCGCGGAGATAGCCCGACAACAGGAACTGCGTCGCGATAAGGCTCGCGATGTCTCCCGGCGTCGCCCTTTCGCCGCTCCACAAGGCGATGCCGACGCCCAGCATCACGGCTTGCACGACGATCAACATGAAGTTCTGAGCGAGACCGGTCCACGCCGCGCGGTCCCAGGAGATCACCGATTTTTCGCCCCATGTGCGGGCGACGCTTCCGAACAGGGCGTCCTCGCGCTCCTCGGCGGCGAAGGTTTTGACCGTGGCGTTGCCCGAAACGGAATCGGCGATGACGCCGCTCATTTTCGAATCGACCTCCCGCGCCGCGCGGTTGGCGGGGCTCACATAGAAAATCGACAGGCACACGCTGACCGCGATGAAGCAGACGATGCAAAACCCGACCACCGCGCCCAGAACAGGCCAGCGCCAGACGAACGTCGCGGTCACGCCGACAACGACAATGAGCGCCGGCACCAGGTTGAAGGCGAGCGTGTCGGTGAACGTGTCGAAGGCCGACATGCCGCGCGTGATCTTCCGCACGGTCGCCCCGGCGAAGGAATTCGCGTGCCATTCCGCCGAAAACCGCTGCACCTTGGCGAAGGCGTCGCGGCCAATGGCGGTGATCGCCCTCGCGCTCATGCGGTTGAGCAGGAACGTCACGGTTTGCCGCGACATCTGGAACAACGCGACAAGCGACAACAATATCAGCAACGCCCGCGTCGCCGGCCAGGGATCGGCGTGGTCGCCCGAGGCCACCGCGTCGACGAGCTTGCCCGAGGCGATCGGCACCGCCACATCGACCAGCGTTGAGCACACCCGCGCGATGGCGACGCCGCAGAACAAACCGGGCGACAGCCACCAGTAATGCGCGGCGAAGTGTAAAACGCGCGTGTATTTGCCGCCGGGGCGCGGATTTTGAGAGGACATGGCGCGCCTTATAGCAAGGCGGACCGGCGGCGCGCCAGCCTTGCCGACGGAGGCGTGGCGAAGCCTGTGTTACGCCGCGCCGCGAGGGCGCGAAATGGACGATTCCGCGCCCGCGTGCTATCCGACGCGGCCGCCGACATCCGCGAGACCGCATGCGCCCGTTGAAAATCTGCCCATCCATTCTCGCCGCCGACTTTTCGAAACTCGGCGAAGAGACGCGCTCCGTGATCGCCGCGGGGGCCGATGTCGTCCACGTCGACATCATGGACGGGCGCTTTGTGCCGAATATTTCCTTCGGGCCGGCCGTTATGAAATCGATCCGCAATGTTGTGGAGGCGCCCTTCGACGTCCATTTGATGATTGCGCCCGTCGATCCGTATTTGGCGGACTTCGCCGCCGCCGGCGCGGACGTGATCACCGCGCATGTCGAGGCTGGTCCGCACATCCACCGCACGCTGCAGGCCATTCGCGCGTTGGGAAAGAAGGCCGGCGTGGCGCTGAATCCCGGCACCCCCGAAAGCGTTATCGAGCCCCTTCTCGAAATGATCGATCTTGTGTTGCTGATGTCGGTCAACCCGGGCTTCGGCGGCCAGAAATTCATTCCCTCGACGCTGCGGAAGATCGCCGCGGTGCGCGACATGACGCGCGGATACGACATCGACATCGAAGTCGATGGCGGCGTCGACGCCGCGAACGCCGGCGATATCGCCGCCGCCGGCGCCAATTGGCTCGTCGCGGGCTCGTCGGTTTTTCGCGGCGGCCCGGCGCGTTTCGCCAACAACATCGCGGAAATCCGCGCGGCGGCGGAACAGTCACGCGGCGAGCGCGCCTAGCCGGGGTTAAAGCCCGGCGCGACAGTTCAATTCTGAATTCCCTGTTCAGCCAGCGTTCAGCGCGGCGTTATATTGTTACAACGCTGGGGCAAACCGGGAGAACTAGAATGCGTATGACCATCAAATCCGTCACCCTCGCCGCGCTCGTGCTTGGGGCCGGGGCTATCGGGGCTGGTTCCGCCTCCGCCGCGCCTTTGGGCGGAGGCCTTGATCCCGCAATCGCCACCGGCTCCGACCTCGCCCCCATGGTCCAGGACGCGCGCTGGGTCTGCGGCCCCTATGGCCACTGCCACTGGGCGCCCAACTTCTACCGCCCGGGCTTCTACCATCACGGGCCGCGGTTCCACCGCGGGTTCTTCGGTGGCCGTCGCTGGCGCCGGTTCTGAGTTAAGCGACCGGCGGCGTCTTTGGCGCCGCCGACGCCTTTTTCAATCCCATTGCGCGCGCCCATTTTCCGCGTCGCCGCATGATGGGCGTTTCGATGAGGCGATAGGAGGCTTCGGCCAGAACCAACGAAGACGCGATCGCCATTATCGCAATGAAAGCGCCACCGTTTGGGGCAACGCGGCTCACGACAAAGCCCGGCAAGTAGTGCCAAAGGTACAGAGAATAGCTGATCCGTCCCAGCCACTTAAGCGCCGGCAAGTTCAGCGCCGCGCGAACCGAGGACAGGTCTGGATTATAAAGCGCGTTGGCCACGAAGACGGCGATCCAGCCCGCCGCGACGCCGAGCGCGATCGCCAGTTCCACCTTTCCCGCGGAGGACGCGATTTGCCCCGCGGCGAACGCGATGGTCGCCGCGGCGAGCGCGCCGGTCGAGGCGACGCGGCGCAATGCCCGCCTCCCCGTCTCGGTGGTCGTCATCAGTGACAGCGCGCAGCCCGCCAGCAGAAAATCGAACGCGCTCTCCGTGCGCCAGGCCAGGAAATTCTCCGGCTTGTCTTCGAGCGCGTAGCGAATTCTGAACAACAGCGCGGCGACGCACAGCGCCGCGACAACCGCCGACATCGCGCCTTGGCCACGCCTGAAAAAAATCAACAGCAGCAGTGGAAAAACGAGATAAAAATGCTCCTCCACGGCGAGGGACCAGAGGCCCTCGAACGAGCCGCCGCCGCCCGCGTACATCACGCCGACTTCGGTGACGCAGTAATTGGTCGCGTAGGCCAAACCGCAGGCGGCGGCGCGCCAATCCCAGGCGTGGAAGAGAATCTCAACGACGGAGATCGCGGCGACGCTGGCGAAGAGCGCGGGCGTCAGGCGCAGCGCCCGGCGGAAATAAAATTCGCGAAGCGAAATATCGCCCGTCGCCGCGAGTTCGGCGAGCAGGAGGCGGCAGATCAAAAGCCCGCTCACCACGAAGAAAATCTGAACGCCGAAAAGACCTGGAAACGGCGGCGCTCCGGGTATCCCGGAAATGAAATGTTGCCCGACCACCATCGCGATGCTGACGGCGCGCAAGCCGTCGAGGCTCGGCAAGCGGCTCGTGTCCGGCGCGCGGATCGGCAGGAGATGGGGATCGGCCGGCGTGGGCATGGCGCGTCGGTTTTTCTGGATGGTCAGCGCTCCTTTTTCCGCGAAAAGCCTGAACAAATCCAAAACGAGGCCGCCCGGCGCGCCTTTCGGCGCGATTGGAATCGCCCTAGGGTGGCGCGGGCGCCAAAAAAAGAGGTCTCGATCAATGGACGCAATCCGGCGGGTAAAACGCGATCTCGTCATCGCCAACCGCATTCTCGCTCGGCAGGATGTGCTCGACGCCTATGGCCATGTCGCCATGCGCCATCCCAAAGACCCCGCGCGCTTTTTCGTGGCCCGCTCGTTGAGCCCGGCGATCGTCGAGGAGGACGACATCGTCGAATTTCACCTCGACGGCTCGCCTGTCGATCCCGGCGAAAAGCGCCCGCAATATCTGGAGCGCTTTATCCATGGCGGCGTGTTCGAAAAGCGGCCCGAGGCGATGGCGTCGCTGCATTCGCACGCGGAGGACGTGCTGCCGTTCTCCATTTCCAAGACGACGCGGCTGCGCGCGGTCATCCACACGATCGGCGAAATCGGCGACGCCGTGCCGACATGGGACATCCGCGACAAGTTCGGCGACGACACGACCCTGCTGGTGACGAACATGGACCAGGGCCGCGACCTCGCCGTCTGCCTCGATTGCAACCGCATGGCGCTGATGCGCGGGCACGGGTTCGTGGCGGTCGGGCGCACCATCAACGACCTCGTGCGCATGGCGGTTTACATTCCTCGCAACGCCCGCGTGATGATGAACGCCATGCGGCTCGGCGAATTCATCCCCATGTCGAAGGGCGAAATCGCCGCCCGCGCGTCGCTCGATCCCGAAGCTCCCGCGATGAAGCGCGGCTGGGAGTTCTGGGCGCGCGAGGCGGGCGTCGGGCATTTGCTGGAAGATTGACCGGCGCCGCCTTTGAGCCGCGCGCCGCCCCGTGCTAGGCGGACGCGGCATTTCAGAGCGAGACCGCCATGATCCCGAGATATTCCCGCCCCCAGATGACCGCGATATGGGAGGCGCAAACCCGCTTCAAGAGTTGGTTCGAGATCGAGGCGCACGCCTGCGACGCGCTGGCCGAACTGGGCGTGATCCCCAAGGCCAGCGCCAGGGCGATTTGGGAAAAGGCCGGCGACGTCACAGTCGACGTCGCGCGCATCGACGAGATCGAGCGCGTCACCAAGCACGACGTGATCGCGTTCCTGACGCATCTGGCCGAATTCATCGGGCCTGATTCGCGCTTCGTGCATCAGGGCATGACCTCGTCGGACGTGCTCGACACCTGCCTCGCCGTGCAATTGTCGCGCGCCGCCGATCTGCTGATCGCCGACACGGACGCGCTGCTCGCCGCGCTCAAGCGCCGCGCCTTCGAATACAAGATGACGCCGGTCATCGGCCGCTCGCACGGCATCCACGCCGAGCCCGTGACCTTCGGCCTCAAGCTGGCGCAGGCCTACGCGGAGTTCTCCCGGTGCCGCGAGAGGCTCGTCGCCGCGCGCGGGGAAATCGCGACCTGCGCGATTTCGGGCGCCGTCGGCACCTTCGCCAACATCGATCCGCGCGTCGAGGAGCATGTGGCGGCGAAGCTCGGCCTGGCCGTCGAGCCGGTTTCCACGCAGGTGATTCCGCGCGATCGCCACGCCGCGTTTTTCGCCACGCTGGGCGTCGTCGCCTCGTGCGTCGAACGTCTCGCCATTGAAATCCGCCACATGCAGCGCACGGAGGTGCTGGAAGCTGAGGAGTTCTTCTCGGAAGGGCAGAAGGGCTCCTCGGCCATGCCGCACAAGCGCAACCCCGTGTTGACGGAAAACCTCACAGGCCTCGCGCGGCTCGTGCGCGGCATGGTGACGCCGGCGCTGGAAAACGTCGCGTTGTGGCACGAGCGCGACATCTCGCATTCCTCGGTCGAGCGCATGATCGGCCCCGACGCGACGGTGACGCTCGATTTCGCGCTGGCGCGGCTGACCGGCGTCGTCGACAAGCTGATCGTTTACCCCGAGAACATGCGCAAAAACCTCGACCGCCTCGGCGGATTGATTCATTCGCAGCGCGTTCTGCTGGCGCTGACGCAAAAGGGCGTCTCGCGCGAGGATTCCTACGCCTGGGTTCAGCGCAACGCCATGCCGGTGTGGCGCGGCGAAGGAGACTTCCTCACCCTGCTGAAGGCCGACAAGGACGTGCGGGCGAAGCTGTCCGACAAGGAACTCGAGGAGCTGTTCGACCTCGGCTACCATCTCAAACACGTCGACACGGTTTTCAGGCGGGTGTTCGGAGCGGCTTGAGCCGCGGCTTCAATTCACCACAGAGAATTTCGCGGCCCGTTCGATCACATCCTTCGGCTCCGCGTAGGCGCGATCCAGCAGCGCTTTGATGTCGTCGCCGGACATCGGATCGAGCGACAGGCGTATCTTCGCCGCGTCGGCCAGAAACTCGGGATCCCTAAGCGTTTCCGCGAACGCCCTCCGCATCGCGGCCGCGCGGTCGGCGGGGATGTCGGGCGGGGCCATGAAGGGCCGGCCGAACTCCTGCGGCAACACGGTCAATTCGAAAACTTTCCGGTCGCTTTCATTCTTCAGCATGTCGATCGCCATCGGAACGTCCGGCAGGTCTTTGTTGACGGTCAAGCCAAGCTGCGCGATTGGCCTGATCGAGCCTTCGCTCACCCACGCGGGCGAAACGGCCTTGTAGGTTTGCCACGCCAGCCCGCAGATGCCTTCTGTCTCGCCTCTCTCAAGAGCGAAGCGCAGCTCGTTGGTCGCGTAGCCATTGATGATTTTCAGCTTCGTGTGAAGCAGCGTGTTGAGCACGTTGGAAAATATCGCCGGCGTCGAATTGGTGCCGGTGGCGCCCACCAAGACCTCGCGTTGCTGGGCGTCCTCAAGCGTCTTCACGCTCGACGTGTGCCAAACAACGCAGGTGCCGGTCTGCTTGTCGAGGCTGCCCAGCCAAGTGAACTCGCGCGGATCGAACTTCGCCGCGGGGTCGCCGAACAGCGGCAGCATGAACACCGTGTTGAAGGGCGCGGCGAAGACCGAGCCGTCGCGCGGCGCGGAATTGTACATGAAATTGACGTTGAGAAGCCCGCCCGCGCCGGGCATGTTTTTCACCACGAAGGCCGGATTTCCGGGCAAGTGCCGCGCGAAACGCGGCCCAAACGCGCGGCCGATCTCGTCGAACCCGCCGCCCGCGCCCGAGCCGACATACATCGTCAGCGGCGTGCGCTTGTAGAATTCCTCAACGGTTTCCGCGCGAGCCCAGACAGGCCAGAGCGCAAGGCCGGCGACGACAGCGGCGAGGCCCTTCATTGCGCGGAATAGGCGGCGGATTTCGACACCTTCTCCCATTTCGCGATGTCAGGAGCCATGGCCGCGGCGAGGTCGGCGGGCGAGCCGCCCTTCAATTGAAAGCCCAGATTGTTGAGTTTTTCGCGCATCGCGGGCTCGTTGATGATGGCGTTCACGTCGGCGTTGATCTTCGCGACAATCTCCTTCGGCGTGCCGGCGGGCGCGTACAGGGCGAACCACGACGAGGGTTCGACGAGCGGAATTCCCAATTCCTGAAAAGTCGGAATGTCCGGCAGCGAGGTCGCGCGCTTCTCGCCGGAGACCGCCAGAGCGCGGAGATTGCCGCCCTTGATGACGCCAAGCTGCCCGCCGAGCGTTGAAATCCACATGTTGATGCGGCCTGTCGTTGTGTCGGCCTGCAATTGCCCGACCGAGGTGTAGGGCACGTGCTGAACGCGCATCCCCGTGGCGTTTTCGAGCAGCACCGTCGCCAGATGGCCGCTTGAGCCGACGCCGAGCGAGCCGTAATTCAGTTCGTTGGGCCTGGCTTTCGCCGCCGCCATCAAATCTTGAAGCGACTTGTAGGGCGAATCCTTTCCAACCATCAGCACATCCTGTCCCCAGGCGATGAAGACGATCGGATCGAAATC
This sequence comes from uncultured Hyphomicrobiales bacterium, assembly GCA_903825465.1. Taxonomy (GTDB): domain Bacteria; phylum Pseudomonadota; class Alphaproteobacteria; order Rhizobiales; family Beijerinckiaceae; genus Terripilifer. Next base: position 9,502 of record CAIKAR010000036.1, on the reverse strand, counting down.
CTTGATTGGGTCGAACGCGGTGGTCGGCGCCAGCGAAATGTTGGCCGACAACGGCTGGCCACCCATGTGCAGCGTGTAGCCGTCGGGCGGCGAATGGGCCGCGGCCGCGGCGCCGATGTTGCCCGCGCCGCCCGGCCTGTTGTCGACGACAACGCCCTGCTGCCACTTCTCCGTCAGCTTGTCCGCGACGATGCGGGTCAGCGTGTCGATGGTGCCGCCGACGCCGAACGCGACGATGATTTTGACATTGTGGTCGGGGTAGCCTTGCGCGCGGGAGGCGGCTGTGGCGGCCATGACCGCGACGCAGGACAGCGCCGCCAACGAAAACAAGCGTAACCGCGAAAAACTCATTTCATCCTCCCAGACGGCGCGACTGTGCCATGAAAACCGCGCGCCGCGAAGCGCCGCTTCAAGACAGCTTCACCAACTGCTTGCCGAAGTTGCCGCCCTTCAGCATGGCGAAAAAGGCGGCGGGCGCGCTTTCAAGCCCCTCCGCCACGCTTTCGCGCCAGCGCAGCTTTCCATTCCGCGCCAGCGCCGACAATTCGCCGAGCGCGCGGGGCCAGAGCGACATGTGGTCGCTGACAATGAATCCCTCCATTTTCGCGCGGCTGTCGAGCAACGCCCGCATGTCCGGCAACGGCGTCGGCGTGCCGTCGTAGCCAGACGCAACAAGCCCGCACACCGCGACGCGCGCGAACGGGTTCAACCGCCGCATGGTTTGCTGAAAAGGCTCGCCGCCGACGTTTTCGAACAATCCATCGACGCCCTTGGGAACGGCCGCCGCGAGCAGTTCGGCGAAGTTTTCCGCGCGATGATCGACGCAGGCTTCGTAGCCAAGCTCGGCCACCGCGTAGGCGCATTTCTCGGGGCCGCCGGCGACGCCGACCGCGCGCGCGCCCGCCTCGCGCAGCAATTGTCCCGCGACCGAGCCCACCGCGCCGGTCGCCGCCGACACCACCACCGTTTCGCGCGCCTTTGGCTCGACGATGCGATGCAGGCCCATCCACGCCGTGACGCCGGGCATGCCGAGCGCGCCGAGCCACGCCTGAACCGGGATCGAATTGTCCTCGATCTTTCTGAGGTCGCGCCCGTCGCTCAGAGCGAACAATTGCCAGCCGCCCATTCCGACCACGAGGTCGCCTTTGGCGAACCGCGCGTTGGCGGATGCGACGACTTCGCCGACCGTGCCGCCGATCATCACGTCGCCAACTCCCTGTGGCGACGCGTAGGATTTGCCGCCGTTCATGCGCCCCCGCATATAGGGGTCGAGCGAGAGGTAGCTGTGCCGCACGAGCACCTGCCCGGCGTCCGGCTCGCCGACGGGGATGTCGATCAGCTTGAAGTTGTGCGGCCCGGCGGGTTCGTCGCGCGTCGGCCGCGAGGCGAGGACAAAGCCTTTGTTGCGCGGCATGGGGCCTCCTGCGATTCGATAACCAACCGTCGGCGCGACCTATTGCGGCTTGATGCCCGCCTTCGCGACCACCGGACTCCATTTCACGAAATCCTCGCGCGTCAGGCGCCCGAGTTCGTCGGGGCCGCCCGGCGTGACATCGACTCCGAGCCCCGCGAGTTTTTCCGCCATCGCCGGCGTTTTCAGCACGGCTGTGATCCCGGCGTTCAGCTTGTCCACGATCTCTTTGGGCGTTCCCTTTGGCGCGTAGGCGCCGAACCACGTTCCCGCGACAAGATCGGGAAAGCCGGATTCCGCGGCCGTCGGAACATCCGGCAGCAGCGGCAGACGTTTCGCGCTCGTCGTCGCCAGCGCGCGCAATTCGCCGGCGCGCACATGCGGCAGGGCGGTCAATTGCAGGTCGAACATGACGGGCACGCGCCCGGCGATCACGTCTATCTCCGCGATTGGATTGGCGCGGAAGGGCACATGCACGAGATCGATTCCCGCCAGCGACTTGAACAATTCGGTGCGCAAGTGATTGCCGCTGCCGTAGCCGGCGGAAGCGTAGGAGATCTGGCCGGGCTTCGACTTCGCCAGCGCCACGAGTTCGGCGAGGCTTGTCGCGGCAAGCGAGGGATGCGTGACAATGATGTCGGGAATCAAGCCGAACAGCGTGACCGGCGCGAAATCCTTGACCGGATCGTAGCTCAAGTTCGTGTAGAACGCGGGCGCCAGCGCGAAGGAGTTCGGCGTCACCAGCAGCGTGTAGCCGTCGGGCGGGGCGTGCGCGACGAAATCGGCGCCGATGTTGCCGCCGGCGCCCGTCTTGTTCTCGATGAAGAAGCTCTGGCCGAGGCGCGTCTGCAACTCCTGTCCGACGAGCCGCGCGAGCGTGTCGGCGGAGCCGCCGGCGCCAAAGTTGACGATGATTTTCACGGCGTGGTCGGGGTAGCTTTGCGCCCGCGCGGCGACCGCGCCGCAAAGCGCCGCGACACATGCGACGGTCGCCAAAACGCGCGATATCATGGACGCTTCCCCGTTTCTTGCCGCGGCAGGATAGCACGGTTTCGCCGCGCGCCTACTCCACCGCCGGCTTCGCTGTTTGTTTCGGCGCCCTGACGCGTTTGCGGGTCTGCACCTCGACGCGCGGCCCTTCGATCAGCCGCGTCATCGCGCCGCGCAGGGTGCGAACATCCTGTTCGGTCATTTCCATGCGGTGGAAAATATTGCGCAAGTTGCGGCGCATGATCGGCGCCTTGCCGGCGGGGCGGAAGAAGCCGTTCGTCTCCAGCGCCGCTTCCACGTATTCGAAAAACGACAGGATCATTTCGCGCGGCGCCGGCGGCGAATAATCCGTCCGTCCAAACGGCGTCGCGTCGCCGCGGCTGGCGCGCGTCCATTCATAGCCCATCAGCAACACCGCCTGCGCCAGGTTGAGCGAGGCGTAGGCGGGATTGACCGGAAACGTCACAATGCCGTCGGCGATCCCCACTTCGTCGTTGTCGAGGCCGGTGCGTTCGGGTCCGAACATCACGCCGATTTTCTCGCCGCGCGAAATCCGCTGAAACGATTCCGCCATCGCCTCGACCGGTGGATTGATTCGCTTGCCCTGCCCCCGTTCCCGCGCCGTCGTCGCGAACACCAGATTGAGATCGGCGACAGCCTCCGCCAAGGTGGCGAATGTTTTCGCGCGGTCGAGCAAATGCCCGGCGCCGGCGGCGGCCGCGTAGGCGGTGTCGCGGTGCGCGTCGGTCCGCGGCCAGCCCTCGCGCGGCGCGACAAGGCGCAAATCGTCGAGACCGAAGTTCGCCATCGCCCGCGCCGCCATGCCGATGTTCACCGCAAGCTGCGAGCGCACGAGAATAATCGCCGGTCCGCCCGCGATATTGGGTTTGCTGCTGTCCGTGCCCGCTCCGACCATCGCCGCCCCTTCCCTCGCCTGGCGAGAGACGCCTTCTAGGACCATTTGCGATGGAGCGGAAATGGGTTCGCGTTCTCCGATTTTAGCGCCCGCCCGCAGTCCGCAAACCACGCGGCGCCCAAGGGGTTCCCGTCGTTGACACGCCGGCGCGCGCCGCTCACGTTGTCGCCGACGTTGTTCAATCCCGCAGGAAACGCCCGTGCATTTCACCGGAACCTGGGCCACGAGCCCGCAACCGCTCGACCATCCGCCGTTGGAAAACACCACGTTCCGCATGTCGGCGCGCTGCGCTCTCGCCGGCAAGAGCCTCCGCGTTCGCTTTTCCAACGGACACGGCGCCCATCCGATGGAAATCGCCAACGCCTCCATCGCCTTGCGAAAGGGCGAAGCCGGCGTTGAGGCGTCGAGCCGCCGCACACTGACCTTCGGCGGATTTTCCCGCGCCACGATCGCCGAGGGCGCGCTGTTGCTCAGCGACCCCATTGACTTCGATCTGCCCGCCCTCGCCGATGTGATGGTGACGTTTCACGTGCCCGGCGGCGTCGCCGTCTCGACTGGCCACGGCGGCGCGCGCCAAACGAGCTATTTCGCCAAGGGCGATCACGCGGCGGTGGACGACCTGCCGGGCGTCGAGAAGATCGACTCGTGGTTTTTCCTGAGCGGCGTTGACGTCGCCTCGCAGGCGACGACGCGCGGCATTGTGACGCTCGGAGATTCCCTCACCGACGCCAATATCTCAACGCCCAACGCCTATTGCCGCTGGCCCGACCAACTCGCCCGGCGACTCTTGGCGGAGCGCGGTCCCGGTTTCGCGGGCGTTATGAACATGGGCACGGGCGGCAACCGAATCCTCCATGACAACGCGAATTCGTGGAGCGGCCTGCGCCGTTTCGACCGCGACATCGTCGCCGCGCCCGGCGCGACCCATCTGATCGTCATTCTCGGCGTCAACGACTTGCGCAATCGCAGAAATGTCGCGGCGGAGGAGGCCAACGCGCCCGCCATGATCGCCGGCCTCGGGCAATTCGCGGCGCGCGCGAAAGCCGCCGGGTTAAAGGCCTATATCGGCACGTTGACGCCTTATGAGAACGAGACTTTCGTGCCTGGCTGTTGGAATCCCTCGCGTGAAAAAGTCCGGCTGGCGGTCAACGACTGGATCCGGGCGCAAAACGATTTCGACGCGACGATCGATTTCGACCGCGCCCTGCGCGACCCGGCGAATCCATCGAAACTCCTGCCAAAGTGGGACTGCGGCGACCATCTGCATCCCAGCGACGCCGGCTACAACCACATGGGCGACTGCATCGACCTCGGGTTGTTTGAATGAGAGAGGCAAGCGGTCAGGAGCCATGTCGCCAGTGTCGAAATGAATTAGGAAAAATATCTTGACATATTTCCTATTTTGATCCATATGCCGTTCACCCCCGCCCAACGAGGGAGCCTGTTTCTAGAGACGGTCGGAATTGGCGGGCGGGGGGCGGCTTCCCGCGACCTGGAGTCTTCACCGGATTCCTTGACTCGGGCGGCGTCGCAAACGTCGCGTTGTCCGGCGGGAGGCATCCCGCCGGTCCGGCCCCCCACGACGGGACAGGTGCGCGCGGCTAGAACGCCTGTCAGTCCGGCAATACGACCGGGCCGAGCTAATGGGGCTCGTCAGCGGCGAAGCGCGCGGGTGAAGAGCCGGCGCTTCGTGGTCAAACCGGAGAAGCCGCAAGCCGAACCGGGCGCGACCAACGCATGTCAAGGACGCGACGCACGCAAATGCCGCGCGAGGGGCGCCGTTTCGGCACTCATTGCGGACCACCCGCGTCGCCAAAGCGGCGCTCCTCGCTCCCTCGCTTTGGGGGCGGCGAACCCAGCAAACCCCGGGCGGAAAATCCGTCGCGGCAACGCGGAGGCGCGCGCGTCGCGCGACGCCATTCACGCCGCCGGCGTGGATAGGCGACCCACTCGACGGGGGACGCGATCGCGTATTAGAGTGCCACAACAATCCGCAGGAGGAAACGATGGCCGAAGTCCCGACATATGAAAACGTGAAGATAGAGCGCGACGGGGCGACGACTTTCGTCATTCTCAACCGCCCGGAAAAACGCAACGCCATGAGCCCCGCGCTGCACGTGGACATGTGCAACGCGCTCGACTGGGTGTCGGAGGACGACGAGACCAAGGTCGTCGTCGTCACCGGCGCGGGCGGCCATTTCTGCGCCGGGCAGGACTTGAAACTGTTTTTCCGCGCCAACGAGAACGACCCGAAGGCGCAGCGCAAGACGGGCGACGATTCGCAGGCGTGGCGCTGGAACAAGCTGTCGCGCTGCCCCAAGCCCACCATCGCCATGGTCCACGGCTATTGCTTCGGCGGCGGCTTCACGCCGGTCATCGCGTGCGATTTCGCCATCGCCGCCGACGACGCGACGTTCGGATTGTCGGAAGTCAACTGGGGCATCATTCCCGGCGGGCTTGTGGCGTGGTGCGTGACGCAGATCATGAACTACCGCGACGCGCTCTATTACTGCTGCACCGGCGAGCGCTTCAGCGGCAAGGAAGCCGCGGCGATGAAGTTCGTCAACAAGTCCGTGCCAGTGGCGGAATTGAAGAACGCGGTGCTCGAACTCGCGCGCAACCTCGAGAGGAAAAACCCGCTCACCGTGCGCTACACGAAAGAGGCCGTCCGCAGCGTGCGCGGCATGGATCAGGCGCAGGCCTATGATTACCTCGACGCCAAGATTCTCGCGCTCAAGCAGGTCGATCCCGACAAGGGCGGCGACAAGGCGATGAAGCAGTTCCTCGACGAAAAAAGCTTCAAGCCGGGACTTGGCGAATACGCGCGGTAATCCTCGTCACAAGGGGCACCCCGGATCGCCCCTTCAAACACGACGAAGCCGGCCCGAGGCCGGCTTCGAAGACGTCCGATTCCGCGGTTGCGGAGAATTATTTCGCCGGAGCGGGAGCTGGAGCCGGCGCGGCGGCGCCGCCCTGCGATTCGAGCTTCTTGCGCTCGTCCTCGGCCTGCTTCTGCATCTGCTCCTGAAGTTCCTTTTGCTTGGCCTCAAGCACCTTCGGATCGACCGGCGCGCCGTCGAAAGCCTTGCCGAAGCCCTCGACCGGCAGGCCGAAAGTGACTTCGTTGTTGAACTGGTTGCGCACGGCGACGTTGATAACCTGGCCCTTCTTGATCGCGTCGATGGTCGGCGCCGTCACGCGCGCTTCGGCGAAGCAGCCATTGGGAAAGCAAATCTCGAACGTGCCGTCGGTCGCCGCGCCCTTGTCGACGTTGAAACGGAAGCCGGCGCGCAACAACAGGCCCGGCGGCAGCAGCAGGCGCACGATTTTGGTGGGGTCGCCGGCGACGTCATAGACCGCGACCGCGAGCACGGGCGGCTGATCGGGGGACTGGCCGAAATCGCGTGTGGTGTAGCAAATCTTCTTGCCGGCCTGCGGATCGTCGCCGCACACCTTCGTCCACTCTGTTTGCGAGGGCTTGAGTTCCACGCGAACCGGGCCCTGCGGCTGGGCGCCAGCGGCCGGTTGCGTCCCCGGCGCGGGCGCCGCAACAGGCGCCGGAGCGGGAGCGGGAGCGGCCGGAGCTGCGGCGGGCTTGGCAGCGGGCGCCGCAGGCTTTTTGGGCGCCTGAGCGAAAGCGGCTCCGGTCAGAACCGCGATGGCGAGAGCCGAGACGCCCACGCGAAGACAAGACGAATTCATCGAAAATCCCTTCAGATAAGCCAAGCGCGCCCCGTCGAGGCGCGCAGCGCAACCAAACCCATCGCAGCCGCGAGACAACGCGCGCCTTTCCGTCGATCCAGCTTTTCAGGGCCATCGAGGAACGGGCGCTCTTCACTGTTGATTGCGGCAAACTCTTGACCGCGCCCTCTTATCCGCTCCCCGCGACCAAGGCTAGGGCCTATTCGGGGCCCCCGGGCACAATCCGGCGGGCCATTCGCGTCGGCGACGATGACGCCGCGAGCGCCTTTCATTACCCTGTGCGCATGTTGCGCCGCGCGATTCGCCTTTGCCTTGTCCCTCTCGTCGCCGTGGCGGCGGGATGGGCCACCGCCTCGCGCGCCGACGACGCCGGCCCGCGGCACGGCATCGCCATGCTCGGCTCCCCGGAAATGCCCCCGGACTTCGACCACCTGCCCTACGCCAACCCCGCGGCGCCAAAAGGCGGCAAGCTGACCATTGGCGCGCAGGGCACGTTCGACAGCCTCAATCCCTTCAACGTCCGCGCGGGATCGACCGCGCAGGGGCTTGAAGGAGCCGTCTACCAGCGCCTCATGACGCGCGGTCTTGACGAGCCATTCACGCTCTACGGGCTCGTCGCGCAAACCATCGAGACCAACGCCGACCGTTCGCGCGTGACCTTCCATCTCGATCCTCGGGCGCGTTTTTCAGACGGCGCGCCGGTCACGTCCGACGATGTGCGTTTCGCGTTCGATCTGTTGCGCGAAAAAGGCCGTCCGCAATTCCGCGGCCCCTACTCGCTGGTGAAGTCGGTCGACACGCCGGACCCGCTGACCGTCTCATTCGACCTGACGGGCGCCAACGACCGCGAATTGCCGTTGATCCTGGCGCTGATGCCCGTGCTCTCGAAGGCCCGCACCGACCCCGCGGCCTTCGTCAACTCCACGCTCGATCCACCCGTCGCCACCGGCCCCTATCTTGTCGACAAGGTCGAACCCGGCCAGAGCCTGACCCTCAAGCGCAACCCAAACTATTGGGCGAAAGACCTGCCGATTTCGCGCGGCCTCTACAATTTCGACGAAATCCGGATCGAGTATTATCGCGACGCCAACGCCATGTACGAGTCGTTCAAGGCGGGCCTGCTGGACTATCGCGAGGAGACCAATCCGACGCGCTGGCTCAACGGCTACGACTTTCCAGCCATCCGCGATGGCCGCGCGGCGAAGGCCGCGTTGCCGCTCGGCGGCCCCAAGGGCATGCAGGGCTTCGCCTTCAACACGCGGCGCGAAATCTTCGCCGATGTCCGCGTCCGCGAGGCGCTCGCCGACATGTTCGATTTCGAGTGGATCAACGCCGACCTGTTCGGCGGCCTCTATCGCCGCGACCAAAGCTTCTTCGACGAATCCAGCCTGGCGTCGACCGGCAAGGCCGCCGACGCCCGCGAAAGGGCGTTGCTGGCGAAGTGGCCCAACGCCGTGCGCGCCGATATTCTCGAAGGAACATGGAAGCCGCCCGTCAGCGATGGCTCCGGCCGCGACCGCGCCCTCGCGCGCCGCGCCGTCGCCCTGCTGAAAGACGCGGGATACATTGTTCGAAACGGCGCGATGACGCGCGCGACCACTGGCGCGCCGCTCGATTTCGAAATCATGGTGGGCGACCGCGCCCAGGAGAGGCTCGCCGAAATCTACGCCGACTCGCTGAGGCATATCGGCGTCAAGGCGCGGATTCATTTAGTCGACGAGGTGCAATATCAACGCCGCCGGCAGAAGTTCGACTTCGACATGATGCCCGGCCTGTGGCTCGCCTCGGCGTCCCCCGGCAACGAACAATTGACGCGCTGGGGCTCGCGCAGCGCGTCGCGGGAGGGCTCGTTCAATCTCGCGGGCGCTCGCGATCCCGCCATCGACGCGATGATCGCAGCGCTGCTGGCCGCGGCCTCGCGCGAGGATTTCGAAGCGGCCGCGCGCGCGCTCGATCGTGTGTTGCTCTCGGGTTTTTACATCGTGCCCCTCTTCCACGCCGGCGAGCAATGGACCGCCTGGTCGACGAAGCTGGCGTTTCCCGAACGGACGGCCCGCTTCGCCTCTCCCCTGTTTCCTTTCACGCTCGACACATGGTGGAGAAAGCGGCCATGACGACAACCGAACGCGAGAGCCCGCCGAATCCGCTGGCGCGGGTCGATATCTCGCGACTGACGCGGGACGCCGCGCGCGACCACCCGGGTCATCCCGCGATTTGCGATTCCAGCGGCGACCACGCAACGGCCCTCGAACTTGACGCGCGCGCCGACGCCATGGCGGGCGCGTTCGCGGATATCGGCCTCGCGCCCGGCGAAACACTGATGGTGGCGGGCGGCGCGCGTGTCTCCTCCTGCGTGGCGCTTCTCGCGGGCCTGCGCGCCGGGCTCAATGTCGCGCTCGCGCCCCCACACGCCCCGCCGGCGATGTTGGCCGCCTTCGCTTCCCGCGTCGACGCCAGAGCCATCGCTTGCCAAACCAGCCTCG
>CAIKAR010000035.1 GCA_903825465.1 uncultured Hyphomicrobiales bacterium | reverse complement strand
GCCCAGGCCAAGGCCGCCGCTGGCGACCTGGACGTCAAGATCGGCGGCGGCGTTTCGACGGTCCGCCAGTATCTGCTCGCGGGCGCCATCGACGAAATGCATCTGGCGATGTCGCCCGTTTTTCTGGGCCGCGGCGAATCCCTGTTCGCGGACATTGATCTGCCTGGTCTTGGCTACCGGGTGATGGAGGTGGCCCCAATGGAGCTGGCGACCCACCTCGTATTGACGCGCTGAGCTAGGCTGGAAAGCCCGCTGTTAGCGGGCCTTTGCGCGCCTATCGCGAAACGGCCGGCCGGACGGAAATGTCTGGCCGACGACATGCGCCAGCCTCACCTGATTGCTTGCGCGGTTTGCTTCGCGATATCGGGCGACACGCGATAGGCGTCGTTGATGATCGCCTGCATTTCGCCGCCTGTGATTGGCGAGATCTCAAGCTGCATGCTTTCGGCTTCCTTCAGAAACTGGTCATCGACCATTGTTTCTGAAAACGCCTTTTGGAGCGCCGCGAGGCGATCCGCCGGAATGCCAGCCGGTCCGAAGAACGGCCGGCCAAGTTTCTGCGGCGAAAGCACCAGCGACAACATCTGTCGCTGCGTTTCCGTTTTCACGAAATCGGTGACCAGCGGCGTGTCGGGAAGGTCGGCGTGCTTCACAACGGAATTCTGGACGATGATCAGCAACGAGCCATTTTTCACCTGAGCCATCTGTTCGCTGGCGCGAATACTCGTCCACGACCAGCCACATCTGCCCTGCACCTCGCCACGCGCCATCGCGAGAGTCACGTCGTTGCCGCCGGGATAGCCTTTCACCAGTTTGAACCGTGTTCCCAGCGCGGCGTTTGACAGCTTCACATGCTGTTCGGATTCCGTGCCGGCGCCAAATCCGCCAACGACGAGATCCTTCTCGAATAGATCGGCGAATTGACGGACCCCGGAGGACGGCAGCACGCCGCAGACGGACACCTCTGAATTGGCGCTCCCGATGTAGGAAAACGCCGATCCATCTCGGAATTGCGGACCGGGGTTGCCAAACAGCGGATCGAGAGGCACGCCGCGCGCGAACGAACCAAACACGGTGCCGTCCTTTGGCGCGATGGCGTAAAGCCAGTTCGCCAACCGCACGCTGCCAGCGCCTTCCATCGTCTTCACGACAATCGAGGGCGAACCGGGAATATGACGTCCCATGTGACGGGCCAGCAGCCGAGCATAAACGTCGTAGCCGCCGCCAGCCGAAAAGCCGACATATAAATCGATCGATTTGCCGCGGTAAAACTCATCGATGGTCTGCGCGCGCGCCGAGCAGGTCAGCAGCGACAGCGTCAACAGCGAGCGCCACAGCGCTTCGCGCGGTTTCATATCGCCCATCCCAAACGCTTCGCCAACGCTTTGCCCATGACCCATTCGAGATCGGACGGCGACAGCCCCATTTCCTCGGTGAACATCGTCACCGCCTGTCGGTAGGAGCAACTCGGCGGCAGGCGCGAATAGTCCGTGCCCCAATAGCTGCGCTCCACGCCAAATCCTTCGATAACGCGGCGAATGGAGTCGCGCAGATTTCGGAAGGGATAAGGGTCCGTCGAGAAGCAGGGCATCGCCGAAACCTTCACGGAGACGTTTGGCAGGGACGCCAGTTCCAACATGCGGCGCGCGCCCGCCGGCGCTTCCGCGTCCATGGTCTCGCGCGCGAAGCCGATGTGGTCGACGATAATCGTGAGGCCGGGGTGACGCTTCGCGATCGCCGCCACGACTGGAAGACGCTCCGGCGCGTGCAGCATCACGGGAATTCCCAGGCGCTCGGCCGCGGGCCAAAACCAATCGGCCGCGCCATTGTCGATGAGGGCGCGGTCGTGGTCGCGATGGAACGTCAGGCGCACGCCGAGCATTCCCTTCTGCTCCTTCCATCCTTCCAGCCTCTCTGGCGCGCCGGGCTTGTCGAGCAACAGCCGGCCCATCACGGCGAAGCGATTGGGGTGAGCTTGAGCCGCGGCGAGCGCCAGGTCATTCCGGTCGCCATCAATCGATGGCGGCACGAGGATCGCCTGCGTTACGCCGGCTTCGTCCATCGCCTTCGACACCTTGTCGGCCGTCAGCGGTTCGTCCATGTGCGCGCTGCTTGTCTCGGACCACGGCCGCTCCGGAGAATTCGCCGCCCAGATATGAACCTGGGAGTCCACGATGTTCATGATGCCCTCTCCAATTGAGCGCGCCGCATTTTCAGGGTCGGCGGCGTTCCGGTGGCGTTCGCGCCGCCCTTGAAGTTTGTATGGCAAGGGCGCGACGTTGTGAATGGGAATTGACGCGATAAGACCGAAGCCGAAGACGCGACGGGACTTTCGCTGTTTGACGCCAGCGATCAAACCAATCCCAGAATTTACTGGCGCGATATCGCCATCGCGATTTTCGATTTGACTATTCCGACGTTTTCGAGAACTTGTCGGTCAACGAAAAGAGCCGCGGGGCGTTTGAAATCGCCTGAAATATTTCGAATTTCCGGATGGACTCGCCCTAACCTGGAGGAACAGCGCCATGCATGCGCCCGCGCATCGGACGGGAACCATTCAATCAGGCGATGTCGCGTTGTTCTACCGAGCTTTTGGGCCCGGGAATTGCTCGACGAGCAATACGCCTCTGCTTATCCTTCATGGCAGCAACTACTTCGATTCCTATGACTGGATCGACGTCGCCTCGAAACTCGCCGCGGAGCGCCAGGTCGTGGTTTTCGACAGCCGTGGTTCAGGCTTGTCGGACTGGAGCGCGCACAAGGATTATTCCCTGGACGCCGTTTTCTCGGACATCATAAATGTGTCGGCCCATTTCGGTTGGGCCCAGCCCGCTATCATGGGGCATTCGGTGTCGGGTCGTCTCGCCATTTTCTTCGCCGCTTTTTTCCCGGAACATATTTCACAGCTCATCGTCGCCGACACGGCGATGGGCAAGGGCAATCCCGGTCAATACAACGTCTCGGTCGGAAACGCGCCGAAGGTCTTCGAAACGGTCGAGGGCGCGATGGCTTATCTCGCCGAAAAAGAAAACCCGCCGCGTTTTTCGCTCGACAAAGCCCGCGCCGAACTCGCCTTAAAGCCAGTCGATGGCGGATTTGTCTTGACGCGCGATCCCGATCAAAAGAACACCCAGTCGCAAGCGCCTGGCGCGCCCATGCCGAGGTTTACGAATGTCGATTCCTGGGATGCGCTGTCCAAGGTCGCCTGCCCGACGACGTTCGTCCGCGGAAAGCGATCCGACCGGAACAAGCCCGAGCATTACCAGCGGATAGCGCTTGATTTTCCACATATCCGCGTGGAAACAATCGATTCCCGACACGATCTCGCGTTCGAAGCCCCGGACGAACTGGTCGCAGTTGTCAAGCGTGTCTTCGTCGATCGGGCCGCTTAGCGCGAACGCGGTGGAATTCATTTCAACTTTAACCGCGACCGCCGGTCGCGCGACAGGAGTCATCATGGCGAACCCTCCCCTGCGCGTAACGCTGCCCCCGGACCCGAATACCCGCGCGCCCAAATGGAAGCTGCCTCCCGGCGCCTGCGACACGCACGCGCATGTTTTCGGACCGCCGGATGTTTTTCCCTACGCCGAGACGCGCAAATACAATCCGCCCGCGGCGCCGGTCGAGCACTATATGAACGTCATGAAAATCACCGGTCTCAGCCGGGTCGTGTTCGCCACGCCAACGGCCCATGGTTACGACAACCGCTCGATCGCCGACGCCATCGCCAAATTGGGAGGTTGCGCGCGGGGGATCGCGAATATCGACGAGTCGTTCGACGACGCGGCGCTCGATGCCCTGCATGAGGCGGGCTTTCGCGGCGCGCGCTTCCATTTGATGGACGACAGACCGGGGAGTCTGGAGTTCCTGACGGCGCACCTTCCCGTCCTCGTCAAGCGCGACTGGATACTCGATCTTCACGTCGACCCGAAGGATCTGCTGCATCACGAAAAATACATTCGCGAGTTGCCGACGGTCACCATCATCGATCACATGGCCCGCTGCCGCGGCGCCGACGGCGTCGATCAGCCGGCCTTTCCCCTGCTTCTCGATTTGCTGAAGGACGATCGTTTCTGGGTCAAGGTGTGCAGCCTGAACAAGGTCAGCAAGCTGCACAAGGGCGAGGTCGATGGCTTGCCGTACTTGGACATGGTGCCGTTCGCCAAGGCCGTCATCCAAGTGGCGCCCGATCGCGTGCTTTGGGGCACCGATTGGCCGCATAGCAACGTGTTCAAACCCGGCGGCGTGCCCAATGAAGGCGACCTGCTGGATCTTCTCGTCGAGATGATACCAGATGAAGCCATGCGACATCGCATCCTGGTGGACAACCCCGCCCGCCTGTTCGGCTTCGAGGCCGCTTGATTTCACGCGGCCCCGCCACGCGACAGGTCGCGTCGTCAATCAATGCAACAGAACGGTGGCAATGCCCAACGCCAGTTCGCTATCGCGTGTCCTTCTTGGATGCGCCGCCGCCATGTCTCTGGCGACGGCGCAAGCCATGGGCCAGGACGATGACAATTTCTACAAGGACAAAACAATCACGCTGACCGTCGGGATCACGCCCGGCGGCGGATACGATCAATATGGGCGGCTGCTGGCGCGGCATCTGTTCCGGCACATCGTCGGCGCCCCCACGATTATCGTCCGCAACCTTCCCGGCGCCGGCAGCCTGACCTCGGTGCTCACGCTCGCGAAAATCGCGCCCACGGATGGCACCCAGATCGGGACATTCAACGCCGGCCTGCTGAATGATTCCATGACCGAAGGCGATCAGACGCGCGTGAAGTTCAGCCAATTTTCGTGGATAGGCAGCATGACGCGGGACTTGCGGGTTTGCGTGGCGTCGAAAGCGTCTTCGATCAAGACATGGGACGATCTGGCAAGTGGCAAAGACGCTGTTTTCGGGGCCGCGGGCGCCAATTCAAACTCCGCCAATGGCATCGCCACTCTTCGCAATCTGTTCAACCTCGACCATCTGAAGATCATCACAGGCTATCCCGGAATCACGGAGACGAACCTGGCCGTGGAGCGCAACGAAGTCGATGGCACCTGCGCGAGCTGGATCGCCATCCCGGATGGCTGGGTCAGAGATAACAAAGTCAACGTTCTTGTTCGCCTGTCGCCCAACACGCTCTTGGAAATCCCGAGCTCGGCGCGATATATCGGAGACATCGCGGACACGCCGGCGAAGAAAGACATTGTTGACGCGCTGATTAGCTCAAGCGAGTTGGCTCGCCCGTTCATCGTCTCCGATAAAGTTCCGCCATCGCGTGTCGCTATGCTCAGGAAGGCGTTTACCGAGACCATGGCAGACGCGGAATTTCTCGCGGACGCCGCGAAATCGAGATTGCTGATCGATCCGGTGGATGGCGGCGCCGCCCAGAAAATCGTCGAGAAGCTCTACGCCATGCCGCCGGAGACCGCGGAAAAGGTTCGAGCGATCCTGAAGAATTGACCGCGACGCGGCGCAATCTCAAGCGCTTCTCCGATGCGGTCGTCATCTGGAGGAATCATTCCCCTTTGATTCCCGCCGCCTTGATGACGATGGCGTTGGCCGCGATCTCGCGGTGAACTTGGGCGTCGAACTCCATCGGAGACATCGGCAGAGGATCAACGCCCATCACGGACAGCTTGGCGCGCATATCGGGCGAGCTCAAAATCCTCTCGATGGAATCGTGAAGTTTTGCGATGATGTCAGCGGGCGTCTTGGCCGGCGCCAGCAGACCGGACCAAAGTGTGTAGTCGGAGTCGGCAAAGCCGCTTTCCAGCGTCGTCGGCACATCCGGCAGGGCCACCGCGCGCTTTGGCGAAGATGTCGCAAGCGCCCGCAAGCGACCGTCTTGGATAAAGGCTAGAACCAACGACAACGGGGCCGGGAAAAAATCAACTCTTCCAGTGACCGTGTCAGCGACCGCCTCGGGGCCGCCTTTATAGGGCACATGCACAGCCTTGAAGCCCGCGCTCAGACGAAGCCTCTCGCCGGCGAAATGCGAGCCGCTGCCAATGCCCGCGGACGCGAAAGAAAGCCCATCAGGCCTCGACTTGCCGGCCTCGACCAACTCGCGCAAGGTCTTCAGCGGACTTTGAGCCGCCACGACGGTGATCACAGGTATATTCCCCAGCGGAACGACCGCGGCGAATCCATTAACCGTGTCGAAGGGCGCGTTCGGATAAAGCGTTGGAATATTGGTGTGTCCGGACGGCGTCTCCAGCAGCGTGTAGCCGTCCGGTTCAGCCCGCGCGACGATGGCCTCGCCGATCGACCCGCCCGCGCCTGGCTTGTTGTCGATAAGGATGGTTTGGCCGATTTCGCTCGCCAACTTGTCGAACACAAGGCGCGACAGCACGTCGCTGGCGCTGCCGGCGGAATACGGCACGACGACTCGAATGGATTTCGAGGGATAAGCGTCCGCGCGCGCCGGCCGCGCCCACCCAAGAGCGCCAAGGCCCAATCCACCGAAGTTTCGACGCGTCAGATGCATTTTTCCCTCCCCGACGACACACGCCCTTTGACGAATTGCGCGCTTAAGGCCCACTAAACGGCAACCGGCGGATAAAAGCCATCACGCGTTCGCGATGAGGAAGCATGAGGGTTGGACAACCGCCATCTTCCGCATAAAATGGTCTGGCTCACAGCGCTTGCGGATCGAGATTTAGACGGGGGCTGTTCCCGATCCCGCGAAGCGATAATCTAGCGCGGCGCGCCTCCATGGCGCCGCGAAACATCTGGATGAACGTCGGCCATGATCGAGCTTTACCACAACGATATGTCGACCTGCGCGCAGAAAGTGCGCCTCGCGCTGGCGGAAAAGGGTGTCGCCTGGGAAAGCCGGCATCTCGACTTGCGCGGGCGCGATCATCAGACGCCCCACTATCTCAAGCTCAATCCCAACGCCGTCGTGCCGACGCTCGCGCATGACGGCGTCGTCGTTATCGAGTCCACCGTCATCAACGAATATATCGAAGACGCCTTTGACGGCGCGGCCTTGCGGCCGTCGGACGCGGCCGGCAAGGCGCGGATGCGCTTGTGGACCAAACAGCTCGACGAGGGTCTGCACGCCGACACCGGCGTATTGAGCACGTCCATCGCGTTTCGTTATCAAAAGCTCGACAAGGGCGAAGTCGAGGTCCAGGCCCTGATCGACAACGTGCCAGACCCCGTAAAGCGCGAGCGGGTGCGCGCCAACATTCGCGAGGGCGTTCAATCCCGTTATTTCAGGGAGTCGGTTTTGCGCTTCGACGCGCTGCTTGGGCGGATGGAAACGACGCTGGCGCGCTCTCCCTGGCTCGCCGGAGATGCGTTCTCCCTCGCCGATATCGCATACACGCCGTATCTGACGCGGCTCGAACATTTGCAGATGAGAGCCTTATGGGCTCACCGGCCACATCTCGCCGACTGGTACGCGCGGCTACGGTCGCGGAAATCCTATGAGATGGCCATGGTTCAATGGTTCAATCCAAAATATCTCGCGCTTATGGCGGACAAAGGCGCGCGGGAATGGCCGTCTATCGCCGCGATCGTCGCCGACGCGAAGCGCGGGAAGGAAACACCGGAATGACGGACGTCACACTGTATCACGGGATGGCTTCGACCTGCTCCAAGAAGGTCAGGATGTGCCTTTACGAAAAGGGCGTCGCGTTCGAAAGCCGGCTTCTTGATTTGCAAAAATTCGAGCAGCACCGGCCTGAATATCTCGCGATCAATCCCAATGGGGTGGTTCCAACCCTCGTGCATCGCGGCCGTTCGATCATCGAGTCCTCCATCATCGTCGATTACATCGACGATGTTTACGCCAACAATCCACTCAAGCCGGACGATCCCTATGATCGCGCGCAAATGCGGCTATGGCTGAAATACTCCGACGATGTCGCTTACAAGGCCGTCTACGCGCCAACCTGGCAGGCGCTGAAACACCGCGCCGAGGAAGGTCTCGCCGACGGCAAGCTGGCGGAAACGCTGTCGAGCATACCGACGCCCGAACGCCGCGACCGCTGGCAGAAGATGTCCCAGGGCGGCTTCACCGAAACGGAGATCGAATCCGCCTACGCGCAAATGCGGGTTTGTCTCGCCCGGGTCGAGGAACAAGTCCGCGCGACGCCCTGGCTGGTGGGAGACCGCTTTACACTCGCCGATCTCGCCATGCTGCCGTTTATCGATCGCATTTCGAATTTGCGTCCGGAATTTCTCGAAGGGCCGGATTGCGAGGCCCTGCGAGCATGGCTTGCGCGTTCGAAACAACGCCCGTCCTTCGATCGCGCCTTCGCTTTCAAGGACGATCCACGCGCGGCGGAGTTGCCAAACCTGTAACTGTTCACCGTGCGCAAGGAGACAAAACAATGAAACAAATTCGTTCCGCCTTGGTGGCCCTATCGATGAGCTTTTCGCCTGTCATGCCGGCGTTGGCCGGCTCCGGCTCCGGCGCGGTGAACGACGTCACGGGGACCGCTTTGAGCGGCTACGACGCGGTCTCCTATTTCGAATCCGGCGGACCCATTCAGGGAATTCCCAAATACGCGGCGACCTATCAGGGACTGGGTTACCTGTTCGCGTCGGCGGAGCATCGCGACGCTTTCAACGCCGACCCCAACCGCTACGCGCCGCAATACGGCGGATTTTGCGCCATCGCGGCGGCAAATGGCCTGAAGGTGACCATCGATCCCCACGCGTACACGGTGATCGACAAAAAGCTCTATGTGAACCACAGCATGGTGGCCAACGAAGCCTTCGCAAAAGACCCAGCGGGCAATATCGGCAAGGCCGATAAAAATTGGCCCGAGGTCCAGAAAATCGACGGACCGACGCGCTGAAACGCGGAGCGGGTCACGGAACGCGCTCGGTGAGAAGGCGCGCGCTTGCCCCTTATGGTAAACGACCGCCTCGTCGATCTCCACCGGCTTCTTCGCCCCGCGCTCGACGATCTTCGCCGCGCCGTCCGGCATCGTTTTCTTCCATTGGTGGATCGTGGTGAGGCGCGCGCGCTTACGCGATGACAGAACCGATGCGGATGACCGAGGCGTGTTGCGGGAGAAGATCGGCCGCCTGCTGGCGAGGCCCATCGAAAGACCAGCAAAGACGCCAGGACCAACGTCGGCGCTTGCCAAGAGAGCGTCAATGGGTCAGTTCTTCAACCAAGTAAATGTTCATGTGGGGGAATGTCGGTTCGGGCAACCGGAGCCAGCCCTTCCCCTCGGGAGAAAACAATCATGCGTCATCGCAGGACCGAGGTCGTATTGTCGCTCGCATTGATATTGGCGGGGTCGTTGGCGAGCGTGCGCGCGTCCGCCCAGGTCGCCGGTCCCAACGACGCGCCCAATCCCTACCATATGCTCGACGCATGGGCGCAAATTCCCCAGGATCACGCGTTGGGCGCGCCGATAGGCGTCGAGATCGATCATAGCGATGGCAAAAGCCTGTGGGTGTTCGACCGTTGTGGCGGCAACGATTGCAAAGGCTCGAAGCTCGCGCCGATCTGGAAATTCGACGCGTCGGGGCAGCTCAAGGCGAATTTCGGCGCCGGCATGTTCAACTTCCCACATGGGCTCTTTGTCGACGCCGCCGGCAATGTTTGGGTGACGGACGGACGCGGCGAAGGCGGCATCGGTCATACCGTCATCAAATTTTCCCCGGACGGGAAGGTTCTAATGACGCTTGGCAAGCCGGGCGTGGCCGGCGATGCGCCCGACATGTTCAATTCCCCCTCGGACGTCGTGACCGCCCCCAATGGCGATATCTACGTAGCCGACGGGCACGGTGGGAAGACCAACGACCGGATCGTGAAACTCGACAAGGACGGGCGCTTCATAACCACATGGGGCAAGCATGGCGCGGGCCAGGGCGAGTTAGACACGCCGCACTCGATCGCGCTGGATTCGACCGGACGTGTTTTCGTCGCCGACCGGGTCAATAGCCGCGTGGAGATATTCGATTCGAATGGAAAGTTCCTTGCCGAATGGAAGCAATTCGGTCGGCCGAGCAGCGTCTATATCGACGGGAAAGACACTCTCTACGTCGCCGACTCGCAATCCACCGACAAGACCAATCCAGGATTCCGGCAAGGCATCCGTATCGGCGGCGCCAAGGACGGCAAGGTGACGGCCTTCATTCCGCTTGTCGATCCAGTGCTCGGGTCGGCGGAAGAAGTCACGGCGGACGAGCAGGGGAATGTCTTCGCCGGCTTCACCAACAAGAACCTTTTGAAGAAGTTCGCGAAGAACTGAAGGCCGCCGGCTTTCGGCCACTGTTTGCGCCCCCGCGACACCGTGGCGATCCAACGCTGATCCGCCGGCAGCTTCCGCGTGCGGCAGCGCTCGATGAAAACTGTGACCGCACCGAACCGCCGCCGTTCCGACCGCGATCAGCCTACCGCCAGATACTCCGCCAAACGCCGCGCATGGGGGGCGGCAGGGTCTCGAGCCGCCGCGCGATCAGCGCCAGACGGCGTTCGGCCCAGGGATATTCAAGCGACCTAGACGCGTCTAGTTTGCGGCGGCCTCGGCGGCTTTGACATCGGCTTCACTGCGAAACGACATGACCGCCACCTTATTGTCCCGGAAATAGGGCAGCGTCACCGACATCCCCTTGTCGGTTTCCAGCGTGGAGACATAGCGGACCTCGCCGCCACGGGACGGCAGATCGAACAGCGTCCAGGAGTTGGTCGACGGGTCGAGCCGCGCCAACTGATCCGTCATCCAGAGGTTGGTCCAGGCGTTGTGCTTGCTGTCGACGTTGACGTGATAGGGCAGCGTCGCTTTGGGGAATGGCAGCGGGACATAGGCGATGTCGTTCGTCTTCGTATTGATTTTCGCGAGGTTGCCGCCCCATGAATCGCCAACCCACAAAACATCGGCCGCCTTGTCGGTGCCCATGCGCCGCGGCCCCTGTTGCCAAGGGAAGGGCGCGTTGAAATCGGGCGCCACGGCTTTGTCGTAGACCGCCATGGCGGCGGGCGAGAGGCGATCAAGTTCTTCCTTGATCGGGGTCAGTTTAAGCTCGGTGACCTCGCCGGTCGCGCCATCGCCCTTGCCGATGGTGTCGATCGCCATTTCGGCCCACCAGCCGTTGCCATCGCGGTCGCTGGCGGTGCCATAGGTGACGCCGTTGCCATTCGGGGTTTTGAAGGTCTTGGATTTGAACTCCGTGAATTTTTCGGTCTTCGGATCGAAGCGGAGCGCGCCTTGCGGCGCCGACGCCCAAATGTTGCCCTTGCCGTCGAAATCGACCGTCGTCGCGCCTCCCGTCGGCATCATGCCCTCCGGCGGCAGATAGATATCGACCTTGAGAGTCTTCGGATCGAGATGCGCAAGGCCTCCCTTCGACGTTGTGATGTTGAACCACAACGTGCCGTCGGGCGCGCGCGTCATGCCGTGCGTGGGCGCGGCGAAGCCCCCCGGTCCTGGAATTTTGACTTGCGTGTACTCGCCGGTTTTCGCGTCGATCTTCGTCACGCTCGCGACATGGTTTGGCACGTTCGAGGTGTGCCAGACATTGCCGTCGAGATCTTGCCAGGCGTCATGCACCGTGGAGCCGAGGCCCGATGGCGTTCCCAGCTTCCAGTTCGAGCCATCGTTCGTCGTCGTTTTGTCGGGCAACCCCGCGTCGGGATTGATCGGGACATCGTATTCCTTGAAAACGACCCGCGCCGCTTCGCCCGTGGGCCGGGGGCGCATGTGGTCGAACTTCATCGAGGTCTCGCCGGGCCCCCGGGCGCGCGCGAGATAGGCGGCGAGCTGCTTCTCGTTGAAATCGACGACCGCCTGCGGCGGCCGATCGACCTTCATGCCGTAGACATTGACGTTTTTCATCAAATTCAGAATCTTGGTCCAGCCCGCCTCGTCGAACTTGTGTTGCAGCACGAAGCTCGACGTGTGGCAGGCCGTGCACTGGCTGCGCACGATGCGGTGCATCGCCGCGTCCTCGGGCGTGTCTTGCGGCAACGCGGTCAAAAGCTCGTTGCCGGGAAGTTGGCGGACGAAGTCCTTCAACGGGGCGAGAGCGAAGTCCTGTTTCTTTTTGCCGTCGGCGGCGACGTTCGCCTCAGCCGTGTCGAATGTCAGCGCCTGCGCGCGCACGCGATAAGTCGCGGCGGGCAGCGCGGGGAAAACGTAAACGCCGCCGTCGTCCGTGAAGACGGTCGTGGTGATGTTCGAGCCCAGCGCCTTGGCCGAGACATCGACGCCACCCATCGGCTTTCCGTCGGGCCCCTTGATCACGCCGGACAAGATGGCGTCGGCCGCGAACGCGGGCGCCGCGAGCGTCAGAGCCAGCGTGGCGACGGTCGAGAAGAGCTTGGTTTTCATGGCGGTCATGAACGATCTCCCGTGAACGGGTTGCGGGGCGCTTGCGGCGGTTTATTGCTTTTCGGCGGTGAGGCCGGGAGGATTGACGGTTTTGAGGAAATCGACGATCGCGTCGATCTCGGCGGGCTCGAACATATATTTGAAGCCCGGCATGTTGGGACCGCCGTTGGCGATGACCCCCTTGAGCTCCGCGTCGCGGCCGCCCTCGAAATTGGCTTTCGACAACAACGGTCCATAGCTCGCCGTTGAATTGATCTGGATATGGAAATGGCAGACGCCGCAATGCTGTGTCGCCAGCCGCTGGCCGATCTTTTGCGAGTCCGTCAGCGCCTGCTGCGCGCCCGCGGCGCTTGAAAACAGCGCCATCGCGGCGACCAGTGGAACGAGCCCGCGCTTCATCGACAATCCTCCCGAAGAGATTTTTTTGGATGATATCCGTGTTTCGCCGCAAGGCAAGGGATTATACCGACATTCGCCGGACAACCCCCGATCCAACCGAAAAACGCCCCGGTTTGATATTTTAGCAAGGCCGACGTCGTAAGCGGGGCGCATCGATTGGTCGTCGGCCCCTACGTGGCGTAACCCAAATCTTTAAATCGGCGTCAACACCGCCAAAGGGACGATTGGGCCTGCAGCCACTTCGCAATTCCCATTGGTCGCCGACGCTCGGCGCGCGCATCCAGGATCAAAAGGTATTCAGCCCCATCATATCCATCGCCGCGCGCCCGAGCAGCGCATACGGATTGCCGATGGTTTCGCCCATCTCGTAGTGGTTATAGCCTTTCGCGACGACCTGCTGGACGGGCTTGCCGGCGGCGCGCAAGGCGGCGGCGAACTCGGCGGCCTGGCGCAAAAATTCCGGCGTCTCCGACCCGCCGTTGCCGATGAAGACAGGCGTGTGGATGCGGTCAATGTGGCGGATCGCGGACAGCTCCTCGATGGCCGCGGGGGTGAATTTCACGAACGCCTGCCGTTTCGACATGCTCACCGGCTCAAGGTCGTACATGCCGCTGCCGAGCACCGCGCCCTTGAGAATATCGAGCGGGAGGCCCTGCTTTTCCCAGTCGGTGATCAACACACAGCTTGCGAGATGGCTGCCGCTCGAGCGGCTGCACAGATACAGCCGGTTCGGGTCGCCGCCATACGTCGCGGCGTTTGCTTTGACCCACGCGACGACGCGGCGGCATTGGTCCACCATTGGGAAAAGATCGCCGCCGGTCTGGCCGACATTGGCGAAATCGGGAACAACGAAATTCGCGCCCGCTTTGACGAAAGGCTCGGCGTAGACCGTGAATTGCGCGGCCTTGCCGTTTCTCCACGTGCCGCCATGGATGAAAATCAACGTCGGAGCGTTGGCGCGCCGGGTCCTGTAGATGTCGAGGCCTTCGATTTCGGTCGGGCCGTAGGCCGCGCGTTGCGGCTTGCCGATCGCCGACAGGGCGATCTCGTTGTTGGCGGCGCGGCGCGCGTCGATATTCTTGACGTTGAAAGCCCAGATATCGTTGTCGTAACCCTCGTCGATGTCGGTCTGGTCGAACCCGCGAAAGACCGGCGGACCTTTGGCGCGCTCCGGCGGTTCCGCCGGGCAGCGTTGCGCCTGGGCCGGATCGACCGCGAGGCCAAGCGCGCCCGTCGCCGCGCTCGCCACCAGCGCGCGTCGGCTCAGCGCCGCCCCCTTGCGCCCTTGCGCGGATTTCATGTTCGACATCGCAGCCTCCCCGTCCAAAAAAACTTCAACGCGCCAGCGGGTCCGGCCGCAACTGGAATTTTACGACCTTCGGCCGCGTACCCTTGCCGCCTTCGATGTGGAAGGGCGCGCGCTCAGCGTAGTTCGACCAAAGCCCCCTGCCCTTCCATCCCGCGTCGGCATCGTCGATGCGCGCGTCCATGCCCTTGGCGAAGAACCCCATTGGATAGGGCACCCGCAGCTCGACGAAGCGTCCATCGACGAGCGCATGCAACGAATCCGAGAGGTTGCCGGTCGCGAACGGCGTGTCGGCGCCGAGACCGAAGACGTTGTGCTGATCCACCCACGTGAAGTAGCTCGCCTCGGCGCTGCCGGACTCTTGCACGCCGTGATACTGCGGCCCGGGAAACGGATACAGCGTCCAGCCCTCGGGGCAATGCTTTCCGGTCGCCGTGGGGCCGTTCAGGACTGTGCATTTGCGGCGGTCGAAACTGGCGAGGTGTCCGCTCGCCAGAGGCACCCATACGACGCCCTCGCGGTCGATATCGAGACCGCGCGGCGAATATCCGTTGAGCGGCGCGCGCGGCTCGTTGAAGGGAACCTGATAGAATTCGGCGAGCGCCGTTTCGGAAGGGTTGGCGCCCGGATTGAGGCGCAATACCGCGCCCGGAAACGCGACGACGGAGCCCCACACCGAGCCGTCGACGGGACTCCACGCGATGCCGTAGAGCGGCGCCACGATGCGCATGTCCTTGCCCGGCTGCTGCGGCTTGCCGGGCTCGGTCCATTCCGTGCGCTTGCCGGTGCCGGCGGTGTCGAGAATCAGCGGCGTCCAACCCTGCGCCTTCTGTTCATCATGGGTTTCGTCGAAAACCTTTGTGTCCACCCAGCCCACGACATCCCCGCCGCCGTTGCCGCCGAAGCCGGCGCTTAGCCACAGGGTATTGTGAGCGTCTTCCGCGAATTCGAGGTGATGCGTGCTGAAACAGGTGTCGATCGTCTCGATTTCGTTCGCCTTCGGGTCGAATACGGACAGCTGGCGGGCCGAGCTTCCAAGCGGAAACACTTTCGCGGACGGGTGATCGGAGCCCGCGCGGCACCAGGCCGGATTGCGCGCCGGGCGCAGGCGCGACGTGATCCAGACGCGGCCCTCGCCATCCATCATCGGATTGTGCGGCGTCGTGCGGCTGTCCCAGATCGGCTCATCGCCCCAATAGGGCGATGGCGCGAACATCGGGTCCGTTTTCGAAGTGGGGGTTGCCGGGTCGCGCGGCGCCAGCTTGATTTCGCGCGCATCGTTTTTTACGGGGTCGAGCACCGGCACATAGTCCGAACTCCATTCGGGCGTCCCGTAAAGCGGCCCGTTGGCGTTGACGCGCGGATTGCGTTTGTCGGTCGATATCTCGTCGTGGATGTAGACGTAGGGCCGCGACCAGTCCCATTCCGACAAGACGATGTTGCGCTCGATTCCGCTCGGCCGCGCCGGCGCGGCGAAGGGAACCTCGCCGGCCGCGATACGGTCGGTCCAGTTGGCGAAATTGGCGAGCGCGCGCGTCGCGTCGATATGGCCGATGTTGCGCAGCATGATGTCGCTCGCCCGACCCGAGTGGATGCGGCGAAACCAGGCGTCGGCCGAGGTCTTGAACTCGCCGAGCCCCGCCGGAAGCGTGCGCGTCGCAAGGTTGCCGAGCTGGTGACAGGTGTTGCAGCCGTGGGTCTTGATGCCGTCGAGCCAATAGCTCTGGGCGCGCATGTTTTTGGGCATGCCATTCCCGCCCGGGCCGCCTCCGGTGCCCGGAAACAGGCCGGCGTCGGGGATGTCGAGCATGGCAAGCCAGTAGATCGCCGGAAAGTACCGCGCCGCCTCCGCGGGCGTCGCCGCCGGAGTGGCCGCGAGGTCGAGATGTCGGCCGGGACGCGCCTCGACGGCGGGCCCGTCGACGAGGCCATAGCCGCGCGTCCAGACTTTGTAGGAGGCGTCGGGCAGTTCCGGGACAACGTAGCGGCCAAGGTCGTCCGTCACGACGATTTTAGCGAACTTGACCGGCAGGCTCGTGGTCTCGGCGACAACCCAGACGCCGGCCTCCGGCCCTTTCGCGCTTGTCACGACGCCGCCGAAATCGTGCGCCCCGATATCGACAGTCGCTCCGGACTCCTGCGCGAAGGCCGCGCCGATAAAAGCCGCGATGCTCGCGATCGCGGCCATGGCCGCGGCGCACCGAATGCCCATCTGCTTCCCCCCTCGCCCCGCATTTTCGAGACGTGGCAAAAATTCTAGCCATTCGTCTGGCTTTCTTCAAGTTGCCGCGCCGAGGCGAACCGCATGAAGAGGAAGAATCGCGGTGCGAAAAAATTCCTTTATTTGGTTGCTACGCCGCTGGCTCCGATGAGTTTGCTCCATCTATCTGTTTCGCTGCGAACGAATTCCTTGAATTCGCCTGGAGTGCTGCTTGTCGCAACGATTCCGAGCTTGAAAAGCGGCCCCATAAGCGTGGGATCCGCGGCCGCCTTTTTGATGGAGGCCTGAAGTCTTTGAACAATTTCCGGCGGTTGTAGAGTTGCATTGAGAACTGACCCTTAAGGGACGGTAATTTCCACTGAGATTTGACCCATGTTGAACTTCCCCCTGGCTGGCTGCGGCGGGGGTATCGGGAGTGATA
The DNA here is from genome assembly GCA_903825465.1 of uncultured Hyphomicrobiales bacterium. Classification (GTDB taxonomy): domain Bacteria; phylum Pseudomonadota; class Alphaproteobacteria; order Rhizobiales; family Beijerinckiaceae; genus Terripilifer. Next base: position 32 of record CAIKAR010000035.1, on the reverse strand, counting down.
GACATGGATTTGTTGAGTGTCATTCGACGTTG
>CAIKAR010000034.1 GCA_903825465.1 uncultured Hyphomicrobiales bacterium | reverse complement strand
CGAACTATTTCCGATATGCGCTGACCCGCCTCCGTGAGCGAGAAGCGCGATTTTCCTTCGCAAACTCGGTCAGAAATGGATGCGCGGGAGTGATCATTCCGCCATGAAAATCCTGGGTCAATTCCGGCTGGAAATCAACAGTGTCGCCTTGTTCGGCGGCGTGGGGCCGCTTGCCGTGCTTTTTCATGTCGTCGTCTGCCGGCCGCGCGGGTTAGCCAGTGCCTTTCGGCGACCGATTGGCCGCCCCCAGCGATCCGCCAATATCGACAGCGCCGCCAACAAACCCGGGATTCGGCGCGAGCGCTCGTCCGTCGCAAGATCGAGTAAGGCAGGCACATCCGGCGGATTGCGATATCGTTAAGCGCCGAGATATACCAAGATGCGTTATATCCCGCGGTCCGCCCATAAGCGCGGTCCGCCGCGGGTTGTGGCGGATCAAAGTCCGGGGGGCAGCCACAGAAATTCGCGGGAATGCGGGTTTTGCCGAAACAGTCCCGACCAACGCGCGCCGCGCGCCTCGACGCGCGCTTCGCTGACCCCGACAGGCGCGGCGGTGGGCGCCTCCGGGAAGGCCACACGATTCACCAGCGGCGCGCAATCGTGGGAGGCGATCAACAACGAGTGGATTTCCGCCGCGAAGGCGGCGATGTCGCCGAGAACGAATGAGCCGTAGGCCCAAGCCCCCTTGCCGCGCACCGCCAGCGCGACCGGCAGGCACCCACTGATCCGCGTCGGTCGATCCGGCAGCGTTGTTGGCGGCCCCCAGGGTCGGCGCGCGACGCGCATGCGCACATCCTGCGCGCCCGATCGGTAGGCCAGCCGTTCCGCGTCGAGCACGGTTGCAAGCAGGTCGTCGCCGTCTTTGGCCGTCTCGAACAAATACGTTGAGGCCGCGGTCAATATTTTGACGCTGTCATGCGCGGCCGCCGAAACGACCTCCGCGGTCAGCACATCGATCGCTTCGTCGAGCTCGATGAGATCAACCCCCGCGGCCTCGTTGATGGCGTTCCAATCACCCAACAGGATCGAGGCGCCGGCGAGCAGCCCGACACCCTGGCGATCCCCACCGGCCAGCCAGGCCGCGACGTCCTTGCCCATGCCGCGCAGCGCCGCGACATCCTCGATCCATGTGAGGCGCGCGGCCGAGGGTTTCATGCCCGGGCCACCGGAGAAAAGCAGCCGTGGAGGTTGCTCCAACGCGACGAGGGCCAAGGCGGGGCCAAGCTTGGGCGTGAAATTCGCGAGCCAATGCAGCGCCGCGTGATCGAACGAATTGCCATGGACGACGCAATGGCTGACGCCGCGCGCGCGCATCACGTCGCGCAATTGCGCCAGACGTTGATCGAAAACCGCGCGCGATGGCGCATCCGGACGCCAATCATAAGGCCCGGTCGGCAAGGCGATGGAGGGCATCAACACGAGTCACGCCTCCGTCACGGCGAGCGCCGCCGTTTTCGCGCTCAGAATTTCAAAGCCGCTGTCGGTCACCAATACCGGCTCCCCGCACATCATGTAGCCGGTCTCCGGCAAGAACTGATTGGGATGCACCATGAACAGCATGCCAGCCGTCAGAATGGCGTCATTGTCGACCGCGACGTCCCCGGGCGCGGTCGAGCCGCCGCCAAGTCCATGGCCGCGACGCCGGATGAATGGTGGCCGCGAATATCGCGCATAGCCAGCGCTCGACAGATCATCGTCGATCGCCAGGCAAACGTCGCCGAGTCGCGCGCCAGGTTTCACAATGTTGATGGCTTTATGCATAGCGGTCGCCAGCAGCGGGTATTTATCCCGCGCCTCCGCTTGCGCCGGCCCGATGGAGACCGTGCGGCAGATCTGGGTGAATTGACCCTCCACGCTGGGCGAAAGTTCGCATAGCAGCAGATCGCCCTTCGCGATGGCGCGTTCGGTCGATGGCATCACCGCGTCCTGGCGCGGTCCGCAATTCAGCATCAGGAAACTGTCGTTGGCGCCGAGGCCGCGCATGAACAAATTGACGTCGATCGCCAGATCGCATTCGCGCACGCCGGGACGGACAGTGTCGAGCAGATAGGCGTATCCCTTCTCGGCGATCTCCGTCGCGCGACGCGCCGCGGCGATTTCCGTTTCCGTCTTGGAGGCCGTCAGCGTGTAAAACGCTCCGTCCAGCGATCGCCCGTCGGCCGCGGCCAAAATGGCCTTGGCCAGGGGCAACGGCGCGTCCGATTGGCCAACGACGCCAATAGCCCCACCGCCGATAAATCGCCCCGCCTCCTTGCGGATATCGCGCGTCAACGCGCATTCGACGCCCTCCAGCTCGGCCACGGCGTCCGCTTCGTCGACATCCACCATCAGCCGCTGGCGCCCATCCCGCTCAATGACGAGCAGCGCGGGACCGACGGAGCGATAGCCCGTCATATGCGCCACGGGATTGCCGAGATCGATCATGTGATGCCCATTGCCGATGAGCAGCAGGCGATCGAGCGCCGCCTCCCGCATCAGCGCCACCAGCGCGGCGCGCCGATCCACGAGTGTCGCCAGGCGCGGGCTCATTGCGAAAACAATTCATCCGGCGACCATTTCCGGCCGATGAGACCCTGTCGATGCGCGTATTCAACGATCTTGTCGAAGGCTTTGCGGTTCTCCGGTCCAAGCCCATATTTCCACGGGTCGGGGCCCATCAACCGCTGTTGCTCAAACCAGGCCTCGGCCCAGAAGGCGAGCGGATTTACGCGCGGGTTCTCAACCCGCTTCATTGCGATTGTCTTGGCCTTTTCAAACGCCGCCATCAGGCTTTCGACCACCCAAGGATGCTTGTCGACCACCTCGCGCTTGATCACGGTCACATGCATGATCGGAAAAATGCCGGTGCGCTTGAAATAATCGATCTCAACCGATTTGACGTTGGGAAACAGCTGGACGCAACGGGGATCGCCGTTGAGAAAGGGCGCGGGATATTCAGGTTCCAGCCGCGCGTCGATTTCGCCGTCAAACAGCATCTGATCAAGCGTCTGGTCGTCGCGGATGCGCACGATCTTGAGGCCGGCGCGCGGATCGAAATCGATGTCTTCGCCGCGTTCCGTGAACCAGGTGACGCTGTCGTGCGGCACGCCATAATCCTCCTCGAGCACGCCGCGCATGTAGACGTTTCCGGCGGGCTGAAAGTTCGTGCCGCCAACGCGCTTCCCGATCAAATCCTTGGGCTCGCGAATGCCGCTTCCGGGATTCACGAAGAGGAAGCCATGACGAAAGCGCCGATGCGCGAACACGGGAATCGCCGTCCAGTCGAAACCCCGGTCCCGCGCCATCACATAGGCTGGCGCATTGAACTCGCAGACGTCGTAGGCGTTGTGCTTCGCCATCGCCCAGTGGCGCTCCCTCGCGCCGTAGCGCGTGTCCGGCACAAATGTGATGCCTTCGGCCTTGATATGGCCCTCCGTCAACGGACGCGTCAGCTCGTAATCGCCGCAGGCGAGGGTGAGTTCAAGATCGGCCATGTCGGTCGCCACCTTCTGGTTCGGGGTTCATGCGCGCCATTTTGAAAAATGCGCTTCGGCGCGCCGCACGATTTCATTCAAGGCGATCGCCATGGCCGCCAGAATGGAAATCAGCCCTAGCAGGCGCGTCGGATCGAAGGCTTGCGTGAACATGCTGGTGAAATGGCCAATGCCGGAAATCGAGACGTAAAGCTCGGCGAGCAAGACGCCCAGCAACACGCCGGCCATGCCCAGCCGCATGCCGGCAAACAGGCTCGGAACCATATGCGGGAAAAGCACATAACGCAGAATGTGCCAGCGACTGGCGCCCATCGAGCGCGCGCTGGTCATCAGCACCGGTTTGAGATTCTGCACACCGGCCACGAGCGTCAAGACGATCGGGAAAACGCCATGGGTGACGCCGAAGGCGATTTTCGAGGGCGCGCCAATGCCAAAATACAGAATGAACAGAGGCAAAATGGTGATCTGCGGAATCCCATAGAGCAGCAGCACGATTGGCATGAAGGATCGTCGCGCGAAACTGTTCAGCCCAATGGCGAGGCCGAGCGCAAGCCCAATCATCACCGCGAACGCGAAGGCGACGCCCAATTCGAAGAAAGTGACGCCCAAAGCTTCCGGAACGCCTTTGGTGGCGAAGACCTTGCCGATCTCGCCATAAACGCGGCTGGGGGGCGACAGAAACATTTTGTCGATCCAGAACCGCGCCAGGATTTCCCACAGCGCGAAAAACAGGACGACCACCGCGAGCCTGGACCAGCCTGGATAGCGCGTCACGAAGCGCGACATGAAACGACCGACGTTCATCGACGCGCCGCCGCCCGTTTTTCAAACCGCGTCACAATGGCGTTGAGCGTCGCCGCGATGACGATGACAAAAACGATGTAGGCGAACATGCGCGGCATTTCCATCGCCTCGGCGAGATTGACGATTTGATGGCCGAGCCCGGCCAGCGAAGCGATGGTCTCGCTGCCGATGATCGACAGCAGCGTCACTGTAAAGCCCATGCGCAGGCCGGTCAAAACGATTGGCAAAGCGCCGGGCACAAGCACATGGCGCACGAGCTTGGCCGGGCTCGCCCCCATCGAGCGGGCAGATCGCACATAAAGCCGATCGACGCTCGAAAAGCCGGCGATTGTATTGAGCGCGATCGGAAAGAAACCGATGGTGGCGCCGAGCGCGATTTTCGACGGCGCGCCCAAGCCGAAGAACAAAATATAGAGCGGCAAAAAGAGAATGATCGGGACGGCGTTGACCGCGGCGAGCAGCGGCTCGAACACCTTCACCAGCGCCGGCGAAACGCTGACGAAAAAGCCGGTCGCCAAGCCCAGCGTCGCCGAGATGGCGAACGCCGCCGCGGCTTCGCCGAGCGTCAACAGCAGATCCGGCCAGAATTCGCCGGAGCGAAGAATGTCCACGAGCTCAAAAAACACCAGCTGCGGTTTTGGCAGGAGCAACGGGCTGGCGCCCCAGCGATTGGCCGCGAGCCACCAGAGAATGACGACCGCGAGGAGAAAAACGATCTGCGCAAGGCCGCTGCGCCAGCGCGTTTGACGCCGGGCCGCGACGACGCCGCGCGCCGTCACAAGAACGCCCCCGGACGCGACCCCTGATCCACGGTCTTGCGAATTTCGTCGTGCAGCAGGTCGTAGAGCTGATTGCGCAGGCGGGTGAATTTTTCCGCCTTGACGAAGCCCGATCGGCGCGGATGCGGCTCGTCCACCGCGATGACTTCCTTGATGCGCCCGGGCCGAGCTGAAAACACCGCCACCTGGTCGGCGAGAAACACGGCCTCGCCCAGACTGTGGGTGACGAAGATGATGGTCTTTTGAGTGCGCGACAAGAGCACCGACAAGTCTTCGCCGAGCACCATGCGGGTTTGCTCGTCCAGCGCGCCAAACGGCTCGTCCATCAACAGGACGGGCGTGTCGAGGCTCAGCGCCCGAGCCAAAGCCGCGCGCTGGCGCATGCCGCCCGACAACTGGCCGGGGTAGTGATTGGCGAATTCACCAAGCCCCACCGTTTCCAGCGACTGGCGGGCGCGGTCCTCGCGCTGGTTCTTCGGCACGCCTTGAAACAGCAGGCCCAGGTGGATGTTTTCCTTGATCGTGTTCCAGGGAAACAGCGCGCTTTCCTGAAAGACATAGGCGATTTCACGCGGCATCGGCCCATTGACGGTCTTGCCGCAGACATCGACGCTGCCCTGCGTCGGCGTCAGCAAGCCGCCGATCACGTTCAGCAACGTGGTCTTGCCGCAACCCGAGGGTCCAATCAGCGCCAGCAAGCCGCCACGGCGGAAGTCGATCGTGGTTTCCCGCAGAGCGAGCATGTGTTTGGCGTCGCCCGCCTCGCCGAAATAATGCGCGACGTTTTTGATTTTGACCGCGATCTCGGGGTCCCGCATCGGCGATTCAGTCTCGTCAGGGACGCCGCGCGTCACTTTGGCAAAAAGGCTTCGTTGACGAGCTTGCTCATGTCGGTCTCGGTCTTGAGAATGTCGAGTTCGACCAGCGATCGGGAAATCAAGGCCAGCGCTTTCGGATCGAATTTTCCGTCGTCGGAAAACATCGGCATCAGCTCATCGTAAACTTGCGCGGTGATCTCCAAACTCTTGTCGGTGACTTCGGCGGCGATTTTCACGGTCGCTTCCTTGTTGGCGCGCATGAAGCGGATCGATTCAAACCAACCTTCGAGGAAGCTCTTCACCACCGCCGGTCGTTCGGCGATGACCTTATCGGTCGCGAAAATCACGTGAATATGGAAATCCTTCATATCGGTGAAGCGCACGAGGATGCGGCCTTCGCCGAGCTTTTGCAAATTGAGCGCGTTGCCAATGTCGGTGATAATGCCATCCGTGTCGCCGCGCTTCATCGCGGCGATCTGGCCGCCCATATCGCCCATCGGCTTGATGTCGATGCCCTTGGGCCCCCAGCCCTGTCGCCGCGACTCTTCGCTGACCAGAAAATAGGTTAGCGATCCAGCGGTCGAGACGCTGATCTTTTTGCCCTTCAGATCGGCGGCGGTCTTTGGACCGTCGGGCCGCGCCACGATCGCCAAGAGCAGCGGCGCGCCGGCCATCGCGGCGACGCCTTTGATCGGCGAGCCTTTGGCGATGAAGCCGAGCGCCGGCCCGGAGCCCAACAGAAAATCGACGCCGCCAGCCGCGGCGGCCTGCTGCATTTTCGCGTCGCCGGAAAAGGCGATCGACTCGATATCAAGGCCGCGCTTTTTGAAAAAGCCCTCGCGCACGCCGACATCCAGCGGCACAAACGAAAAGGCTTCGGGCACCGCCTTGCCGACCCGAACCGCCGTTTGCGCCCGCCCGGGGGACAAGGTGGCGATGGCGATCAAGGCCGCGCCACCGGCGGTCGAGATGAATTGGCGCATCGCGTGCGACATCGAGCGTTTCATGGTTTCCCCGCTTATTTCGGCAGCAGCGCCTCGGTATAGAGCTTCGACATATCCGGCTCGCTCGGCAGAATTTTCAGATCGACGAACGATTTCGACAGAATGACCAGGGCCTTTGAATTGAAGCGCCCGTCGCTGGAGAACATCGGCATCAATTCGTCGTAGATGCCGCTCGCCAATTCCTTGTCTGTGCCCATGACATCGGCCGCGATCTCGACGGATTTGGCCTTGTTCTCGCGCATGAAGTCAATGGTCTCGAACCACCCGGCGATGAAGTTGGTGACGGCTTGTGGCTTGGTCTCGATCGCCTTGTCGGCCGCAAACATCACGTGGACGTGAAAATCGCCGACCGAGTCGCCAAAGCGGGCCAGAATGCGGCCTTCGCCGGATTTTACGTAGTTCAGCGCGGAGGCGATATCGACGACGCCGCCGTCGACGCCCTTCGATCTCACCGCGGCGACGCGAGCGGCGTTTTCGCCGATGCCTATGACCTTGATGGCGCCAAGGCCCCAGCCCTGCTTCACCGAAATCTGGTTGACGAGCCATTGTGTCACCGAGCCGACGCCGGATACCCCAATGGTGCGGCCATTCAGGTCTGCCGCCGTCTTAAGAGGCGAATCGACAGGCACGACGAGGGCGAACAGCAATGGCGGGCCGGCGAAGGCGGCGACAGCCTTGTCGGGCGCGCCCTTGGCGACGAAGGCCATGCTGACGCTGGACGACAGCGACATGTCGATCGCGTCCGCCGCCATGGCCTGCTGTAGTTTCGCGTCGCCAGCGAAACTCGAGATTTCAAGTTTCACATTATGCTTTTTGAAGACCCCCATTTGATCGCCAATGTCGACGGGAACGAAGGAGAACGCCTCGCGGCCCGCCTTGCCAACACGGATGAGATCTTGCGCGATCGCCGAAGAGCCGCCCGACAACAGGCCGACGAGCGCGACCGCGATCTTGAGATGCCGACCCATCGTTGCTCCCTCCCCTTTGTTCTTTGAGTCCGCGCGCAGTTTCCTGCTCGGCTCGTTCAATTCGCCATAGTATCGCGTCGCCGCCGCGTCGCTTCAAGGTCAACTTCGCGTCGCGCGTTCAACACCACCCCATAATCGCGCAGCGCGGTTTCCGGCGAGATCAATTCCTCAACAACATCGTGGCGCACCGCTTCGGGTTCGCGCTCCAGTGGATTGCCCCAGCCGCCGCCGCCGCCAGTGCGCACAATCGCCTCGGCGCCGATTGGCACCGCGACATGCGATCCGCGCATCGGCTTGAAGTCGGCCTCGCCGGGCAATCGCATCAAATAGCCACCGAAATCGCCAGCTTTGCCGTCCCACAGCCCCCATGGCGGGCATTTCTCGCGCTTGGTGTGTTCAAAATTCCAACGGCCCTCGACCAGGTTGCGCACGCGCACGTCCAGGCCCAGGCCGCCACGAAATTTGCCAGCGCCACATGAATCGGCGCGCAGCTTGCGGTCCTCGATGAGCACGGGACATTTCAGCTCGATGCCTTCGATCGAGCCGTTGCGCACGTCGCCCTGGCAAACCGAAACCGTGCCGGATTCGCCATCTTCCATCGGGCGGCCACCCCATCCGCCGCCTTCCAGACTTTGCACGACGAAGCGCTTGCCGGTGTCCGGATGAACGCCGAAGAAGACCACGGCGCCGCCCAACAGGCCGTGATGGCCGGCGGGCACGCGGTCAGGCATGGCGGGCGCCAGCGCGGTGACGATGGTGTCGACCACCGTAGGCACAACGGCGCTCCAGCCCGACATGGGCGCGGGGAAACGCGCCATCATGATGTTGCCCTCGGGAATGATCACATCGAGCGCCCGGAAGGAGCCTTCATTGACCGGTTCCAGCGGCGCGGTCAGCGCCTTGTAGGCGACGCGCGCCCCCGCCAGCGTGCGCGAGTTGATAGCCGCCTTGCGCTCGCCGGAGCAGCCGGAGAGGTCGATCGTCATATGGCCATTGTCGATGGTGACTTTGGCATGCGCCTTGACCGGATCGTCCTTGATGATGCCGTCGTCATCCAGCGAACCGTGGGCCTCGTAGACGCCGTTCGGCAATCTGGCGACGACGTTGCGGCACTTTCGCTCCGTCTCGTCGAAGATGCGGGCGATCGCCGCCAACACGGTGTCCTTGCCGTATTTGCGCAGCAATTCATCGAGCCGGCGAGTAGCGAGACGGCAAGCCGCCATTTGCGATTTCATGTCGCCGAGCGAAGATTCCGGGAAGCGGATGTTGTCCTTGATGACGCGATACAGCTTCTCGTCGAGCTTGCCCTCTTCATAGATCTTGAGCTGATCCAGTTGCAGCCCTTCCTGCCAGGGATCGACAACTGTCGGTCCCGCGCCAAAGCCCGTGCTCATCCCCCCGATGTCGATCCAATGCGCACGCACCATGGCGAACATGAGGAGTTCGCCTTTGAAGAAATAGGGCATGTAAACGACGATATTGTTGAGATGCTGCCCCGCCACGGCCTGATGGTTGGTGATGACCACATCGCCGGGCTTGAACCCGCTGGCCCCATAGCGCTTCATGCCATCGACGACGATGACGCCGAGATCGGCGACGAAATGCGACACGCCGCCGACATTCTGGCTCACCAGATCGCCATTGGGGGCCAGCAAGGCGGTGCAAAAATCGCGCACCTCGTAAATCATCATGTTGTAGGAGGTGCGTTGCAGGTCCGCCGCCATCTCGTTGGCTACCGCCGGCAAGGCGTTGCGAACGACTTCCAGCGTGACGGGATCGAGCTTCGGTCCGCTCATTGCAGGCCTCCCACAGTGATGATCAACTCGCCCGTCTCCGCGACCGCGCAGGAATCGCCCGCGAACATCACGGTGGTGGTGCCATGTTCCTGCACGATCGCGGGCCCGTCAAAACCGGCGCCCGCGGCCAAGTCCTCGCGCTCGTAGACCGGGCACATGACCGGGGCCGACGTGTCGTCGAGATAGACGGGGCGTTTGCGCGCCGGCTTCGCCCCGGTCGATTTGGCGATGCTTGGAAAAACGAGAGGCGCGCGCTTGCCGACAGCGGCGACCCGAATGTTGACGACTTCCACCGGCTCTTCGGGAGAGGATTGCGAATAGCGATGTTCGTAGAGCGCGTCGAAGGCTTCGCGAATGGCCGCGCGGTCCTGGGATCGCAGCATCGCGGGTTCCACCGGCACGGAGAGGGTGAACTCTTGGCCAACATAGCGGATGTCGAGCTTCGTCTGCACCTCCGCGTCGCCGCGGAAACGCAAATTGGCGCGCGCCTCGTCGGCCATTTCGGCCTGCACGCCGGCGAGCGTCGTAAAATCGACGCGCGACAGGTCGGCGTAAAAAGTCCGCACATAGTCGTGGCGCTCGTCGGCCAGCAGCATGCCCAGCGCGGAAAAATGCGACGGAAACAGCGGGATGACTACTTTTGGAATGTAGAGTTCGCGGGCGATCGCCAGCACATGCAGCGGCCCCGCCCCGCCAGACGCGAACAGGGCGAAATCGCGTGGATCGTACCCTTTTTCGACAGACACTTCGCGCACGGCGAGCGACATCTTCGACACCCCAATGTCGATGATCGCTTTGGCGGCGGCCATTGTTTCCATGCCCAGAGGCTTGGCGATCACGCGATCGACGCCACGCCGCGCGCCTTCCGCGTCCAGCTTCATGGAGCCGCCGAGAAAATTGTCCGGGTCGAGGCGGCCCAAGACCACGTTGGCGTCGGTGATGGTGGGTTCGGTTCCGCCACCCCGATAACAGATGGGGCCTGGCGCGGCGCCCGCGCTTGTGGGACCGACCTTCAGCGCGCCGATTTCGTCGATCCAGGCGATCGAGCCGCCGCCCGCGCCGACTTCAACCACGTCTATCATGGGCAGCATGACCGGATGGCCGCTTGCATAACCGCCAACATAGTAGCCTGGCGCCAGCGTCGGTTCGCCGTCCTTGATCAAGCTGGCCTTGGCGGTGGTGCCGCCCATATCGAAAGAAATCACATCGGTTAAACGGAGTTTCCGCCCGAAACGCGCCGAGGCGATAATGCCGCCGACGGGGCCGGATTCCATCATTGCGGCGGGGCGGGTTGTCGCCACGGCGGGCGTCATCACGCCGCCGTTCGATCGCATGATTGAAAGGTTTCCGGCAAAGCCGATCTTGGCGAGGTTGCTCTCGAGGCCCGATACGTAACCGCCGACCGTCGGCCCAATGTAGGCGTTCACCACGGTCGTCGACATGCGCTCAAACTCGCGATACTCGCGCAAAATTTCGTGGCTCAGCGACAAATAGGCGTCGGGCATGGCCTTGGCGACGGCTTGGCCAACGGCCTTCTCGTGCCCCGGATTGACGTACGAGTGCAGCAGACAGACAGCGACGGCCTCGCACCCCTGCGCTTTCAGTTGATCGATCGCCGCCGCGACGGTGGCGAGATCCAGCGCTTCGTGCACCTGGCCAGAGGCCAGCATGCGCCCGCTGACTTCAAAGGTGAGCGCGCGGGGAACCAGCGGCCGGTGCCGGTGAAAAAACAGATTGTAGGATTCAGGTCGATTGCCCCGGCCGATCGCATAGACGTCGCGCGTCCCGCGGGTGACGATCAAGCCGGTTTTGGCGCCCTTGCGCTCGATCAGGGTGTTGATGGCGGTCGTCGAACCATGGATCAATTCGGCGATCTGGCCGATGCTTATGCCGCTCTTGTTCAGACAATCGACGATGCCTTGGTTTAGATTGCCAGGCGTCGTCAAGCTCTTGGCTTGCATGAAGCGTTGCGCCTCGGTGTCAAAGCCGATCAAGTCGGTGAAAGTACCGCCGATGTCGATTGCGACAACGATCACGCGTGATCTCCTCCCATGCGCGTCGTCGGTTGAGGGACGCTTGGCTTATCTTAGCTTGCAGGTTGCCGAACCTCAAATCAATAGGCTACCTGGCTTTTAGATTCCAATCGTTGGTCTATAAGCGTTTCGCGCGCGCGATTGGCTGACAAGCGACGCCAAGCCTTGAAGTGCGCCGCGCGCGGCACGCGAAAAAATAGGGGGATGAATATGTGGGCCGAGCCCGTGTCGCCGACCTTGGATTTTTCGCCCGTGTGCGGGGCTGGCGCCTGCGTCCATTCCCGCCGCGGTTTCTTGAAGGCGTTTGGCGCGCTGGGACTTGCCGGCGCCGTCGCGTCAACGCCGGGCTTCGCTCAGTCGGCGATCCCGACCCTGGCCGCCACCCGTCGCATCGACGTCCATCATCACGTTTATCCGCCGGAATGGTTCGCCGCCAAGCGCGACTTTATTTTGAACTCGTCGGACAATCCGCCCGCAATCATGACCCAGTGGACGCCCGCGCGCGCCATCGAGCAGATGGACAAGAACGGCATCGCCACGGGCATAGCCTCGGTCGGCAATCCCGGCGTCTGGTTTGGCGACGTCGCCGAGGCGCGCAGACTCTCGCGGCTCGCCAATGAAGGCATGGCGAAAATAGCGTCTGATCATCCGGGACGCTTTGGCGTTTTCGCGGCGCTCGCGCTGCCGGACGTCGAGGGCTCCCTGAAAGAGATCGAGTATGCCTTCGACACATTGAACGTCGATGGCGTCCACCTTCTAACGAGCTATGGCGATAAATGGCCGGGCGACGCCGCTTTCGATCCCGTTTTCGCCGAGCTTAACCGGCGCAAGGCGATCGTGTTCATTCACCCGACCGGGCCCGACTGCTGCTCTGTCCTAAACACTGGCGCGCCACCGTCGATCATGGAATTGCCGTTCGACGAGGCGCGGGCGATTGGCAGCCTGGTCTTCAATGGAACGATCGCGAAATACCGCGAAATTCGCTTTATTTTCACCCATGCCGGCGGACCAATGCCCGTTCTTTCGGCGCGGATGGAGCAGCTGATGCGGAGACCGACCATCGCCGAGCGCAATCCCGATGGAATTCTGGCGACGTTGCGGACGCTTTATTTCGACGTCGCCAACTCGACGGTCTCGCCGCCCGCCATGGCCGCCCTGTTAGCCTTCGCCAAGCCGGACCATATCTTCTTCGGCACCGATTACCCCTATGTGGACATGGAGAAGACAGTCGGCGGCCTTGACCATCTCGGCTTGTCGGCGGAGACGCTGATCGCCGTCAATCGCGGCAATGCCGTGAAATTATTCCCCAAGTTCGGCTAGCCCGGCCTATTTGCCCCGAACGATGATTTCCGGTGGTTGCCTCGCTGCCCGAATTCGCGAGACCGCTCGCCTGCGCGGCGCGCTTTCGAGACGCGGTGCTTGAGGGCGGGATCGGCGACCTTCGCTCCGGCGGCGTCCGTCCGTCAAAAGGCCGGACGCCGGCTTCAACTTGAAGACAGCGGCGGCGGCAAGTCGCTATTGCGATATTCCGACCGCCTCGACCATCTTCGACCAGTTTGCGATTTCTCCGGCCAGGAAACTTTGCGTGGAGACGCGATCGCGGATGAAAATGTCCGCGCTGAGCGCTTTCAGGCGCTCCTTTGTTTCATCCTCTTGCACGACCGCGTTGATCTCGCGATTCAGTTTGTCGAGGACCGCCGTTGGCGTGCCCGCTGGCGCGAAGAAGCCGACCCACGCCGACGCTTCGAACCCCGGATAGCCTGACTCCGCGAAGGTCGGCACGTTTGGCAGAATGCTCGTTCGCTCGCGCGTTTCGACGCCAATGCCGGTGATGTCGCCGCTCGCGACGTTGCGGACCGGGCCGCCGCTGGCGGTGGCCGCCATCACGTTGATGTCGCCCGCGATAAGCCCCAAGGTCGCGGGACTGCCGCCCTGAAAAGGAATGAGCTTGACCTCGGCCTTCGCAAGAGTCTTGAAGAAAAACTCGGCGGCGATATGCGAGCTGCTGCCGATGCCGGGCGTGCCGAGGTAGACCTTTCCGGCCTTGGCCATCGCAACCATGTCGGCGATCGTCTTGATTCCGGACGCGTTGTTGGCGGTCATGCTTTCGGGAGCGGAGACGGGCATCGCAACCGCGGCAAGCCGATCGACCGTGTAGCCGCGACCGGGAACATACGTCTCGTTTATGGCCAGGGAGGTGGTCGTGACAAGAAGCGTATATCCGTCCGGCGGGGCGATGGTCACCTGACGCGCGGCCCTGATGCCGCCGCCGCCTTCGAGATTTTGAGCCTGAAACGTCTGCCCCAGGCGCTCGCCCAGACGCGCGCCGATGACCCGCGCAACCGAGTCCGCGTAGCCGCCCGCCGCAAAGCCAATATACATCAGCACGCGCTGGTTCGGATAGGGGGCCTGCGCAAACGCCGGGCCAGCGCCGATCGCGCCGAAAACAAAAGCCGCGCCCAGCATCGACCGCCAACTAGCGAAACTCATGATCCACACCCCCCGTTGGCGAGCTCGTCCTGCGGCCCGGACGCGAGCTATCCATCAGCGGAGAGGCCCGTCAAGCGACCGTCCTATTGCCTATCGAAATAACGAAATGTTAAGATCGGACGCCGTCACGCGCGGAGGAGGAGACTTGGCATGACGGAACCCACGATTGGTCGGCGGCTGGAGTCGCTCCAGGTGGCCGGCAAGGCGCCGTTTGCCATCGCCAAGATAGGCCACGTCGTCCTCAACTGCAGGGATATCGAACAATCCGTGCGTTTCTATACCCAGGTGCTGGGCTTCAAGATATCCGACATCTACGAGGAGGACATGATCCCCGGGGGAATGGTGTTCCTTCGCTTCAACGCGGATCACCACGGCGTCGCGCTCATCGGCTCGCTGAAGGACTCGTCCGAAAAGATCGAGCTTCATCACATGGCGTTCGCCGTCGCCACGCTCGACGAAGTCTTTCGCGCAAGGGACCACCTGGAGCGGAGCGGTGTGAAGCTGCATTTCCACGGTCGCCGCCGCGCCGGCGTGCAGATCGCGGTGGAGTTCGCCGATCCCGATGGCCACATGCTGGAGATCTACTGGGGCGTCGACCAGATTGGCAGCGACGGGATCACGCGGCCCTCAAGCGAATGGAAAGGCGCCAAAAGCCTCGAAGAGGCGGTTGCCGATCCAGTCCGTGGCCAGGACACGAGCGTGCGGGACGAGCGCCTCGTCCGGTCGGCGAAGTAAGAGATCGCGCATGAGATGGTGCCGGGTCGAAACGTCCGCGGGTCCAAGCTTCGGCCTCGTCCACGAAGACGCCGTCGAAGTTGTCGAGGGCTCGCCTTTCGCCCAGTGGAAGTCGACAAGCGAGCGCATTCCCTTGACCGAGGCCAAGCTGCTGGTGCCGGTGATGCCGCCAACTTTCTACGCCATCGGCTCGAACTATCGGGACCACGTGCTGAAAATGGCGGCCAGCGGAGGCAGGAAGCCGCTCTTCTATGAGCGTCCCCGCGTCGGCTACCGCGCCAACAGCGCTCTCATCGCGACCGGCGAAGACATCGTCAAGCCAACCGAATCCAGCGAGGAATTTCAGTACGAGGCGGAACTGGTCGCGGTCATCGGCCGCAAGTGCCGCAACGCCTCCAGGGACCAGGCGACGGCGAGCATCTTCGGCTGGACGATCGGCAACGACGTCAGCGAGCGCGTCTGGCAGGAGAAGGATCAAACCAACATCCGCGGCAAGAACTGCGACACATTCAAGCCGATGGGACCGTGGATCGACACAAGCGCCGACGTGTCGAAGATGCGGACGCTTGTTTCGCTCAACGGCCTCGTCGTGCACGATTTCTCCACCGCCGCCATGCTGTTCGACGCCGCCGACGTGATCGTCGAAATCTCCCGCACCTGCACGCTAAGCCCCGGCGATGTCGTCTGGCTTGGCACCGACGACAAGCCGCGCAACATGAAGCCCGGCGATCGGATCGAAATCGAAATCACCGGGCTTGGAAAGCTGGCTAACAATGTCGTCGCCGGTTGACGATGGCGGAGCGAAACGATGCCATATAGCGAGGTCATCCAACGGCTCGTCGCGAGCGCCTGGGTCGATAACCAGCCTTGCCTCGTCGGCACGACGGGACCGGACGGCCCGAATATCAGTCCAAAGGGCACGGTCATGCTGTTCGACGACGACCACTTGGCCTTTTGGGAGCGCTCGAAGAAGGCCGCGCTGGAGAACATGGGGCACGACGACCGCGTCGTGGTGGTCTACAGCAACATGCAGGCGCAGGCCGACAAGGTGCTCGAATCCGGCGTTCTGCGCTTCTACGGCCGCGCCACCTTGCATGAATCGGGTCCCCTCCGCGACGCGATCTTCGCGCGCCTTTCGCCGCGAGAGCAGACGCATGCCGGCGCGGACACCGGAATAGGCGTCCTGGTGCGAATCGAGCGCGCCGAGGACGTGCGCGGTAAGCCGCTGCGCAAAGACTGATCAACGCTGGAGCGCCAACGCCGGGAAGAAGACCCGCCTCGCTCGGCGCCTTAACCGATTGCCCGGTCGGTTCCCTGTTCCGCCCTCGCCACAGAAATTTCCTCTCCGATCCTTCGATTTAATTCCCTGTTCGGTCGGACAGGGAATTTGCCCCAATCCGCTGACAAAGCTTCGTTTTTCGCGGCGAAATCCCGCGTCTCACGCGGATTTTCACAAAATTCCCTGTTGTTTTTCCTGGTAGCAGGGAACCGACGCGGGTGTCCCCAAAGTTGCGGGGGAAGTAGTTGGTCGACGTCCAATTGTGGCTAAAACGAGGCTATCCGCGAGAAAATGGATGGACACGCGATTTCACGCTTGAGTCGATCTCATCACGAGATATTTTCAACCACCGGCGAATCAATCGAGGCCTGCCGATTCCGACGAAGCCGCCCGGGTGTAACGGGATAATGCCGCCCGGGATTCCTGGATGATGTCGCCCACCGTAACGGTATGATGCCGCCCGGGTCGCGAGCCTCGCTGGCCGATG
>CAIKAR010000033.1 GCA_903825465.1 uncultured Hyphomicrobiales bacterium | reverse complement strand
TTGGCGCCGAGATCGCCGATGACCGTCGCCGCGACGCCCAGCGCGCCTGGCTCGTTCAGGCAATTCAGCAGAATGCGCGCGGGAAAAACATCGTTGCTGTCCTCGTCGATGTCCCAGCGCACGTCGAGCCAGCGGTCGGTCTGGTCCTCGAACGCCACCAGAGCGGGAGACTGGATGGGGTAAACCGTGATGCCCTCACCCGGCGTGAAAATGCCAACAATCCGATCTCCCGGCACCGCGCCGCCGTCCGGCGCGAAACTCACGGGCAGATCGCCGCCAAAGCCCCGGATGGGCAGCGCGCTGCTGCTCGACCGGTCGTTTTGACCAGGCACCTTGAACACCAGGTTCGCCGCTTTTTTCAGGCCGAACCAGCCGAGCTCGGTCAGTCCCTGCGCCGCGCCGGCGGGGCGCTTCTCGGGCTTGACGCCGGGATACACCGCGCGCAGCACGTCGCCGGAATACATTTCGCCCCGGCCGACGGCGCTGAAAACATCTTCGATCGACTGGCGCGCGAGCCGGGGCAGCGCGGCCTTCACCATGTCGTCGGCGAAGGCTTTTTTCGCCTTCTCGAAAGCGCGCGCGACGATCTGGCGCCCCAGCCCGGCGAACTGCTTGCGCACGGCCTCGCGCGTCGCGCGGCGGATCGCGGCGCGCGCCTTGCCCGTCGCGACGAGCCCCTCCCAGGCGGCCGGCGGCGATTGGCCCTTCGTGGAGACGATCTCGACCTCGTCGCCGTTGCGCAGCTCCGACAACAAAGGCGCGATGCGGCCGTTGAGCTTGCAGCCGATCGCGTTGTTGCCGAGCTCGGTGTGAATGGCGTAGGCGAAGTCGATCGGCGTCGCCGAACGCGGCAACGCGATCACCCTGCCCTTCGGCGTGAAGCAAAAAACCTGGTCGTGGAACATTTCGAGCTTCGTATGCTCGAGGAACTCCTCCGGGCTGTCGCCCTCCCCGAGAAGCTCGACGGTTCGGCGAAGCCAGTTGTACGACCGGCTTTCCGAGATCGCCGCGTTGGCCTCCGCGCTCACGCCGTCCTTGTAGAGCGCGTGCGCCGCGATGCCGTATTCGGCGATCTCGTGCATCTCGCGCGTGCGGATCTGCAATTCGACGCGCTGGCGTCCTGGTCCCACGACGGTCGTGTGGATCGAGCGGTAGTCGTTCTGTTTCGGCGTCGAAATATAGTCCTTGAAACGGCCGGGCACGGTCTGCCAGCGCGTGTGGACGACGCCGAGCGTGCGGTAGCAGTCCTCGACGGTGTCGACTACGATCCTGAAGCCAAAAATGTCGGACAATTGCTCCACCGCGATCGACTTGTTCTCGATCTTGCGGAAAATCGAATAGGGCGCCTTCTCGCGGCCCTTCACCTCGGCCTCAATGCCGCGCTTGCCGAGCGCCTCGACGACATCCTTTTCGATTTGGGCGATCAGCTTGACGTTGTTCGCGCGCATGTCGGCCAACCGCGCCTCGATCATCGCGCAGGGCTCGGGCGACAGCGTTTTGAAAGAGAGGTGCTCCAACTCCTCGCGCATGTGCTGCATGCCCATGCGTCCGGCGAGCGGCGCGTAGATGTCGAGCGTCTCGCGGGCGATGCGCTCGCGCTTGTCCGGCGGCACGAAGCCCAGCGTGCGCATGTTGTGCAGGCGGTCGGCGAGCTTGACCAGCAACACCCGCACATCGTCGGCGATAGCCAGCAACAGCTTGCGGAAGTTCTCGGCCTGCTCGGCCTTCTTCGAAACCAGGTCGAGCTTCTTGAGCTTGGTGAGGCCCTCGACCAGCGCGGCGATTTTGGGGCCGAACAGCCGGTCGATTTCCTCGCGTGTCGAAGACGTGTCCTCGATCGTGTCGTGCAGCACCGCCGCGACGATCGTCGCGTCGTCGAGGCGCAAATCGGTGAGGATAGCCGCGACTTCCAGCGGATGGCTGAAATAGGGGTCGCCGGAAGCGCGCAATTGAGCGCCATGCGCCTTCATGGCGTAGACGTAGGCGCGGTTCAGCAGGTCCTCGTCGGCGTTCGGATTGTATTTCCGAACGCGATCGACAAGCTCGTACTGTCGCATCATGTGGGGAAACGCCCTGCTACGACCGGCGGACGCGCCGGCGCCCCGACACTAATGCACAACCCGTGGGCAATGGAACGGCGAACGAAGTCGAGCAGCGCGGCGCGGCCCTACTCCGCCTCTTCGTCGGGAGCGGCCGGCGGCACAAGACCCTCCAGGCCGCGCAGCAGGTCTTCCTCTGTCATCCGGTCGAATTGAACATCGCCTTGGACGTCGCTCTGCACGCCGGCGGCGGACGAAAGCGCGGGAACGACCTCGGCCTCCGGCTCGTCGACTTCGACGTTCTTCTGCAGCGAATGGATCAGGTCCTCGCGAAGATCGTCGGGATGAAGGGTGGTCTCCGCGATTTCACGCAGCGCCACGACAGGATTTTTGTCGTTGTCCCGATCGATGGTTAGCGCCTGCCCGGCCGAAATCAACCGCGCGCGGTGCGCTGCGACAAGCACGAGGTCAAAGCGGTTTTCGACCTTGTCGATGCAGTCTTCAACGGTGACGCGGGCCATGGGCTTGCGCTCCCTAGCGATGTTGGAAAAAAGGAGTGAATGAACTCGGCGTGTACACCAACAATCGCTCCCGCGCAAATCCGAGCGGGGCCGGCGGCGGACACATTCAAACAGCTCGCCACTTGGAAGTGATCGTCCCGCTGCTTAATACTTTCCCACTGACGACGTTTTTTTAACCGTTGCCATACCGGCCCGCCCCAAGCGCTTGATATTTGCAATTCGTCCGCTAGTGTATGCCGCGACTCGCCGCTCACATTGGTTGTTTGGCTTGATGTTTTGCCTCAATTTTGTGGCCGAGCGCGCAGAAAGTGGACGCGAAACTTGGCAATCACGCTTTGTTGAAGGAAAGCGCCCGGAATGGTTTTGTTCATGAAAGCGTCCGAATGTTATATATGTCGGATTGATCTGAAATGGCGCCAACGAAACACCCGGTTGTGACGCGGTTTCCGCGGGTCCGGAGCGTCGGGGTAGGTTGAATCAAGCCCTTTGTGATAAGTTTAAATTGGAAAAGAGTTCGATATGCCCGACAATGAAAAAATCGCCTTGTTCATCGACGGCGCGAATTTGTACGCGACCGCCAAATCGCTTGGTTTCGACATCGACTATAAGCGGTTGCTGAAGGAGTTTCAGTCCCGAGGCAAGCTTGTGCGCGCGTTCTATTACACCGCGCTGGTGGAGGATCAGGAATATTCCTCGATTCGGCCGCTGATCGACTGGCTCGATTACAACGGCTTCGCGGTGGTCACAAAGCCGGCGAAGGAATTCGTCGATTCACTTGGACGCCGCAAAGTGAAAGGCAACATGGACATCGAGCTCGCCATCGACGCGATGGAGATGGCCGAACACATCGATCACATGGTTTTGTTCTCCGGGGACGGCGATTTCCGCTCGTTGGTCGAAGCGGTGCAACGCAAGGGCGTCAAAGTCACAGTCATGTCGACCATCTCGACCCAGCCGCCCATGGTCGCCGACGAGTTGCGCCGGCAGGCCGATGAATTCGTCGATCTTCAGCACATGGCGGCCAAAATCGGCCGCGATCCGGTGGAGCGGACGGAGCGTCCCCGTTATCAGGACCGTCGAACGGTCCCGGCGTCGCCTGAACGCGCGCCCGCGGATGACGGACACGCCTGAGCCCCTGGCTTGGCCGACCTTCCAGCCCACGCCAAGGGCGATCCCTCCCGCGATTGTCCGCTTTGTCCCCGTCTCGTCGTTCTGCGGGCGGAAACGCGTTCGCGGGAGCCCACCTGGCACAACGCTCCGGTCCCGACCTTCGGTTCGGCGCGCGCGGAATTATTGATTGTCGGCCTCGCCCCGGGGCTGCGCGGCGCGAACCGGACAGGGCGCCCCTTCACCGGCGATTTCGCCGGCGATCTTCTTTACGCGACCATGCTGGAGTTCGGCTTCGCCACCGGCGAATACCGCGCGCGCGCCGACGATGGACTGACGCTCGTGAACGCGGCGATCACAAACGCGGTGCGCTGCGTGCCGCCGCAAAACAAGCCGACCCCCGCGGAAGTCGCGACGTGCCGGCCTTTTCTCGCGGGGCGGATCGACACGACGCCGGGCCTGAGGGCGCTATTGGCGCTTGGCCGCGTCGCCCACGAAAGCGTGCTTCGCGCGTACGCGACGCCTCTCTCGCGCGCGCCCTTCGGCCATGGCAAGCGCCATGAGTTAGCGCCCGGCGGTCCGACGCTTTTCGACAGCTATCATTGCTCGCGCTACAACACGAACACGCGCGTCCTCACAACGGACATGTTCCGCGCCGTGTTCGCCGACATACGGGCGTTTCTCGGCTAGCCGCGGTCGCGCAAAACGCGGCTCTTTTCGCGGTTCCAGTCGCGCTCCTTCTCCGTTTCGCGCTTGTCGTGCGCCTTCTTGCCGCGCCCCACCGCGATTTCTATCTTCGCCCTGCCCTTGTCGTTGAAGTAGATCTTGGTCGGCACGATGGTCATGCCCTCGCGCTCCACGCCCTTCGACAGCTTGACGATCTCTTTCAGGTGCAGCAGCAACTTGCGCGCGCGTTTCGGCTCGTGATTGAAGCGGTTGCCCTGCGTGTATTCGGGAATGGTGGCGTTGATCAGCCAGACGCCACCGTCTTTTTCCACGCTGACGTAGCTTTCGGCGATCGTCGCCTTGCCGAGGCGCAGCGACTTCACCTCGGTGCCGGTCAACATGATCCCGGCCTCGTAGGTGTCGCCGATCTCGTAGTCGTAGCGCGCCCGGCGGTTGTCCGCCGCGATCTTGTATCGATTGTCGGCCACGGCCAATTCGCTTGCTCCACTGCCCCGTCCCGGAACGCCGGGCGGGTAGGCCTCACGCTTTCAAGACGCCCGCGTGAACCATCGCGGCGCGTATGATTTTCCGCGTGCCTTCGGTTGAATTCACCAGCGGCAGCCGGGCGTCCTCGCGTATTTTGCCGAGCAGCGAGAGCCCATATTTCGCGCCGGTGACGCCCGCTTCGGTGAACACCCCGGCGTGCAGCGGCGTGAGCTTGTCCTGAATTTCAAGCGCCCCCGCGGCGTCGCCCTTGAACCACCTGTTCATCAAGTCGGCGCAAAGCCGCGGCGCCATATTCGCGACCACGGAGATGCAGCCGACCGCGCCGGCCGCCAAGCAGGAGAGCGCGGTGATGTCGTCTCCGGAGAGCTGGATGAAATCCGGCCCCATGGCCTGCCGCTGCAGCGAAATGCGGCCAAGATTGCCCGTCGCGTCCTTGACGCCGGCGATGTTCTTTAATTCATACAGGCGCTTCATCGTGTCGATGGACAAATCGACCACCGAGCGTGGCGGGATATTGTACATGATGATCGGAACGCCGATGGCGTCGTTGATCGCCTTGAAATGCTGGAACATGCCTTCCTGATTGGGCTTGTTGTAGTAGGGCGTCACCACGAGCACGCCACTCGCGCCCGCCTTTTCGGCGTGGCGCGCCAGTTCCACGGCCTCGATGGTGTTGTTCGACCCCGCGCCGGCGATTACGGGAACCCTCCCCCGCGCCTCGGCGATGCAGGCCTCCACCACCCGGCGGTGCTCGTCGTGCGACAAGGTCGGGCTCTCGCCCGTCGTGCCCACCGGAACGAGACCTGTCGAACCCTCCGCGATCTGCCAGTCCACCAGCGCGCGGAAGGCGGCTTCGTCGAATTTCCCATCCGCGAAGGGCGTCACGAGCGCGGGCATCGACCCCCTGAATGCTGCTTTCGCGGCCATGCCTTGACTCCGATCGGCGGCGGCGCCTCTCCGGCGCCGCAATTCGAGGCGCTTATCCGCCCAACGACTATGTGTCCGCAGTAGATAGCCCTTCGCGGCCCGTCGGGAAAGGGGTCGCCCGATAGCCCGCGACGGCGTTGTAAGCATTTCGTAAACCAAGGCGCGCAACATGGGTTTGATCCTCGGGGACTTCTGGATTTGGCGATGAAAAAGCGGCACATGGCCTTGTTTCCCATCGCCGCGATCCTGTGTGTCGGCGCGGGCTTGGTCGCCTCGGATCTGCTTGGAATCGCGCCGCGTTTCCATATTTCCATCGTTTCCAAAGCTTTGGCGCCTTTCGCGAAGTCGCGGCTGGCGCTTGCCAAACCACGCGGTGGAACGGCGGTGGCCGCGTTGGAGCCCTCGTTGCCCTCCGATGGCGCGAACGCCGAGGCCGCGGGCGACTGGCCTTTGACCGACGGCGATAGTCCCGTGCAGCCAGAACTCGCGTTGCCGCCCGCCGGCGTCGCCGAGGCTCTGGCGGCCTATCGCGCTGGCGACCTCGCGGCGGGCGACGCGGCGGCGGCGGGCGTCGACGATCCCAACGCCCGCGTCGCGCTGGAATGGGCGGCGCTGAGGCTGCAACCCGGCGCGGCTGGCTTGACGCGCATCCACGCTTTCCTGTCGAGCCACAAGGACTGGCCCACGCAATCCCTTCGGCGCCGCGCCGAGGAGATCCTGTGGACCGACAAGAAGTCCGCCGACGCGATCGAGGCGTTTTTCGCCAACCACGCGCCCGAAACCGCCTTGGGCAAGCTCGCCCGCGCGCGCGCTCTGATGGCCCGTGGCCAAATCGACGCCGCCGCCGTTCTGGCGCGCGAGGTCTGGCGCGACGAGGATTTTTATCAGGCGTACGAACCAGCCATCCTCAAGGATTTCGGCGACTACCTGACCTGGGACGACGACAAGCGCCGTTCGGACCGCATGTTCTACAAGGACAACGCGGGCGCTTCGGCGCGCGCCGCCGCCTACGCGGGCGCCGATGTGGCTGCCTTCGCCAGCGCGCGCGCCAGCGGCAACGAGAAAGCCATCGCGGCGCTGCCGCCTGAATTGCTCGCCGATCCGACGCTGGCGTTCGCGCGCGCCAGGAAGCTTTTGCGCGACAACAAGCCAATGGAGGCGGCGAAGGCCGTCTTCGCCGCGCCGAAGGCCGCGCAAGATTCCGTCGGCGGCGACGAATGGTGGACGCTGCGGCGGCAAATCGCGCGCAAGCTTCTCGATCTCGGCGCCCCCCGCACGGCGTACCGCCTTTGCGCCGACGGGGTCGCCGCGGCGCGCGATCAGCGCATCGACGAGGAGTTTCACGCCGGCTGGATCGCGTTGCGGTTCCTCGCCGACCCCGCGACGGCGGCGGCCCGCTTCGCCGCCGCGGAACCCCTGGCGATCACGCCGATATCCGCGGCGCGCATCGCCTATTGGCGTGGCCGCGCCGCCGAGGCTTCCGGCCAGAGCGAAGCGGCCACGGGCTTCTATGAAACCGCCGCGAAAAATTCGACGGCGTTCTATGGGCAGCTCTCGCTCGCGCGCCTCGGCCACGACAGCCTGCCAATCCGCCGTCCAGACGGCGAGGCCACCGGCGGCGACCGCGCCGAAGCCATTCGCGCCATCGAATTGCTGGAGGCCGTCGACGCGCGCGACATCGCGGCGCCGCTCGCCGGCGATTTCGCCAAGACCAGCGACGACGCCGCGCAGCTCGCCGCGCTTGGCGCCGTCCTCGTCAGCGCGCGCGACGCGCGGCTCGCGCTCGCCGTCGGCAAAATCGCGAGCCAGCGCGGCTACGCGCTCGACGAGTTGGCGTATCCGACGTTCGGCATCCCCCGCTTCGATCCGGTCGATGGCTCCGCGCCGAAGGCGCTCGTCTACGCCATCGCCCGGCAGGAGAGCGCTTTCGACTCCAAGGCTGTTTCCAGCGCCGGCGCCAAGGGCCTCATGCAGATGATGCCGGCGACGGCGCGCATGACCGCCGCGCATAAAAAGCTCGACTACGACGACAACCGCCTGATCAGCGACCCAGCCTACAACGCGATGCTGGGAGCCGCGCATCTGGGCGAGCTCGCTCAAGAGCAGCGCGGTTCCAACATTCTGATGTTCGCGGCGTACAACGCCGGCGGCAAACGCGTGCGGGAGTGGATCGCGGCGCACGGCGACCCCCGCGATCCCGCCATCGATCCCGTCGACTGGATCGAGTTGATCCCGATCGACGAGACGCGCAACTACGTGCAGCGCATCGCGGAAAATCTCGAGGTGTACCGGGCGCGGCTCGGCGGCGCGCCGAAACTGGCGATTGAATCGACCCTGCGGGAAGCCGTCGCCGCGCGGATGTGATGGCGCGACGCGACGGCGTCGCCTATGGTGCGGTGGCCCACGCCATGGACCCGCGATGACACACGATATTTCCGAAACACCCACCGCGCCCGTCAGCCGATATTACACCGCTCCCGACGGGTTGAAGCTGCACGTCCTCGACTGGAGCGGGCCGTCGGACGCCGTCCCTGTTGTCTGCCTGCATGGCCTGGCGCGCACGGCGGCGGATTTTTCCGCGCTCGCCACCCGTCTGGCGCGGACGCGGCGGGTTCTGGCGCTGGATTATCGCGGACGCGGATTGTCGCAATGGGACACGGATTGGAAGAACTACAGCCTCGCGGTCGAAAACGCCGACATCCTCGCGGTGCTTACCGCCATGGGCGTTGACCGCGCGGCGATCGTTGGCACGTCGCGCGGCGGCCTGCACGCGATGTTGTTGTCGGCGACGCGCCCGACGCTGCTTCACGCGGTGGTTCTGAACGACATTGGCCCGGCGATCGAAGCGCGCGGCATGGCCAGGATTCGCGGCTATGTCGGGAAGCTGCCGGCGCCAAAGTCGTGGACCGACGCGGCCGACCTCGCGCGGTTCACCATGGGCGAGCAATTCTCCGGGCTCGACGCCGCGGATTTCGAAGCCTACGCGCGACTTACTTTCGAAGAGAAGAACGGCGTGTTCGCGACGCGCTACGACCCCGCCCTGCTCAAAACCCTCGAGGGTCTCGACCTCTCGGCGCCGTTGCCGACGATGTGGCCGCAATTCGAGGGGCTACGCGACATTCCGACGCTGGTGATCCGCGGCGCGAACTCCGACCTTTTGAGCGCCGAAACAGTGGACGAAATGGGCCGCCGCCATCCCAGCCTGGAAGCCTACGTCGTGCCGGGGCAGGGACACGCGCCGCTCCTGCTCGACACGCCCTCGATCGAGCGCGTCGCGGCTTTCGTCGAAGCGAATTAACGCGCTGTTATTCGCGCGTTTCGACCGCGGCGACGTTGCCCTGTCCTTTTGAGCCGTCGTCGACGGACGTTTTGACAAGCCCCGCTTCGACGCGTTTGGCGAATTCGGTCTCGCCGCCCGCCGCGAGCACCTTCGACTGCCGGATCCATTCCTCGCGGTCGATGCGGCCGGGGAAAGCGAGGTAGGAGCCCGCCCATTTGACGTTCTCGCGCGACCACGCCGCGATCTGGTCGAAATGCCAGACGCCGAGCCCATGCAGGCGCGCCTCGTTCTGCTTGCCGATGCCCTTGATCAATTTCAGATCGTCGGCCCTGCCGCCGCGCGGTTCGGCGAGGCCGAGCGGGCGCGCGCCAGCGTGACTGTCCTCGCCTTCGACCTTGGCCATCATTTTCGGCATGGCGGCGGCGAAGGACCGCGCGTCGGCTTCGCTCAAGGGCGCGTCCGCGCCGTCGTCTATCTTGATCGCGCCGGACTTCACGCCGGCGGAGTGGGCGGTGTCGACGCCCGCCGCCAGCAATTTGGCCTGCGGAATCCAATGTTCGCGCTCGATGCGGCCGGGGAAGGCCATATGGTGGCCAACCCATGTCGCGTTGTCCGCAGACCAGTCGGCGATCTGGGCGAAGCGGCGAACGCCGAGGCCTTGCAATGCTTTCTCGTTTTTCGGCCCGACGCCTTTGATCAGCTTGAGATCGTCGCCGGCGCCATCGGCGGCGTCCGCCTCCGGTTTGACGCCGGGGCGCGACGCGTCCCCCGCGCCGCCGGCGGACGCGCCCGCCTGTCCCTCGGTCGCTATCGCGGCGTCCGCCGCCACGACCCTTTGTCGCGCGGCGATGGCGGCCGCGGCTTCCGCCGTCGTGCGATCCGCATCCGCCTTCGCGGCGACCGCCGCTTCCGCGGCCTTGCGATCGGCTTCGACCTTCGCCGCGGATGCCGCTTCCGCCGTCTTGCGATCCGCATCCGCCTTCGCGGCGGCGGACGCTTCAACCGTCTTGCGATCCGCCTCAACCTTCGCGGCGGCGGCCGCTTCCGCGGCCTTGCGATCCGCATCCGCCTTGTCTGTTGCCGCCGCTTGACGCGTGGCCTCGGCCTGCGCCGCGGACGCCGCTTCCGCGCTCAAGTTGTCGGTGGCGCCGCGTTGGACCGCGCCCGCCGAAAGAAGCGCCCGCGTCGCGGGATCGTCCATTACGCGCGGCGCGGGCGCGGGAGCCATCGTTGACACAAGCGCTCCGGAGACCGCCGCCGCGCCGCCCCCCGCCATCGCCGCGAGTTGCTTCGCGTCCGCGATCCAGCCGTCTGTTTCCACGCGTCCGGGCGTCGACAGATGGTGATCGACCCACGCCGCGTTGGCGTCGTTCCAGACCGCGACATGCGCGTAACGGTAAACGCCGATGTCGTTCAGCGTCTTCTGATCGAGCGGCGATACGCCGGCGACGCGTGTGAGATCGTCGACGCCCGCGGCCGCCGCGAAATGAGCCGGGCGCGCGCCGGGGTATGACGCGGGATTGCCGGCGAAAATATTGACGGACTTCGCGCGCGCTGACGCGGCGACCGGCGCCCTCGTTTGGTCCGCCGACAGCGACGACTTCAGCCAGCCGCCGAGGAAACATCCCGCGATGTAGAATGGATACAGCAGCAGCGCGAGTTCGAGCCAATGGCCTGGCTCGCCCGGCGCCCATTCGAGCCAAGCGACAATCAGGCCGACGAACCAGGCGATGGCGCCCCAGCCAAACCAGCCGTCGAAGAAACCGCCGCGGCGCGAACCGCCATAGGTCATCCAACCCACGACGCCGCCGACGATCAAAGCCAGCAGCAGCCAGACGGCGTATTGCCCAATATCGTAAAACATCCCGCCGCCCCTTTAATTATTTAACGCTGAATTCAATGCGGCGGTTGCGCGCCCGTCCATCCGGCGTGTCGTTTGGCGCGATGGGCTTCGTCTCGCCATATCCAACGCTTGAAATCCGGCCGACATCGACGCCGGCGTCTTTCAGGAAAGCGACAACCGCCTCCGCGCGCCGCCGAGACAATTCGAGGTTGCTTTCCGCCGCGCCAACGGAATCGGTGTGGCCGGCGACGTCGATGTCCACCGCCTGGCAGCGGCGCGCGACGCCGACGAGATTGTCGAGAATAGCCAGCGAATCCTTGCTGAGATTGGCGTTGCCGGTCTCGAACTCGACATGCCCCTTCGACAAAAGCCCCTCAAACCTGGGCTGGCAATCCGTGGCGGACAAGGGCTCGCCGGGCGGCGCCACCGCGATGTCGGCGACCGAGATTTTGAAGCCCTGCGGCGCCGCCGTTTCGAGCGACCGCCTGATCTGGTCCGCCGCCTTTTCATAAATGGCGGCGCCTTTCACCGCGATGTCGCCGTCGCTGAGCGACAGCGTGCCAGTGGCCATGCGCGCGAGCTGCGGCAAGCCAGCTTTGGCGCCATTGACGAAGTTGGCGGGCGCGCCCTTGCCTATCTTCAGATCGTCAACGACCTCGTCGTTGAAAAACACGGATTTGGCCGCCGCCTCTATGTCCCGCCGCGTTTTGTCATCGGGCGCGTAGCCGGAAAGCGTCGCCCTGCCGTCGGTCTTCTCAACCATGAAAACATAGGGCTTCACCTCGGGCGGCTGGATATCGGCGCGCGCCAGAGTCATGCCCTCGGGCAGCTTTTTCACCGCCGCGTTCAACGCGTCGAACGCCGCCGGAGCCGCCGCCTCGCCCGAAATCGTCAGCGCGTTGTCGGTCAGGCCGACCTTGCCGCTCGACATGAGCGCGAGTTGGGACACCGCGAAACCCGCCCCGGCGGCGAAATCGCCCGCCGGCGCGCCGCGCGCGATGCCCATCTGGTTGTCGACGCTCTTGCCGGGCATGGCTTTCGCGGCCGCGGCGGCGATCGCCTCGCGCGCCGCGGCGCTGGGGGCCAGGCCGGTCAACGCGATGGTTTTGCCGTCGTTCGACGCCCCCCAGACATACGGCTTCGTCTCGGGGGCGAGAATGTCGGCGCGCGCCAGCGACATGCCGGCGGGCAGAGACTTCACCGCCGCGACCGCGGCTTCGTACGCCTGGGACGTCGCCGTCTCGCCGACGACCGACAGGGCGCCGTCGGCCAGCGACACGCGTCCATTCGACAGGCCGCTCAGTTCCGCCAGCGCGAAACCGACGGCGGCGACATAATCGCCGGACGGCGCGCCGCGAGCGATTTGCATCTGGTCGACGACCATCTTTCCCGGCAACGAGGCCGACGCCGCCTTCAAAATGGCGGCGCGCGCCTCGATCGACGGCGCGACGCCCGAGATCATCGCGGCGACGCCGTCGCTGGTGGCGGACCACGCGTAGGGTTTCGCCTCGGGCGGCTGGATGTCGGCCTTGGCCAGCGTCGCGCCCGCCGGCAATTGCTGGGTCGCGGCGATCGCCGCCTCGTACACACCCGAGGACGCCGCGATTCCGGCGATGGAATAAGCCTTGTCGGACAGAGCGAACACGCCATTTTCGAGCCGCGCCGCGTCGGCGACGCCACGCGCCGCGATGGCTTCGAATCCCTCGGGCGCGCCTATGGCGTAGGCGAGGTTGTCGACGACCTCGGCGCCGGGAATCGCCGATTTCGCCGCGTCGATCAATTTCACGCGGACACCTGGCAGCGGCGCGGATCCGGCCAGAACGAGGCGATTGCCGGAGCGGGTCGCGGAAAACGCATAGGGACGGACGGCGGCCACGGATTTGAGCGCGACTGTCGCGTAGCGCACGCCCTCGGCGTTCTCGACGGCGTCCTTCGCCTTCGCCGCGTCGCCCGGAGCGAACGCGAGCCCGTCCAGCGCGATGTCCCGGCCCGCGCCCGAAACAACAACGGCGCCGCCCGAGTCCGGCAGCGCCGCCGCGACCGCCGCAGCCGCCTTGCCGTGCAAATCGGCTTCGATCGAACCGGTCTTGTAGGCGGCGCCCACGACCCACAACAACGCGACCGGGATCAGTCCCGTCCACCACAGCGATGGCTGATGCATGGTCGTCCTCAAACTTGAAAAGCGCGATTTATATAAATGAACGATCAAACATTAGCATGCTCGAAAACCCTTGCAATCCCCAACTTCGCGCGCCGCGGGCGATGGAATTTCGAAACAGCCGGAGCGACTTCGTTGAAGCGCGTGGCCCAGCCCGCGCGTTCAATCCCGCCGCGCGGCGAGCCTTTTTCCCCGTCTCCGGCGACCGCGTGCGTCGGAAATTTCCGGATTGAAAAATTCCCTTGCGGCGCACCCGTCGCCGGTTAACAATCGCGCCATTAGCGGGGCGGGAAAACGGGAGGAATTCGCGATGACCATGGGAGCAGGACTGGCCGCGCGCGCGCTCGCCATCTTCGCCGGAGTGGCGGCGGCGCCGGCGTTCGCCGCCGATGTCACGCCGCAACGGCTGGCCAATCCCGAGCCCGGCAACTGGCTCATGAACCACCGGACCTATGATTCCCAGCGCTTTTCGCCGCTCGACAAAATCACCCGGGACAACGTCAAAAACCTCAAGCTCGCCTACGCCGTCGCGATCGGCGGCGCGGCGGCGAACGAAAACCTGCAATCGACGCCGCTCGCCGAGGACGGGTATCTTTACCTCACCGACCAGTGGGGCGTGCTCTACAAGATCGACGCGCGTTCGGGCGACGCCGGCCGCGTTCTCTGGCGGATGGATCCCGGCCAGGAGAAAGCGCCGCTGGCGAACCGCGGCGCGGCTCTTTGGGGCAATCTCGTGGTGACGGTCGCCAACTACCCCGCGCGCGTCATCGCCACGAACAAGGACACGGGCAAGGTCGTGTGGGAAACCAACATGCACGACCAGGCCGACGTGCAACTCACCGCCGCGCCCCTCGCGGTTGGCGACAAGATCATCGTCGGCGCCGCTGGCGGAGATCGGGGCACGCGCTGCTGGATCGCCGGCTTCGACGCGGCCACTGGCAAGCTCGCGTGGAAGAAGTTCGTCGTGCCGGCGCCCGGAGAGCCCGGCAGCGAGACGTGGAAGGACAAGAACAACGCCTGGCAGGTCGGCGGCGGCGCCATGTGGGTGACTGGCAGCTACGATGTCGAAACCAACCAGGTCATCTGGGGCACGGGCAATCCCGTGCCAATGTTCGACCCCACCTACCGCCCCGGCGACAACCTC
Organism: uncultured Hyphomicrobiales bacterium; assembly: GCA_903825465.1. GTDB lineage: Bacteria > Pseudomonadota > Alphaproteobacteria > Rhizobiales > Beijerinckiaceae > Terripilifer. Next base: position 26,573 of record CAIKAR010000033.1, on the reverse strand, counting down.
TACACCGACAGCATGATTTCGTGGGAGCCGCAGACCGGCAAAATGAACTGGTGGCATCAGTACACGCCCGGCGACATGTGGGACTATGACGAGGAGGGTTCGCACATCCTGATCGACGGCGTCGTCGATGGCCAGAACCGCAAGCTTGTCACCCACGCCGGCCGCAACGGCTTTCTCTACACATTCGACCGCGGCAACGCGCAGACCCTCTTCGCCAAGGCCTATGTCGAGAAGGTCAACTGGACGAAGGGCATCGATCAAAAGACCGGCAAACCCGTCGACTACGATCCTGGCAAAGATCTCCAGACCTATTCCGGCATGCAAAACCAGACGCTCGCCGACCCGACGAAAAAGCTCTGCCCGGCCATGTCGGGCGGCAACAACTATTGGCCGCCGTCCTACAGCCCGAAAACGAGGATGCTCTACATTCCCTCGTTGACATCCTGCAACGAACTGACGTTGCGGCCGGACCTCAGCAACAAGGCCGGCGACTGGAAGGGCGCGACCTTCAAGAACATCGAGCGCAACGAGAGCGACCTGGTGCTCGCCGACCCCTTCACCGGCGAGGTGAGGAAGCGGACGCATGTCCCCTACCCCAACAATTCCGGCGCCGTCTCCACCGCTGGCGGCGTTGTCTTCACCGGCTACACCGACGGCTCCTTCGCCGCCTACGACGACACGACGATCGAGGAGCTTTGGAAGATCAACGTGGGCACCGGCATGATGGCGCCGCCGATGACGTTCGAAGCCGGCGGCAAGCAATATGTCGCGATCGAATCCGGCCTCAGCGCGATTTCGAAGGCGCGCCACAACTTCACGCCCGAACTCAAGGAACTTCGCAACAGCACGATGCTGTTCGTATTCGGTCTCTGATACCCGCCCATCGAAAACCCAAGGAGGAAACCATGCGTTTCGCAATGACGCTTCTCGCCACAACGGCTCTGATCCCGCTGGCCGGCGCCGCGCGCGCCGCCGATGTCACACCCGAGCGGCTCGCCAATCCCGAGGCCTCGAACTGGCTCACCAACCACCACACCTACGACGGCCAGCGCTATTCGACGCTCGACAAAATCAACAAGGGCAACGTCAAGGGCCTGAAGCTCGCCTACGCGGTGGCGATCGGCGGCGCCTCGACCAACGAAAACCTGCAGGCGACGCCGCTCGTCGACGACGGCTACATGTACGTCGTCGATCAATGGGGCGTGACCTACAAGATCGACGCGCGCGACGGCGCGGCGGGCCGCATTCTGTGGCGCATGGACCCGGGCCAGGAAAAGCTGCCGCTGTCGAACCGCGGAGCCGCGCTCTCCGGCAACCTCGTGGTTTCCGTCGCCAACAGCCCGGCGCGGGTCATCGCGACGAACCGCGACACCGGCAAGGTCGTGTGGGAAACCAACGTCCACGACCAACCCAGCCTGGAGCTCACGGCGGCGCCCCTCGCCATCAAGGACAAGGTCATCGTCGGCGCCGCCGGCGGCGACCGGGGCGTGCGCGACTGGATCGCCGCCTTCGACGCGAAAACGGGCAAGGAAGTATGGCGCCGCTACGCTGTGCCCGCGCCCGGCGAGCCCGGCAGCGAGACCTGGAAGGACAAGAACAACGCCTGGCAGACCGGCGGCGGCGCGATGTGGGTGACGGGTACTTACGACATCGCCAACAATCAGACCCTGTGGGGCACCGGCAACCCCGTGCCGATGTTCGACTCGACCTATCGCCCCGGCGACAACCTCTTCACCAACAGCGTCGTCTCGCTCAATCCGGACGATGGCAAGATGAACTGGTTCTTTCAGTTCACGCCCGGCGACATGTGGGACTACGATGAAATCGGCACCCACATCATGTTCGACGCGACAGTGAACGGCGTGAAGCGCACGCTCGTCACCCACTCCTCGCGCAACGGCTTTCTCTACACCTATGAGCGCGCCACCGGGCAGACGATGCTGGCGAAACCCTATCTCGACCGCGTCAACTGGACGGCGGGCATCGATCAGAAGACCGGCAAGCCGGTCGACTACGATCCCAACAAGGACATCCAGACCTATTCGGGCAAGCAGAACCAGTTGCCCGACAAAGTCGCGAAGCAGATGTGCCCGGGGCCGTCGGGTGGCAACAACTTCTGGCCGTCGAGCTACAGCCAGCGCACGAAGATGCTTTACATTCCGGCGTTGACGACCTGCGTCGACATCACCTTGCGGCAAGACCTCTCGAACAAGGCCGGCGATTGGAAGGGCGGCGCCTACAAGGCGACCGAACGCTACGAAACCGATTTCGACATGGCGGATCCGCTGACGGGCGACGTGAAGAAAAAGACGAAAGTGTCCTACGCCGACTACTCGGGCGCGTTGACGACGGCGGGCGGGCTGGTCTTCACCGGCTTCAACGACGGCTCTTTCGCCGCCTTCGACGACGAGACGATGGAGCAGGTCTGGAAAATCAACGTCGGCACCGGCTTCAACGCCCCGCCGATGACGTTCGAAGCCGGCGGCAAGCAATATGTCGCCATCCTCTCCGGCTTGAGCCCGATCGCCCGCAACAAAAACTCCAACTCGCCGGAGTTGAAGGAGCAGCGCAACCAGACCCTGCTGTGGGTGTTCGGGCTCTGAGCCGACCGCCTGCGCCCCGGCGAGTCCGGGCGTGAGCGTCGCGATCGGGCGCAATTCGCGCCGGGACAAGCCCCGGCGCGTCTTGCCACGCCCGGCCCCGCGCGCTACCCCCGCCCCGAACAGGGGAATGCGATGCCCGGACCCGGCAAGACTGGCCTGACCTACGCCGACGCGGGCGTCGATATCGACGCCGGCAACGAGATGGTGGACCGCATCAAGCCCTTGGTGCGCGCCACGCGCCGGCCGGGCGCCGACGCGGAAATCGGCGGCTTTGGCGGTCTCTTCGATCTCAAGGCCGCCGGCTTCGTCGATCCCATTCTCGTCGCCGCCAACGACGGTGTCGGCACGAAGGTGAAGATCGCCATCGAGGCCGGCATCCATGACACCGTCGGAATCGACCTCGTCGCCATGTGTGTCAACGACCTCGTCGTGCAGGGCGCGGAGCCCTTGTTTTTTCTCGATTATTACGCCACCGGCAAGCTGGATCCCAAGATCGGCGCCGACATCGTGGCCGGCATCGCGCGGGGCTGCCGCGAGTCCGGCTGCGCTTTGATCGGCGGCGAAACCGCCGAAATGCCGGGCCTCTACAAGACAGGCGACTATGATCTCGCGGGCTTCGCGGTGGGCGCCGCCGAGCGCGGGCGCCTGCTGCCGCGCGGCGATGTCGCGCCGGGCGACGTGGTGTTCGGCCTGCCGTCCTCGGGTGTCCACTCCAACGGCTTCTCGCTGGTCCGCCGCATTGTCGCCGACACTGGGCTGGCGTGGGACGCGCCCGCGCCCTTCGACCCCGCGCGAAAACTGGGAGCGGCGCTGCTTACCCCGACCCGCCTCTACGTGAAGGGCCTTCTCGCCGCGTTGAAGAGCACACAAGCCATCAAGGCCCTCGCCCATATCACCGGCGGCGGCTTCCCCGACAATATTCCACGCGTGCTGCCCGATGGCGTGGGCGTGTCGCTCGACCTCGCCGCGATCCCGGTTCCACCGGTGTTCAAATGGCTGGCGAAAGCCGGCGGCGTCGCCGAGCGCGAAATGCTGCGCACGTTCAATTGCGGCGTCGGCATGATTGTCGTGGCGTCGGCGGCGGGCGCGGACGAAGCGGAGACCGCGTTGCGAGCGGCCGGCGAATATCCCGTTCGGCTGGGCCACGCGGCGAAAGCGGGGGCCGAGCGCGTCGCCTATTCGGGAAAGCTCGCGTTGTGAGCGCGCCTGCGAAAAAGCGCGTCGCCATTTTGATTTCGGGCCGCGGCTCCAACATGACGAGCCTGATCGAAGCCGCGCGCGCGGCGGATTTTCCCGCCGAAATCGCGCTTGTGCTTTCCAACCGGCCCGACGCCGCGGGGCTCGACGCCGCGCGGGCCGAAAAGATCGCCGCCGTCGCGCTGGACCACAAGCAACACGACACCCGCGAAAAATTCGAACGCGCCATGCACGCCACCCTCGTCGAACACGGCGTCGATATCGTCTGCCTCGCCGGCTTCATGCGGTTGCTAACGCCGTGGTTTGTCGAGCAATGGCGGGGAAAAATGCTCAACATCCACCCGGCGTTGCTGCCCTCTTACAAGGGCCTTCACACACACGAGCGCGCGCTGGCGGACGGCGTGAAAATCCATGGATGCACGGTTCACTTGGTCGTGCCCGACATGGACGCCGGCCCCATTGTCGCGCAATCCGCGGTGCCGGTGCTCGATTCCGACACGCCCGAAACGCTCGCCGCGCGCGTATTGGCGCGCGAACACGCGATCTACCCGATGGCGCTGCGGCTGGTGGCGTCGGGCGCGGCTGGGATCGTCGATGGACGCGTGAGGGGGGGCGGTGGCGCGAGCGGCGACCTGACCGTCCCGTCCGCTACTCCCCGGCCTTCCACCGCTTGACCGCGCCTATATCGATGTCGAAGAGATCGAGGATGCGCCCCACGGTGTGGTTGACGATGTCGTCGAGCGTCTTCGGCTTGTTGTAGAACGCCGGAACCACCGGGCAAATCACCGCGCCCATTTCCGACAGCGCCAGCATCGTCTTGAGATGCCCCGTGTGCAGCGGCGTTTCGCGCACCGCGAGCACCAGACGGCGGCGCTCCTTCAACACGACGTCGGCGGCGCGGCTCATCAGCGAACCCGTCACGCCGGTGGCGATTTCGCTCATCGTGCGGATGGAACAGGGCGTGATCGCCATGCCGAGCGTGTGAAACGAGCCCGACGAGATCGACGCGCCGATGTCGCCCATGGGATGGAAGTGATCGGCCATCCCCCGAAGATCCTTGATCGTGAGGTCGGACTCGTAGGCGAGCGTCATTTCCGCCGCCTTGCTGACAACGAGGTGCGTCTCGACGCCCGCCGACTTCAGCCATTCCAGCATGCGCACGCCGTAAATGACGCCGGACGCGCCCGATATGCCCACGATGATGCGCTTGGATCGTTCCGTCACCTGTTCACCCCGCCAATGTGTCGAACGCGGCCAGCAGCGCGGCGACCGCTTGTTTGTCGAACGACGCGCCGAGCGAAGCCTCGCAGGCGCCGATGTTTTTTTGGGCGCCGCCGCCGGCCGCCGCCGGCGCGCCCAGCGACGCCGCCGAAAACCGCGCGAACAACGCCTCTTGCTGCAACCGCTCCGCCTCGAGTTCCACAGCCTTCACACGCGCGCGCAGAGATTCAGCCTGCGGAGCGGCGATAATCCCCGGCGGCGATTTGAGCAATGTCCGCACACCGCGCAGCGGCGCCACCACGCCCGTTTTCCAATCTTCCACCGCGCTGGAAATCGCGACGACATCCCTGGCCTCCAACGCGCGCCCCCGCGACGCCGCGAACAGGCAGAACAACAGCACATTCACATCGACGCCGGACTTTTCCTGCAACGCGAGGCAGGCCGACGGCACGCCGGGCTTGCCGTAGATCGCGAGGGAAAACACCCAGAAGGGCGAGGGGGCGCGCTCGGCGTCGATCGTCATGGCGAATTCTCTCGCGCGGTCACGCTGAACATCTCCCTCGGAATAAGCTCCGCGCGCGCAGGTTACACACGCGGCGGGAGCCGGGCAAACGCGCCTTGCGGCAATTCATGGCCTAGGGCACTCTCAACGCAAAATAGCCCTCAAGGGCAAAACAACCCAAAGGGAAGGAAAGCCAATGCCACGGCTCCTGATCGCCGCCGTCCTCGCCTTGTCCGCCGCGCTCGCGCCGGCCTTCGCCGTCACCGGCGACAAGGCCGAATTCGTCAAGCTCGTCGACGATGTCTACGCCTATGTCGGCAAGAAGAACGACGCCAACGCCATGGCGATCGTCACCAGCCAGGGCGTCGTCATCGTCGACACCGGCAACAACCAGCCCGACACGCGCGACTTCGCCGCGAAGATCAAGGGCGTCACAGACCAGCCCGTGCGCTGGATCGTCGTCAGCCAGAATCACGGGGACCATATCGGCGGCGCGCCGTATTTTCTCCCCGGCGCGACGCTGATCGTCCACGAGCGCGTGCTGAAAGACCTTGAGGGCATGAAGCCCTATCAGATCAAGTCGTGGCGCAAGCGTTTTCCGGAGCGCGAGGCGGCGCTCGCCAACGCCGCGCCGGCCGACTTCGCCATGGCCTTTTCGGACCGCATGACATTGAGCCTCGGCGGCAAGCGCGTCGAGCTCTATTATGTGGACGACCCCTACAACATCGGCGATGTCGCGGTGTTTCTGCCCGACAGCGGAATCATGCACGCCGCCTTCGCCGGCTACAACACAAGACATCCCGACATAAGGCCGGACTACAGCCACGGCACCACATGGGGCATGATCAAGCAAACAGAGGCCTATATCGCGCTCAAACCAAAAATCGTGGTGCCGGCCCACGGGCCGGTCGGCGGCGTCGGCGTTCTGGAAAACATGCTCGATTATCTCGTGTCGGCGCGGCAAAAAGTCCGCGCCATGATCGACAAAAACACGCCGCTGCCGGAGATCGTCAAGACCTTCAACATGAACGAATACGCGGGGTGGGACCGCGGATCGCATTTCGAATGGATGGCGGAAACCATTTATCGCGAATTGCGCGGCGAGGGTCCGCTTGTCATTCCAACGGTGGAGAAGAACACGGCGGGAACCATCACGCGCATCGCCGAGGAGGGCCGCTTCTTCGCCGTGGACACCGGCGGCGGCGCCGAGATCCGCCTGCGCGTCGGCACCGACACGAATTTCGAAGGCGTCGCCGACCGCACGAAACTGGCGGTGGGGCAGCATTTGACGGCCAGCTACGAGGTGAAGGAGGGTTTCAATCCGGCGTTGGGTTACGACATCATCGAAGCCGTGGTGACGCCGTGAGCCAACCCGGGGGGCGCGACTGGCGGGCCAAGCGTCGGTCAAGCAACTTGACCTTCTCCGCCTTCCGTCCCAATTGTCGCGGCGTGACAGACCGGGGGAGCGTTGGTTGGCGCGTTATCGTGAATTAGGCTGGACCCTCCGGGCTTGCGCGACGGCATTCGCGCTCCTTGCGACAGCGGCGTTCGCGCGCGCGCAGGACGCCAAGCCCTCCTGGTTCGATCAATCCCTCGCCGACGCCGCCAAAAAAGAGGGCGCGCTCGTCGTTTATTCCACGACCAACGAGGAAGAAGGCTTGCCGCTATGGAAGCCTTTCGAAGACACGGTGGGCGTCAAGGTCAACTATGTCCGCGCCTCGGATTCACAGTTGCTCGCCCGCGTTCTGATCGAGAACCGCGCCGGCCAGCATTCATGGGACGTGATGCAGACCGCGAACGTCAATAAAATCCCGCCGGAATTCCTGCTCAAATACGCGCCGCCCGACGCTTCGAAACTGATCCCCGAAGCCATGGACAAGGACCAGCGCTGGTTCGGCGTCTACGCGAACTACAATTCGCCCGCCTACAATTCCAAATTCGTCAAGCGCGACGACCTGCCCAAAACCTACGCGGATTTCGCCACCCACAAGGAATGGGCCGGCAGGGTCGCGCTCGACGGCACCGACGATTCCTTCATGACGGCGATGCTGCTGTTTTACGGGGAGGAAAAGGGCGCCAAGCTGTTGAAGGACATTGTCGCCGCCGTTCAGCCCGTGACCATCAACGGACATTTGGCGGTGGCGCGCGCGGTGGGATCGGGCGAATATTGGTTCGCGCTCAACAACTACGTCAACTTGACGCTCAACGCGAAATTCGGCGGCGCGCCCACGGATTTCTTCGTCATGGACCCCGTGCCCCTGTTCTTCGGCCAGGTCGGCGTCGCCGCGCTGGCGCCGCATCCGGCCGCCGCGAAGCTCGCCGCGAATTATTCCATCAGCCGCGAGGCGCAGGCGTTCCTGACGAAGTTCGGCCGCATCCCGACGCGCGGCGACGTCACGCCGAACCCGCCCGATATTTTCGACGCTTTCAAGAGCGTGAAGACACAGACCGTCCTCTTGTCCACCGAAGAGGACCGCAAACGCATCAAGCAGTTCAATGACATTTTCGCGCCACGATAGTTTTACGCGCCGCCGCGGAGCCGCGTCGTGACCGCGATCGTTCCCGAAATCGCCGCGCCGCGCGCGCCCCTGTCGGCGCGCTTCGCGGCGGCGGTCAAGCCCTCCACGGTTTGGCTCGTCGTCTGCGGCCTGATCTGCGCGTGGTTTGTGATCGTGCCGCTGGCGGCGCTGTTCTACACGGCCTTCACCGAGGACACGGGCTTCGGCCCCGGCGCGTTCACGCTCGACAACTTCGTCGAGGCCTATGGCCACTGGAGCATTCTCAAGGTCTTCGGAAACTCGCTCGTGTTCGCGGCGGGCGCGGCGGCGCTGACGTTCGTCATGGGGGGCGCCGTCGCCACCGTCGTCGAACGCACGGACGCGCCGGGCCGCGAGGTCTTCCACTCGCTGGCGCTCATCTCGTTCGCCCTGCCCGGCTTGTTGATCGCCATGGCGTGGACGCTGACGCTGTCGCCCAACATCGGCTGGTTCAACGCGCTCTACAAAGACGTGACGGGGTCGAGCCAGCCCCTGCTCAACATCTACACGATGACCGGCATGATCTGGGCGCTGTCGTCGCACTACTTCCCGCTCGCTTATCTATTGCTCGGCCCGGCGTTGCGCATGCTCGACGTGCGCATGGAGGAGGCCTCCACCATGTCGGGCGCGCGCTCCGCGCAAACCGTGGGGCGCGTGACGCTGCCGATCCTGCGGCCGGCGATTTTTTCCACGATCCTGCTCTTGTTCGTGCGCGGCATTGAAAGCTTCGACATCCCGCGCCTCATCGGCAATCCCGCGCGCATAAACGTGTTCACGACCGAGGTGCAGCGCGCCACCGGCCAGACGACGCCCGAGTTCGGCGTCGCCAGCGCGCTGTCGTTCTCGCTGCTGGCGATCTGCGTCGTCGCGGTTTATTTCTACCGCCGCGCGACGGCGAACGCGCAGGCCTACGCCACCGTCACCGGCAAGGGCTACAAGCCCATGCCGATCGAGCTCGGGCGCTGGCGCTGGCCGGTGTCGATCGCCATGGGCGCGATGTTCGCGCTGGCGCTTGGATTGCCGCTGCTGACGCTGGTCTGGCAGTCGTTCTTCCGCAACCTCGCGACGCCCTTCATGCCCGCGACCTCGCCCTTCACCTGGGCGAACTACGCGTTCATCCTGACCTATCCGATCTTCGTCGAGGCGGTGCGCACGAGCGTGTTGCTGGCCGCGATGGCGGCGACCTTCGTTGTGCTCCTCACGTTCGCCAGCGCCTGGGTGACGCAGCGCGGCGGCCAGCGCTACGGATGGGCGCTTGACGCCCTCGCCTTCAGCCCCATCGCGGTGCCCAGCGTCATCATCGGCGCGAGCGTGCTCTTCGCCTACCTTATGATGCCCATCCCCGTGTACAACACGATCTGGATATTGCTGATCGCCTACATCACGCTTTACCTGCCCTACGGCATGCGCTTCGCCACCAGCGGCCTCACGCAAATCCACCGCGAGCTCGAGGAGGCCGCCGAAATGGCCGGCGCCGGCACAATAGGCATGTTTGTCAGGGTGTTGCTGCCGCTGCTCGCGCCCGTCATCATCGCGGCGTGGCTGTATGTTTTCGTTCTCGCCGTGCGCGAACTCTCGGCGTCGGTGTTTCTGGTCGGCCCCGGCACCCATGTTCTCGGCACCATCAGCCTCACCATGTGGGAGGAAGGCGGCAGCTACGGCGCGGTCTGCGCCCTGGGAGTCATTCAAATCCTGCCGCTCGTCGCCATCGTCGCGGCGCTGCGCTGGATCGAGCGCAGAATGACCGCGCGCTTGCGCGGCGACGGGCCGGCCGACGTCGCGGCTTGACGCGAAGGCGGTCGATTTTGCGCGCGAAGCCAGCATCGCCTATCATTAAACGCTTCAGGGAGATCGACGATGCGCCATAAACGAACGACAGCTTTGACCGCGGCCGTGGTTCTCATGGGGCTGGGAGCCGAGGCTTCCGCGCAAGACTACCAAAGCTACTCCTGCCTTCAGCTGTGGAAGGCGCGCAACAGCATCTACAAGGCGGCCGGCTATTGTTTCTCGACGGAGCGCGCGCGCCGTTATTTCGGCAATCAGGGCTGTTCGAGCCATGACGCCAACGACCTGCCGCTGAGCGGCGCGGACCGGGCGGCGGTGGCCGGAATTGTTCGACGGGAGCGCGATCTCGGCTGCGGCTTCTGAGACGGCCGCGGGTGGCGCAGCGCCCGCGAACACGCTAGGTAGCTGAAACACACAGGAGACCCTCATGGCCGATCCCCGCGTCACCCATCTCCGAGGCGTCGAACTCGACGTTCTCGACCTCGCCCAAACGGCGGCGTTCTACAAGAACATCTGGGGCCTCGAAGAGGTCGCCAACGCCAACGGATCGATGCGTCTGCGCGGCGGCGGCACCGAGCACCATATTCTGACGATCCACCAGAAGCCCCGCGCCGGCCTGCATTCCATGGATTTCGCCGCACGCGACCGCGCCGCCGTCGATGGCCTCCACGCGAAGGCCACCGCCGAGGGCATTGAAATCGTGTCGAAGCCGCAAGACCTCGAAAAGATCGCCGGCGGCGGCTATGGCTTTTCCGTCCGCACGCCCGAGGGCCAGACCCTCAAGATTTCAAGCGACGTGCTGCGCCACGACGAGGCCTACAACGACCGCTCGAAGCCTATAAAACTCTCGCACATCGTGCTCAACGTCGTCGACATCGAGAAGCAGGGGCGCTTCTTCAAGGACGTGCTCGGCTTCCGCCATTCGGACTCCACGTCGCACATGGACTTCGTGCGGTGCAGCGCCGACCACCACTCCATCGCGATGGCGCGCGGACACGGCGCGGGCCTCAACCACATGGCCTACGAACTCGACAATTTCGACGGCCTCATGCGCGGGTCGGGGCGCCTCAAAAAGAACGGCTTCAACGTCGAATGGGGCGTCGGCCGCCACGGACCGGGCAACAACATCTTCAGCTATTTCATCGAGCCAAACGGCTTCGTCGCCGAATACACCACCGAGGTCGAGCGCCTCGACGAGGCCACGCACATCCCCGGCACGCCCGACTATTGGGCGAAAGTGATGTCTGGCAGCCCCGATCGTTGGGGCATGACGACGCAATCGGTGGCGTTGAAGGACGCGATGCAGGGCAAGACCGTCGAAGCCAACAACCTGCGCTGCGAGGACATCATTTCCCGCAAGCTCGCCAGCTAGGAGCCGGGACATGGCCGACGCGACCGCCCCGCGCGCGCATCTGCGCAAGCAGCTCTACATCATCTTCTCCGAGCCCGCCTCGGACTGGGGCGCGGAACAACGCCACACCGTGCATCCCCAGCACCTGGCGCATCAATACGACATCGAAGCGCGCGGCATTATGTTCGCCGCCGGTCCGTTTATCGACGAAGCCGGCAAGCCGCAGGGGCCGGGGATGATCATCATCCGCGCCGCGAACGAGGCCGAGGCGCGCGCCGTCGCCGACGCCGACCCCTATCACAAACATGGATTCCGCAAATACCGTCTGCAGAAATGGTCGCTGAACGAAGGCGCGTTCGGCCTCAAGCTGCGGTTTTCGGACGGCGCCTACTCAATCGACTGACACATAAACCAGGAGGAAAGCATGCGTTTTTGCAGGTACGACGAGGGCAGCCACGGCGTTGTGATCGGCGACAAGGTCCACGACATCACCGCGGTCGTCGACAAAGTCCTCGCCGGCAAGAAACAACCGCGCTGGGGCGACCTGTTCTACTGGAACCTCGACGCCATACGCGGCGCTGTCGGCGACGCCAAACAATATCCCGCCAAGCCGCTGTCGAGCGTCACGCTGCTGAGCCCCGTCGAGCGGCCGTCGAAACTCATCGCCGCGCCGACGAACTATCACGCGCACATCGCCGAGATGGCGGCGCGCCGCCCCGACCGCGTCCCGAGCAAGGACATTTCGAAGGCGGGCCTGTTCCTCAAGGCGAACTCCGCCATGACCGGCGCCGGCGAAGGCGTGCATCTTCGCCACCTCGACCGGCTCAACGAGCACGAGCTCGAGTTCATGATCGTCATCGGCAAGCAGGGCTCGCAAATCCCCGCCGCAAAGGCGCTGGAGTACGCCGCCGGCTATTGCCTCAGCCTCGACATGACGGTGCGCGGCGACGAGGAACGCTCATTCCGCAAGTCGATCGACAGCTACGCCGTCATCGGCCCGTGGCTGGTGACCAAGGACGAGGTGCCGAACCCGGACGACGTGCCGTTCAAGCTGTTTTGCAATGGCCAGCTCCGCCACAACGCCCACACCAACGACCTCATCTACAGCTGCTCGAAGCTGATTGAACTGGCCTCGGCCTTCTACACGCTGCACCCCGGCGACGTGATCTTCACAGGCGCGCCCGCCGGCGTCGGCCCGGTGAACCCCGGCGACACGCTGACGGCGGAATGCGCCGCCATCGGCCCCATGGAAGTGAAAATCCACGCGTACAAAAATCCGTTCAACTGACGGATTTGCGGGTTTGAAGTTGGCGGCGCGGAGGCTGGGCTTCCGCGCCGTTTTTTTGAGCGATGAATTTTCAGCCTAAATCGAAGCGATCGGCGTTCATCACCTTGACCCACGCAACGACGAAGTCCTTCACGAACTTCTCCGCCGAGTCGGCGCAGCCATACACCTCCGCGAAGGCGCGGAGTTGCGAGTGCGAACCGAAGATCAAATCGACGCTTGTGCCGGTCCACTTGACCGCGTTTGTCTTGCGGTCGCGGCCCTCGTAAACGCCTTCAGCGCCGGCGGCCGGCTGCCACTGCGTGCCCATGTCGAGCAGGTTGACGAAGAAGTCGTTCGTTAGAGTTCCCGGCCTGTTGGTGAAGACCCCGTGCTTGGAGGCTCCAACATTGGCGCCAAGCGCGCGCAGGCCGCCAATAAGCACGGTCATTTCCGGGCCGGTCAGCCTCAGCAGCCCCGCCCGATCCACCAACGCCTCCTCGGGCTTCATGAACTGTGTCTTGCCGCTGATGTAGTTGCGGAAACCGTCGGCGCGCGGCTCCAGCACCGCGAAGGAGGCGACGTCGGTCTCTTCTTGCGACGCGTCCAGACGCCCCGGCGTAAAAGGCGCCTTCACCTCGACCCCGGCGTCCCGAGCGGCTTTCTCGACGGCCGCGCAGCCGCCGAGCACGATCAGGTCGGCGAGCGAAACCTTCTTGCCGAAATCCTTCTTGATCTCTTCGAGCTTCTTCAGCGTCGCCGCGAGCTCTCGCGGCTCATTGACCTCCCAGTCTTTTTGCGGCGAGAGGCGAATGCGCGCGCCGTTCGCTCCGCCACGCTTGTCGGAACCGCGGAACGTCGACGCCGACGCCCACGCCGTCGACACGAGTTGGGACACGGACAGGCCGGACGCGAGAACCTTGGCCTTCAAAACCTCGGCATCCCTCTCGTCGATCAGGGGATGATCCAGGGCCGGAAGCGGATCCTGCCAAATCAGTCGCTCCTTCGGCGCGAGCGGGCCGAGATAGCGCGCGACTGGACCCATGTCGCGGTGCGTGAGCTTGAACCACGCGCGCGCGAACGCATCGGCGAATTGATCGGGATGCTCATGGAAGCGCCGCGAAATCTTTTCGTACGCCGGATCGAGGCGCAGCGCGAGATCAGTGGTCAGCATGGTCGGCAAATGTTTCTTCGTTCCGTCGAACGCGTCCGGAATCGTGGCCTCGGCGTTTTTCGCCCGCCATTGCTTCGCCCCCGCTGGACTCTTCGTCAGTTCCCATTCGTGTCCGAACAGGTTATTGAAGAAATGGTTGCTCCACTTCGTCGGCGTCTGCGACCAGGTGACTTCGGGGCCGCCTGTGATGGCGTCGGCGCCGAAACCCGTGCCGTGCTTGCTCTTCCAGCCGAGCCCCTGCTCCTCAAGGGCGCCGCCTTCCGGCTCCGGCCCAACCAGCGAGGGATCGCCGGCGCCGTGGGTTTTGCCGAAGGTGTGGCCGCCAGCGATCAGCGCGACGGTTTCCTCGTCGTTCATCGCCATGCGGAAGAAGGTCTCGCGGATATCCTTGGCCGCCGCCAGCGGGTCCGGATTGCCGTTCGGGCCTTCCGGATTCACATAGATCAGGCCCATCTGCACCGCGCCAAGCGGCTCCGCCAGTTGGCGCTCCCCACTGTAGCGCTCGTCGCCCAGCCATGTCCCCTCGGGCCCCCAATATAGCTCTTCGGGCTCCCAAACATCGACGCGTCCGCCGGCAAAGCCGAATGTCTTGAAGCCCATCGACTCAAGCGCGACATTTCCAGCGAGAATCATCAGGTCCGCCCACGAGATTTTCCGCCCGTATTTTTGCTTGATCGGCCACAGCAGACGGCGCGCCTTGTCGAGGTTCGCGTTGTCCGGCCAGCTATTCAGCGGCGCAAAACGCTGCTGACCGGCGCCGGCGCCGCCACGGCCGTCGGTAATGCGGTAGGTGCCCGCGCTGTGCCACGCCAAGCGGATCATCAGGCCGCCGTAGTGGCCGAAATCAGCCGGCCACCAATCCTGCGAGTCCGTCATCAGGGCCGCCAGATCCTTGATCACGGCGTTGAGATCGAGAGTCTTGAACTCCTTGGCGTAGTCGAACGCCTCGCCCATCGGATCGGACAAATTGGAGTTTCGGTGAAGAACCGAAACATCCAACGCCTCCGGCCACCAGTCGCTTTTCGATTTCGTTCGGGTGTTCGCAGTCCCGTGCGGTACCGGGCACTTTTTATCGTCGGCCATGGTCGCTCTCCTGCCTGGGTAGGCCCCCATGGGAAGACGGTATCCCAAGCCGACCCTTGCGCCAACCACTGCGCGGGAAACGGAGGGCGACCGACGCGTGGCTTGTATCGACGCGCTTCGCATCCGTTCGATGCGCGTATCGCACGGCCGGCGGCGGCCCACGGGCGCAGCCCAGCTATTCCCCGCCACTATGCGCGGCTGGTGATCGATAGAAGGGCGAAAAAACCGAAAATGATCGGGAAGCAAAGCACGAACATGATAGCGCGGATGTCGCAAGCGTTCAGCTTCTGCGCGAGAATTACGAGTTGCCAATGGCGTTCGCCTTTGGGCGAAGTGATTTGACGAGGATCGCGCGAAGCCAATTTTCCTAGATAGCTCGTGTACCAACACATGTAGCTAAACGCGGCCAACATCGCGGCCACGCACCCGAAACCAACGATCGTGAGGGGATGGTTGAACAAGAGCATCGCGGACGTTTCTTACCGCCTATTCGCGCGCCACACCAGATCCTTGTTATTGCTCATTGCGCCTTGATCGGCGAACCAGGGCCCGTTTGACGCGGTCGACAGAAATTGGTTGGTGATGTAGTATGATGTGCCATCACATCCTGGCCCTACGCTACAAAGCGTCATCGCATTGCCGCCGTAAGTTCCCGTCAGGGCCGTGACCACATTGGACCCGTTCAGGGTCAATACACCTATTCCCATTAGACCGTTCGCGCTGAATGAAAAATCGTAAGTCTGGGCGCGCGCGCCTGAAGCGCCAACACAGATAGCGGCGATGGTCGTGCACCAAAGAAGAAGACGCCTGATCATCAAAGCTCCATGATTTCAGTTGGCGCCCGCGCCAACCAGCCTTCGCTCGCGAACGAACATCACGATCGATCGACGCTTGTGCCAGAGGGCGGCAAGTCCAAGCATCAGAAACGACAAAAACCCCGTTCCAGCTTCTGGCGCGGGCGTGGCCGTCGTTTCGGGAGTGACTGTCGAAGTTCCAGTAATTTCTGCATTGGGTGAGCCGCTCACCGCATAAAATACATCCGAGGGATTATTTATCATCCCACTTATAATATCAAGTTGGATGTAAGGATTGCCGGCATTATTCGTGGCAACGGCAAAGCTGTAATCAGAAGATGAGGTGTAGGAGCCGATAAACGAATCCAGCGAAGAGTTGAATGCGAACGCTCCATTGAGTTGCACCCCGGAAAGTCCAGTCGCCGTTCCTGAAATAGACGTTACGCTTCCAGACACGACTTGGATCACGCCCCCGGTTATGCCGCATCCGGCGCCGCAATTGAACGTAAAATCGTAAGTCTGGGCGCGCGCGCCGGAAATGCCGGCAGTCAGAGCAAAAATCGCGATAAACCACAAAATCAGAAAACGAACAGCGCGCATCCGCAATCATCTCCACGTCGCGGCCACCCTTGCAGTGCCCCGAAGCTGCCGCTTGAACAACAGTAGCTGGCCGTTAATGGTGCGTCAATATATGTGGCGGGATTGTGGCCGCGCGCGGAGTATCGTGTTGATAGCGAGGGCCGAAATCGGGCCTCGCGCGGTTTCAATTCGCTTGATCGTTTTGAGCGAAACGCCCGATAAAACCGCGACATCTTTTTGTTCGAGCCGCGGCATGGGAGGCGGCCGGCTTCCTCGGGATGTCGAAGGAAATCCTTCAGCGGACCTCCGGGCATCACCACACTGATCATTTGAAGGGCGCGCAGCGGGGATTTCGGAAGCGTATCAGTGGGGATAACGGTGGTGATGGCAAGACGCCAAAAGCTAAGTGATTGAAAAAATTGGTGGGCCGAGCAGGACTCGAACCTGCAACCAGACCGTTATGAGCGGCCGGCTCTAACCATTGAGCTATCGGCCCGGCGGCGCGGAGGCCGAGGGGTTGGGGAGAGGGTCATAGAGCAAAACAGGGCGGCGTGGGAAGCCCGGCTTCCAACCATCCCGGCGCCGCGGCTAATCCAGCGGAACCGGGCTCGGCCTGCCGTCGTCGCCCACCGCGACGAATGTGAAAATCGCGTCGGTCACCTTGTCGTGGTGCGTCGTGCGGAAGCGCCGCGCCCAGGCCTCGATGTGGATTTTCATCGAGCTGCGGCCGACGCTCTCGACTTCGGTGTAGACCTCGAGCACGTCGCCCACCTTCATCGGCGCGATGAAATGCATGGTGTTGACCTTGACGGTCACTACCCTGCCCCGCGCCCGCTCAACGCCCGCGATGCCCCCGGCCTGGTCCATCGCCGACATGACCCAGCCGCCGAAAATATCGCCGTTGGCGTTGGTGTCGGCGGGCATGGCGATGGTGCGGACAGTCAGGGCGCCGCGCGGCGACGTTATGGACGATGGGGATGCGTTGGGCATTGCAGCCTCCTTGGAACGATCGAAAATGAGCCGATCGCCGCGGAAATGGCAAGTCCGCCAAAAGACCGGTTATTCGCCATAGGCGAGCAGCCACAGCCCGCGCGCCACGTACAGCGCGCTGAAGCAGGCGATGATCCGCTTTGTCCAGAGTCGAAAACCATCGTCGGTCATGCGGCGCAGCACGGCGGGCGCGAGCGACGCGCCGCCGATCGCCGTCGCCAGAAAGCTCAACCACGCCCAAACCGGAATGGACGCGGCGACATCGCCCGCGAAGGCGCCGAAATAGAAGATGCGGATGACCTGCGACACCAGCTGCGTCACCGCCTTGGTGGCGACCGTGGTCCTGCGGTCGAGCATGCTCGCCTGAAAAAACACATCGAGAATGTTGCCGGCCTGCCCCACGACGAGTTGCAAAAACATGACGAGGGCGCCGCAAAACCATGGCGCGCCCGGCCGCGTGATCGCCGGCGCGAAGCGCTTGGGCAGCGCGAAGGCGGCGAAAGGCATCAGGCCGATGCCGAGATAGACCATCGGCTTGCCCGGCACGAAGCTGACAAAGCGCATGAGCGCCGCGGCGACGAGCGAGCCCACGATGAACCGCCACGCGATGCCCCAATCGACATAGACGCGCCACATGAAGCCGCGCCACGCGCCCGACACAACCTGCACGGCGGCGAAGACCACGAGCGCGGCCGCCACCGGCATGTAAACCAGCAGCGCCGCCAACAATATCTGCCCGCCGGCCATGCCGAACACGCCGGAGACGAACGAGGCGAGCAAACCAACGGCGGAGAGAAGGACGAGAACCCCGGTGGACATCATCGCGTGGACCGCCCGCCGGAAAACAGGCGGCGCGGCGGCGCCACAGCGCGCGCGCCGCGAAGGGCGTGTTTGCCGCCCCACCAAGCGATCCGCGCCGCGCGGCGAACCAGCGCCAACCCCAACAACAGCGCCAGCCAGACATAGCCGACGCCCGCCATCGCCCAGCCCGTGATCGCGGCGAAGCCCGACGCGACGACGAAGGCGCCGCGCCCCAGCGTTTTCAGAACCGCCCGCGTGGCCGGGCCGCGCGCTTCGGCGAGCGTCGCGACGCGCTTGAGCTCGCCGCTGTCTCCGGCCAGCGCCAGCGCGTCCTGCGCGCCACGCAGGCCCGTTTTGCCTGCGATTGTCGAGACATCGCCGGCCGCCGCCTCCAGCCGCGCCAACGCGGCTGGTTTGAAGGCCGACGCCGCGGCGACGCGCGCGCCCTCCAGGTCGAACCGGGCCGCGGCGGCGGCCGCCGCGTTCACCGCGCCCATGTCGACCGCGCCCTCGGCGAGGCGCGCCACCTCGTTCGCGAGCGGCTTCGACAGCCGGCCCGTCTTCGCCGCGACCTTGATCGTCGACACGCCGGCGCGCACGGGGCTCGCGCCGGCGAAAGTCGCGATTGTCGCGCCCGTCACCGCGAGGCCCGCCACCGCCAGGCCAAGCACGAGCCGGTCGGGCGCCTCGCCCGCCGCGATTTTCCGGCCTTGCGCGACGATGTCGCGAATGTCGCCGACGCCCGTGACATCGGCGGCGATGGAGCCCGCCAGTTGCGCGCCGCTGTCGCCGCCACCGCCGACAATCCCGCGATAGAAATCCGTCGCCCCGCGCGCCGCCGTCGCGGTGGTGGTCGTGGCCGCGTCGTAGCGCGCCCGCAGGTCCGGCGAGGGCGCGACGCCCCGCTGATCGGCGAGCGACAGAAAGCTTCGCGCGAGGTCGACGTCGTCCACGTCGAGCGCCGCCTTGAGTTCCCCGTCGAGACGCCCGCGGTCGAATTCGGCCTTGAGGCCGAGTTCCGCGATCGCGGCGGGATCGTTCCGCGCCTCGATCCACGCCCACGCCTCGCGCGCGCGCGGTTCGCCCCACCAGCCAGCCGCGCAAAAAGCCCCGGCGGCCACGGCGACGGCGCACGCGCGGATCAGAACCGGCTTTCCGATGGACGACATCGCGCCCTCGCTTCGTTGGCGCCGCGGCTATTTCCGCGCGGCGAGAAAGGCGGCGTGCTCGGCCATCAGCGCGCCCGACAGCGACTTCGCGATCAACGCCCGCGTTTCCGCCACGCCGTAGAGAGCGACGAACGAGCCAAACCTCGGGCCGCGGCTTTCGCCGAGCAGCACTTGATAGAGCATCGCGAACCAGTCGTTCGACACGCCCGGCCGCTCCGGCGTCGCGCCCTTCGCCTTCATGTCCTGAAAGCGCGAAATGGGGCGCGCGACATCGTAAAGCGCCGTTTGGATGTCCTCGGCGCCGGCGTTCTTCGGCAAGGCCGCGAGCGCCGCGTCAAGCGACAGCAGCGCGTCGCGGTCGATGGTGTCGGCGACGCGGTAGGTCTTTTTCGGGCGGACGAAATCGCGAAAATAGGCGACCGCGTAGCCGACCATCGCGTCGAGCTTCGGATGCGACGCGGGCGAGGCCGTCGGCGCGTAGCGGCGCAGAAAACCCCACAAAACCTGCGGGTCTTCGCTGTTGGCGACTGCGGCGAGGTTGAGGAGCATGCCGAATGTCACGACCGTCGCGGGCGCGTCCCCGCCGTCATGACGCAAAACCTCCGGCGCGGGCGGGTGGCCGCCGTGAATGTGCCAGGCCGGATTGCCAAGACGGCCACGCCAATCCTGCTTTTCGTAGCCGCCAAGGAATTGCTGATACTCGTCCATGGCGCGCGGGATCACGTCGAAATACAGGCGCTTCGCCTCCCGCGGCTTCTGAAACATGAACAGCGACAGGCTTTCGGGGCTGGCGTAGGTCAGCCATTCCTCGATCGTGAGGCCGTTGCCCTTCGACTTCGATATCTTGCGGCCCTGGTCGTCGAGGAAAAGCTCGTAGTTGAAGCCCTCCGGCGCCGCGCCGCCGAGCGCGCGCACGATGTTGCCGGACAGCTTGACGGAGTCGATCAGGTCTTTGCCCGCCATTTCGTAATCGACGCCGAGCGCGTACCAGCGCATCGCCCAATCGGGTTTCCATTGCAGCTTGCACTTGCCGCCCCCGACGGGTGTTTCGAAGGCTTCGCCGGTGTCGGGATCGCGCCACGAAATCGTGCCCGCCTTCACATCGACGCTCTGGAGCGGCACCTGCATCACGACGCCCGTGCGGGGGTGGATCGGCAGAAAAGGCGAATAGGTCGAGGCGCGCTCCTCGCGCAGCGAGGGCAGCATGATCGCCTGCACCTGATCGTAGCGCTCGAGCGTGCGCGACAACGCCGCGTCGAACCTGCCGGACTCGTAGTATTCCGTCGACGACGCGAATTCGTAGTCGAACCCGAAGCGGTCGAGAAAGGCGCACAGCCGCGCGTTGTTGGCCGCGCCAAACGAGGGATATTCGTTCGAAAATGGATCGGGGATTTTCGAAAGCGGCTTGCCCAGATGCTTCAGCAGCATGTCCTTGTTGGGCACGTTGTCGGGCACTTTGCGCAACCCGTCCATGTCGTCGGAGAAGGCGAGAAGCCGGGTCTTGACCGCGCCCTCGGTCAGGGTCTCGAAGGCGCGGCGCACCATGGTCGTGCGCGCGACCTCGCCGAAGGTGCCGATATGCGGCAGGCCCGAGGGGCCGTAGCCCGTCTCGAACAAAACCTCCTTCGCGCCGGATTTTTCCACGCGGGCGACAAGCTTGCGCGCCTCCTCGAAGGGCCAGGCGGTCGAGGCGAGGGCGGCGGCGTGAAGCGTGAGCGGCGAAGACGCCGGTGCGGCGGCCATGAATTTCCTCGGACTGCGGACGCGGCGATGGCGCGGCCCAGGAGGTGTTAAAGCATAAATCGGGCGGGCGAAACCCGGCGTTCGCCTCGCTCCGTCGCGGAAAACCGCGTATTCAAAGCGCGTTTTCACCCCGGCGGTCGTATGAAACTAGGCCTTCCCATCGCGCTGCTGGCGCTCGCGCTCTCCACGCCCGCGCGCGCGCAAACTCCCGCGGATTTCTACCGCGGCAAAACGCTCGCGCTGGATGTCGGCTTCAACCCCGGCGGCGGCTACGATGTTTACGCGCGCCTTTTCGCCAAGCATTTTCCGCGTTTTCTTCATCCGGAAGGAACGCCGGGCGCGCCCAGCGTCGTCGTTCGCAACATGCCGGGCGCGGGAAGCGTCATCGCCGCCAATCACCTGGCTTCCCGCGCCGCCGCCGACGGAACCGAGTTTGGCCTGGTCGCCAGCACCGCGGCGCTCGAACCCCTCTTTGGCGTCGCGCAAACTCAGTACGACGGGCGCGATTTCGTCTGGCTCGGCAGCGCAAACCGCGAGCCCGGCGCCTGTTTCGCCTCCGCCGCGAGCGGCGTCGCCTCGGCGCGCGATTTGTTCGAGCGGGGCATGTTGACGGGCACAGCCGGCACGTCGAGCCTGCTGGTTCCCACGACGCTGAACAACGTCCTCGGCGCGAAGCTCAAACTCGTGCGTGGCTACGCCGGCACGTCCGCCCTCATGCTCGCCATCGAGCGGGGCGAGGTCCAGGGCATGTGCGGCATGGTGCAAGGCGCGCTCGAAACCGAACATCCAGACTGGCTGGCGAATGGCCTCGTCAAGCCGGTCCTTCAAATTGGCCTGGAGCGCTGGGCGGGCTTCGGCGACGCGCCCTTGGTGACGGAGTTCGTCAAAAACCCCGACGACGCGCAACTGTTGCGCCTGCTGATTGGCTGGTCGATCATGGGACGGCCATTTCTCGCGCCGCCGAAGACGCCGCCCGAGCGGGCGCTTTTTCTGCGAACCGCCTTCGCCGCGATGATGGCGGACGCGGAATTCCGCGCGGACGCGCGCAAATCGCGCGCGGGGATCGACCCCATCGGCGCGGCGGATATCGCCGCTTTCCTCCAAAGCGCCTACGCGACGCCGCGCGACATCGTCGACAAGGCCCGCGCGATCACGCGGGAGAGCCAATAACCACCTTGCAATCCCTCCGCTTTCGTGGCGCCATGCGGAAAACGGGAGGTGTCGCATGGGTCAAAAACTCGCCGCCGCGCTGACCTGCGCGCTTCTCGCGGCCGCGCCGGTCCGCGCCGACCCGGTGGAGGATTTCTACCGCGGCAAGGCCATCCGCTTTCTCGTCGGCTACGGGCCCGGCACCGGCTACGACGTCTATATGCGCGTCGTGCAGCGCCATATCGGCAACCATATTCCCGGCAAGCCCGCCGTGCTGCCGGAAAACGTGCCCGGCGCCGGCGGCCTTGTGATGACGAACTCGCTCTACAACGTGGTTCCGCGCGATGGAACCGCCGTCGGCATGCCCTCGCGCAACCTCGTCACGGAGCCGCTGTTCGGCAACGACGCGGCGAAATACGACGCGCGGAACTTCGGCTGGATCGGCTCGGTGTCGAGCGATGTCGCGACATGCCTCGGCTGGCGCGCGTCGGGCGTCAACACGCTGGCCGACGTCACTTCGCGGGAAATCAAGCTCGGCGGCAACGGGCCGCAGACCGATTCCGCCATCATGCCGCGCGTGCTCAACGCGCTGATCGGCGCGCGCTTCAAGACCTTCAACGGATATCCCGACAGCGGCGCCGTCGGCGTGGCGATGGAACAGGGCGAGCTCGAGGGCTATTGCGGCTTCACGCTGGGCTCCGTGCGTTCGGCGCGGCCGCAATGGCTTGAACAAAACCTCGTGTCGGTGTTTCTGCAAATGGGTCCGGCGAAGCATCCGGACTTGCCGGACACCCCGAACGCGCTTGATCTGATGAAGACCGACGCCGACCGGCAGGCGTTCAACCTCGTCTTCGGGCTTGGGAAAATGGGCCGCCCCGTCGCCGCGCCGCCCGGCGTTCCCGCCGACCGGTTGGCGGCGCTGCGCAGGGCTTTCGATGAAACAATGAAAGACCCGGAATTCCTCGACGACATCAAGCAGTCGCGCATCGATTTCGACGGGCCGACCGACGGCGCCGCGGTCGAGGCCCTGGTGCGCGGCCTCTACGCGACGCCGAAAGCGGTGATCGATCGCGTGACCGCGATCCGCAACACGCTGGATTGAACGCCGTCACCCCGGCAGGTTGAACACGCGGCTCGGCTCCAGCGCGCCCTCGACGACTTCGCCAAACGCCACCGGCACGCCGCCGCAGGAGGCGTAGGCGATGCCGCCCGCGGGCGCGTCGCGGCCCCGTAGAATCAACGATTGCCCGCGTCGCAGGCGGGCCGCCGCGTCCCGGTCGACGACAACGCAAGGCACTTCCGCGAGGCCGGCCTCGACATCGCGCATTTCCGCGGCGGGGTTGGCGCCCTCGCCCTCAAGCGCCGCCATCGGCGTCGCCTCGGCCTCGCCGAACGGCCCGACGCGCGTGCGCCGCAGCGCCGTCACATGGCCGTAGCAACCCAGCATTCTGCCGAGGTCGCGGGCGATGGCCCGCACATAGGTTCCCTTGCCGCATTGCGCTTCCAGGGTCGCCTCGTCCGGCGTCGACGACACCACGACAAGGGAATGGATCGTCACGGGGCGCGCGGGAAGATCGACGAACTCGCCGTCGCGCGCCATGTCGTAGGCGCGCTCGCCGTTGACCTTGATGGCGGAGTAGGACGGCGGCTTCTGCATGATGTCGCCAACGAAGGCCGACAGCGCGGCCTCGATTTGCGCGGGCGCGGGACGCGCGCCGGACGTGTGGACGACCGCTCCGTCGGAATCGTCCGAATCCGTTTCAGCGCCCCATGTCACCGTGAAGCGATAGGCCTTCTCGCCGTCCTGCACGAAAGGCACGGTCTTCGTCGCCTCGCCGAAGGCGATCGGCAGAATCCCCGAGGCCAGCGGGTCGAGCGTGCCGGCGTGGCCCGCCTTCTTGGCGTTGAAAATCCGCTTCAGCCGCGACACGGCGTGGGTGGATGTCATGCCCGTCGGCTTGTCGAGAACGACCCAGCCGTTGACCTCGACGCGATTGGACCTCGGAGCGCTCAATTGTCACCATGTCTGTTGGAAAATGTTCCGCGCGCGGCGCGGAAGGACGGTCAGTCCTCGTCCGGCTTGTCGAGGTCCGCGCGCACCTTTTCGGACCGCAGCAGCGCGTCGATGCGCGACGAGTTCTCGAAAGTGTCGTCGATTTTGAAACGGATTTCCGGCGCGAACTTGAGGTTGACGTTGCGCGCGACTTCTCCGCGCAGGAACTTCTTGTGGCGGTCGAGGGCCTCGACAACCTCCTTCGCGTCCTTGCCGCCGAGCGGCATCACGAAAATCGTCGCCAGCTTCAAATCGGGCGACATCGACACTTTCGGCACGGTGACGACGCGCGTCTCCAGCACAGGGTCGGAGACCTCGTGGCGCGACAGAAGGTCCGCCATGCGGTGGCGGATGAGTTCGGCGACGCGCAGCATGCGCTGCGACGGCTCGCCGCCGGAATGGTGGGAACGTGACATGGTTTCCTTGACCGCGGCTAGTGCCGATTCGCCCGCCGTGTTTCAGGCTTCGCGTTCATTCGGGGCCCCCGGGATTGCGCGCGGGCCGCCTCACAGCGTCCGCGCGATGCTCTCCACGCGGTAGCATTCGATGACGTCGCCCTGCCGCATGTCCTGGTAGCCGACGAAGGCCATGCCGCACTCCTGGCCCGCGACGACGTCCTTGACCTCGTCCTTGAAGCGCTTGAGCGTCGACAACGTTCCCTCGTGCACCACGACCTTGTCGCGGATGAGGCGCACGTTGGCGCCGCGCTCGACATGGCCGTCGGTGACCTTGCAGCCGGCGATCTTGCCGATCTTGGAGATGTTGAAGATCTCCAGGATTTCGGCGTTGCCGAGCATCTGCTCGCGCAGCAGCGGCGACAGCATGCCCGACATCGCCGACTTAACGTCGTCCACGAGGTTGTAGATGATGTTGTAGTAGCGGATTTCGACGCCGGCGCGGTCGGCCGCCTCGCTCGCCTCCTTGAAGGCGCGCACATTGAAGCCGATGACCGCCGCCTTCGACGTTTCGGCGAGCGTGACATCGGATTCGCTGATGCCGCCGACGCCCGCGTGAACGACGCGAACCGCGACCTCGTCGGTGTTGAGTTTCTCGAGCGTCGCCACGATCGCCTCGACCGAGCCCGCCACGTCCCCCTTGATGACGAGCGGAAACTCCTTGCGGCCAGCCGTCTTCAACTGGCTCATCATGTCGACGAGCGAGCCGCGCGCCTGTCCGCCGCCGCGCACCGCGGCGTTCTCGCGCTTCACTTGTTCGCGGTATTCGGTGATCTCGCGGGCGCGGGCCTCCGTCTCGACGACCGCCACGCGGTCGCCCGCCTCGGGCGCGCCGCCGAAGCCAAGCACTTCCACCGGCGTCGAAGGAGGCGCGTCGAGCACGTTCTTGCCCTGGTCGTCGAGAAGCGCGCGCACCCTGCCCCACTGCGAGCCGGCGACGACGATGTCGCCGACATCGAGCGTGCCGCGCGCCACGAGCACGGTCGCGACGGGGCCGCGGCCACGGTCGAGCCGCGCTTCGATGACCGCGCCCTCGGCCGGACGGTCGGGATTGGCGCGCAGGTCGAGCAGTTCCGACTGGAGCGAAATCGCCTCGAGCAGCTTGTCGAGGTTGATCTTCTTGGTCGCCGACACCTCGACTTCGAGCACGTCGCCGCCCATGGATTCGACCTGCACTTCATGTTGCAGCAGCTCGGTGCGGACGCGTTCGGCCTTGGCGTCGGCCTTGTCGATCTTGTTGATCGCCACGATGATCGGCGCCTTGGCGGCGCGGGCGTGGTAGATGGCCTCGATCGTCTGCGGCATGACGCCGTCGTCGGCCGCGACCACCAGGATGACGATGTCGGTCACCTTGGCGCCGCGGGCGCGCATCGCCGTGAACGCCGCGTGGCCAGGCGTGTCGATGAATGTGATCAGGCCGCCCGTGGGCGATGTCACCTGATAGGCGCCGATGTGCTGGGTGATGCCGCCGGCTTCGCCCGACACCACGTTGGCGTGGCGCAACGCGTCTAGCAGCGACGTCTTGCCGTGATCGACGTGGCCCATGATGGTGACCACGGGCGGGCGCGGCTCCAATTGCTCCTCGGCGTCGGGAATGTCGAACAGGCCCTCCTCGACATCGGCCGCGGACACGCGCTTGACGGAATGGCCCATTTCCTCGGCGATCAACTGCGCGGTGTCGGCGTCGATCGAATCGGTGATCTTGAGCATCTGCCCCTGCTTCATCAGCAGCTTGATCACATCCACCGCGCGCTCGGACATGCGGTTGGCGAGTTCCTGAACGGTGATGGAATCGGGCAGCGTCACTTCGCGCGCCAGCTTCTCTTTCTGCTGCTGTCCGCCGCGGCCGGTCAGGCGCTGCATGCGGCGGCGATACGAGGCGACGGAACGTGTGCGGTCCTCCTCGGTCTCTCCGGTGGCGCTGGTGACGGTCAAGCGGCCGCGGTGCTTCTCGCCGCCGCGCGCGGGACGCGGCGCCGGCATGACAACCTTGGTCGGAAGTCCGGGACGACGGATGATCCGCTTCGCCGCGTCTTCCTCGGTTTGCGGCGCGCGAGCCGTCGTTGCGGCCGCGCCAGCCGCGGGTTTGGCGCCCGCCACGGCGGGGGCCGCTTCGGTCGCCG
>CAIKAR010000032.1 GCA_903825465.1 uncultured Hyphomicrobiales bacterium | reverse complement strand
GTGTTTTTCCTCGTGGCGCTGGTGCCGCTCCTCATCGCGCAGTCGGGCGTCGCGCTCACATCGATCACCGCGCGGCATTCAGACACTTTCCTGGTGTTCGCGCTCGAATGCGCGGCGGGCGGGCTCGTCGGCTGGCTGCTCACAAAGCTGAAGGTCGCCGGCGGCATGATGCTCGGGGCGATGTTCGTGTCGGGCGGCCTGCACGCCGCTGGCGTCGCCACCGGGCGCGCGCCGACGTTTTTCCTGATCGCCGGGCAGGTGCTCATCGGCTGCTGGTCGGGCTCGCGTTTCGCGGGCTTCGACTGGGCGAGCCTGCTGCGCGACGGGCCGAGCATGCTCGCCTCGATCGCGGTATCGATCCTGGTGTCGGCGGGTTTCGCCTCGGCGATGGCCGAAATGCTGCATCAGCCCTTCGGCGCGACCTTCCTCGCCTATTCGCCCGGCGGCTTCGAGGCGATGACGGTGCTGGCGATGGCGCTCGGCCTCGACCCCTTCTACGTGGCCGCGCACCATCTGGCGCGGTTCTTCCTGCTCAACCTTGGCGTGCCCATCCTCTGGGCCTTGTGGGCGGCCAAGAAGAGCGCGGAAAAACGCCCTTAAAACCCCTCGCCCTTCAGCGCCCTTTGAACCGCCGGCCGCGCGTTCATGCCGGCGTAGTGCGCCTTGACGTTGGCCGGCAGTTCGAGCTTCGAGTTGCGCGTCGTCCACCATGTCACATAGAACAGCGCGGAATCGGCGAGCGAATAATCGCCGACGAGCCACTCCTTGCCCCGCAGCGTCTTGTCCATGATGTCGAAGCCCTTGGCCAGGATCTCAAGGCCGCGCGCCTTGACGGCGGCGTGCTCGGCCTCGTTGGCGACGAAATTGCCCGGCCGCCAGAAGCGCTGCCAGCCCTGCATGTGCATGGTGCCGACCGCGTAGTCCATCGCCTCGATCATGCGCGCGTGGCCATCCGGGTCGGCGGGGATCAAACGCTTGTCCGGGTTGGAGAGGGCGAGCCACATGTTGATCGCCGCGAATTCCGTCAGCGTCGCGCCGTCGTCGCGCTCGAGCAGCGGCACTTTCGACTTCGGATTTTTCTCCACATAGGGCGCCGCGTATTGCGCGCGGTTGGCGAAATCGACCTTCACCGCCTCGTACGGCTTGCCGATTTCCTCAAGCACGACGCGCACGCCAATAGAGCAGGTGCCGGGGGCGAAATAATACTTCATGACGATCTCCTGTTGATGGCTACGCCGCGGCCCGTGGTTGCCGCAGATATTCCTCGCGCCGCTCGCGCACGCGCGTCAGCAGCGGGCTCCCGAATTTTTTCATCGCCGCGGCCTCGGCCTCGCTCGTCTTCTCCGCGATCGCCGCGCGGAAGCTGGGCAGCGCCCGCGCGCGCGCCCACCAATCCTTGATCCTCGGCCGGTCGGCGATCCAGGCGTCGAGCAGGCCGAGAAAATCGAGCCGCGCCACGAAGGGCATCATGTTGATGTCGGCGAGCGTCATCCTGTCGCCGACGATCCACGCGCCATGCGACAATTCCTTCTCCATCTTGCCAAACGCCGTCTCGAAGCAGGCGATGCCCTGATAGACGTAGGGGCTTTCGACGCCGCGCTCGTAGGTCGACATCAGCCGCTCGCGCTTGATGGCGTCGCCAACGTTGTTGAAGCGTCCCTCGCGCTGCTCCTCGGTCATGTTCCTCATGCGCTCGCGGAACATGGCGGAGAAGCTGAGTTCGCGCGTCGCCTCGAACAGGTGCTCGTCGACCTCCTTGCTCCACAGGCGCATGCGCGCGCGGCCAAAGGCGTCGGCGGGCATGAGCGGCGGCTGTGGGAAGGCCTCGTCGATATATTCGCAGATCAGCGAGGATTCGATGACGATCTTGCCGTCGTGGTCGAGCGCCGGCACGACGCCCTTCGGATTGACCTTGAGATATTCCGGCTTGAACTGCTCGTTGGTGAAGAGGTCGATGTTCTGGACATCGAACGCCAGCCCCTTTTCGGCCAGCGTGATGCGCACCTTTTGCGCGCAGATCGAGCTGTTGTAGCTGTAGAGCTTGAGCAAGGCCGCCTCCCGCGAGAGACGGCATCATGGCGATTGTCGCGGCGCGGTCAACCCGCCGCCGCGCTCAAGCCGTTTTCACAGCACCTTGACGACAGTGCCGACCGCGACGCGGCTGTAGAGGTCGATGGCGTCCTGGTTGACCATGCGGATGCAGCCCGACGAAACGTTCTTGCCGATCGTGCCGGGCTCAAGCGTGCCGTGAATGCGGAACAGCGTGTCCCTGTTGCCCTGCCACAAATACATGGCGCGCGCGCCGAGCGGGTTGCTGTTGCCGCCGGGCACGCCGATGCCGCTCGGCAGCTTGCCGACGCGCGACCTGATGGAGGGATCGCGGGCGATCATCTCCGGCGGCGGATACCAGTCCGGCCATTCCTGCTTGCTGTTGATGTTGGCGACGCCGTTCCAGCCGAAGCCTTCCTTGCCGACGCCAACGCCGTAGCGGGTGGCGCGGCCGCCGCCCTGCACGAAATAAAGATAGTGGGCGTGGGGATCGACGACGATGCTGCCGGCGGGCTCAGACGAGAGATAGGCGACATCGGAGCGCCAAAAGGCTTCGGGAATGGTGCCGGGCTTGACGGCGCCGACGCCGAATTTTTCACCCTGCGCCGCGCCATAAAGGGCCTGATAACGGTCGGGGCCAGCGGGCACGGCGGCGGTGCGCACGGCGTCGGGAACCGGCGTCGGGGCGGGTTTGCCGAGCTTGCCCTTGACGGCGGCGACTTTGAGATTGGGATCGGGCTGGGTGGTGTTGCAGCCGGCCAGCGCGAGCGACAGGCCAGCGCTGGCGCCCAAAACGAGATAACGACGATTGGGATTGTTCATAACGAAGCGGTCCCGCGCGAGTTGCGTGAATTGATAGGCAAGGCCTAGCCTGCCGCAAATCAAACACAAGTGTGAATTCGCACACGACGCGATATTTTCGACAAGTGTTGCCTCCGCGCCGCACCGCGCGGCCAAGAGTCACGTCACGCGTTACTCCAGCCGCACGAGAACACTGTCGCTCGCGCCGCGCGAATCCACCACCGACACGCGCGCGAAGCCGGCGCCGTCGGGCCGCCATTGAGACTGCCGCCGCGGATCGGCCGCCCCGATCGGGGCGCCGTTGACCATCCACACGAAGGGAGGCGCGCCGCCCTGCGCCTTCAGCGCCAGGCCAGCGTCGTCGGCGTCGCCGTCGGAGAGCCCGAGGTCGATGCGCGCGCCGTCGGGCGGGTAGGCGATTTTCAGCGCGCCGAACGCGGCCGCGGCGACGGTCTGCGGCGCGTCCTTGCGCAGATGGCGCAACGGCGGCGGCAGCTCCATGGTCCGCGCGACGACGACATCGCGCGGCGGCTTGATGGGCGCGCGCTCGCCGCCGAGCCGGGCGAAGGCGTCGAACAGGATCGGCGCGGCGACCGCGCGTCCAACAAGGCCCGGCACCGGGCCGTTGTCGGCGCGCCCCACCCAGACGCCGATCGTCGCGTCGCGGTCGAAGCCGACCGCGAAGGCGTCGCGATAGCCGTAGGAGGTGCCCGTCTTGAAGGCGACGCGTCCGCCAATGGCGTTGGCCGGCGGCGGCGCCCCGCGCAGGATATCGTACACATACCAAGACGCGACGGGCTCGCTGATCCGCCGGTCGGAATTTCGCCGCGGAAGGTCGGCCCGCTCAATCAGGTCGGGCACGCGGCCGCCGCGCGCCAGGCCCGCGTAGAGCCGCGTCAGGTCGATCAACCGCACGCCGATGCCGCCGAGGCCAATCGCGAGGCCGGGCGCGGTGTCGTCGGACATGACGACCGCCGCGCCGCCGTTGCGCAGCCGGGCCAGGAATTTTTCCGGCCCGACCTCGTTCAGCAGCGCGATGGCGGGGATGTTCAGCGATTGTTGCAGAGCGGTCCGCGCCGTGACCTGCCCCTGAAACGTCAGGTCGAAATTCTGCGGGGAGTAAACGCCGAAGCTCGTCCGCCGGTCTTCCAGAATGGTTTCGGGATGGGCGACGCCGCTCTCGAACGCCAGCGCGTAGATGAAGGGCTTGAGCGCGGAGCCCGGCGAGCGCGTCGCGGTCGCCAGATCGACGCCGCCGGCGCGGTCGGCGGAGAGATATTCGGCGCCGCCGACATGGGCGCGGACCTCGCCGCTCTTGTTGTCGATGGCGACGATGGCGACGGAAAGCTTCGGCCCCAGCCGCGCCGCGCTCTCGCGCGCCAGCGATTCCAGTTGCGATTGCAGGCGCAAGTCGAATGTGAATTTCAATTCGCGCGCCGCCGCCGAACCGTGGCGCGCGTTCTCAGTCGCGTGCGGCGCGAGCTGCGGAAACATCTTGCGCGCCCGCGGAACCGGATCGGCCTCGGCCGCGGCCGCCTCGGAGCGGGGCAAATCGCCTTCGCGAACCGCGCGTTCCAGCACGCGGTCGCGGGCGTGGCGCGCGGCCTCCGGCGCGCGGTCCGGCCTGCGGTTGCCGGGCGATTGCGGCAACGCCACGAGCAGCGCCGCCTCGGCCCACGACAGCCGCTTCGGCTCCTTGCCGAAATAGGCGAGGCTCGCCGCCCGCAAGCCCTCCAGGTTGCCGCCATAGGGCGCGAGCGCGAGGTAGAAATCGAGGATCTGATCCTTCGAATAGGAATGCTCCAGCTCGAAGGCGCGCGCGATTTGCCGCGTCTTGGCGCGCAGCGTGCGGTTTTCGCGCGGCTCGAGCAGCCGCGCCACCTGCATCGTGATCGTCGAGGCGCCCGACACCACGTGGCCATGCCGCAGGAACTGCCCGGCGGCGCGCAGCATCGCCCATGCATCGACGCCGTGGTGTTCGCGGAAGCGCCTGTCCTCGTAGGAGAAAAGCAAAGCGAAGAACTTCGGATCGACGTCGGCGACCTGGACCGGCAGCCGCCAGCGCCCGTCGTCCATCGTGAAGGCGCGCAGCAACTCGCCGTCGCGGTCGACCGCGATGGTCGACACGCGCGACGCCTCCGACACATCGAGCGGGCCAAGCGAGCGCACATAGGCGGCGGCGCCGCCGGCCATCAGCGCCACGGCGGCGACGCAAGCCCCGGCCGCGTATTTCCAGATGGCTCGGCGCCGCGGCGCGGCGTCCATCACTTCTTCTCCGCGACCTCGAGCGCGCCGGACGCGGTGCGCCCGAACCGCTCGGGGCGGTACATGTCCTCGATGGTCGCGGGGGGCATCACGTAGCGGCCCGGCGTCACCGCGCGCGCGATGTAGGCGACGGTGAACGTCGCGTTCTTGTCGCCGGCGCGGTCGAAGGTCGCGATGAAGCGGTCGTCGCGCGCCTCTGTGTGCGAAGGCTCGACCTCGCGCTTGAGGAACGACAGCTCGTCCACCGAGCCGCCATCGAAGAGATCGGAATTCTCGATCTCGATACCCGCTGGCAGATGATCGACCAGCATCAGCCTCGCGTAGGCGTTTTCAAGCTCCGTCACCTTCAGCGCGACAACGAAGCGGCTCGTTTGCGCCAGGGGTTTCGACGCGTCGATCTTCTCGCCGGCGAGCGTGTAGAACTCGCGCTCGACGCGGTAGCCGTTTTCCGCCGGCGGCTCGGGAACCGAGGGATTGCCGGAGGTCGAAATCACGATCTTCGCCGGCGCCGCGCCCGCGTTGCCGATGGTCACGCTCACGCCGTCGAGCGCGCGCGCGTTCCAGGCCTGGTACAACGGCCCTTGATGTGGCGCGCCGTCCACCGTCAGCGAAATGCCCTGCGTTGTTTTGACGAGCGCTTCGGCCGCCAGAACCATCCACGCGTCTTCCTGCGTGCTGGTGTAGAGCGGGCGGGCGCGCTCCTCCTCGACGATCGCGCTGGCCTTGATCAATTCGGCGCGGTCCACGCCAGCCTCCGCCGCCAGCGCCAGCAGGCCAGCGCCGTCGCGCAGGCGCGAGCCGTAGTCGGCGCGGGAGAACTTCGTCGCCGGAACGGCGGCGAGGCGCGCGCCAGCCGACGCGAACACCGTCCGCGCGCGGCCGCGGTCGCCGAGCAGCGCCAGCGCCGCGCCGATCTGCGCGCGCGCCAGCGGCGAGGAGAAAGCGTCGAGCTTGGTGTCCGCGAGATAGCGCAGGTCGCTCATCACCGGCCGGCCGTTGCGCGCCAGCACATAGGCCGCGTAGGCGATGGCGTCGGCCTTGCTGTCGTCGATGTCGTTGACGTTGACGACGGCGTTGCGCAAGTGGTCGAGCGCCTGGTCGAAGGCCTTTTGCGGCACATCGAAGCTGTTTTCCCGGGCGCGCGTCAAAAAGTCCGTGACATAGGCGTGCAGCCACAGGTCGTCGTCGCCGCCCGCCGCCCACAGGCCGAAGGCGCCGTTGGTGTCCTGCCGCGTCAGAACGCGCGCGATCGATTCCTTCACCCGGTCGCCCAGGCGCGGGTCTATCGGCAGCAGTTCGGCCGCCGCCAGCTTGTTGACGTAGAGCAGCGGCATGGCGCGGCTGACGACCTGTTCGGAGCAGCCGTAGGGGTAGCGGTCGAGCGCCTGCAACAGCGCCGGCACGTCGATGGCGCCCATGTCGGACACCGCCACATGCACCGCGCCGGTGCCGGGAACGAAGTCGTTCAGCAAGTCGCCCGACAGAGTGACGCTCGCGCCCGGCGGTATGTCCCGCACGCTGCGGCGATAAAGCTCCGCGGCGCCGGAGCCGATGTTGAGATTGAACGACTGCGTCGCGTTGACGCCCGCCCCGGTCAACGCGAGGTCGATCGAGGACGCCCCGACGCCGGCCGCGGTGATCGGCACGGCGATGTCGGCCTTGCCATTGACGGCGAGGCGCACATTGCGGCGCAGCGCGTCGGCGGCGATGGTCAACGGGCCATGCACGT
Source organism: uncultured Hyphomicrobiales bacterium (assembly GCA_903825465.1). GTDB lineage: Bacteria > Pseudomonadota > Alphaproteobacteria > Rhizobiales > Beijerinckiaceae > Terripilifer. The sequence goes on along the minus strand of CAIKAR010000032.1, from coordinate 38,336 downwards.
CGAGGTCGAGGCGGTAGTCGCCGGCGGGCGCCTCCACGTTGGCGATGGAAAGATGCATGCGCGACTTGTCGCCGAGCGACAAGAACCGCGGCAGCGTCGCCTGCACCACGACGGGGTCGCGGACAATGACGTCCTTCGACACTTCGCCGACCTTCGTTTTGGACCAGGCGACGGCCATCACCCGCATCGCGCCGTTGAACGCGGGAATGTCGAAGGTGACTTGCGCGACGCCGTCGGCGCCGACCTTCACGAGGCCCGAATAGCGCGACAGGGGCTCCTGCGTCGGCTTGGCGCCGGGCATGCTCGCGCCGCCGTCGCCGCCGCTGCGGATCGCGCCGCGCGCGCCCTGCATGCCGTCGATGAGGTATCCGTAGATGTCGCGCACATCCATCGCGAGCAGGCGCTGGCCGAAGAAGAACTTCGTCGCGCTCGGCGCCTCGTAGCGCGTCAGGTTGAGAATGCCGATGTCGACGGCGGCGAGCTCGACATAGGCCTCTTCGCCCGCCGCCAATCCGCCCACGCGCACGGGTATCGCGAACGGACGGCGCGGCTCGATCTTGTCGGGCCCGTCGATGGAGACGGAGAGCTTGCGCGCCTCCTGATCGACGCCGAACCACGCGAGGCCCAGCGCGCGGCCCGGCATGCGCTTGGCGGCCTGATCAAGGGGCCGGTGGGCGATGGCGACGGCGTAGGCGCTGGCGCCCCACGACGCGCTGACGGGAATGGAAACCGCGTTGTCGCCGGTCTTCACGTCGAAGGTTTTCATGTCCTCGACCTTGTCGCCGACGATGACGAGCGTCGCCTTGCCGTCGAAACGCGAGTTCACGGCGACCTTCATCGTCTCGCCGTCGCGGTAGCCCGCCTTGTCGAGCGTGACTTGCAACAGGTCGGGCGTTTCCGCCGTCGCGTCGCCCGACCAGCCGACGTCGAACGACACGGAGGTCGGCGCTAGGGATCCATCGTCGGCGCGGATGTCGAGGCGGTGCGCGCCCCAGCCCACGGTCGCGGCGATTTTGGCGGGATCGGCCGCGCCCACGTCGATGTGTCCGTCGGCGATCCGCTTCGACTTCTTGACGCGCTCGAAGCCCCACTTTCCGTCCGTCCGATACCACTGATAATCATTGGTGACGCGGTAAAGCGACCATTGAAGGTTCTTCTTCGCGACCTTGGCGCCGTCGGGCGCGAGCGCGACGACGTCGAATGTCGCCGTCGCGTTTTCCGTCAGGTTGTCGAAGTCGTTCTTGACCGCGATGAGGCCCGTGTCCGAGCGGACGGGCAGCGTGACGACGCGCTCGACCGCGCGCCCGCCGGTCTCGCCGACGCGCAGGATGATCTCGGCTTCGAGCGGCCGCGGCGCCTTGCCGTCCGGGATCGGCACGTCGATGGAGGCCTTGCCCTTGTCGTCCGTCGTCGCGCTTTCCTCGATGTCGTTGTGGACGGATTCGAATTCCTCGTCCTGCAATCCCGCGACATAGCCCGGCATGTTCGGCGCCGCGCCGCCATCGACCGCGCGAAGCGTGACCTCGCCCGAGACGTCGAGGCCGGCGCCGGGCGCGCCATAGAGGAACTTCGCGTCGACATCGACGGTCGTTGGCTGGTTGAGGCGCGCGAAGGCGTCGCGCGGCTTGAGGTTCACATCAAGCCGCTCGGGCACGTAGTCTTCCACCAGGAACGTCGTCTCGCTCAGCGCCGCGCCCTTCGGGTCGGCGTAGGCCTGCGCGCGCCAGGTTCCGGTGGCGACGCCGGGCAGAAGATCGACGGACCAGGCGCGCGCGCCGAGGCCCTGATCGGCGACCGCCGCGCGCTTGTATTCAACGCCGTCCGGCCGCTTGACGACAAGCGTCAGCGGCACGCCGGACGCCGCCGCGCCATGGGCGTCGCGCAAAATCGCCGTGAGGTTGACCGTCTCGCCGGAGCGGTAGACGCCGCGTTCGGCGAAGACATAGGCGTCGAGCGCCTTGGGCGCGTCGCGGCCCTTCACGCCGCGGTCCGTGAGATCGAAGGGCGCCGCGCCGAGATCCAAGAAATTATAGTCGCCGCCGTTGTCGCCCGCCACGACAAGCCCAGGCGCCATGCCGCCAAGCCCGCGCGCGAGGCCGGGATCGAACTTCACGTGGCCGTCGGCGCCGGTTGTTTTCGTCGCCAGCACCTCGTTGTTGCGCGCCACGAGGCGCACTTCGATTCCGGACTGCGGCGTGGCGGTCGCCAGCGAGCGCGCCAGCACATGCACGCCGTCGTCGCCCGAAAACGCCGTGAGTCCGATGTCGGACACGACGAACCACTGCGTCGCGACCGCGTCGTAGTCGTTGCTGTCGTCGGCGGCGTTGTCGTCCGAGGGAGCGTCGGCCGCGTCGTCGTCGCTCGAAGCCTTCTTGCGCGCTTCCGGCGTGGGCGATCCGGCGGTGACGGCCTTGTCGCCGGCCCGCGCCACCAGCACGTAAACGCCGGGCTCGAGTTTTTTCACCGCCTCCGTCACCGGGAACGCCGTGACCACGTCCTGATTCATCTCCGACTTCACGTCGAGCGAGCCGCTCCACACTTTGACGCCGGTTTCATTGACGATCTGCTTGGCCCGGTAGGCGCCGATCTGCGTCAGGAAGTCGGAGGAATGCACCGCTTGCAAAAGATTGCGGTCGCCGACGCGCAGCACGTCGATCGACACCTTCGGCGTGTTGACGGTGACGATCGGCACGCCCTCCTGGCCGACGCGCGGCAGCACGTAGTTCTTGCCGGTGAAGCGCACCTGCGCCGAGCGGTCGCGCACGTAGATTTCATAGTCGGCGTTCTTGCGCAGCTTCTCGCCGACGGCGGAGGGCAAGCCCTGCCGCAACACGACGGCGTAGCGCTGGCCGTGCCGCAGGCCCTCGACGCACAATTGCTGGTCTTCGACTGAAATCGCGGTCTTGTCGCCGCCCGACACCGCGATGAACGGCGTGAAATCGACGCCATGCGCCAACGACTCGGAGAACGGAAAGCACGCGCGCGGAGAGGCCGAGTCGCTGTCGATCTGCTCGGCCTCGACATGGAAGCCGTGCTTGTCCAGCAGGTCGTCGTAGGTGGCCTGGATGGAATTCGAGGTGTCGCGGTCGAGGCTGGCGCGATAGGCGTTCAGCGCCGGCCGCCAGTTTTCGCCCTTCGCGTCGAGTTGGCCCAGATAGGCCAGCGCGCGCGCCTCGTCGGCGCGGCTGTTGGCGCGGAGATAGGCGCCATAGGCGGCGGCGAGCGCGTCGGCGCGCAGATGATAGGCGTCGTCGGCGTCGGGCGCGTCGGCGGCGGCCTGCGCCCCGGCGGCGTAAACCAGCCACGTGTTGAAATCGCGCGGCGCTTTCGCCACCGCCGAGCCAAAGGCCCCCAGCGCTTCTGGAAACTTTCCCGCGCGGTTGAGGGCGACGCCGTCGCGCGTGAAATCGGCGGCGGATTTGGCGCCGCCCGTTTTCACATTGTCCTTTCGCACGCGCTCCTCGAGGCGGACGAAATCGCTGGCGAGGGCGTCCACCACGAAGTTCTTTTGCGGTTGGGTTTGCGCCTGCGGCGTCGGAGACGGAGACGGCTTGGGCTGCTGCGCGAGGGCCGGGGTGGCGCAAGCGAGCGCCGTCGCCGAAAGCAGGGCGAAAACAACCATGCGCATGCCGCCAACTCCGCTTTGATCGTCCGCGCCGTCGGCGCTTGTCCGGTGCCCGCGCCTGAAAACGGCGGGGACCACAGATTGACACATTGACGCCGCATGAGAAACATCGAATGTTCGCGGCGTAAGTGCGGCAACGCACACGCGAACCGTTTGCCCGCGGGCACATTCGCGGCTCTTCACATCCGCCGGGGAGACGGCCATGCGCGCGCGACACCTGCTGATCGGCTGCTTTGTATCGGCGTTTCCTTTCGTCGTCGCCGCGACCACGGCGCGCGCGCAGGCGCCTCAGGCGGTTCCGGCGCCCGACCCCGCCTTCGACACGGCCAAATCCGCGTTCGAGGCGTTGCCGGAGGGCCAGCGCCGCGCCATTCAGGACGCGCTGATCTGGACGGGCGACTACAAGGGCGTCGTCGATGGCGGATTTGGCCGGGGCACGTTCGCCGCCATGTCCGCCTACGCGAAGCGCGCGGGCTTGCCGGCCGGCGGCTTCTTCGACGGCAAAGCCAGCGCCGCTCTGCTCGCCGCGGCGAATGCGGCGAAAACGACGGCGGGTTTCGCGCTCGCGCGCGATGGGCGCTCCGGCGTCGCTCTTTCCTTGCCGCTCAAGTTGTTGACCAAGCGCGTCGACGCCAAAACCGGCTCGTTGTGGAGCACGGCCGACGGCGCCGTCAGCGTCGAGACCAGCGCCACGCGGGAGAGCGACGGGGATCTCGCCTCGCAATTCGACAAGCTGAAGGATTCCAAGGGCCCGCGCCACGTGACCTACAAGATCGCGCGGCCGGATTTCCTCGTCGTCAGCGGCGTCAACGGAACCAGCGCCTTCTATACCCGCGTCGCGCGCGGCCAGGTCGGCGGCGACGCCTTGTTGCGCGGCTTTTCAATGTCGTGGCCTTCGGGCAACAAGGCGATGGAGAACATGGCCGTCGCCGTCGCCAACAGTTTCGATCCCTTCCCCGGCGCGCCGGCGGCCGCGGCGAAGCCTATCGCCACCGCGCCCACAGCTCCCGGGCAGGCGCCTGCGGCGGTCGCCGTCGCGCCGCCCGCGTCCCGCCGTCTTGTTTTGGCGGCGACCGCCATCAATCTGGGCGGGGACAAGGCCGTCGCCGCAGCCGGTGCTTGCGAAGGCGCGCAAATTGGCGGGCACGCGGCAAAAGCGTTGAAAAACGATCCGAAAACCGGGCTGTCCTTGTTCGACGTTCCCGGCCTCGGCGGCCAGGGCCTCGCCGGTCCCGCTGGCTCGACGCAAGCCGGCGAAGACGCCTTGGCGCTGTTCCGCGCCGCGACCACGGCGACAGCGTCGCAAACAGTGCTCGCCTCGGGCCAGGTGGTTGGCGAGGGCGCCGCGGCGCGCGTGCTGGCGCCCATCGATGAAACCGGCGCGGGCGGACCGGTTTTCGCGCGGTCGGGCGCGTTTCTCGGTCTTGTCGGGCCGCGCGCCGCGCCCACGCGCGTCGCGGGCGTGGTTCCCCAAGCGACGTGGCCGCTGATCCCCGCGTCCTTTGTCGCCGAGTTCTCCGCCATCACCCCGCCCGCCGGCGCGGCGGCCCCGGCGGCGCCCGCCGTCGCCGACATCGCGGCCATGGCCAAGAACGCCGTGCTGCCGGTGTCGTGCCTGCGCTGATTGAATTGGGCCGCGTCCCCCGCTTCACAAAAAGGGAACTCTTTCGCGCGAAAACGCCTTGACTCCGAATCGGACGGGTTGATGGACGATATTTCGCCAAACAAAATTCTCGACGACGAGCCCGAGGGACACGCGGAAGCGTCGCTCGGGCGCCAGCGGCGGCTTCACCTCGTCGCCACCGCCTTCAGCCTGTCGATTCTGGCCCTGTCGATTTTTGTGCTGGCGCGGACTTTCGCCGCCGTGCGCTGGTGGGATCTGCGGCAGGCGCTCGCCGCCACCGGCTGGGACCAGATCGCGCTGGCCGGCTTTTTCTCCTGCGTCTCCTACGCCGCGCTGACGGGCTACGACGCGCTCGCCCTGCGCCAGCTCGCGCTGCGCGTGCCCTTTGGGCGGACCGCGCTCGCCTCCTTCACGTCCTACGCGATTTCCTTCACGCTGGGGTTTCCGCTGATCACGGGCGGCACCGTGCGTTACTGGATTTATTCCCAGTCGGGATTGACCGCCGGCAAGGTCGCCAGTCTCACCATCGTCGCCGGCCTCACCTTCTGGCTGGGCATGGCGCTGGTGATCGGCGTGTCGCTTCTGGCCGATCCCGCGGGGCTCGCCGACATCGATCACCTCAAGGTCTGGGTCAACACGCTGATTGGCGCGGGCATTCTGCTGGCGATCGCCGTCTGGCTTTATTGGGGCGCGCGCGGACAGCGCCGCATCCGCGTCAAAGGCATGAGCCTGGAACTGCCCGGTTTCTGGCTCACCCTCGGGCAGATGGCGCTTGGCGTCGTCGATGTCTGCGCCGCCGCCGCCGTGCTTTTCGCGCTATTGCCGCGCGGCTCGGCCTTGAGCTTTCTGGATTTCGCCGGAACCTACGCCTTCGCCTGCCTGATTGGCATCGCGTCGAACGCGCCCGGCGGCATCGGCGCCTTCGAGGTGACGATGCTGAAATCGACGCCCGCGCCATCGCCCGAGGCAATGCTTGCGTCGCTGCTGATGTTCCGGGCGATCTATTATCTGATCCCCTTCGTGCTCGCGATGGCGATGCTCGGCGCCCACGAGATCATGAAGCGCTGGCCGTCGCTGCGGGCCGACATGAGCAAGGGCGGGGATTGACGCGGCGCTGGGCTCTTGAGCCCGCCCGCCTGTCTCCCCTACAGTCCCCGGCGAGCCCCGGAGGAACCCCATGTCGAACCCCAAGGTCCTGATTTTCGCGCCGCGCGACGAGCCCCCGCAGGTTCTCGCGCCGCTTGAGAAGGCGGGGCTCGAAATCGTCAAGGGCAACCCCGACTGGCAATGGGTGAAGGCCGACCACGAGCCGGAGTTCATCGCCGCCGCGCGCGACACGCTCGCCATGATGGGCTCGATGGTGCGGCTCGCCCCGGTGTCGCGCGCCGTGCTTGAATCGTCGCAGCGCCTGCGCGTCGTCGCGAAATACACCGTCGGCGTCGACGACGTGGACATCGACGCGGCGACGGAGCTTGGCGTTCTCGTCTGCCACGCGCCGACGGAAGCCAATTGCTTCGGCGTCGCCGAAACCACGATGACGTTCATCCTGGCCATGCTGAAGAAGGTGGTGGAACGCGACGCCGCCGTGCGCGCCGGCCGCTGGCGCGAACCGGTGTTGCAAACGACCTTCCTCGGCCGCCACCTGAGCGGCGACTATAAAGGCGTCACCATTGGCCTCGTCGGGCTTGGCCGCATCGCGACGCGCGTTTGCCAGTTGCTGGCGCCCTGGCGCGTCCGCGTCATCGCCTACGATCCCCACGCCGAGCCCTCGCGCTTCCAGCTCGCCGGCGCCCAGCGCGTCGATTACGAAACCCTCCTGCGCGAATCCGACATCGTCTCGTTCCACGTCGTGCTGACGAAGGAAACGCGCTACATGATGGGCGCGAAGGAGCTGTCGCTGATGAAGCCCGCCGCCGTCGTGATCAACACGTCGCGGGGAAAAGTGATCGACGAGCCGGCGCTCGCCGCCGCCATCGCGGACAAGCGTCTCGCCGGCGCGGCGCTCGACGTGTTCGACAGCGAGCCCCTGCCGATGGATTCGCCGCTGCGCCAGCTCGGCGACAAGGTGTTGTTGTCGCCGCATTCCGCCTCCTACAACAACGACGGCGAATTGCGGCCGGGCATGGAATGGGCGGTGCGCTCGGTCCTGAGCGCGCTGCGCGGCGAGGCGCCGGACAATGTCTACAACAAAGAGGTCATTCCGCGCTGGAAGGAGCGGTTTGGCGGGGCGTCGGCGATCGACTGAGGGCGCTCACCCCTCGTGCTCTTCGAGCACCGACACGCGCACGTCGTTTTCGATCAGCTTCCAGATGCGCTCGACATAGGCGACGAAGGCCGGCGTGCGCTTGATGTCGAGCGGCCGCGGGCGCGGCAGGTCGATGTCGATGACCTCGTTCACGCGCCCCGGCCGGCGGGCGAAAACAAACACGCGGTCGCTGAGATAGACCGCCTCGTCGATCTGGTGGGTGACGAAGAGCACGGTCTTCTTGCCCTCCTCCCAGATGCGCGACAACTCGGTCTGCATGATTTCGCGGGTCTGGGCGTCGAGCGCCGAGAATGGCTCGTCCATCAACAAAAGCGTCGGATCGACCGCGAGCGCGCGCGCCAGGTTGACGCGCTGGCGCATGCCGCCGGAGAGCTGGCGGGGATAGTAGTGTTCGAAGCCCTTGAGCCCGACGAGTTCCAGCAGCTTCAATGTGCGCGCGCGCTGTTCCGGCCCGAGCTTTCCCGCGAGCTCCGGCCCGATTTCGGTGTTGGAGACAACGTCGCGCCAGGGCAGCAGGTTGTCGGACTGGAAAACAAACCCGCGGTCGGAGCCGGGGCCCACGATGCCACGTCCATCGAGCTCGATGACGCCGGCGCTGGCGGTTTCAAGGCCGCCGACGATGCGCAGAAACGTGGTTTTTCCGCACCCGGACGGTCCGACGATGGAGATGAATTCCCCGCGATCGACGGCGACATCGACGCCGCTCAGCGCCTCGAGCGGGCCGAACCGCTTCGTCAGGCCGGCGACGTTCAATTTGTTGGACGCGGCGCCCACGCTCAGTCCCTCCAGGGAATGAGCGTGCGCTCGAGCCGCTGGAAGCCGCCTGTCAGCGCGATGCCGGCGACCGCGAGAATGGTCACGCCTGCGAAAAGGTCGGGCATGTTGAACGTCTCCGCCGACTGGCTGATCAACTGGCCCAATCCGGCGCGCGCGCCGAACAATTCCGCCACGACGACGCCAATGAGGCCGCGGCCGATGCCAAGCCGCAATCCCGCGAAAATGAAGGGCAAAGCCGCGGGCAGCGACACCTTGAAGAAGATTTGCCGCGGCGTCGCGCCGAACGCCCGCACGGTTTCGACGAGGTTCTTGTTGACGCCCAGCAGGCCCGTCTCGGTGTTGATCGTCACGGGGAAAACCACCAGCGCCACAACAACGACGACCTTCGAGAAGATGCCGATGCCAAACCAGAGGATGAACAGGGGCGCGAGCGCCACCGTCGGCGTCGCGTAAAGGCCGGCCACCCAGGGCTGCAAGGCGGCCTTCGCCGGGCGCGAACTCGCCATCGCGAAGCCGAGCGCCACGCCGAGCAGACACGCCGAGACGTAGCCGATCACGAATTCCTGCGCGCTTGTCCAGACATGCTTCCAGATTTCGCCGGTCGCGACGAGCTCGTACAGCGCGTACAGCACCTGCGTCGGCGCCGCCAGAAACAGCTTCGAGCCGACGAGCACGCGGCTGGCGAACTCCCAAAGCGCCAGGCCGGTTAAAACCGAGCCCCAGGCCCAACGGCGATCGGCGTTGAAAAACCCCTCGGCGCTTGTTGTTTGCGTGGTCATCGCAGTCCGGCCCCGCGCCCGGGGCGCCGCCCCCTCGAATTCATCGGTCGTTTCCCCGTCCATTTTGGTTAGACATACACGGTTCGCCGCGCCAAAACACCTTCCGGCCGGCTTTCGAACAGCGGCTGGCCGCGCTAGTCTGAGCGCGTACAAGCGAGGCCCGCATGACCACGCCAACCGTTGACACGGGCGTTCGCCTCGGCGAAGTCGCCACGGAACTGCCCGCGGCTTTCGACGCCGGCCTCTATTTCATCGGGCGCCTGCGCACGCCCTGGACATCGCGCCGCGACTGTCCGCGGCAGGGCGATCGCGAGGCGGGCCCTCTTTGCCGTGTCGAAGTCGACGCGCGCTGGCGCCAGGGGCTGAAGGACATCGGCCAGCACAGCCATCTTCTGCTGCTTTACTTCATGCACGACGCCCGCCGCGACCTCGTCGAGCAGTCGCCGCGCTGGAACGGCGAAACAATGGGCACATTTTCCCTGCGCTCGCCGATCAGGCCCAATCCGGTCGCCGCCTCGCTCGTCGAATTGCTCGAAGTCCACGACGATCACCTCGTCGTGCGCGGGCTCGACTGCCTCGACGGCACGCCGCTGGTGGACATCAAGCCGGAGAAGTGTCCGGAAGCGCCGCGGCCAAAGTGAGGGAAGCGGACGCGATCGGAATTGCCCACCAGCCCCCGCGGGCGTAAAGCAGCGTCATGAAATTCCTCGATCAAGCCAAGGTCTATGTGCGCTCGGGCGACGGCGGCGCCGGCGCGGTGTCGTTTCGGCGCGAAAAATTCATCGAGTTCGGCGGGCCGGACGGCGGCGACGGCGGCCGCGGCGGCGATGTCGTGGCCGAATGCGTCAACGGCCTCAACACGCTCATCGACTACCGCTATCAGCAGCACTTCAAAGCCAAGACCGGCACGCACGGCATGGGCCGCAACCGGGCGGGCCCGCGCGGCCCCGACGTTCTCATGAAAGTGCCGGTCGGCACGCAGATATTCGACGAGGACAACGAGACCCTGCTCTGCGACCTGACCGAGGAGGGACAGCGCTATGTCATCGCCAAGGGCGGCAACGGCGGCTTCGGCAACCTGCATTTCACCACCTCGACCAACCGCGCGCCGCGCCGCGCCAACCCCGGCCAGACCGGGATCGAGCGCACCATCTGGCTGCGGCTGAAGCTGATCGCCGACGCCGGCCTCGTCGGCCTGCCGAACGCTGGCAAATCGACGTTTCTGGCGCGCGTCAGCGCGGCCCGGCCCAAGATCGCCGACTATCCCTTCACCACGCTGCACCCCGGCCTCGGCGTGGTGAAGATCGACGACCGCGAATTCGTGCTGGCCGATATTCCCGGGTTGATCGAGGGCGCGCACGAGGGCCATGGGCTCGGCGACCGCTTTCTCGGCCATGTCGAGCGCTGCCGCGTGCTGCTGCATCTGGTGGACGCCACGGGCGAACACGCTGGAACGGCGTATCGCGTCGTGCGGCGGGAGCTTGAGGCCTATGGGCACGGCATCGAGGAAAAGCCGGAAATCGTCGCGCTGTCGAAGGTGGACGCGGTGGACGAGGCGACGCTGAAACAGCAGACCGATCGCCTGAAGCGCGCCGCGCGCAGCTATGGACCGATTTTGGCGGAGGGTGAAAAGCGCAAGGCGCCGCTGATGTTGTCGTCCGCCGCCAACAAGGGCGTGACGGAGGCGCTGCGCGGTCTCGCCGGCAATATCGCCGAAGCCAAGCGGGAAGAAACGACCGCGGCCGAGAGCCTGGAGTGGGCGCCGTAGACCCACGGCCTCCTCCGCGTCGCGGAAGGAGGCCGTCTGATCAATTCATATCCCGGTCAATTCAGATCTTGCCGTGCGTTCCGTCGCAGAGCGGCTTGTTGATCGCGTGCTTGCAACCGCAGAAATAGACCGTGCCGTCCTTGGTGGCCGTGTACCTCAGCGGCGCCATGCCGCTGGCTTTGTGGGTGCCATCGCAAAAGGGCTGTTTCGAAGACAGGCCGCAGGCGCACCAGACATAGGATTTGCCGGCTTCGACTTCGACCGGATAGGGAGCTTTCTGCGTAACGGTGGGATGCGGCATGGATTTTCCTCTCGTTTGTCGCGCCGGGCGGACCGCGCCTGTTTGTCAACCCGCGGCGGGCGGCGGCTTCGCCAGCACTGTGGCGCAAAGCGGGTCCGGAAGGCAAGTCCGACCCCGCGCGGCGTCCAAAGCGACGTCAACGCGTGGCCGCGACCCATTGCCGCGCGCGGGCCTCGGGATCGGCGGCGCCGAGCACGTCGGACACCAGCGCCAGCGAGTCCGCGCCCGCCGCCAGAATATCGCCGGCGCGGTCGAGCGTGATTCCGCCGATCGCCACCAGCGGCCGCGTTCCCAGCGCCTTGCGCCAGCGTTCGACGGCCGGCAACCCCTGTTCGCGAATTGTGGTGGCCTTGGTCGTTGTCGGGAACACCGGCCCCAGCGCGACATAGTCGGGATCGATGGAGAGCGCGCGGGAGAGTTCGCCCTCGTCGTGGGTGCTGACGCCGATCTGGAGGCCGGCGCGCCGAATGGCGGCGACATCGGCCCCGTCGAGGTCCTCCTGTCCGAGGTGGAGATAGTCGCAGCCAAGGTCGATGGCGTGGCGCCAATGGTCGTTGACGACAAGTTGCGCGCCCGCATGCGCGCACAGTTTTTTGGCCGCCGCGATTTCAGCGCGCAGAAACGCGTCGTCCGTCGATTTGACGCGCAATTGCGCGAGGCGCGCGCCGCAGGGGAGAAGCCGTCGCAGCCACGCGGCGGAATCGACGATGAGATAAAAGCGGTCGAGCATGGGCGCGTGTAACACATCGGCCGAAGATGTGGCACATCGGAACCTGGGAAAATTCCCCGGCGCCGGTTTCAGGCGGTCGCGTCTCCGATCAACGCGCTTGCCGCCTCCGCCAGTATCTGGTCCTGCGCCTCGCCATAGACGGGCTCGCGGCCGATCTCCAGCATGACGGGCACCGCGAGCGGCGAGATGCGCTCAAGCGCCTTGTGAACAAGCCTGCCTTCGACGCGCGCCAGCATTTCCGCGAGGCGCGCGAGGTCGAGCAGCCCGGTCATCGCGTCCGCCCGCGCGGCCCGCAAAAGAATGTGGTCGGGCTGATGGCGGCGCAACACATCGTAGACGAGGTCGGTCGACATCGTGACCTGGCGCCCGGATTTCTCCTTGCCGGGAAAGCGCCTCTCGATGAGGCCGGACACAATGGCGCAATTGCGGAACGTGCGCTTCATCAACGCGGATTCGCTCAACCATTCCTCAAGGTCGTCGCCCAGCATGTCGCGCGCGAAAAGCGCGTTCATGTCGGCTTGGGAGGGATCGTTCAGCGACCACACGGCGAGCGCGTATTCGTTGGCGACAAAGCCCTGTGGCTTCAGGCCCGCGCGCTCCATGCGCCGGGTCAGCAGCATGCCGAGCGTTTGATGCGCGAGCCGCCCCTCGAACGGATAGCACACCAGGAAATAGCGGTTGCCGCGCGGAAACGTTTCGACGAGCAGGCGGTTCGCCGGCGGCAACATGGATTTGGCGCGCTGCAGCGCCAGCCAGTCGCGCACCTGTTCCGGCAGCGCCTTCCATTTCGCCGGCGTCGAAATTATTTCGCGCACCCGCGCCGCCAGATAGGTCGAGAGCGGAAACTTGCCGCCGGCGTAGGAAGGCACTTTCGGCGCGTCGGAGCGGGCGCGCGCCACTTGCGCCTCGTTTTCGACCACGCCGACGAGCGACAGGATTTCGCCGCCAAACAAGAAGGTGTCGCCGGGGCTCAGCATTTCCACGAAATATTCCTCGATTTCGCCGAGCACGCGTCCACCGCGCGCGACTCGGCCCGTGTAGGCGGCCCCGCCCTCGCCCGGCGCAAGCCTGGCGGGATAGTTGAGCAGGCGCGCCCCGCCGCGCGGCGCGCCCCGCCCGGCTTTCGGCGCGTCGCCGCGCACAAGCCGAACCTTCAACATTTCCTCTTCGACGATGGTGCCGACATTCATGCGGTAGGCCTGCGCGATTCGCGGATGCGCGACACGCCAGCGCCCGTCCTGCAGGCGCTTTATCTTGGCGAACCGGTCGTAGGTTTTCAGCGCGTAGCCGCCCGTCGCGACGAATTCGAGCGCGTCGTCGAAATTTTTCCGCGCGAGCCCGCGATAGGGTTCCGCCGTGGCGACCTCCGCGAACAGGGCCTCGGCGTCCATGGGGCCCGCGCAGGCCACGCCGAGAATATGCTGGCACAAAACGTCGAGCCCGCCTTCGTGCGCCAGTTGCGTGTCCTGCGCGCCGGCCATCGCCGCGTCGATGGCGGCGCGGCATTCAAGCACCTCGAAGCGGTTCGCCGGCACAAGTATCGCGCGCGAGGACTCGTCGAGCCTGTGGTTGGCGCGGCCAATGCGCTGCAACAACCGGCTCGCGCCCTTCGGCGCGCCGACGTTGATCACAAGATCGACATCGCCCCCGTCGATGCCGAGATCGAGCGTCGACGTGCACACAACCGCGCGCAGCTTGCCGGCGATCATCGCCGCCTCGACCTTGCGCCGCTGCCCCGCGTCGAGCGAGCCGTGGTGCAGCGCGATCGCGAGATTGTCGTCGTTGATCCGCCAGAGCTGCTGGAACACCGCCTCCGCCTGCGCGCGCGTGTTGACGAAAACAAGCGTTGTCTTCGAATCCTTGATCGCGGCGTAGATCTCGTGGATGGCGTGCGCGCCGCCGTGCCCGGCCCACGGCAGTTTTTCGCGCGTGTCCAGCATGGCGAGGTTGGCGGCGGCGCCAGGCGGCGCGACGACGAGCGACGACTTGCCGCGCGCCACGAGCCAACGGCGCAATTCGTCGGGATCCCTAACGGTCGCCGACAAGCCGATCGCCGCGAGACCGGGCGCGAGCGCGCGAAGCCGCGCCAGGCCGAGAGCGAGCAGATCGCCGCGCTTGGACACGACGATGGCGTGCAATTCGTCGAGCACAACGCGCTTCAGGGTGGCGAACAGCGTGGCGGCGTCGGCGCTCGCCAGCAGCAGCGCGAGTTGCTCCGGCGTCGTCAGCAGAATGTCGGGGGGATCGTGCCGCTGCCGCAGGCGCTTTGAAGCGGGCGTGTCGCCGGTGCGGGTTTCGACGCGGATGTCGAGGCCGATTTCGGCGACGGGCGCCTCGAGATTGCGCGCGACATCGCTGGCGAGGGCTTTCAGCGGCGAAATATAGAGCGTGTGCAGACCGGCGCCGCGGGCCCGCCGCGGGCGGTCGGCGAGATCGGTCAGCGTCGGCAGGAAACCCGCCAGCGTCTTGCCCGCGCCGGTCGGCGCGATCAGCAGCGCGCTCTCGCCGTTTTTGGCGCGCGCGAGAAGCTCAAGCTGATGTTGGCGCGGCGCCCAGCCCCGCGCGGCGAACCACGCGAGGAATTTTGGCGGGAGGGAAAGCGCGGGGGGCGGCGGCACGGGCGGACTTTAGGTCCGCTCCAGAACACACGCCAGTCCCGGCACATCGAGGCCCGCGTCCCTGCGCGTCGAAACCGGCTCGAGCGAGGCAACGTCGAATCCAGCCGCCGCCGCGACTTCGCGCAGATAAGCCTCCGAATGCGCGTAGCGGAGATCGGCGCCGACGCGCCAGCCGCCGCCTTCCGCGCGTTGCGTCGTGAAGGCGAACAATCCGCCGGACGCGAGCGCCCGGGCGCAGGCCTGGAACGCGGGCGCGAGATCGCCCATGTAAACGAACACATCCGCGGCGATCGCGAGGTCCGCCGCGGCGGGCGCGCGCAGTTGTAAAAACTCAACCAGCCCAGCCGCCTCAAGCTTTGCGTAAAGGCCCGTCTTCGCGGCTTCGGCGATCATCTCCCCGGAGAGATCGACGCCTTCGATGGCCGCGGCCAAAGGTGTGAACGCCCGCGCCGCGAGCCCTGTGCCGCAGCCAAGATCAAGCATCAACGTGAATTGGGGGCCTTGGAATTCCGGGGCTTGGAATTCAGGGCCTTGCGCGCGCCGCCAGCAAACCCGGTCGACCGCCTCGCGCAACACCTCGGGCCCGCGATAGCCGAGCGCCCCGACCAGATGTTGGTCGAAACGTCCGGCGTATTGGTCGAAAAGGTCGCGCACATAGGCGGCTGGCGCGCAATCGGGCGCGGGCGCGAAGCCGAGCGCGGCGAGCCGCAGGCCACCCCCCAGATCGCCATTGACGTCGATCGCGGCGGCGCGGGCGAAGGCGTCCCGCGCGCCGTCGATATCGCCAAGTTTGCCGCGCGCCTCGCCAAGCGCCAGCCAACAAGGCGCCCATTGGGGCGTGATTTCGAGGGTCTGCGCGAACAAATCCACGGCGGCGGCGAAATCGCCCTCGCGCGCGGACGCTTCGCCCCAGGCGAAGCGGCGGTCGGCGATCAGGTCGCCGGAAGAACGCGCGCTAGACGACGCCACGGCGGGTTTCATGGCGCGGGCGATGCGCGTTGGCGCGGCCGGCGTCAAGGTCGAAACGGGATTTCGCCGCGCTATGTGAAACCATTGCCGCCCCGACGCGTTGTTGGGGGGATTGCGGTGTGCGGGGCCACACACCAAGTGTTGGTGGCCCAAGTTAAGGTTTCAGCGTCCTAATCGAGGAGGCGAACGTGATGAGCAAGACCGACAAGTTCTTCCGCGGCGAAATCATCAACACCATCCTGGCCGGTGTCGCGGTGATCGCGATTGGCGCTGGAACAGCGGTGGCCGCGATCGCGGTGTCGCCTCAACAGATCAGCAAAACAACGTTGCGCCCGTTGACGATAGCCAAGGGCGTCCAGATCGCGCGGGCCTATGGCGACGATGACGAGGACTGCGTTCGTTTGACGCGGCGGGCGACGGGGCCCGATGGAAAGGTCCGGCTGTTCCAAACCGTGGAATGCGCCGAGTAAACAGATCACCAATCCCGCTTCCCCCCCCCCGCGGGATGGTTAACTAGACCCGGCGCGCCGTGATGGCCGCCGGGTCTTTTTGTCTTGCGACCAGGCGTCTCCCGCGCCCCGCGGGGGCGGGCAACTCAAATCGGCGCTTGACATGCAACCAAAAGGTTGCTTATTGTGCTTCATGGTCGCCGACGAAGACAGGGTGTTCAAAGCCCTCGCCGATTCGAGCCGCCGTCGACTGCTCGATCGCTTGCGCGAACGGGGCGGGCTGACGCTGGGCGAATTGTGCGAGGGCCACGACATTAGCCGCCAGGCGGTGACCAAGCACCTTGTTTTGCTCGAAGAGGCGAATGTCGTCGTCACGAAAAAGCGCGGCCGCGAAAAGCTGCACTTTCTCAATCCGGTTCCAATTCACGACATCTACATGCGCTGGATCGGCGCGTTCGAACGCGACCGGCTGCAAGCGCTCCACAATCTCAAGCAGGCGTTAGAGGAGGATCAAGATGAGTAAGTCCGAATTCGTTTACACCACCTACATCCGGACGACGCCGGAGAAACTCTGGCACGCCCTGACGAACATCGAATTCATGAAGCAATACTGGTTTGGGATGCACTGCGTCAGCGAATGGAAGCCGGGCTCGCCGTGGCACATGCAATTCTCCGACGGGCGAATCTGCGACGCCGGCGAGATCGTCGAGAGCGACCCGCCAAAGCGGCTTGCGATAAAATGGCGCAACGAGTCGAAGCCCGAACTGAAGGCCGAAGGCTATTCGCTGTGCGTGCTTGAGCTGGAGCCTCACGACGGAGCCGTCAAGTTGACCGTGACGCACAGCGTCGACCAGTCGCCCTCGAAGTTGATCGTGGCGGTGTCCGGCGGATGGCCACGGATTTTGTCCAACCTCAAATCGTTGCTTGAAACAGGCAGCCCCGCGATCGCCCGGACCATCGATTCACGCGGCAAGACGGCGTGAGGCCGCGGGGCTTTTATCTTCTCAGTCTCAAACGCTGTTTGCAGACGGACGAGGGAACGTCGAACCCGGACGATGTTGAAGCGCTCGGCTGACGCGATCGCGGACGCTGGCCGCGAGGGAACCGCCGCGCGCGCGCCAGCGTTTTATTCGCGCGCCGGCGCTCGCGCCGCGCCAGTGTGAAACCGATATCGCGCGACGCGGAAACCGATGACAGCCAACGCCCTCCCGCGCGTGAAGCGCGCCGCCCACGCGCATGAAATGCCCTATGGGACAAAGATCGACGCGGGCGGCGCGCGGTTCAATTTCTGGGCGCCACTGTGCGACCGCGTCGACCTTTCCATTCGCGGCCGCTCGGCGCCTGTGCCGATGGCGCGGCTTGGAGGCGGCTGGTTCGAGGCGCATGTCGCTGACGCCGGCCCCGGCGCGCAATATCGATTCATTCTGCCGGGTGGCGTAACCTGCGCCGATCCCGCCTCGCGATATCAGCCCGACGGCCCCCACGGTTTCAGCGAGGTGGTCGATCCCCGCGCCTATGAATGGCGCCACGCCGGCGACGGCGGAAAGCCCTGGCACGAAGCCGTTCTCTACGAACTTCATATTGGCGCGTTCACCACGGAGGGCACCTTTCGCGCCGCCATCGACAAACTCGACCATCTCGCCGCGCTCGGCGTCACCGCCATCGAGGTGATGCCGCTCGCCGACTTTCCCGGTGGTTTCGACTGGGGCTACGACGGCGTGCTGCTGTTCGCGCCGGCGCGCGCCTATGGGCGGCCCGACGATTTCAAGGCCTTCGTGGACGCGGCGCACGAACGGGGCCTGATGGTGCTGCTCGACGTCGTCTACAATCACTTCGGGCCCGACGGGAATGATCTGGGCCGCTACGCGCCGATCACCACCCGCCATCACAAGACGCCGTGGGGCGACGCGGTGAACTTCGACGACGACAACAGCGGCGCGGTGCGCGCGTTCATCATCCACAACGCGCTTTATTGGCTGGAGGAGTTCCAGCTCGACGGGTTGCGGCTCGATTCGATCTCGCATATCAAGGATTCGAGCGAGCGGCATTTGCTTGTCGAGCTGGCGGAGCGCGTGAGGGTCGCCACGCCGGGCCGCGACGCGCATCTCATCGTTGAAAATCCGCGCAACCACGCCGGCTGGATGAAGCGCGGCGAAAGCGGAGCGCCGCTTTATTTCACCGCGCAGTGGAGCGACGACATCCACAACACGCTGCATTGCTTCGCGACCGGCGAAACGCGCGGCTACTACGCCGATTACGGGCGCGACCTCGACAAGCTCGGGCGCGCGCTCGCGGAGGGTTTTTGCTACCAGGGCGACGTGGTGCCCTCGTCCGGGCGCGCCAACGGCGAGCCAAGCGCCTATCTGCCGCCGGCGGCCTTTATTTCCTATGTTCAAAACCACGACCAGATCGGCAACCGCCCGTTCGGCGAGCGGATCGCCGCGCTGGCGAAACCCGAAGCTGTTCGCGCGATCTCGGCGATCCATCTGCTCTCGCCTCACACGCCGCTGCTGTTCATGGGCGAGGAATGGGGCAGCGCGCGCCCTTTTCACTATTTCGCCGACGTGAAAGAGGAATTGGCGGCCTCCATCCGGGAAGGCCGCGCCGGTGAATTCAGCGAGTGGTTCGAGCACGCCTCCGCCACCGACACGGAATTGCCCGATCCAACCGCGCGGGAGACGTTCCTGACGTCCAAGCTGGACTGGTCGGAGAAGGACGCGGGCGAACACGCGGACTGGATGCGCATGTACGCGCGGCTGCTGTCCATCCGCCACGCGGAAATCGCGCCTCGCAACGCGGCGACGGGTGGTTTCAGTGGTTCTTACGAGATACTTCCGTCCGGCGCGCTGCGGGTTCGATGGCGCCTCGGCGACGGATCGCTGCTGGAATTGCTGGCGAACCTCGACGACCGCGCCCGCGCCGGGGTGGAATGCCGCGGACGCGAGCTATGGAGCGTCAATATCGACGCCCAAGGCGACTTCGGCCCGTGCGGCCTTGGCCCGTGGGCCGTGCGATGGAGCGTGGAGGAGCCGGCGGCGTGAGGACGGCCCGCCGGGCGCTCGTCACGATTTGGCGGTCACGATTTGGCGTGGGCGCGGCCCGCGTCTTCCGCCTTTTTCAGTTCGGCTTTTTCCGGGCCTTCGACGGCCCGCAGCGCGTCGCTGGCGGCTTTCTCGACCTTGCCGCTCTCGACGAACTTCCGCTCGGCCGCGTCGAACCGGCGGGCGGCGTCGATGTTGCCTTCGCCCTGGTTCTGATCTCGATGTTCGTTCTTCGGTGATTCGCTCATGGCGGTCCCTCGCTTGCCGGTTTCATCCCCGGCGCAACGCGGCGGGCCGAGGGATCGTTCCGCGAAAACCTTGCTCCGGGCGCCCGAACCACCGGCACCCAAACCAAAGGCGTCTTGCGGCGCGCCGCGTTTCAGTTGAAAAAGCCCGGCATGAGCCAGCCCGAAGTCCTCGCCACCGTTTCCGCGCTTCGCCAACGCATCCGCCAATGGCGGGCCGCCGGCGGGACCGTCGCGATTGTGCCGACCATGGGCGCCCTGCACGCGGGGCATATCGCGCTGGTGAAGCTCGCCCGCGCCCGCTGCGAACGGGTAGTCGTGTCGATCTTCGTCAACCCGACGCAATTCGGGCCAACGGAGGATTTCGCGCGCTATCCCCGCTCGCTGGAGGCCGACCTCGCGGCGATCGCTTCCGTCGGCGCCGACGCGGTGTTCCACCCCGGCGAGGCCGAGATGTATCCGCCCGGCTTCGCCACGACGGTGACGCTTGGCGGCCCGGCCGCCGCGGGGCTGGAAGACAAGTTTCGACCCACGCATTTTCAGGGCGTCGCCACCATCGTCGCCAAGCTGCTGCTGCAAGCGTCGCCCGACGCCGCGGTTTTTGGCGAAAAGGACTTTCAGCAACTCGCGGTGATCCGCCAGATGGTTCGCGACCTCGACATTCCCGTGGACATCGTCGGCGCGCCGACGCTGCGCGAGGCGGACGGCCTCGCGCTGTCGAGCCGCAACGTCTATCTCGACGAGCGCCAGCGCAAGTTCGCCGCGCATCTCAACCAATCCATGCAATGGGCGGCGCGGCGCGTCCGCGACGGCGAGGACAGGCTGGAAGCCGTGCGCGAGGCGGCGGCGTCGATCTGCGGCGCGGGCTTCGTCATCGACTACCTCGAACTGCGCGACGCCCGCACGCTGGCGCCGGCGCTGCCCGGTCAAGCCCCCGGCGAGTTGCGCCTTCTCGCCGCGGCGCGCATGGGGCGGACGCGGTTGATCGACAACATCGCGGTTGACGGCTGAGGAAAGGCTGATCCATGGCTTATCTCGAAGACGCCCGGCCGCGCAAACTCGGCGACATCGCGCGGCTGCGCGACAGCGGCGAAAAAATCGCCATGCTGACCTGCTACGACGCCAGCTTCGCCTCGGTGTTCGACCGCTGCGGCGTCGACGCGATCCTCGTGGGGGATTCGCTCGGCAACGTCGTGCAGGGCCACGCCACGACGCTGCCGGTGACGCTGGAGCACATGGTTTACCACACAGAATGCGTCTTCCGCGGCATGCGGCGCTCGTTCCTCGTCACCGACATGCCCTTCGGCGCCTATCAGGAATCGCGCGAGCAGGCGATGCGCAACGCCGCGCGGCTGCTCGCGGCCGGCGCCCAGATGGTGAAGCTGGAGGGCGGCGAATACATGGCCGACACCGTGCGCTTTCTCGTCGAGCGCGGAGTTCCGGTGTGCGCGCACATCGGGCTGACGCCGCAGGCGGTGCATCAACTGGGCGGCTACCGCGTGCAGGGCAAGGGCGCGGCCGCGGCCGCGGCGCTGAAGGCCGACGCGCTGGCGCTGGAGCAGGCGGGCGCGGCGATGATGGTGATCGAGATGACGCCGTCGGACGTCGCGGCCGAGGTCACGAAATCGATGAAGACCTGCGCGACGATCGGCATCGGCGCCGGCCCCTCGTGCAACGGACAGGTGCTGGTGCTGCACGACATGATCGGCGTTTCGCCCGGCAAGCGGCCGCGCTTTGTGCGCGACTTCATTCCCGGCACCGGCACCGTCGAAGGCGCGGTCAACGCCTATGTGGCGGCGGTGAAGGACGGAAGCTTTCCGGCCGCCGAGCACGGCTATTGAGCGCGTCAATTAAAGGGGGATGGACATGACATCGAAACCGCTGCTCGCCGCTCTCGCCGGGCTCTTTTTCGCCGCGCCCGCCGGCGCGCGCGACATCGACAAGGCGCTGATCGACGCCGCGAAGAAGGAGGGCAAGCTCGTCTTCTACACATCCTACGTCACGCCGCGGATGCACGCGGCGGTGAAGGAGGGATTTGAGAAGACGTTCGGCATCCCCGTCGAATTGCTGAACGTGCGCGCCAACGAAATGAACGAGCGCGTGCGCGTCGAACAGGCTTCGGGCCGCTTTCTCGGCGATGTCGTGCAACACGGACAGGCCTCGATCACCCGCTTCGACAGGGCGGGGAATGTTCAGGACATGGGCGCCATCGCCGCCGCGGCCGACCTTATCGACGGGCAGCCGGCGCAGCCCCGGCAAATCGGCTCGTTCATCGCCGCCTACGCGATTTCGGTCAACTCGACCATGCTGACGCCGGAGGCGCAGCCCAAGGGCTGGGTCGATCTGACCGATCCGAAATGGAAGGGGAAGATCCTCGCCGACGACATGCGCGCGGCGGGCGGTGGCAACACGATCTTTTCCGCGACAACCGCGACGCTCGGCGAAGGGTTCCATCGCAAGCTCGCGTTGAACGACATCGTGCTTTCCCACGACGTCGGCGAGGCCGAGCGCCGCGTCGCGCGCGGCGAATATCCGATCTACATGTCGCAGGTGGCTTCCGATCTGACGGGTCTGCGCGGCTTGCCGCTGCGCCTCGTCACGCCCGTCGAGGGCGTGCCTTATGTGCGCCTCGACCTCGCCGAGTTGAAGAACGCGCCGCATCCCAACGCCGCGCGGCTGTTCATCGAGTATTATCTCTCGGACGAGAACCAGAAGCGCGTCGCCGGGTTCGGCGTGCTGCCGGTGATCAAGGGCGCCGACAGCGCGCTGCCGGCGGAGGCGCGGCCGATGGCGAAGGCGAAATTCATGGGCACCATCGAGCCGGACACGCAGCAGCAAATGCTGGATTTGGCGACCGCGATCTATAAATAACGCTGAACAAATCGACCAAACGGGGAAAACGCCATGGCGACGACAGCGAACCTCACGCCGCCCTTCAAAGCCGACGTTGTCGGCTCGCTTCTGCGTCCGCAAGCCATACTCGACGCGCGGGCGCGCCATTCGAAGGGCGAAATCACGCGCGACCAACTCTGGAACATCGAGCGCGAGCACATCGGCGAGGCCGTCGCGCTGCAAAAGGGCGTCGGCCTGCGGGTCTGCACCGACGGTGAATTTCACCGCCGCCACTGGTTCATGGATTTCGTCGAGCGCATCGAGGGCGTCGCCTTCGAGGGCGGGTTGAAAACGACGTTCCAGACGGACGACGGCGCCATCGAATTCGCGCCGCCGCGCGTCGTCACCAAGCGCAAGCTGAAGCGCGTCCGGCCGCTGGCGCTCGACGAGTTCAGCGACCTCGCGCCGATCGCGAAGGCCGCCGGCCTCGTGGCGAAGCAGGTGATGCCGTCGCCGACGCTGCTGCATTTCCGCTCCGGCCGCGCCGGCGTCGACATGAAGGCCTATCCCGACATGGCCGAATATTTTTCCGACCTCGCGCGCGTCTATCGCGAGGAGATCGCGGCGCTTTACGCGGCGGGCTGCCGCTATGTGCAAATCGACGAGACGAACTTCCCCTTCCTCTGCGACCCCAAGCTGCGCGACCACGCGCGCTCGATCGGCGAGGATCCCGACACGATCCAGCTCACCTACGCGAAGTTGCTGAACGACGTGACGCGCGACCGGCCCGCGGACCTGAGGATTTCCATGCACATGTGCCGCGGCAACCACGAAAGCGCCTGGGTCGCGTCGGGTGGCTACGAGCCGGTGGCGGAAGTCGCGTTTGGCCAGATCGATGTCGACGCGTTCTTCCTCGAATACGACACCGAGCGCGCCGGCGGCTTCGAGCCCTTGCGGCATTTGAGCGGGAACAAGGTCGCGGCGCTGGGCCTCGTCACGTCGAAGAAGCCGGCGCTCGAAAGCAGGGACGCCCTCAAGCGCCGCATCGAGGAGGCCGCGAAATTCGTTCCGCTGGAGCGTCTCGCGCTGTCGCCGCAATGCGGCTTCGCCTCCACCATCGGCGGCAACAAGCTGACGGTCGACGACGAAAAACGCAAGCTGGAGCTGGTGGTGGAGGTCGCGCGAGAGGTGTGGGGCTGAAGGCGTGGGGCTGACAACCCGCGCCGCTTCTCAACCCTTGATGTAGTACTCTCCGTCCTCGTTGCGCCGCACGAGGCCGTCTTCGCGCAGCCGCTCGATCTCCAAAACCACTTCGCGCCCGTCGCGGCTGCCGACGGCGGCCATGATCTCCGCGAAGCGCATGGGCTTCGCCTCGATCGCCTGCCGCGCGTTCTGATAGCGCGCCGGGCCTTTGATGACGGGCGCTTCCGGCACGCGCGATGTCACGCCCTGTTTGCGGTGAATCGAAAATGTCATGTCGAACCCGGCCTTGGCGCCGATGCCGCGCGACGGCGCGGACGGGTCCATCGGCATGACGCGCATGTTGGACAGCACGACGATGTCCTTGTCGGCCTGGAAGCGCGCCGACATCGCCCATTCCATCTCCGTGTCGGAGCGGATGTCGATGTCGGGATCGACGACGAAGACGTGTTTGGCCGTGCGCACCGCGCCCAGGATGATCGCGATGGCGCCGCGCGCGTCGGCGTCGGAATTCTTGCGGATCGCGACGCGGATATGGCCGCTGGCGCCGGGGCCGCCGGGGATGTGGACATCCGTTGGGGCGAGGCCGGCCTGCCGCAACAGCGTCAATATCTCGGCTTCCAGAAGCACCTGCCGCATCGGCACGGAGTCGCATTCCGCCAGCTTGCGGCCGACGCCGTGCTTGATGGTTTGATAGAGCGCGTCGCGGCGGCGCGTGATCGCCGTGCAATGAAAGACGGGGTCGCCGTGAACGGGGCCGTAGAAGCCCATGTATTCGCCATAGGGGCCCTCCTCCTCGACATAGCCGCGCTCGTCGAAATAGCCTTCGAGCACGACCTCCGCGTCGGCGGGCACGTAGATGTCGTTGGTCACGCATTTCACCACCGCGACATCCTCGCCGCGGAAGGTGCCGACGCGGTTGATTTCGTCGCCGGGCGCGCCGCGCGTCGTGGCCGCCATCAGGTCCATCGGATGCGCGCCGATCGTGAGCGAGATCGGCAGCCGCTCGCCGCGCTCGACGCAGCCCAGATACATCGCGCGCAGGTCCGACGGCGCGGTGACATTGACGCCGCAGCGGTCTTTGCCGCGCAGCATGAGGCGGCGCGAGCCGACGTTGCTGCGCCCGGTCAACGGGTCGATGGTGTAGTCGATGCCGCTCGAAATATAGGGCGCGCCGTCCCATTCGTGCTGCACATGGAAGGGCAGCTTCGTCAGATCGACGTCGGCGCCCGTCAACACCACCTGCTGAACCGGCGCCTCGCCGGCGGAGACGCGGAACGCCTTCTTCGGGTTGGCGACGCGGCGCTGCAATTCTTCGCGCGCCTGCGGCTCGGGCACGCCGATGGCCGCGGCGAGGCGCTTGCGCGAGCCCGAGACCGCCGCGATCAACTCGGTGTTTTCGGGGCCGGCCTTGCGGAACAAAACCGCCTTGGGCGTCGCTTCGATGACGCGGCTCAGATCGGACAGATCGACCTGCTCGTCGCGGACTTCGAGTTCGCCGATCGCCTCGAATTTGGCGGCCAGGTTGCGCAGGCGGAATTTTTCCGGGTCCCAGGTCGCGCCGTTCGTCGTCGTCAAATCGTCCTCCCGTCCGCCGCCGCGATTTCCCGAGTCGGCGCGATAATGTATAGAGCCGTCAAACCGGCAATCGCCGCCGAAGGCAAGAGGAAAATATGGCCGTTCATTCCCTGGGCTACGTCGGCGTGCGCGCGAAGGACCTCGAAGGCTGGAGCGCCTTCGGCTGCGACCTGCTTGGCCTGCAAAAAGTGGATTGCGCGCGCGGAAAAATGGCGCTGCGCATGGACGACCGCAAGCAGCGGCTGTTCGTGGACGCCGACGGCGGCGAGGGCGTCAGCGTCTTCGGCTGGGAAAGCGACGCGGCCGGCATGCAAGAGGTCGCGGCGCGCCTGTCGAACGCCGGCGTCAAGGTCGAGCGCGGCTCGCGCGCGCTGGCGCAAGAGCGCCACGTCGCCGACCTTGTCGTTTTCGACGATCCCGCCGGCAACCGGATCGAGATCTTCCATGGCGCCGAGACCGCCAGCGATCCGTTCAAGCCCGGGCGCAACATCTCCGGCTTCCGCACGGGTCCGCTGGGGCTGGGGCACATCCTCTACAATGTCGACAGCGACGCGCTCTGCTCCGCGCTGATGACGTTCTACACCGACATGCTCGGCTTCCGCCTGACGGATTATTATTCCAGCCCGTTCACGGCGTTCTTCATGCACGTCAATCCGCGCCATCATTCGATGGCCTTCACGCGCGGCGCCAAGACCGGAATGCATCACATCATGATGGAGGTCTTCAGCTTCGACGACATGGGCCAGGGCTATGACATCGCGCTTGGCGAGCAGGGCAGGATCGCGACGACGCTCGGCCGCCACACCAGCGATTTCATCACATCGTTCTACGCGTGGAACCCCTCGGGATTCATGATCGAATACGGCTGGGGCGCGCGCTCGATCGACCCCGCGACGTGGAAGGCCTACGAGCGGAGCGAGGGGCCGAGCATGTGGGGCCACGACCGCTCGTTTCTGTCGCCCGAGGCGCAGCTCAAGGCGCGCGAACTGCGGCTTGGCCACGCGAAGAACGGCATGCGCGTGCCGGTGCAGGTGATGGAAGGCAATTTCAATCAGATGGAAGGCGTCTGCCCGTGGCTCGACCAGGCGCGGAAAGCCGGCGGCGCTTAACAAAGGCCCCGAAATATGGCAGGAACGCTGCCATATCGAGAGGTCGCCGCCATGGACGGGTTGCTTGAGGCGAGACGCGAGGGGCGCGCGCCCGACGCGCATGCC
The DNA here is from genome assembly GCA_903825465.1 of uncultured Hyphomicrobiales bacterium. Taxonomy (GTDB): domain Bacteria; phylum Pseudomonadota; class Alphaproteobacteria; order Rhizobiales; family Beijerinckiaceae; genus Terripilifer. The sequence continues at coordinate 12,320 of CAIKAR010000032.1, read as the reverse complement.
ACCGACGACGCCCCGATGTTCGACCTGATCGAACTGTTTTTCTTCGCCTACCGCGATTTCGTCGGCGACGCCGACCGGCTGCTTGAACGCATGAAGTTTGGCCGCGCGCACCATCGCGTTCTGCATTTCGTCAACCGGCGCAAAGGCCTGACCATCGCCGAGCTGCTCGATATTCTCCGCATCACCAAGCAAAGCCTGTCGCGCGTGCTGAAGGAATTGATCGACGAAGGCTATGTCGAACAGCGCGCCGGCGCCGCCGACCGCCGCCAGCGCCAGCTTTTTCCAACCGCCGATGGCCGCGCCCTCGCGCTTGAACTGGCCGCGCTGCAAAGCCGGCGGTTCGAACGCGCGCTGGCGCGGCTGCCCGAGGACGCCCGCGAAAACGCCATCGAATTCCTGCTCGCGGTGGTCGACCCCTCCGAGCGGCGCGACATCGCGGCGATTGTGCGGGGCGGCGAGGCGGAGGCGCCGCGATGAGCGCCGGCGTCCCCGAAGAGACGTTGGCCGACGACGCCCCGCACTTGCTGCTCGTCGACGACGACCGGCGCATCCGCGACCTCATGTCGCGCTACCTCGGCCAGCGCGGCTACCGCGTGACGACGGCGGAGAACGCGGCGGAAGCCGGACGGATGCTGGAATCGCTCGCCTTCGACCTGATGGTGCTCGATGTGATGATGCCGGGCCAGAACGGATTCGACTTCGCGCGGTCGTTGCGCCGGAGTTCCGCGCTGCCCATCCTCATGCTCACCGCGCGGTCGGAAACCGGCGACCGGGTGCGCGGGCTCGAAGCGGGCGCCGACGACTATTTGTCGAAGCCCTTCGAGCCGAAGGAACTGGCGCTTCGGATCGCCTCCATCCTGCGGCGCGTGGCCGCCGCGCCGCCGGCGTCCGCGGCCGCCGCGATCGTCGGCTTCGGCGAATTCGCCTTCGACATCGAGCGGGGGGAATTGCGCCGGGGCGCGGAACCCGTGCGTCTCACCGACCGCGAGACCGCCATGCTGCAAATCCTGGCGCGGGCGCGGGGAGAAGCCGTGGCGCGCGAGGCGCTGGCGGGCGACGGGACGAACGAACGCGCCATCGACGTGCAGATCAACCGGCTGCGCCGCAAGATCGAAAGCGACCCCGCCAATCCCACCCATCTGCGCACGGCGCGGGGCGCGGGCTATTGCCTCGTGGCGGAGCAGCTATGACCGGGCTTTCCCCCGCCGCGACGGGAGCGCGCGGCCAGACGGGGCCCATGCGCGCGGCGTGGCGGCGGGCGGCGCGCGCCATCGCCAACGTGCTGCCGAAAGGGCTGTTTCCGCGCGCCCTGTTGATCGTCATTCTGCCGATGCTGATCCTCCAGTCGGTGATCGCCTATTTCTTCATGGAGCGGCACTGGCAAACGGTGACCTACCGGCTGTCGGCGGCCGTCGTGCACGACATCGGCGCGGTCATCGACATCCACCAGGCCAACCCGGACGCCAAGAGCGTGGGCGGTCTGAGCGATCTCGCGAAACAGCGGTTCGGCTTCGACATCGAGTTCCTGCCGATCCGCGAATTGCCGCCGCCGACGCGCAAGCCGTTCTTCACGCTGCTCGACGCCGCGCTGTCGCGCGAACTCGCCACGCAGATCGGCAAGCCGTTCTGGATCGACACCGTCGGCAATTCCAATTTCATCGAGATCCGCGTGTTGCTGGACGGCGGCGCGCTGCGCGTGATCGCGCGGCGCAACTCGGTTTACGCCTCCAACACCGACATTTTCATCATGTGGATGGTCGGCACGTCGCTGGTGTTGATCGGGCTCGCCATCGCGTTCCTGCGCAACCAGATCAGGCCGATCCTGCGGCTCGCCCGCGCCGCCCAGGACTTCGGCAAGGGGCGCGAGGCCGATTTCCGCCCGCATGGCGCGCGCGAAGTCCGCCAGGCCGCCTACGCCTTCGCGGAAATGAAGCGGCGCATCGAGCGGTCCATCGAGCAGCGCACGGCGATGCTGAACGGCGTCAGCCACGACCTGCGCACGATTCTCACCCGGTTCAAGCTGTCGCTGGCGATGATGGGGGACGGGCGCGAGACCGAGGAGATGCGCGGCGACATCGACGAAATGCAGCGGATGCTCGAGGGGTACCTCGCCTTCGCGCGCGGCGACGCGGGCGAGGCGGCGTCGCCCACCAACATGCGGGCGATGCTGGAGGAATTGAAGGCGGACGCCGAGCGGCACGGCCACGAGACCGGGATTCAGTACAACGGCGATTCGACCGTCGTCGTCCGCGCCGACGCGTTCAAGCGGTGCCTCGCCAACCTCGTCGGCAACGCGCAGAAACACGGTCGGCGCATCGCGCTGACGGCGTCGCGCGACCACCGCTTCTTCACGGCGCATATCGACGACGACGGGCCGGGCGTGCCCGCCGACATGCGCGAGGACGTTTTCCGCCCGTTTTTCCGGCTCGACGAGGCGCGCAACCAAAACGACGAGGGCGGCACCGGCCTCGGCCTCGCCATCGCGCGCGACATCGCCCGCTCGCATGGCGGCGACATCGTTTTGGGGCAATCGCCGCTAGGTGGATTGCGCGCGACGGTGCGCGTGCCGGTGTGAAGGGCGGTTTGCCCGAAGGCCGAAACCGGCGTAGCCTGCGGGCAATCCAAAACCGGGAGGTCGACGATGCCCAGCGCGCCAAAAACACTTGCGCCAAAAGCGCTTGCAACAGCCCTGATCCTGACGCTGCCGCTGGCCGCGAACGCGCAAACCGCCGCCGGCCTCGCGGGCAAAGTGTCCTCGGCCGAAGAGGGCGCGATGGAAGGCGTCGTCGTCAGCGCCAAACGCGAGGGATCGACGATCACCGTCAGCGTCGTCACCGACGCGCAGGGCCATTTCGCCTTCCCCGCCGACCGCCTCGCGCCCGGCCACTACACGCTGAAGGCGCGCGCCACGGGCTACGAGCTTTCCACGCCGGCGGCCGCCGACATCGACGCGGGCAAGGCCGCCACCGCCGACCTGGCGCTGCGCAAGACGCGAAACCTCGCCGCGCAGATGACCAACGCGGAATGGATCGAAAGCATGCCGGGCACGGACGCGCAGAAGAACTTTCTGCTGAACTGCAACTCCTGCCACACCTACGAGCGCATCGTGAAGTCAACCTACGACGCCGATGGGTTCATGCAGATATTCCAGCGCATGGCGAGCTATTATCCCGGCTCGACGCCGCTGAAGCCGCAACCTCTCGCCGGCAGCGCCACGCGCGAAGGCATCGGCCACAGCGGCGAGTTGCGAAAGAGCGCGGAATGGCTGGCGTCGGTCAACCTCAGCGCGCAGGAAACATGGAGCTGGCCGCTCAAGACAATGCCGCGGCTGAAGGGCCGTTCAACCCATGTCGTGATCACCGAATACGACATGCCCAATCCGAAGATCGAGCCGCACGACGTGGTGCTCGATAACAAGGGAACCGTCTGGTACTCGGATTTCGGCCAGATGTTCCTCGGCTCGCTCGACCCCGCGACTGGCAAGGTGACGCAATATCCGATCCCGCAAACCAAGAAGGACTGGCCGCTCGGCACGCTCGACCTCGAGACCGACAAGAACGACGATCTCTGGATCGGCGTGATGTATCAGGCCTCCCTGGCCAAGTTCGACAAGGCGAACGGGACGTTCCAGACGTTCCCGATTCCCAAACCGTGGGATTCCGACGGCGCGCAGTTCGGCCACCTCGCGATCAACGCGGCCGGCGTCGACGGCAAGGTGTGGATCAAGAATTCGGACGGCGGCAAAATCTATCGGATGGATCTCGCGAACGACAAGTTCGAGGATCTCGGCGCCTTCACCGATCCGAAGTCCGGCAAGCGAATCGGCTCCTACGGCATCCACGCGGATTCCAAGAACAACCTGTATCTGCTTGATTTCGCCGCCGGCGACATCGCCAGGATCGACGCGAAGACGAAAGAGCTCTCGGTGTTCTACACGCCAACGCCGAATTCACGCCCGCGCCGCGGCCGCGTCGATTCGCAGGACCGCGTCTGGTTCGCCGAATACGGCGCGAATGGCGTCGGCGTGCTCGACCCCGCGTCCGGACAGATCAAGGAATGGAAAATCCCCACCAAATGGAGCGCGCCCTACGACGTGATCCTGGGCAAGGACGGCAACGCCTGGACGGGCTCGATGATGACCGACCGCGTGTCGCGCATCGACGTCAAGACGGGCGAAATCGTCGAATATCCGATGCCGCGCTCGACCAACATCCGCAGGGTGTTCGTCGACGACCGGACGACGCCCGGGACGCTGTGGATCGGCAACAACCACGGCGCGTCGATTGTGAAAGTGGAGCCGCTGGATTGAGCCGCGGCGAGGGGAGGCCCCACATGCGCGCCGTGGCGGCCGCCTTGACGTTGCTGGCGCTCGCCGCCAACGGAGCGCGGGCTCAAACCCCGTCCTGGCCGACGCGCGCGGCGACGATCATATCGCCGTTTTCGGCGGGCAGCGGCGTCGATCTTCTCGCCCGCCACATCGGCAACGAGTTGCAGGACAAGCTCGGCCAGCCGTTCATCGTCGACGACCGCGCCGGCGCCAACGGCGATGTCGGCGCCGCCTACGCCGCGAAGGCCGCGCCCGACGGCTACACGCTGCTCATCGTCACGCCCGGCATCGCGGTGCAGAACAAATACGTCTACGCGACCATGCCGTTTGATTTCGAGCGCGACTTCAGCCCCATCGCGCTGGTGGCGAAGGCGCCCATGCTGGTGATGGTCAATCCATCGCTGCCGGTTCACACGCTGGCCGAGTTGATCGCCTACGCGAAAGCCAACCCGGGCAAGGTGCGCGTCAGCAGCACCGGCGTCGGCTCGCAGCCGCATGTGACGTTGGAAATGATCAAGGGCATGGCGGGCGTCGACATGACGCATGTGCCTTACAATTCCGCCGGCCAGCAGAACACCGACCTGATCGCGGGACAGATCGAGGCGGGCATCAACTATGTCACGACGACCATCGGGCTGGTGAAAGCCGGCTCGGCGCGCGCGCTGGCGACAACGGGCGCGACGCGGCTGGCCGACCTGCCCGACGTGCCGACCATGCGCGAAGCCGGCTTTCCGGGTTTCGAAGCGGTGGGCTGGTACGGGATTTTCGCGCCGCGCGGAACGCCCGACATCGTTGGCGCGAAGGTCAACAAAGTGGTGAACGACTGGCTGGCGTCGGACCGCTCGATCGCGCCGCTGCGCGATCTCGGCATGCAGCCGGCGGGCGGCTCCGCGGATGATTTGCGCGCCTGGATGGCGGCGGAGGAAAACCGCTGGGGCGCGCTTATGAAGCGCGTCATCGTGCCGCAATAGGCTTACGGAATCACGCGCCAGCCGAATTCCAGCAGCGGCGCGCCATGCGTGGCGAAATCCACCGCCGCCGCGACAAGCTTGCCGCCATCGAGCAATATTTTTCCGTCAAAAGGTTTTCTGACGACGAAGCTCTTCATGCGGATGGCGTCGGTCACGCGGGGATCGACGTCCTTGAATTCGCGCGGATTGCGCGTCAGCGCCTCGTCGTCGGAGAGCGCGAGGCCGGCTTTGGCGAGTTTCTTCGCCATGTCGGCGTAAACATCCGGCTTGGCCGCGAGCAGACGGCGCACCGCCAGCAGTTGCTCGGGCTCGACGTGATAAAAGCCGGCGGCGAAAAAGCAGCCTTCGGGCGAGACGTGGGTGTAGAGCAAGCCCGGCGAATTCTTCGCGCCCGTGCGCGTCAACACGCAGCCGGAATTGGTCTTGTAGGGCCGCTTGTCCTTGGAAAAGCGGATGTCGCGGTTGAGACGGAACACGCCGCGGGCGGGGTCGCCCTTCAACGGAATTTTCCGCGCCGCCAGCGCTTCCGAAAGCGCCTCGACATACGCGGCCATGGGCTCCTTGAGCGCCGACACATAGAGATCGCGGTTGTCGTCGAACCACTGCTTGGACTGATGGAAACCCAGCGCCTTGAGGAATTTCAGCGTGTCCGGGACGAAGCCGGAAAACGCCGGGGATTTCAGGGCTGGGGATTTCAAGGCGGAGGTTTTTTTCGCTGCGGGCATGCGGCGACCCCTGTAAGCGCGCCCCTCTCCCCGTTCGCGGGAAGACGGGCCGTCGCTCAATGCATCAGGCGCTTCAGATCCGCTATGCCCTGGTTCACAAGATCCGCCGCGCCGTCGTGATTGCGCAACACCAGCTCCGCGGCGCGGGTGGCGGCGTCGGCGGCGGCGGCGCGGACCTGCGCGGTCGCCTGCGATTCGGCGAGCGCGATTTTGGCGTCCGCTTGCTTGCGGCGGCGCTCGATGAAATCGGCCATGCGGGCGGCGTTTTCCTTCGCCATGGCCTCGGCCTCGGCCTTGGCGTGGGCGATCAGCGCGGCGGCCTCGGCCTCGGCCTCGGCGGCCTTTTTCTTGAACGAGCCGAGCAGCGCCTCGGCCTCCTCGCGCAGGCGGCGCGCCTCGGCGAGTTCGCCGGCGATCTTCGCGCCGCGGCTGTCGAGCGCCTCGACCAGCTTCTTCCACGCGCCCGCGTAAAGCGCGAGGGCGACGAAGCAGACGAAGGCGAGCGCCACCCAGAGTTCAGCCTGTTCGGCGGGTTCCATGGCGTTCTCCCGTCAGCTCTGTTTCGTGGCGGCGATGGCGCTCGCGACCACGTCGGCGCCAGCGGCTTTGCCGGTGAGGCGTTCGACAATGGCGTGGGCGGCCTCGGTGGCGATGGAATCGACGTTCGCCATGGCCTTCGCCGTGGTGTCGGCGATGGTGGCCTCGGCGGCGGCGAGCTTGCCTTCAAGCTCGGCTTCGAGCGTCTTGCGTCCCGCGTCCGATTCGGCGGCGAGGGTGTCGCGCGCCCGCTGGGCCAGCGCTTGCGCGTTGGTCTTGGCGTCGGCGATGGACTTGTCCTGCGCGTCGCTGGCGTCCTTCGCCTTGGCCTGCATGACCGCGGCGTCGTCGAGCTGCGAAGCGATGGTCAGCCTGCGCTTTTCGAGCACGGCGGCGATCCGCGGCAGCGCCACCTTCGACATCAGGTAGTAGAGCAGGCCGAAGCTGATCGCGAGCCAAAGCAGCTGCGAGGAAAAGGTTCTGGACTCGAACGGCGGAAACACAGCGTGGCCGCTGGCCTCGTGCGAAAGTTCCGTATTGAGGGTTTCAGCGGCCATTGCGGATATCCCGGCGAAGCGGCGGCCCTGAAATCCGGGGATTCCAAGGCCGCCTTCGAATCAGCTTGGCGTCCGTCCGAAATCAGACGGCGTAGATCAGCAGGAAGGCGATCAGCAGCGCGAAGATGCCGAGGGCTTCCGTCACGGCGAAGCCGAAAATCAGGCGGCCGAACTGGCCGTCGGCCGCCGCCGGGTTGCGCAACGCGCCGCCGAGGAACTGGCCGAAGAGATTGCCGACGCCGATGGCGGCGGCGCCCGTGCCGATCGCGGCGAGGCCGGCGCCAATGAGTTTCGCGGCGGAAGCGTCCATGGTCTTGATCCTTTTGCTTGGGATGGGTTGGATACGCGTGAAAAGGGCGGCCGACCGATCAGTGGCCGGGATGAAGGGCGTCGTTCAGATACATGCAGGTCAGCATCGCGAAGACATAGGCTTGCAAGACGGCGACCAGCAATTCCAGCGCCATGAAAGCGACCGTGGCGGCGAACGGCAGAAGCGCCGTCAGCGCGCCGAAGCCCTTCAAGCCGAGCATCAGCACGACGAAGCCGCCGAACACCTTCAACAGAATGTGGCCGGCCAGCATGTTGGCGAAAAGACGCACGGAATGGCTGATGGGGCGCGTGAGAAACGAAATCACCTCGATCAGGACGACCAGCGGCAGCACCGCGATCGGCACGCCGGACGGCACGAACAACTTGAGAAAACGCGCGCCGTTTTTGGCGAAGCCGACGATCAGAACGGTGAAGAACACGATCAGCGCCAGCGTCGCGGTGACGACGATGTGGCTGGTGACCGTGAACGTGTAGGGGATGAAGCCGATCAGATTGCAGATCAGGATGAACATGAACAGGCTGAAGACCAGCGGGAAGAACTTCATGCCGCTTTCGCCGGCCGCGTCGCGCACCATGTTGGCGATGAATTCGTAGAGGGATTCGGCGACCGACTGCGCGCGGCCCGGCACCGTCGCGTTCCGGTCGACGCACACGATAGTCAGCAGCGCCACGAGCGCGACGGCCAGCAGCATGTAAAAAGCGGAATTCGTCAGCGAAAAATCGCGCCCGGCCACATCGAGCGGGAGCCACTTGGACAGACTGAATTGATGGATGGGATCCATGCCCGCTCGCCTTCGGATTTCCTGAGCCGCGATAGGTCCGGGAACCCTGCGCGCGCCGCGTGTCGCCCACGAGGGATTGACTGTCAAGCCCCTGTCGCGCCGGACTTGGCGCCGCGGGGGAAAAAACGGTGTTTCACGCCCCGCCGGTGGGCTTCATGGCGTCGCGGATGACGTTCCACAGGCCCGCGCCGGCGCCCAGCAGAAAGAACGCGATGGAAAAGCCTGGCTTGGTGCCGAGCCAGTAGTCGAGGCCAACGCCGATGAGGCCGCCGACAACGATGCCCCCGACAAGCTCCGAGGCCGCCTTGAAGCCCTTCGCCATCGCGCCGCCGGTGTCGCCGCCGCCGGATTGCCGCGCCGCCGCGGAGCGATCGCTGGCTTTGCGGGCGTCGAGTTCGCTCGAAAGCCGTTCAAGCCGCGCGCGCATCGCCGCGTCGGACTGGTCCTGTGGGTCGGGCATGGGCCTCCGCTGCCGTCAGCCAGCCGCCTTGGCCTCGCGCCGGCGCGCGTGGAGGATGTACTCCGTATAGCCGTTGGGCTGGTCGCGGCCCTTGAATATCAGATCGGCGGCGGCTTTGAAGGCCACCCCGTCGAATTTCGGCGCCATGGGCCTGTAGGCGGGGTCGCCGGCGTTCTGACGGTCGACGACGACGGCCATGCGCTTGAGCGTCTCGTCGACCTGCGCCTCGCTCGCCACGCCGTGACGCAGCCAATTGGCGATATGCTGGCTGGAGATGCGCAGGGTGGCGCGGTCTTCCATCAGCCCGACGTCGTGAATGTCGGGCACCTTGGAGCAGCCGACGCCTTGGTCGATCCAGCGCACCACATAGCCAAGGATGCCCTGGCAATTGTTGTCGAGTTCCTGGGCGACGGCCTCGGGCGCGAAGTTCGATTGCGCCAGCGGCAGCGCGATCATGTCCGCCAACTTCGCCGGCGCCCGCGCGGCAAGCTCCTTCTGGCGGGCGAAGACATCGACCTCGTGGTAGTGCAGCGCGTGCAGCGTCGCCGCCGTCGGCGAGGGCACCCACGCGGTGTTGGCGCCGGCGCGGGGGTGCGCGCCCTTTTGCGCCAGCATGTCGGCCATGCGGTCGGGCGCCGCCCACATGCCCTTGCCGATCTGCGCCTTGCCCGGCAGGCCGCGGCTCAGGCCGACATCGACGTTGTTGTCTTCGTAGGCGGAAATCCACGCGGAGGCGCGCATATCGTGCTTGCGCACAACCGGGCCAGCCTCCATGCAGGTGTGGATTTCGTCGCCGGTGCGGTCGAGAAAGCCCGTGTTGATGAACACGATTCTGTCCTTCGCCGCCATGACGCAGGCGGCGAGGTTGACCGTCGTGCGGCGCTCCTCGTCCATGATGCCGATCTTGATGGCGTTGAGCGGCAGGCCGGCCATCGCCTCGGCGTGGGCGAATATGTCGCTGGCGAGCGCGACCTCGTCCGGGCCGTGCATCTTCGGCTTGACGATGTAGAGCGAGCCCGCGCGCGAATTTTTAATGGGTCCAGCGCCCTTGAGATCATGAACGGCGATGGCCGCGGTGACGGCGGCGTCGACGATTCCCTCCGGCGCCTCCTGGCCGTCGGGGCCCAGCACCATGTCGGTGAACATGTGGTGGCCGACATTGCGCGCCAGCATCAGGCTGCGGCCGCCGAGCCATAGCTTTTTGCCGTCGGGCCGCGTGTATTGTCGATCCTCGTTGAGCTTGCGCTCGATGACCGCGCCGTTTTTTTCGAGCGCCGCCGTCAGCGAGCCATTCATCAGCCCGAGCCAGTTGCGATAGATGACGACCTTGTCCGCGGCGTCCACCGCGGCGACGGAATCCTCCATGTCCATGATGGTGGTGAGCGCGGATTCGACGACGATATCCGAGACGCCCGCCGGGTCGGTCTTGCCGATCACGCTCGCGCCATCGAAGACGATTTCGATATGAAGCCCGTGATTGCGCAGCAGAACAAGGCTTGGCGACGCGGCCTCGCCGCGCCAGCCCGCGAGTTTCGAAGCGTCGGCGAGGCCGGTTTTCGCGCCGCCTTCGAGGGTGGCGACAAGCGCGCCGTTTTCGACCGCGTAGCCCGTGGCCTTCGCGTGCGATCCATGCGCGATCGGCGCGGCCTGGTCGAGAAGCGCGCGCCCCCGGGCGATGACTTTGGCGCCGCGAACGGGGTTGTAGCCTTTGCCGCGCGCGGCGCCATCATCGTCGGAAACAGCGTCGGTGCCGTAAAGCGCGTCGTAGAGCGAGCCCCAGCGGGCGTTGGCGGCGTTCAGCGAGTAGCGCGCGTTCGACATCGGCACGACGAGTTGCGGCCCCGCGATCCCGGCGATCTCGGGATCGACTTTCGCGGTGGATATCGCGCCAGCCGGCGGCTCCGGCTGGATGTAGCCGATGTCGCGCAGAAACGCCTCGTAGGCCGCGGCGTCGCGCGGCTTGCCGCGTCGCGCCTCGTGCCAGGCGTCGATTTTCGCCTGCAACGCGTCGCGACGGGCCAGAGCCGCGTGGACGCGCGGCGACAGGTCCGACAGCATCGACGCCAGGTCCGCCCAGAAGGCGGCGGGCGCGATTCCCGTTCCCGGCAGCGCCTCGCGCTCCATGAAAGCGTGGAATTCCGGGGCGATGGACAGCCCCGCGACTGAAACCGTCTTCATCTGCGAATCTCCTGCCGGACCCACTAATATCGCGCGAACGCGAATTCAACGCCGCCTTTAGGTTGAGGCCTCCGGCCTTGGCCGCGCGCGCGGCCACTTATTGACTGGACTGGGGGCGCCTTATTGACTGGACTGAATGTGGTTTCGCACAACCGGATAGATTTGCGTGTCCCAGCGCCGCCCGCTGAACACGCCATAGTGCCCGACGCCGGCCTGCAGGTAATGCGATTTCATGTAGGGCTTGAGCCCGGCGCAGAGGTCGTGCGCGGCCATGGTCTGGCCCGGCGCGCAAATGTCGTCGCGCTCGCCTTCCACCGTCAGCAGAAATGTCCGGCGAATCGCCGACAGATCAATTCTGTCGCCTTCGTAGGTCATCAGGCCAAGCGGCAGCTCCGTCTTCTGGAAGATGCGTTCAATGGTTTCCAGATAGAAGTCCGCGCTCAAATCCATGATCGCGAAATACTCCTGATAAAACGCCTTGATGGCGTCCGCCTTTTCGAAGTCGCCGGCGATCCGGTGATGGAACATGTCGACGAACGACTTGGAATGCCGCTCCACGTTCATGCTCATGAACGCCGCGATTTGAAGAAAACCCGGATAGACGCGGCGGCCGCCGCCGCGCAGCCGGTTGGGAATGACGCCGATCAAATTGTCGCGAAACCACGCGATAGGCTTGTCGTTGGCGAGTTCGTTGACCTTGGTGGGATTGGCTCGCGTGTCGATGGGGCCCGCCATGAGCGTCAGACTGGTGGGCTGCCGGGGATCCTTGGCCTTGGCGAGAACGGCGCAGGCCGCCAGCGCGGCGACCGTCGGTTGGCACACGGCGACGACGTGAACGCCTTCGCCCAGGACCTTGATGAAATCGACAATGTGCCGGACGAAGGCGTCGAGGTCGAAGACCCCGTCCGAAGCCGGTGTGAAGCGGATGTTCTTCCAGTCGGTGATGTAGACCTCGTGGTCGAGCAGCAGGGTCTTCGCCGTGTTGCGCAGCAAGGTGGCGAAATGACCGGACATGGGCGCGATCAGCAAAACCTTGGGTTCGGTCGGCGCGTCAACCTTGCCGAATTTCAGCAAATCACAAAACGGAGTCGAGAGGACGACGGTCTCCTCGACTTGATACATGCGCGTCCGCGTCGTGATCGTGTCCATCTCGAACGGCGGCCGCGTGTGGGTGAAGCCCGCGAGAGTTACGAGTTCATAATAGGCGGCCATGCGCTCAAACGGTTGGCTGAATGCTCCGGGCTCCCACATTTTGAGCAGTTTTTCAGCATAGCTCGCTAAAACGCGCGGCGGCAGGCTGTTTTCCGAGATGGCTTGATACGTGTCGTAAAGCATCGGGAAAACGCCGCTCCAACTGTGCAATTGCGAAGACCGTGGTGCAATCGCCATGCCAATGGCACGCCGATTGCTACGGGTTCTCCGCTCAAACACGGCGGAAAACACATGGCGCGCG
>CAIKAR010000031.1 GCA_903825465.1 uncultured Hyphomicrobiales bacterium | reverse complement strand
CTCAACACGAGACCGCGCGCATGTCTCGGCTTCAAAACGCCAGAGGAAGTGTTCTATAATGAAATTCAGAGGGGGAGTGTTGCGCTTCAGATTTGAGACCGCCGTTTGTATCGTCGCGTATGAATACAAGAAAGACGCCATCAGCCAAAGCCTTCCGCATAGTGGGATCGAAGGGGTAATCTGGCGCGGCCGCAAAATTAGTTAGCCATGAAGAACCAGATAATAGTCCAGCCTCCTCATGATGAAACGCCCCTAATTGCCATAAAACCCATGATATCAAGACTGTAACCAACACAGGCCCCATCAACCGAGGCCACCGTTTTAGAACGCCTCGAGTAATGAGATCACTATTATAAGTTTTAAAATATCGTCGAGTCAGAACATACCCGGATAGAACAAAAAACAATACAACGGCGCTACCTCCATTTATCAAAAAATTGAATGGCGTCGCTTGTATTGCGGACAAATTTCCCGAGAAGCCAAGAACGGTGTGATAGAGCACAACGCTAAGAGCGGCAAGACCTCGAATTGCTTCGAGCGGGACGTCCTTTTTCATGCGCAACTCCCTTCGCGGATTCGTCGCCCCCACGCGGGACCGACACCGCCCCCTACTCCGTCGGCTTGAACCCCGAGGCTTTCACCAGCGGGCCGTATTTCGCCAGTTCCTCTTGTTGAAGCGCGGCGAGTTCGCTAGGCGTGGTGCCCGTGGCTTCGAGGCCGAGTTTACTCAGCCTGTCGCGAAACGCTTGCGAGCGCGCGAGGCCGGCGACGATTTTGTTGATCCTGTCGATGGTCGCCGCCGGCGTGCCTCCCGGCGCGTAGAGCGCGAACCAACCGTCGCCGGCGACATCGTAGCCGGCCTCGCGCAGCGTCGGCGTTCGCGGCAGATACAGCGACTGGCGCGCGCCGAAGGTCGCCAGGGCGCGGATTTGGCCCAGCTTCGCGTATTCGATGACGTCGGATGTCGGCAGGATCGCGAGCGGAATTTGGCCCGCGACAAGATCGGTCAGCGCCGCCGCCGTGCCGCGATAGGGCACGTGGCGCAGTTCGACGCCGGCCGCGCGCGCGAACGCGACGCCCAGGAAATGCGGCAGCGAGCCCGCGCCCGGCGAACCGAAGCCTCCCATGGCGGGATCGCGCTTCAGGAGGTCGACGAGTTCCGCCACCGTTTTGGCCGGCGTCGACGCGGCCGCGACAAGCGAGAACTCGAATGTCGCGACCTGCGACACCGGCTCGAAATCCTTGACGGGATCGTATTTGAGGTCGGGATAGATGTGCGGAAAAATCGACATCAGCGTGAATGGCGCCAGCATCAGCGTCGTCCCGTCGGCGGGCGCGGATTTGACGGCCATCGCGCCCATGATTCCGCCGGCGCCGGGGTGGTCGTCGATCACCACGCTCTGTCCCGTTTCGGCCTGGACGCGCTCGCCGATGAAGCGCGACACCGCGTCGCCGTTGCCGCCGGCGCCGAAGGGAAAAACGATCTTGACGGGCTGCGCGCCGAATTGCGCCGCGGCCTTTTTTTCCGCGCCCGCGAAGACGCAGGCCAGCAACGCGCAGGCGAGAAGGGCGAACCGCGGCATGTTTTTGAATCCCCGCTTCATTTGTCCATCGCCGACAGCGCTTTCGCCTTCGCCACCAGGGCGGCGTCGACATCGCCCGTCTTCTCGACGACGGCCTGCAGGTCTTCGCCGCTCATCGGCTTGAGGTCGAGCCCGGCGGCGCGCGTGTCGGCGAGGAATTCGGGGTCCGCCATCGTCGCGGAAAACGCGGCGCGCATTTCGGCGACGCGGGCGCCGGGCTCGCCGGGCGGCGACATCAGCGCGCGGCCAATGGCCGAATCGCGCGTCATCAATTCCAGTATCTCGCGCTCCCCCTTGTCGCGCGCGAGATCGACGACGAGCGGCACGTCGGCGAGGCCCGGATTGGCCTCCGTCCCCATCTGCGACAGCAGGCGGATCTTCTTTTGCGCGAGCCACTCCGGCCGCTCGGTTTGCAACACCGGCCACGGCAGAAACGCCGCGTCGACCTCGCGCCGTTCCATCGCCAGCAGCGCCTCGGCGGAATTGGGATAGCCGGTGAGGATGCGCAGCTTGAGGCCGAGCATGTTCTTCAGCAGCGTCGATATGATGCGCGAGCTCTGGCCCGGCGTGGCGACGATCATCTCGGTGTCGAAGGCGTCGCGCATGGTTTGAACCTTGGCGCCGCCCCACGAAAACAAGATGG
>CAIKAR010000030.1 GCA_903825465.1 uncultured Hyphomicrobiales bacterium | reverse complement strand
CTCGTCCACAACGCTCACCGCATCGAACTCACCGGCGAGAGCATGCGTCGCATACGAGGAAAGCAATCGAGGAAGGCTTGACCAGGCGCCACGGTCGGTGACACAAATCCATCGGCCAGCGAGGCTCGCGACCCGGGCGGCTTCGTCGGAATCGGCATTCCGTGCTTCTCCGACCCGTATTCCTGTGTTGGCTAATATCAGCACATAGTTCACAAGCATCTTACGGTCACGGACGATCCACGGATAATCCGCTTTCACGAATTCTTGGAGACGGCGTGTCAGCTTTCTCCAATCCTTGTTATCAAAGTGGGGGCGGCGGTTATTGTCGGTTTTGGTCTTGGGAAAGCGGGGGAGCTTTTCAATGTAGTCTTTTTCCAAGCACCAATTGAAAAACTGCTTCAAGTCCGTTGAATAGCGTTTGATGGTGTTGGGCGATAAAGATTGTTTCTTTGAATTAGCCACGATCCAATCGTTCAAATCAATCAGCGTGGGTGTGGTGATTTCTTTCAGGCGCTTTGAGCCAAAGAAGGTCGCCGTCTTTTCAAGGAACTGAGCCCGTGTCGTCGTTGTGGCTCTTTTGCTCTCCGTCGCCTTGATGTGAGTGACGAATTCTTTGATGGCGATGGTTGTCTTTTTCGAATTCACCTCTTGTCCGCTCGCTGCTTTGACAAGGGTCTTGTTGAAGAGGTCGTTGGCGAAGGCGAACGCCTGATGCTCGTCCGTGGTTTTGGTAGAGCAGGACACGTAGCCCTTGGCGTTGGGTACTTTGACCCGACAGAACCACGTTGGTTTAACGTAGTCCGCTCTTTTGAAGAGATAGATAGCGCCGTCTCTGAATGAGCGGCTGTCTAACTCTGTCTTGGCTTTACGATCTCTTTTTGGTTTTGGGTTTTCAACCGCCACATTCATAAGCCGCTCCACTATAGCAAAGCTTAAGCATAGAAAACTAATTATAAACGGATAGTGAACAAAAGAAAACCGTTTAGGATCCGTTTATGGTTTTTGAAAGTGGTTTTTGGCGCTGAAAATCGGCTAAGTCATTGATTTTAATGGTGGGCGCGACAGGGATTGAACCTGTGACCCCTCCCGTGTGAAGGGAGGGGTCGCCGCCCGGCGGGGACCACTTTTCTTGTCCCCGCGCCAGCCGACATGCTAAGGCCCGCGCGCGTTTCGGCCCCGCTTCCGATTCCTCCGGCGGCGGCGCGGCGAAACGCGATCGAGGAACCCATGTCCGCCACCGCCGCCAGCGCCGCCCGGTCCAACTCTTTTTTCAGCGCCGACCTCGCCGACAGCGATCCCGAAATCGCCCGCGCCATTGGCCTTGAACTCGGCCGGCAGCGCTCGGAAATCGAGTTGATCGCCTCTGAAAACATCGTTTCCCGCGCTGTGCTGGAAGCTCAGGGCTCGGTGCTGACCAACAAATACGCCGAGGGCTATCCGGGCCGGCGCTATTACGGCGGCTGCCAATTCGTCGATATCGCCGAGACGCTGGCGATCGACCGCGTCAAAAAACTGTTCGATTGCGGGTTCGCCAATGTGCAGGCGAATTCCGGCAGCCAGGCGAACCAGGCGGTGTTTCTGGCGCTGCTGCGTCCCGGCGACACGTTCATGGGGCTGGACCTCGCCGCCGGCGGGCATCTCACCCATGGCTCGCCGGTCAACATGTCCGGCAAATGGTTCAAGCCGGTGTCCTACGGCGTCCGGCGCGACGACCAGCGCGTCGATATGGCGGCGGTGGAAAAACTCGCCCACGAGCACAAGCCCAAACTGATCATCGCGGGCGGCTCGGCCTACGCGCGTCACTGGGATTTCGAGGGTTTTCGGCGGATCGCCGACGCGGTTGGCGCGGTTCTCATGGTCGATATGGCGCATTTCGCCGGGCTGGTGGCTGGCGGCGCGCATCCCTCGCCCTTCCCGCACGCGCATGTCGTGACATCGACCACCCACAAGACGCTGCGCGGCCCGCGCGGTGGCCTCGTGCTGACCAACGACGAGGACATCGCCAAGAAAATCAATTCGGCGATCTTCCCCGGTCTTCAGGGCGGCCCGCTGATGCATGTGATCGCCGCCAAGGCGGTCGCGTTTGGCGAGGCGCTGCGGCCCGACTTCAAGGCTTACGCGGCGGCGGTGGTCGCCAACGCGGCGGCGCTGGCGAACGCCTTGAAATCGCGCGGCTTCGACCTTGTGACCGACGGCACAGACAACCACCTGATGCTGGTTGACTTGCGCTCGAAAAAACTCACCGGCAAAGCCGCTGAAGCGGCGATGAGCCGCGCCCATATCACCTGCAACAAGAATGGCGTGCCCTTCGATCCGGAAAAACCAATGATCACGTCGGGCGTCCGCCTGGGCTCCCCGGCGGCGACTTCGCGGGGCTTCGGCGTCGCCGAATTCGCCGAGATTGGCGCGTTGATCGCCGAAACGCTGGACGGGCTCGCCAAAAACGGCGAAGCCGGCAACGCCACGGTCGAGGCGGGCGTCAAGCTCAAGGTCGAGGAGTTGACGCGGCGGTTTCCGATTTATTGAAAGCGGCGCTATGAAATTCCGTCTTCCCGCCGACTGGTTGGAATAACGGCGCGGCGGCGCAAAAGGACGAACCCATGCGTTGCCCCTATTGCGGCGGCCTCGACACCCAGGTGAAGGATTCGCGTCCGGCGGAGGAGTCCGCCGCGATCCGGCGCCGACGCGTCTGCCCGGACTGCGCCGGCCGTTTCACCACGTTCGAACGCGTTCAGCTGCGCGACCTCGTGGTGGTGAAGAAAACCGGTCGCCGCGCGCCCTTCGACCGCGAGAAGCTGGCGCGCTCGCTCGACGTGGCCTTGCGCAAGCGCAACGTCGATCCCGACCGCGTGGACCGCATGATCAACGGCATCGTGCGCCAGCTTGAAAGCGCGGGCGAAGCGGAAATCCCCAGCGGCCGCATCGGCGAACTGGTGATGGAAGGCCTTCGCGAACTCGACGGCGTCGCCTATGTGCGTTTCGCGTCAGTCTATCGCAATTTCACCGAGGCCCGCGATTTCGGGGCCATCGTCGACGAACTCGCCGGCGACGACGGCGAATCCGGCGCCTCAGGGCGGGAAGGAGCGCCCGGAGAGCCATGAGCCGGCGGTTCGATCCCGACGCGCCGCTCGACGAGCGGACCGACGCGGCGTTCATGGCCGCCGCGATCGCCTATGGCCGCCGCGGCCTTGGCCTGACCGCGCCCAATCCAGCTGTGGGCTGCCTCATCGTGCGCGACGGCGTGATCGTCGGGCGCGGCGCGACCCAGCAAGGCGGGCGGCCTCACGCGGAGACGGAGGCCATCCGGGACGCGGGGGAAAAAGCCCGCGGCGCCACGCTCTATGTCAGCCTAGAACCGTGCAGCCACCACGGCGTGACGCCGCCTTGCGCGGAAGCGATCGTCGCCGCCGGGCTGGCGCGCGTCGTTTCCGCCATCGAGGATCCCGACCGGAGGGTCGCCGGACGCGGCCACGCGAAGATTGTGGAAGCCGGCATCGGCCTGTTGGTCGGCGTGGGCGCGCGCGAGGCGCGGCGGCTCACGCTCGGCCACATTCTGCGCGTCACCGAAGGCCGGCCCATGACGACGCTGAAGCTCGCCGAAACCGCCGATGGCTACGCCGCCGGCGACGCCCACGACCCCCGCCTGCGCATCACCGGACAGGCCGCCGACGGCCGCGTGCAGATCATGCGCGCCACGCACGACGCGATCATGGTCGGCGTCGGCACCGCGCTCGCCGACGATCCCCTCTTGACCGTCCGCGCGCCGGGACTGACCGACCGGCGGCCCTTGCGCGTCGTGCTGGACACGCGCTTGCGCTTGCCCACGACATCGCGCCTCGCGGCGACGGCGCGCGCCTGGCGAACGCTGGTCGTCGCCGGCCCGGACGCCGACGCGCGCGCCGAGGGAGCGCTCGCCGAGGCCGGCGTCGAGGTTCTGCGCGTGGCGCTCGGCGCTGGCGGCCATATCGACCTGGGGCTGGCGCTGAAGGCGCTCGGCGCGCGCGGCGTGACGCGCGTGTTCAGCGAAGGCGGCCCGCGGGTCGCCGCCGAACTGATCGCGCGCGGCCTCGCCGACGAGGTCGCCGTTTTCACCAGCCCCAAGCCGCTGGCGCGGCGCGGCGTCGAGGCCCTCGACGCCGTTTCGCGCGCGGCGCTCGCCGATCCCTCGCGCTACAGGCCGTTCGCCGACGGCGTCGCCGGCGTCGACCGCTATAAGCATCTGGAAAGGTCAAGCTGATGTTCACCGGCATCGTTACCGATGTGGGCGAGATCGTCGCCATCGAGAACCGGGGCCAACTCAACCGCGTCAGGGTCGCGACAAGCTACGATCCGGACTCCATAGCCCTCGGGGCGTCGATCGCCTGCGGCGGACCCTGCCTGACCGCGGTCGCCACGGGAGGCGGCGGAAACCGCGGCTGGTTCGACGTGGATGTCGGCGCGGAAACGCTGGCGCGCACCACCGCCGGCGACTGGCGGGTCGGGACGCGCGTCAACACCGAGCGTTCGTTGAAAATCGGCGACGAGATCGGCGGGCACCTGGTCAGCGGCCACATCGACGGCGTCGCGCGCGTGTTGAAGCGCGACGATTTCGACGGAATGTCCCGTTTCGAGATCGAGGCGCCGCGGGAACTCGCGCGGTTTATCGCGGAGAAGGGCTCGGTTTGCCTCGACGGAACCTCGCTGACGGTGAACAGCGTGGCCGGCGACGTGTTCACAATCCTCCTCATCCCCCACACGCTCGAAGCGACGACATGGCGAGAGCGCCGCGCCGGCGACCGCCTGAACATCGAGATCGACCAGATGGCGCGTTACGCCGCGCGGCTGAGCGAAGCCGCGAAATAGCCGGCGTGGACGCCGATCATGGCGAAACCGGCGGTCTTGCGGCCAATCGTCCACGCCTCTAAAAGCGGGGCCTCCCGCGTCGAGAGAACCGAGCCATGCGTCCATACATCCTGATCGCCGCGTTGTCGCCGATCGCCGCCACCGCGGCCCACGCGCAAGCCGATGTCGCGACCTTTTACAAAGGCAAGACGATCGAGATGATCGTCGGCTACGCGGCGGGCTCGTCGAACGACATCGCCGCGCGGGCGTTGGCGCGCAACATTGGCAAGCACCTTCCCGGCAATCCCACCGTGATCACCCGCAACATGCCGGGGGGCGGCAGCTTCGTGGCGGCGAACTACGTTTACAACATCGCGCCGAAGGACGGCACCACGCTCGGCCTCATGGCGCCGACGCTGCCCATCGACGAAAAGCTCGGCACGACGGGCGTCAAGTACGCTTCGGCGAAGTTCAATTGGCTTGGGCGCGAGACGACCTCCGTCGGCGCCACGATCACCATGGCGACATCGAAGATCAAGACCATCGCCGACGCCATGACCAACGTCGTGACGCTGGCGGCGACGGGAGCGGGATCGACGACGGCGATTTATCCGAATGTGCTGAACAACCTCGTCGGCACGAAATTCAAGCTCGTCATGGGATACGTCGGCTCGAACGAAGCGCTTCTGGCGCTGGAGCGCGGCGAAGCGGAAGCGCATTCGACGGCGTGGGAACAGGTCACCTCGCAGCATCCCGACTGGCTGCGCGACAAAAAGATCAACGTCCTGGTCCAGTACGCCCTCGCCAAGCATCCCGATCTGCCCGACGTGCCGTTGGCGACCGATCTCGTGAAAAACGACGACGACCGGCGGATCATGCGCGCGGTGGTCGCGGCCGCGGATGTCGGCAAGTCCGTTTTGACGACGCCCGGCGTGCCGGCCGACCGCGTCGCCGCGCTGCGCGCCGCCTTCGACGCAACGATCAACGATGCGGACTTCATCTCGGATTTCAACGCTTCGCGCATCGCCATCATTCCGATGGGCGGAGCCGAGCTGCAAAAGGTCGTCGAGGAGCTGGGCGATCTGCCGCCCGACCTCGTCGACAAGGTGCGCAAGGTGTATTTGATGCCGGACGCGAAATAGGGGAACGCCGGAATGACAGGCGCGATGGGTTCGTTCACCGCCGGCGACGGCGCGAAAATCGTCTACGAAATCCACGGCGACCGCGCGTCCAAGCGCCGGGCGACGCTTGTGCATTCCCTGGCGATGGACCACGCCTACTGGCGTCCGGTGGCCGAACGCCTCGTCAAGGCGGGCGCTTGCGCCGTCGCGCTCGATTGCCGCGGCCACGGCGGCTCGGCCAAGCCGGCCGGTCCCTATTCGATGGATCGTTTCGCCGACGATCTCGGTGATTTGTCCGACCATCTCGGCTGGGACAAGTCCGTCGTCGCGGGTTCGTCGATGGGCGGATCGGTGACGCTCGCCTTCGCCGCGCGCCACGGCGCGCGCGTCGCCGGCCTCGCGCTCATCGACACGACGGCGTGGTATGGCGAGGACGCGCCGAAGGCCTGGGCCGGGCGCGCCAACACGGCGGTCGAAAAGGGCTTGTCGGCGCTCATCGACTTTCAGTTGACGCGCTGGTTCGGCGACGAATTCAAGGCGGCGCGTCCGGACGTCGTGAAAAACTGCGTCGATGTGTTCTTGGCCAATGACGTGGCGGCCTACGCGGCGACCTGCGTCATGCTTGGCTCGTTCGATCTGCGCGCGAAATTGCCGTCGTTCAAATTCCCGACGCGGATTTGCGTCGGCGAGGAGGATTACGCGACCCCGCCCGCCATGGCGCAAACGCTGCGTCAGGGCGTTTCCGGCTCGACCTACACGTTGTTGCCGAAGGCCCGGCATCTCACGCCGCTCGAGCGTCCGGACGAAGTCGCCGCCGAAATCCTCGCCGTGTTGAAATCGATTCACGGCTGAGGACGCCGCATGTCCGACGTTGAAATCGACATTCACGAAAACGTCGAATATCTGCGCCGCGGCGAGGCCTCGCTGCGCGGCGACCTCTACATTCCCAAAGGCCCGGGCCCGTTCCCCGCCATGATCGCGGTTCATGGCGGCGGCTGGCGGCTGGCGACCACCGATGTGTTTCAATATTTCGCGCCATGGCTCGCGCGGCAAGGCTATGTCGTGTACACGCCGACCTACACGATCGCCAGGAAGGGCGAGCCTTCTTATCCGCGCGCGATTCAGGACGTGCGCGCGGCGCTGCAATTCATCCGCGGCAAGGCCGTGGATTTCAAAGTCGCGCCCGATCGGATCGCGCTGATGGGCGAATCCTGCGGCGGGCATCTCACGTCGATGGTGGCGCTGGCGGGCGACGAGGCGCCGTTCAACGCGGGCGTCGGCGACTTCGCGCATGTGTCGGCGAAGGTGAAGGCCGTCGCGCCGATCTACGGCATTTACGACTTGGCGGCGCAGTGGCAGTGGGACCAGCTGGCGCGCGCCGGCGAGCACATCACCACGCCTTTCCTCGGCAAGAGCCTGCTCGACGACCGAAAAATCTATTTCGAATCGTCGCCGCTGTCCTACGCGACCATCCGGCCCGACGCGCCGGCGTTCTTCGTCGCCTGGGGCGCGCTCGACGATGTCTGCGATCCCGCGACGCAAAGCATCCCCTTCTTCAAAGCGCTGAAGCAGGCGAAAATCTACGCGCGCTCAATGCAATTGGAAGGCGCGCCGCACTACTGGATAGGCGATCCGCTCGACGACCCCGGCTCATACCCCGGTTTTTTCGCGCCGCGGCTGCTGCGGTTCCTGCGGCTGAAAGTATAGGGTTCAACCCCTGCCCAGAAACGCCTGGCCAATCGGAAAGGCCAGCGCTTCCATGAAATTCACGCCATCGGGCAACGAGGCCATGAGCGCCGCGATGGCCGCCACGTCCGCCGGGTTCATCGACTGCTCGGGTCCGTACTCGTCCATGCCCGGAACAAGCTCCGTCACCGTCGAGCCGGGATGCAGGATCGACACCGTGACGCCATGTTCGCGCCCATCGAGGGCGAGGGAACGCGTCATTCCCTCCATGGCGAACTTCGTCGACGTGTAGGCGATCGCGTTTGGCCGCGGCGATTTCGCCGAGATGCTGCCGATGTTGATGATCCGCCCGCGCTTTTGTTTCACCATGCGGCGCATCGCGGCGCGGCAGCACAAAAAGGTCGATGTCAGATTGGTGTCGACGATGTCGCGCCAACGCTCGAGCGACAGATCGACCGTGGGCGTGTGGTCGGCGATTCCCGCCGAATTCACCAGGAGATCGAGACGTCCGAACTCCTTGTCGACGAAGGCGAACAGCGCCTCGATATCGGCTTCGCTTCGCGCGTCGGTTCGCCGCGCGAAGGCCGCGCCGTCGTCGGCTTCGATCGCGTCGACGATCTCCTTCAATCGATCGGCGCGGCGCGCGGCGATCACGACGGCGGCGCCCTCCCGGGCGAATTCCTTCGCGATCGCGGCGCCAATGCCCGAACTCGCGCCCGTGACAACGGCGATCTTGCCGCGCAGTCTTCCCCCGCCGTCATTCATTGAGAAAACCCTCGATCATCCGGGCGACCGTGGCGGGATCGTCGTGGTGCATGTTGTGGCTGGTGCCGGGGATTTTCGCGTATCTCAGGTCGGCGATCATCGCCATGCGTCCTTCCCATCCGCCGGGCTCGGCCGCGTAGCGCGAGGGCCGGTCGGACGACAGCCACAGCGTCGGCGCGCGGATTTGGCGCAGCACGGCGACGACATCCTCGCGCCGGTTGACCATCGCGAAGGGCGCGCGGTGCTTCGGATCGAACGCGACCATGACTTCGCCCTTTTCCGTTTTGCGCGAGGTGTTGGCGGCAAGAAACAGCGCCTTGTCAGTCGGCAGCCTCGGATGCGCCTGCTTCAGCCGATCCGCGAGCGCCTCGACGCTGGCGTAGGCGCGCGAAGGCTCCGGCTCTTTCTGCGCGTCGAGCCATTTGCCCAGACGCGCCGGCGTGCCGGCGGGATCGGGAGCGGGCAGGCCGAATCCGTCGAGCGACACAAGTTTCCCCACGCGCTCCGGCCGCGCGCCGGCGTAGAAATTGGCCACGTTGCCGCCGAGCGAATGGGCGACGAGCACGGCCTTTTCATCGGGAATGGTCCGCGCGAGAAAGTGGTCGAGGTCGGCGAGATAATCGTAGAACCAGTAGCCGCCGGGCGCCCATTCGCTCTGGCCGTGGCCGCGCCAGTCGGGCGCGATGAAATGCCATTGACCCTTGAACTGGTCGACCATGAATTGAAACGTCGCCGACGCGTCGAGCGAGCCGTGCAGCAGAAAAACCTTCGGCGCGCCCGGCTCGCCCCATTCCCGAACACAGCAGCGCAAGCCGCGAATTTCCGTGAACCGCGCGCGTGAAACACGACGCGGGGAATAGGCTGTCTCGGTGCTCATGCGCGCAAACGTCTCTTGATGGAACCTTGGTCGAGACTATGCACGGGGCGGCGAAACCGCGCAACGCGTCAGGCTTCCGCGCCCATGCCAGGCTCCCGCGCGTCGATCGCCGGCGTCGCTGTTTCGCCCGGCCAACCACAGCGGACAAGCCACTCCGCCACATGCGCGGGGGGCGGCGCTTCGACGGCGATGGCGGCCTTGTTTTTGTAAAGCGGCACGACGATTCCGCGCGCGTGCAATTGCATGGGAACGCCGCCCTCGCGGGCGCCGGCGCCGTATATGGGATCGCCCAGAATCGGCCAACCCATGGCGGAGCAATGCACGCGCAGTTGATGGGTGCGGCCGGTCAGCGGTTGCAGCGCCAGCCACGCCAGCGGCGCGCCATCCGGACTTTGGCCGCGCCCCATCGCCCGCCAGCGGGTTTGCGACGGCTGACCAAGTGGATCGACCTTCATCCACCAGCCGCGCTTGGCGTCGAGACGTCCGAGCGGCATGTCGATCAAGCCTTCCTCGGGCGGCTCGCCTTCGACAACCGCCCAATATGTCTTCGAAACGCCGCCGTTCTTGAACAGCTTGCCCAACGTTTCGAGCGCCTTGCGGTGGCGGCCCAGCACGAGACATCCCGACGTGTCCTTGTCGAGCCTGTGCGCGAGCGCCGGCGCGCGCGGCAGGCCAAAGCGCAGAGCGCCGAAATGGGCTTCAAGGTTGTCGCCGCCCTTGGGACCCTGGTGGACGGCGATGCCAGCCGGCTTGTCGATCACGAGCATCAAAGCGTCGCGGTAAAGCAGACGGTCGAGGATCCAATCGGGTTTCGTCTCTTTCGGGTTCATGACGTTCATTGTATCGGGTATGGAGACGCGCGCGTAAACCGGCGCGGGAGAATTCATTTCGCGATGAGCGACGATCACGCCGACAAAAGCGAAGCGCGCAAACCGGGCCTGCTGGGCCGGTTGTTCGGCGCGCGCGCGACCGAGCCCGCGGCGGCGCCCATCGCCGCGCCGCAGGAAAAGAAAAGCTGGTGGCGCCGTCTGCGCGACGGACTGTCGCGCTCGTCTTCCGCCATCGGCGAAGGCATTTCCAGCATCTTCACGAAGCGCAAGCTCGATTCCGGCATGCTCGACGAGCTGGAGGACGTGCTCATTCAGGCGGACCTCGGCCTCGCGGTCGCGACCCGCATTCGCGAGGCGGTCGGCAAGGGCCGCTTCGACAAGGAGATTTCACCCAGGGAAGTCCGGGAGATTCTCGCGGCGGAAGTCGAGAAATCGCTCGCGCCGGTCGCCTTGCCGCTTGAAATCGACGCGTCGAAAAAACCTTTCGTGATACTCGTGGTTGGCGTCAACGGTTCGGGCAAGACAACCACCATCGGCAAGCTGGCGTCGAAATTCGCCGCCGAAGGCCGCAAAATCACGCTCGCCGCCGGCGACACCTTCCGCGCGGCGGCCATCGAACAGTTGAAAATCTGGGGCGAGCGCGCCGGCGCGCCGGTTGTCGCCCGCCCGCAGGGCGCGGACGCGGCGGGGCTGGCCTTCGACGCCATGCGCGAGGCGGAAGCGAATGGCTCCGACGCGCTGATCATGGACACCGCGGGCAGGCTGCAAAACCGCAAGGAGCTGATGGCCGAGCTTGAAAAGATCGTGCGCGTGATGAAAAAAGTGGACAGCGCGGCGCCCCACGCGGTTTTACTGGCGCTCGACGCGACAGTGGGGCAGAACGCCCTCAATCAGGTCGAAATTTTCGGCAAGGTGGCCGGCGTCACCGGTTTAGTGATGACCAAGCTCGACGGCACCGCGCGAGGCGGCATTCTTGTCGCGATCGCCGACCGTTTAAAGCTGCCGGTGCATTTCATCGGCGTTGGCGAAGGCCGCGACGATCTCGAGCCTTTCGAGGCGCGCGATTTCGCCCGCGCCATCGCCGGTTTGGACGAATAGGCGGGCCGGAAGGGGTTTTCACATGGCCGATGTCGCAAACGAACGCCGCAAGCAAAATCCCGTTCTCAAGCTTTGCGTGGAAATGGGGCCGACGGTCGTTTTCTTCGTGGTCAACTACGCCTACGGGATTTTTCCCGCCACGGCCGCGCTGATGGCGGCGGTTGTGGCCGCGCTGATCGCGTCGTGGACGCTCACGCGCCACGTTCCCGTCATGCCGCTGGTGACGGCGGTGGTGGTGCTGGTGTTCGGAGCGCTGACGCTCTTTCTGCACGACGAAACCTTCATCAAGTTGAAACCGACGATCATCAACAGCCTGTTCGGCGCGGCGCTGCTTGGCGGACTCGCGGTGGGCAAGCCTCTGCTGCCCATCGTGCTCGACAGCGTGATGCGGCTGACCGAGGAGGGTTGGCGCAAGCTGACGTTCCGCTGGGGTCTTTTTTTCTTTTTCCTCGCGGCGCTGAACGAGGTTGTGTGGCGCACGCAAACGACCGATTTCTGGGTGTCGTTCAAGTTGTTCGGCACCATGCCGATCACCATTCTATTCGCTTTGTCGCAAACACCGCTGATTCTGAAGCACGAGATCAAGACGGAAGAGCGCGCGCCCGCGCCCGACCATTGGTAGGAGGACGTCCATGAAGCGACTGCTGCTCGCCGTGGCGCTTTGCGCGCCCGGAATCGTCCACGCGCAATCGCGTCCATCGACGACCGCGATGACCTGCGAGGCCAACAAGGCGTTTGTTAATTCGAGACAGGCCGTTGTCTTGGGCACGGGCCGCGATCTTTACGAGCGGTTTGTATCGACCCAGGCGCAATGCGCATCCGGGCAAACCACCGAGCCGGCGTTCGCGCCGGCTTCGGACAATCCCCAGTGCATGGTGGGCTGGCGCTGCAAGGAAGTCTCGCGCGACGACCGATAAGGCGGCGAATTCGACTCGATTTAAGAACGCAGCACGACCCCCGAGGGAGAATCCCACTTTTTGATCCCACGTTTGAGTTGCATTTTGTGGTGGAAAGTGGGCGCGCCCGCCGTCATTTTATCCGCAATCACAACGTGCGCGCGGGGAAACAATCATGGCGGCGGAAGAGGTTCTCAAGGAAATTGGCGACTATTGCCGCGGCGCGGGGCTCGCTGAATCCACGTTTGGCCGCTTGGCGGTGAACGACGGCAAGCTGGTCGCGCGGTTGCGCGACGGCGGCAGCGTCACGATCGAAACCTTGGCGCGTCTTCGCGAGTTCATGGCGAATCATGTTCCGGGCGAGCGGGGCACGGCCCGGGTGAAAGACGGCGCGGCGCCGGTGGCGCCCCGGCCGCCGGCCGCGCCGGTTTCGACGCAAGACGAGTCCACCAACTTCCGCTTCTTCGACAACCGGCAAAAATATCTGCTTTTCGTCAACACCTGTTCGGAAAAATGGGTGGTCGCCAACCGCGTTTCGATGGAACTGAACCACATCGCGCCGCGCCCGCCCGCGGTGCGCGTTTTCGACGCGGGCGTCGGCGACGGCACGGTGCTTTCGCGCGTGATGCGCGCCATGCACCACAAGTTTCCGACCATGCCCTTCTACACCGTGGGAAAGGAAATCAGCCTTGAGGACGTGCGGCTGACGCTGGAGAAAATCCCGGACCGCTTCTACGAGCACCCAGCGTCCGTCGTTGTGCTGACAAACCTTTATTACGCCGAGGCTCCGTGGCTGTCGCCAAAGTCGCCGGCCGCCGCGCAAAGCATGATCTGGAAAGAGGTGGCGCTGCGCGGCAATTCCTCGCACGAATTCGAGGAACAGCTCACCGACCTGCAATCGTTTCTCGCCGAAAACTGGAACGCCCACACAAGCCCGAAGACCGGCGGCTCCATGTACGAGCGGCCCATCGTGCTGACGCTTTACCGCGAGGATCACAAGTTTCTGCTCGACCATATCCTGCCGCGCCCCGGCCGCGTGACGGCCGACTACGACCTCATCATCGCTTCGCAGCCCTACCGCGCCCGCGCGTCGGCGGAGTTCAAGGCCAAGCGCGTCATCGGCCCGCTGGCGCGCGCGCTCGGGCCCGGCGGACGCCTGATCGGCATTCACTCCATCGGCGGCGATCCCGGCCTTGAAATCGTGCAAAAAGTCTGGCCGGGCGAGAACCCCTTCATGGTCGATCGCCACGCGCTGTTGAAGGCGTTGAAAGCGGAACTCGGATCGGATGGCCGCAACCTCAACTTCAACTCCTACGCCGATGCGCGCTCGCTTTTCCGCTACGACATGCACACGCTGCCCAGCGAGGTGAGCGGCTCCATCGGCACATCGACATTGTTCGCGGCGTGGAACGCGGCGATCTATGTCGCGCAAATCGAGGACAACCGGCTTTCGGAAGCCGTGAAGAACGACACCTATCTCGAGGCGACGCAGGAGGTTCTGCAAAAACACGGCGGACTTTGGTTCAACGACGAAAGCTACGTCATTTCCCGCCGCTCGGCCTGACGCCGCGCGCCGCCGCTCGCCGCCATTCTTTCACCGGTCGGAGGAACGACCATGCCAACGGACAGCGACAACAAGCGGCTCGCCCGCCTCTTGCGCGCGGCGACGGTCGAAGTTTATTCGCGCAACGCGCCTGAACAACTGGCGGGCCAATTCGCGCCGGGCGGCGATGTCTATGTCAGCTACCTGCCCGGCGACGACGCGGCCAAACGCGTCGAGATCGCGGCGGCGCTGCGCAAGGGCGGCTACAATCCGATCGTCCACGTTCCCGCCCGCCAGATGCTGGACGCCGCCCATCTCGACGACTACGTCGCCCGGGCCGCGGGCGAGGCGGGCGCGACGCGGATGTTGTTGATCGCGGGGGATTCCACCCGGCCGCGCGGACCCTTCGGCAGCAGTCTGGACGTGATCCAGTCCGGCGTTCTGCAAAAACACGGCGTCCGCCGCGTCGATGTCGCCGGCCACCCCGAAGGCAACGCCGGTCTGCGCGCAAACGAACTTACGGCCATCCTGATCGCGAAGCGGGACGCGGCGCGCGCGGCGGGCCTGGAAATGGGCGTCGTCACGCAATTTTGCTTCGATCCCCGCCCGATCGCCGAATGGCTCGCGGCGGCCCGCGCCGCGGAGCTTGATTGTCCGATCCGCATTGGCCTCGCCGGCCCCGCCAATCCCGCGACGCTGATGAAATTCGCTCTGCGCTGCGGCGTCGGGAATTCGATCATGGCGCTGCAAAAACACGTCGGAACCATTGGCCGCCTGCTGCGCGACACGGGGCCCGATGGCGTGACGCGAGGCCTGGCCGAAACACTCGGCGGGCCAGATGGCGCCGCCGTCGTGAATTTTCACTTTTTCCCGTTCGGCGGATTGAGCAAAACGCTCGGCTGGATCGCCGGCGCCATCCGCGAAGCCGAGGCGTAAGCGCCTACTTCGCCGCGGCCTTCGCTTTGGCGATCTCGTCTTCCGTTCGGAAGGTCATCGTCGCCACCTTGCGCAGGCGCGAATAGGGGATGACGACCTGCATCGGCTGGCCCTCGCGTTCGAGCACGGAAATATAGCGCGCCTCGGTGCCGCGGCTCGGCAGATCGTAGACCGTCCACTGCCCGCTTTCCGGATCGTATTTGGTGATGCGGTCCGTGCTCCACATGTTGGTCCAGGCGCCATGCTTGCTGTCGACCGTCACGTGATAGGGCTGCAAGGTCTGCGGATCGGGCAGCGGCACGATCTTCACCTCTTGCGTCTTCGTGTCGATGCGGGCGTAGTTGCCGCCGAAGGAATCCGCCACCCACAACACGTCGTTCGACTTGTCCGTGCCCATGCGGCGCGGCCCCTGGCCCCAGGGGAAGGGCGAGTTGAAGTCAACCGGCTTGAAGGTCTGGTAAAAGGCCTTCTCGTCTTCGGTCAGATTGGCGAGTTCGCGCGTATCCGGCGGCAGCTTCATTTCGTTGACCTTGTTGGCCGACGTGTTGGCGTGATCGACGAAATCCTGCGCCATGCCGGCCCACCACGCGTTGCCGTCGCGGTCGGCCGCCATGCCATAAACGGGCACGTTGCCGTTGGCGTTCTTGAACGTCACGGACTTGTATTCGGTGAATTTCTCCTCGCGCGGATCGAAGCGCAACACGCCGTCGGGCGAGGTCACCCAGATGAAGCCCTTGCCGTCGTAGTCGAGCGATCCGGCGGTGTAGGACATCGAATCCGGCGGCACGTATTTGGTGAGCGTTTCGGTCTTCGGATCGATCTTCACGAGCGCCGGACGCAAGCCGCCCTTTTCGGCCGACGGGCGCGAGTTGAACCACAGGAAGCCCTGGGTGTCGCGGATGATGCCGTGCGAGGCGCTGGCCCAGCCGCCAGGCTCGGACAGCTTGAATAGTTTCGTCTCGCCGGTCTTCACGTCGATGCGGCCGATGGTGGTGTCGTGGCTCGGCAGCGCCTGCGTGAACCAAACGTTGCCATCGAGATCGAATTGCGCGTCGTGCACGCCGTTGGCGCCGTTCATCAGCGACGGCGTGCCATGCGACCAGTCGGAGCCGTTCTCGGGCAGGTATTTATAGGGAAGCCCCATCGAAGGCTCCACTGGCACGTCGTATTCGCGGAAGACGACGCGCGCGGCCTCGCCCGAGGGGCGCGGCTTCATGTGGTCGAACTTCATCGACGTCTCGCCGGGTCCGCGCGCGCGGGCGAGATAGGCGGCGAGTTCGTCCTGGTGCGAGTCGATCGTGCCGTTGAGCGCGCGGTTGGGCACATAGGTGCCAAGCACGTTCAGCGTCTTCATCACGCCGAGCACGGCGTGCCAGCCCTTTTCGTCGAACGTGTGCTGCAACGGGAAGCTCGGCGTGTGGCAGCCCGTGCAGTTCTTGCGCACGATGTTCTTCATCCGCTCGTCGCCCGGCGTGGCGTCGGGCAGCGCGGCGAGCAATTCGTCGCCGGGCAATTGCCGGACGAAATCCTTCGTCGGATTGAGCGTGAAGTCCTCGCCGCTGGCGCTGGCGAGATCAACCGCGCCCTTCGCGGTCTCGAAGGTCAAGGCCTGCGCCCAGACGTTGAACTTGCCCGCCGGCAGCGGCGGGAAAACATATTCGCCCGACGCGTCGGTGTAGACGGTCGTCGTGATGGTCGAGCCCTCGGCCTTGGCGGAAACGGCGACGCCGCCCATTTTTTCGCCGGAAGCCGATTTCACGGCGCCGTGCAACAGCGTGTCGGCGAAGGCGGGGCACGTCAGCGCGACGAGGGCGCCGGCGAGGGCGGTCGCGCCCTTGAGATTGCTGGTGATGCTCATGGCTGATCTCCCTTATTTCTTGGCTTCCGGCGTTTCGGTCGGCGCGTCGAGGGTCTTGAGATAGGCGACGATGGAATCGATCTGCGTGGATGTGAAATGGTATTTGAAGCCGGGCATATTTGGCGAGCCATCGGCGATCTGCTTCTTCGGCTGCGCGTCGCCCGTCGTGAATGTCGCCTTCGACAACACGGGGCCGAACACAGGACTCGTCAGCGTTGGCTTGGTGTGGCAGATGCCGCAGGATTGCTGGAAAAACCGCCGGCCCTCAAGCTGTTGATCGCTGAGATTTTCCGCCGCGAAGGCGGCGCTGGCGAAGCCCATCGCGAGAAACGGCAGGCACGCGGACACGAGGCGGTTCATCCCTTGCTCCTGTTAAATTGTTGCGGGCAATGTACGGGAGATTCCTGGAGAAAGGAAGGGGCCAAGGGCTTTGTGTCGGGCGTTTCCCGGCATTGACACCCTCCAAAAATTCCGCCACTCGCGAGACATTCCCTCTGGACGCCAAAGCTATGCCCAAGTTCCTTCGCCCCCTCGCCGCGGCGCTCTCCGCGGCCACTTTAGCCGCGCCCGTGCCCGCCCTCGCGCAAACGGCCAACGGCAAGGCCGTCACCATGATCATCGGCTTTGGGCCCGGCGGCGGCTATGACCTGTGGGCGCGCACCGTGGCGCGGTTCATTGGCAGGCGCTTGCCGGGCAATCCGCCCGTCGTGGCGCAGAACATGCCCGGCGCGGGCTCCTATGTCGCGGCGAGCTGGATTTACAACATCGCGCCCAAGGACGGCACGATCATGGGCATGATCGCCCGCGACGCGGTGTTGGGCCCGCTGACCGGAGATCCCGGCGCCAAGTTCGATTCCACCAAGATGACATGGCTCGGCACGCCAACGACCGAAACCAATATCTGCATCGCCAACGCCACCGCGAAGGTGAAAACCTTCGACGATCTCCGCAAGACCGAGTTGATCGTCGGCGACACCGGACCCGGCACCGGCACGCGCTCCTATCCGCTGGCGCTGAACGCGCTGCTGGGCACGAAATTTAAACTCGTGTCGGGCTTTCCCGCCTCGTCGGACGTGTTTCTGGCGATGGAGCGCGGCGAGGTCGACGGCATCTGCGAATCCCTCGACAGCGTGATCGGCAAGCGGCCAGACTGGATTTCGAGCGGCAAGGTCAGCGTTCTTTTTCAGGGTGGCGCGGAAGCCAACCCCGAGGTCAAAGCGCCCTACATCGTCGATCTCGTCAAATCCGACGAGGAGAAGGCGAATATCCGCTTTCTCTACGCGGGCCAGGGCATCGGCCGCCCCTTCGCCGCGCCGCCCGGCATGTCGGCCGCCACGACGAAGACGATGCGCGACGCCTTCGACGCCACCATGGCCGACCCGGAATTCGTCGCCGAAGCGAAAAAACTGCAGCTCGATGTCAAGGCCCGCGACGGCGCCTATCTGACAAAGCTCATCGGCGACATCTACGCGACGCCGAAGGCGATCGTCGACAGGATCGCCAAGCTGATTTTGTGAGGCGCGATCAGCCGAACGCGCCGAGCACCAGCCCGATGACGACCGTCACCAGAAGCCAGTGGCCGCCATCGACGACCGCGAGGGCGGGCTTGCGGCCCTGAAAGGCGTAATTGCTGGCGGTCGTCGTGGCGACGAAGCCGATCCAGCACAGAACTCCGACGATTGCGCCGTTCTTGAGCGTCGCGCCGCCGAAATGGCCCAGCAACCCGGCCATCATGAACGCCATCACCAGCTCGGCGATGAAGGTCGTTATCATCGGCCCCATGGGCATCGGCTTTTTCTTGCCGTCGGGTCCAAGGCAATCCGCTTCGGTCTTGCCGAGCGCGGCCATGTATTGCTTGCTCAAAACGGTGTACCAGACGCCGCCGCCCGCGAAAGCGACGACCGCCGCCACCAAAACCGCCAGATAATTGACTTGCATCGCCCATCCCCCATTTTCAGGAGTGGCCCCTTAACACAGGCGGCGCTTCCGTGCGACAATAGCGCGGCGACAGACTCCCGCCGCAATCATTCGGGGACACATCCATGACGGTTCCGCCCGCTCGCGGCTTGTTCGCGGCATCGATGCTTGTCGCCGGCGCGCTCGTGTTGGGGCTGTCAAACCCGGCGCGGGCGGCGACTGGGCGCGTCACCATCGAGGTCGGCGGCCAAAAACGGCAGGCGACCATCGTCGAGCGCTCGCGCCTCAAGCGCGCGCCGCGCCCGACCATCATTGTGCTGCGGGCGAGCGGGGCCGGCGCCCGTCGGGCCGGTCTGTCCCGGATCGACAGGTTTCTGGGACTCGACGAAGCCGCCGGCGTCGGGACTGTGCTCGCCTTTCCGAGCGCCATCGGCCGCCGGTGGCAAATCGAGGGCAAGGACGACGACGCCGCGATGGTCCGCGCGCTCGCGGCGCGGCTCGTCGCCGACGGCCTCGCCGACAAAAAGCGCATCTATCTCGCGGGCGTTTCGTCCGGTGCCCTGATGGCGACGCGCATTGTCTGCGATGGCGCCGATTATCTCGCCGGCGCGGCCGCGCTGATCGGCACGGCTCCCGCCGGGGTCGCCGCTTCCTGCAAGCCCGCGAAACCTATTCCGTTTCTGCTGCTCGCGGGCACGGCGGATCCCTTGACGCCCTATCAGGGCGGCCCGTCGAAACTTGAGGATTTCAAGGGCGACGTCGCGTCGGCCGAGGCGACGCTCGCGCCCTTCGCGGCGGCGGCGGACTGCGGCAAAACCCATTCCACCGACGAGTTGCCGAACAAGGACGCCAACGACGGCTCACGCGTGGTTGTCGAAAAATTCCAAGGCTGCAAGGCTCCCGTCGAGCTTTACCGGATCGTCGGGGGCGGACACGCGTTGCCTGGCCGCCCCGCCCGCTCCGACCGCGGCGCGGCCATCGGCGCCCGCAACAACGACATCGACACCGCCCGCGTTCTGGTGGATTTTTTCCGCCGCGCGGCGCGATAGTTTCCAAAAAAAAGCCTTCGGAGGAATCCATGCGAGGAATTTCAGCGGCGGCGATCGCCGGGTTGTCCATATTCTTGTCGGCCGCCCACGCCGAGCCCGCCAAGATCGTCATCGGCCATCCCGTCGCGTCCGATTTTCTCGCGACCTATGTCGCGAAGGAGAAGGGCTACTTCGCCCAGCGCAATATCGACGCGACGTTGATGAAGGTGCCCGTCATCACCGTCGTGCCACAGGCTCTGTTGTCAAACAGCCTGCAAATCGGCGCGACCACCCTCGGCACCGCGCTTCAGGCGATCGACGCGGGGCTTGATCTCAAACTCGTCGCGGGAGCGGGACGCATGGTGAAGGGCGAACCCTTCATCAGCCTTATGGCGCGCAAGGATTTGACGATCTCGACTCCCCGCGACCTCGAAGGCAAGAAGGTCGGCGTCCCCGGCCTCGGCAGCTTCATGGAGCAATTCCTGCGCGAATGGATGCTCGGCGCCGGCGCCGACGCGAAGAAGACGGTCTTCGTCGAGGCGCCGCTGCCGCAATTGCCCGACATGCTGAAGGCGGGCACGGTCGACGCGGTGCTGATCGTCGAGCCCATGCGCTCGATGATCGTCAACACGGGCGTCGGCAAGGTCGGCGCGGAATACATCAACGAAGTCGCTCCGAACGTGCTGGTCTCGGCCTACATGGTCACCGGCGCCTGGGCGGCGAAGAACGCCGACACGATCGCGAACTTCCGCGCGGCGCTCGACGACGCTCTCGCCTACATCAAAAGCGGCGCCCCCGACCTGCGCGACATCGAGAAGAAAACGATCGGCTTCAATTCGCCGCGGCTCGCGACCTTCGACAACCGCGTGACGGCGGACGACCTGGCGATCTTCGTGAAAATCGGCAAGGATTTGAATCTGTATCGAACGACGTTCGATCTGAGCGCCATCGTTCTCAAATAATCCAAACCCACGCCGCCGCGCCGGCGCCCGCGTGAATTTCACCGAAGCTTGGCCGCGCGATATTCAGCGCGTGGCCTCCGTTGGATTTTTCCGCGAAACCACCTAGCATCGCGATGTCTCCGCGAATCGGTCCTCGCCATGCCCCGCTCACTCCGCCGCGTCGATTTCGCGCCTCCCCGAGAGCCGTCGATCGTCCTCTCGTCGCCGCACGAAACCATTTGCGTCAATCTGCGCCGCGTTCCAGGCGCCAAGCGATTCACGCTGCGGGTCCGCTCCGCGAAGCGCGACGTCGTATTGACGATGCCATGGCGCGCGTCGGTC
Organism: uncultured Hyphomicrobiales bacterium; assembly: GCA_903825465.1. Taxonomy (GTDB): domain Bacteria; phylum Pseudomonadota; class Alphaproteobacteria; order Rhizobiales; family Beijerinckiaceae; genus Terripilifer. The sequence goes on along the minus strand of CAIKAR010000030.1, from coordinate 318,205 downwards.
TCAAGCGCGCGCGAATTCGCTGAACGGCACCGCGACTGGATTGGCGCGCGGATGCGCAGGATCCCGGCGCCCGTGCGGTTCGAGCCCGGCGCGATCGTGCCGCTGTTCGGCGAGCCGCACGAAATCGCGCATCGCGAGGGCGCGCGCGGCGTCGTCTGGACCGAGGTTGGCGACAATGGCGAGCGCTTGCTGTGCGTCGCGGGACGCGGCGAGCATGTCGCGCGCCGGGTCGCCGAGTTCCTGCGGCGCGAAGCGCTGAAGCGGCTGCGCCAGAGCGTTCTCGCGCACGCCTCCGCGATCGGCGTCGTCATTCAGCGGGTCACCGTGCGCGACACGATCAGCCGCTGGGGATCCTGCTCGGTGTCGGGGGCGCTGAGCTTCTCATGGCGCCTGGTCATGGCGCCGGAATTCGTCCTCGACTATCTCGCCGCCCACGAGGTCGCGCACCGCCGCCATCACAATCACTCGCCCGAATTCTGGGCGCTGACCAAGTCGATGTCGGCGGCGACCGACAAGGCGGAGGCGTGGCTGAAGGCGCGTGGCTCGGAGCTTCATCGATACGGAGCGGAATAGGCTAGGCGTCCGCCACGAGATGGCGCGCGAGATCGTCCTTCGCGAACTCGACGACGACCGGCCCTTTGGTCCACACCAGAAACGCGCGGACAATCGAGCCGGGAAACGCCTCCGTCAAAGCCGCCGCGTAGATCGCGATTTGCCGGCGATAGGCGATTGGAACGTCGGGACGCCAACCCGTCTTGAAGTCCGCGAACCATATTTCGTCGCCGACGCGCGCCAGGCGGTCGATCCGCCCGCTGAAATCCATCGCCGCGCCCGCGGCGTCGCGCATCGAGCCTTCGACCGGCGCCTCGGCGATCGCGTCCGCGCCAAACAGCGGCGCGAGGCGGGGATCGCTCACTGTCGCGAGCGCGTCCGCCGCCAAAGTCGCGCGCGCCGCCGGCGAAATTCCAACGCCGGCGTGTTTCAGAAACCTGTCCGCGAAAGCAACGCGATCAGCTTCGTCCACGGCGGGCAAATCCCGCAGCAACGCGTGCATCAGCGTCCCCACGTCGGCGCCAGCCGTTGGCGCGTCCGCCTCGGCGGAGGCTTTGCCCGCGGCCGACGCCGAAGGCCGCGCGGCGCGCGGCGATTTCGCTTCGGGCGCGGCCTTTCGCGCGACCCAATCGGGCAACCAGTCGGCGGACGTTTCGTTTGCTGCGAACTCATCGACTGCGGCGGCGCTTTCCGCTTCGAAGCCATCGGCGAGGCGCCATACGTTTTCCTCCGGATTCCAAAGGGACGGATAGGGCGACGCCTTGTCGCCGATGGCGCGCCAGACCATCTCGTGCCAGCAATCGGCGCTCGGCGGCCGCGGCCCGTGGCAACCCATGATGTAAAGGCGTTGTTCCGCCCGCGTCATCGCCACATACAACAGCCGGCGGTACTCGCTCATCATGTCTTCCCGCGCCCGGACGCGCGCCGCGGCGACCACGGCGCAATCGTCCGCCGCGCGAGGGCTCCACGCCAACGCGGTGGCGCCGCCCGCGCCTTCGAGTTCATAGAGCTTGGGATCGAAATGCGCGGTCGGAACCGCGCAAGTGTCCGGCAGCAGGACGATCTTGGCTTCGAGCCCCTTCGACGCGTGGACGGTCATGACGCGAATGGACGCGCCCGCCGCGTCCATGTCGCGCTTCACTTCAAGGTCGCCGGATTCGATGTGTTCGATCAAACGAAGCAGCGACGGCGGCTCGGCGCCTTCGCGCGCCAGCGCGAGACGAAGAAACTCGTCGAGCGCGTCGCCGGCTTCCGGGCCGAGGCGCGCGAGCGTCAGCGCGCGGCCTTCGCGGGCCTCGACGATCTCCGAATAAAACGCGAACGGAGTTTCGGCGCGGGCGAGGCTTCGCCACGCGTCGAGCTTGTCGGCGGCGGCGCGGTGTTCGGCTTGCTCGGATTGGCGCAGCGCGTCGAAGAGCGAGCCCTTTCGATCGGGCGCGACTGCCAGGAGATCGTCGTCGTCGAGGCCGATCAAGGGGGATTTCAAAACGCAGGCGAGCGAGAGGTCGTCTTCCGGCAGCATGCAGAATCGGCCGAGCGCGAGAAGGTCCATGACGGCGATGTGATCCTTCAGCACGAGGCGGTCGGCGCCGGCGACGGGAAGATTTTTTTGTTTGAGCGCGCGGATCAACGCCTCGAACAGAGCGCCGCGGCGGCGCAGCAAAATCATGATGTCGCCGCCGCGAACAGGGCGTGTTCCGCCCGCGTGGTCGTCGAACACGCGCTCGCCTGACGCCGGATCGAGCAGACGCTTTGTCAACGCCGCGATCCGGTCCGCCAGAATCAAGGCGGGTTCGTCGCGCCGCGGCGAGTCGAGCGGCAACAGCCAGTCCGGTTTCGCGGGGTCCGGGCCGGGACCGAGTTTCTCCCATATTTCCACGAAGCCGGGCAGATCGCGTTTCCACGCCTGGTGAACGAAGGCCACGTCCTCGCTCGACACGCCCGCGCGGTTTTCCCGCGAGGCGAACACCTCGTCGACCGCCGCGAGAACACGCGGCGACGAGCGGAACGACAGGGTCAACTTCACCGACTCGAACGATTTTCCCGCCTCGCGGTGCCGGCGGTCGAACGCTCTTCTGGTTTGGTCGAACAAGCGGGGCTCGGCGCCCTGAAACGAAAAAATCGACTGCTTGTCGTCGCCGACCGCGAAGAAGGTGCGCGCCGCGCGCGAAGCGCCTTCGCCGCTGGTGAACTCGGCCGACAGCCGCGTGAGAATTTCCCATTGGCGGCGCGACGTGTCCTGCGCCTCGTCGACGAGAATGTGGTCGATTCCGCTGTCGAGCTTGTAGAGCACCCACGACGCCTCGCAGCGCGCCAGCAGCCGCGCGACACCTTCGATCAGATCGTCGAAATCGAGGCCGCCCGATTCTTTTTTGAGCCGCGCGTAGCCGCGCGCGACGTGATCGCACATCACCACCAACAATTGGCCGCGTTCGACCGTCTCCATCGCCCTCAACTTGTCGATCAACGGCGCCAGCCGGCGAGCCTCCGCTTCGAGCCGCTCCAACAAGCCCGGATCGAGCTTTTGCGCCTGCTTGGTGACGAGGCCGGTTTTTTCCGAACCGCGCGGCTCTCTATTTTTGAAGAAAATCTCCAGATAGGCCTCGGCGCGTTCGTCAGCGACGGCTGCGAGCGCGGCGCGAACACGGTCCGCCATTTTGACGTCGGTTTTCAACGCGCGATCAAGAGTCGCGGCGATTTCGGATAGGTCGGCCCGCGCAAGGCCGCGATCGACGATCCGCGTTTCGATCGCCGTCCGTGTTTCATCGGCGCCGAGCCCAAGCGTCGGCGCCAGCAGCGCCGCGTAGCCCGCCGGCCATTCCGCCGCGGCCCGCGACATCGCGTCGAACACCGGCGCGCGCCGGAGGACGTCGTCGAGCAACGCCGCGAAATCGGCTTCCCCGACGCGGTCCGCGAGCGTTTTCAATGCGCCGCCCAACGCGGGGTCGAGGCGCGCCGCGGCGAAGCTTTCGGCCTTGGCGCGGTTGAGCAAATCGGCGCGGGTGGCGTCGTCGACGACCTCGAATCCAACAGGAACATTCGCCTCGAAGGGAAACAGGTGCAAAATCGATTCGCAAAATCCGTGGATGGTCTGAATCTTGAGGCCGCCCGGCGTTTCCATCGTTCGTGTGAACAGGTTGCGCGCGGCGCGCAGCATGCCCGGCTCGAACTCCGCGCCCGTTTCCGCGATGGCGGCGCGCAGTTCGCCGTCGTCGAGCGTGGTCCAGCGGGCGAGCGTGTCGAACACGCGCAGCGACATGTTGGCCGCCGCCGCCTTGGTGAATGTGAGGCAAAGCAATTTCGAGGCGGGCACGCCGTCGAGCAACAGGCGGACGACCCGCTGGGTCAGGACATGCGTCTTGCCAGAGCCGGCGTTGGCGATCACCCACGCGCTGGATCGCGGCCGCGAGGCCAGGTGTTGCTTGTCGCGCGTGTCGGCGGGAATTTCGCGGCGACTCATTCCACCGCCTCCGAGTCCCCGTCGGCGGACCATTCCTTGACCCGGGCGAGATGGTCGAACTCGCCGAAACGGCGCGTGAACCGCGGATAGGGCCGCGACATATAGGGCGTTTCGACATCGCGAAGCTGATTGAGCAGCTGTTTCAGGCCGTTGAATTGGCTGGCTATCAATTCGTCGAGCGGCAGGTCTCTCGGGTTCGACCCGACCGCTTTCGTCTTCAGCAAATCGGCGCCGCCCAGCTTCACATACAGCGCCGCGACGCCGTGGCGCGGCGGCGGACCAAACGCGCCGTCGAGCGCCATCTTCGCTTCGAGAACAAGTTGCGGAGCGAACCCGGCTTCGATTTCCGGAGTGGTTGGCAAGCGCCCGCTTTTGAAATCCAGAATCGTCGTCACGCCATCCCGCGACGTTTCGATTCTATCGGCGCGCGCGGTGAGATTGAACGTCGTGGCGTCGTCCAGCTCGAATTTGAGCCCGCCGCCGAGTTCAAGGCGCGCGCCGGAAACATCGCCCGCGCGTAGAATTTCCCACGCGTGGTAAGCCGCGAGAACCCGTTCCAGCCGCGGCCAGCCGAACTCCTCGAAGCCCATCTCGCCCAGAAACAACTCGAATTTCACGCGCGCCAGCGCCAGCAAATTCTCGAGCGGCGGGCGAACGCCGCCGGAACGGTGAAAGTCCGCCGCGAATTCGGAAATCGTTTCGTGCAACGCGGTGCCATACTCGCGCGGTCCGGGCGTGGTTTGGAGGGGATCCAAGGACCGCAGGCGCAGGATTTTTTCGGCGTAGATCGAATAGGGGTCGCGGCGCAGCGTTTCGACGCGCGTCACACTGAGATTTTGCGGGCGCAAGCGTAGGGGTGGGCGGGGCGCCGGCGGCGGGACGCGCCGGCTTGGACGAACATCTATCCGCCGGGCGAGCGCGACATAGCGCGAACCGCGGCCGAGGCACTCCGCCCACGGCGTCTCGCCGAGCAGCGCCGCCACGCGTTGCGCGAACCGCGAGGGAACGGTGGGAGCGCCCTCGCGCTTCAAGGACCGCGCGATAAACACGTCCGGCGCGCCGAGCGCCTGAACCAGGTCATGCGCGGTTTGGCCGATGCGGCGATCGGGGGACGACAGGCCCAGCGCCGCGCGCATCGCGCGGTTCAGAAACGCGCTGGCGGGCGTTTTGGGCGGCCAGATCCCCTCGTCGAAGCCCGCCATCACGACGGTGTCGAAATGCAGCAGCCGCGCTTCCAGAAGTCCGAGCAACCGCACCTTGCGCCCATTGTCCGGCGCCGCGCGAACGACGACTTCGGCCATCGCGCGGCGGAAGAAGGCCGCGTACTCGTCGAAGCGGAGCTCTCCCGCCAGGCCGCCGTGCGCCGACATCTCGTCGAAAAGGACTCCGAGTTCGCGCCATCCCGGCAAAGCCTCGGGCTCTCCGCCCGCGGCCGTCCGTTCGACGCACCGCCTGTGCGCGTCGGCCCACGCATCGATGGGGGCCACGGGTCCGACCCCGCGCAAGGGCGTCAGCGCCGCCTCGTAGGCGGTGAGCAGCGCGTCCGCGGCGCTCCAGTCCGCGTCGTCGAGCGCGGCGACGTTCGGGTGCGCGGCCACGCGGCGCAACAGGGCGAGATCGACGATCCGTTTCACCCGGTCGCAGATGTCCGCGTCGAGCCCGAAGCGCGCGATGTCGCGACTGAGAATCGCGGCGTGGTCCACGTTGCCCGCGTCGCTGGAGACAGCCATCAAAAGTTCGCCAGCGAGCGCGCCGGGGGCGGAGCGGGAAAGAAAGTCGCCGCCAGAATCGTCGACCTCGACGCCCCAGCGCGAAAGTTCGGCTTTCACGCGGCGCGCGATGTCGCGATCCGGCGTCACAAGCGCGGCGGCGCGGCCAAGTTCGACGCATTCGCGAAGCTTCAGCGCCGCGCACAGAGCCTCCTCGCGCTCGTCGGCGGCGAGCGCGACGGCGACCTCCGCGAGACCCGGGCTTGTGGCGGCCAGACCGCCGCTCCGCCGGAAAGCGAACCACGAATCGGTGGTTTCGGCGGGTCGAAGGGCCTCGCTCAAAAAACGGTTGCGTTGCGCCAGAGCCGCGGGAGGCCGCGCGACTTCCCCCACTTCCGATCGGTCGAGGCCGGCTTGGGCGAGCAGTCGCGCCATCGCGCTCTGCGGATGCGTCGCCAGCGGTTCGCTTTCCACCGCCGTGTCCGCCAGTAAGCGCCACGCATGGTCATCGAGGCCGAGGTCGAGGCCCGGCAGCACAAGAGCGCCTCTGGGGTGGCGCGCCACAGCCGCCATGAGCCGCGCGGTCGTGGCGTTGGCGCCGGTCGATCCGACGACCGCGATGGGGCCGCGCGCGCGGCCCGACGCGATGCGCGCGATTTCCGCGTCGGCCATGGCGACCTGCCATTGAACCCGGTCGACGGCGCCCAATTCGCGCAGATGAAGCGGCCAGGCCTCGCCCGCAATCGTCAGAAAGCGGCGCGTGATGCCCCAATATTGGTCGAACTCGTCGGGGACCAGCCCGTCGATCCGGCTCCAATCCACGCCTTCGATGTAAAACTCGTCGATCAAATCGGCCAGTTCGCCGGCGAGCGCCCATGCCGACGCGAACGACGCCCCAATCAGCTGATGATCCCGGATGAAGGGATCGAAGGCGGGGCCGCTCGCGGTCGCGGCGGACAACGCGGCGGCCCATTTGCGGATCAGCGTCGCCAGCGCGAGTCTGCGCTCGAAGGCGCCGATCGTTCGGTCCGACGGACCAGGAGCCGCGCTGTCGGGATCGTTGTCCGGCTCCAGCGTCTCAAGGCGTCCCAAAGGAACAATCGATGGGGGAATAATCGCGCGCCTGCCGCTGATCGCCAGAAACTCCCGCGCCAAAATCCGCGCGGCGCGGTTTGTCGGCACGTAAACAACAGCCGTCGCGAGGGACAACGGATCGTCCGGATCGGGAAATCCAGGAATGATTCGGCCTTCGGCGAACGCGCGCGCGAACGTCGGCAAAAACGGCGCGCCCGTCGGAATCGTGTGGATGTGGCGGGACGCGCGCGCCGTCGCCATGACAGCCTACCTCGCCCAGCGGACGATGGAGGCTTCCGCCTCGGCGATCGCCTCCGGCGTGCCAACGTGAAGCCACAAGCCCTCGAGGCGCAGGCCGTGAAGCCGCCCCTTCGCCGCGAGCGAGAAAAACAGCGGCGCCAGGCCGAACACCTCGCGCGGATCGTTGAAGAATTCCGGCTTGACAACGCCAACGCCCGTATAAACGAACGGCGCGACTTCGCCCTCGGCGCGTCGGGCGAGGCGCCCCCAGGGATCCATGGTGAAATCGCCGCGCCAATCGACGCCGACGCTGGTGGTCGTCGACGCCACCAGCAAAAGCGCGTCCATCTCGTCGGGATTCCAGGCGCGCGCCATGCGTTCCAGATTCGATCCCGGTCCCTCGATCCAGAACGCGTCGGTGTTGCAGACTACGAAGGGCTCGCCGCCGAAGCGGGCCAGCGCCTTCTTGATGCCGCCTCCCTGATCGAGCAATTTCGCCCTTTCGTCGGACACAATGATCTTCGGACGCTCGCGGCCGCGCAAATGCGCCTCGATCTGATCGGCGAGGTGATGGACATTGACAACCGCGGTCTCGAAACCCGCTTCGGCCAGCCGATCCAGGGAATGATCCATCAACGCCTTGCCCGCGACTTCCACGAGCGGCTTGGGCGTCTTGTCCGTTATGGGCCGCATCCGCGATCCCAACCCCGCGGCGAACACCATGGCGTTGCGAAGCCCATGTCTCGCTTGTTGTTGGGGCACGTTGTCGTTTTTCCGCTAGGCGAGGGGGACCGCGGGCACATGGGCCTTGAACCAAGCGCGCGTCTCGGCAAGGGCTGGGTGCGCGAGGTTCTTGGCGAGGTAGGCTTCCACCCGCGGCAAGTGCGCGAGATATTGCGGCTTCATGTCGCGCTTGTCGAGGCGGGCGAAGACGCCGAGGATTTTCGCGGCCCGCTGCGCGCCCAGGACCGCGTAGGCCTCGGCGAACCGCGCCATGTCGAAATCCGGCTCCTTGCCGCGGCGCTCGCGCGCGTAGCGCGACAACAGCCTGATTTCGAGGTCGTCGGGCACCGTCACCCGCGCGTCCTGCAGCAGCGACACCACGTCGTAGGCGGGATGGCCGAGCACACAGTCCTGAAAGTCGATGATGCCAACGCGGTCGAGCCCTTCACGGTCGGCGAGCCAAATAAGATTGGGCGAGTGGTAGTCGCGCAACGTCCACGTCGGCCTGTCGACGCGCAGCTTGCCGAGGGCGTTCAGCCACATGTCCGCGTAGGGCCTGCGCGAGGCCGCGTTGAACATGGAGGCCGGCGTCGAGATCGCGTACCAGTCGATCAGCAGCTCCGCCTCCACGCGATAGGCGTCGAGATCGTAGAATGGCACGCGATACTGGCCGCCGTCCGGCAATGGCACCACCGTTGGCATGTCGCGCGAATGCATGTCGGCGAGAACCGAGACGGCTTCCGCGTATCGCTCCGGGATGGGGCCATTCTCGTCGACAACGCCGGTCGCGCCCAGATCCTCCAGCACCGCGAGGCCGTTTTCAACGTCGACGCCAAGGATTTTCGGCGCGGAGTAGCCCATCTCGAGCAGCGCCGCCCCGATCGCGAGGAAGGGTTTGATGTCTTCGGCGAGGCGGGCGGTTTTCGAGTAGGGCGTGGCGTGCTGCACGGTCGAGGCGTCCACGCGGGGCGGCGAAATCATCAGCACCGCGGACGCCTCCGGCTTGACGAGGCGTTCGTAGAGCCGCGCCGAAGCGTCGCCCGACATGTGGGCGCGCCGCGCCGACGACCAGCCAACCGTCCGCAACAACGCGTGGATCGCCCGGGCCCGCCGCAAACGCGGCTCGAAACCTCCATGCGCCGAAATTTCGGCCAGCCGCACGCCCTCTCCCGCCGACGGCGCGAGGCTAAAGCGGATATCCAGCCGGTCGGCCGGCAGCTTGTCGCCCGCCCGCTCGATCCATTCGACGGCGACGAGCGCGCCGTCCGCGACTTCGCTCCAGCCGAGTTCGGCGATTTCGTCGGGGTTGGAAATTCTGTAGAGGTCCGCGTGAACGACGGGGAAGTTTGGGCCGGCGTAAACCTGCATGAGGGTGAACGTCGGGCTGGGCACCTCGACGTCATCGTCACCCAAAACCGCGCGGATGAGATGGCGCGCGAACGTTGTCTTGCCCGCGCCGATTTCGCCGGACAGCGTCACGAGATCGTTGGCGCCAACGAAACTCGCGACCTCCCTCGCCAAGGCGCGCGTCGCGCCTTCGTTGGCGAGCTTCACGCGCCACGTCGTTGGAACGGATTGTTCTGGTTCCATGGCCAGCGAGCCCCTATGCGATCGCGGAATTCGCGAGGCGGCCCGCGTGCCTCGCCGGGAAGACGCATGTCACCGCGGTGCCCTCGCCCGGCGCCGATTGAATGCTGGCCTCGCCGCCGTGCAATTCGACGAAAGCGCGGACAATGGACAAGCCGAGGCCCACGCCTCGGTGGCGGGAGCCGGAGGAGTTTGTTTCAAACCTCTCAAACACCTTGTCGAGCGCTTCCGGCGCTATGCCGCGGCCTTGGTCAACGACCTTGAACACGACGGATTCGTCCCTGCGCGAAGCCATCAAGGTCACCGTCTGGCCCGACGACGAAAAACCGATCGCGTTCGACAGCAGGTTGAAGAGCACCTGCCTGACGCGCTTGGCGTCGGCCTCGAACGAACCGATGTCGTTGTCCGCGACAATGGTCAACCGTATCGAGGATTCGGTCAACCTGTCGCGCACGCCCTGCGCCGCCGCTTCGATGGTCGCGCGGATATCGACATCGCCGAGTTCGAGCTCCATCGCGCCCGCGTCGATGGTCGCGATGTCGAGGATGTCGTTGATGATGGCCAGCAACGCCGCCGACGACTGCAGGACGTATCCGGTGTACTCGCGCTGCTTGTCGTTCAGCGATCCCACCGTTCCGTCCGTCAGCAGATGGATGAAGCCGATGATGTTGGTCAACGGCGAGCGCAATTCGTAGGAGACATGATGCACGAAATCGTTGCGCAGATTCTCCGCGTCGAGCAGGGCCTTGTTGCGCTCGGTCAGCGCCGCCGCGAATTTCGCGCTCGCGCTGATGTCCGAGAACGTGATCAGGACGGCGCCGTCGGGAAGCGGAATCACGGCGCAATGAATGATCTTGCCATCGACGCGCTCCAGCCGCCGCTCGAAGCCGGTGCGCGCGTCCGGCAGACCCAGCACGATCGCGCGCAGGTCGTCCCAGGTGGCCCGGTCGGCCAGCGTCGATGAAAAGGCCGCGATCACGTCGTCGATGTGGGGATTGTCGCCGAGTTCCGCCAACGGCGTGTCCCACACCTCGGAAAGCGCGGGATTCGACAGCTTCAACCGGCCATCGCTGCCGAAAACCGCCACGGCTTCCGACAGGGAGTTCAGCGTTTCGGTCTGCACATTGAACAGCGACGTGTACTGGGACAGCAATTTGTAGCGTTCCGACAGGTCGTCGAAGAGATATGTCACCCCTCCCTGGGGATTGGGGTTGATCACCACGCGCAATGTTCGCCGGTCGGGCAGATGCCAAACCTGCTCGCTGGCCTCGACCGCGAGGTAGGTCGCCAGCAGGTTCGCCTTCCAGGCCCTGAAGTCGGTTTGCTCCGGCAGCCGGTGCGCGGCGCGCAACCGGTCCAGTATTTCCGCGTCGGTGGGGTTCTGATCGAGAAAAGATTGTTCGAGAAACCAAAGCTGCCGATACGCGGGGTTGTGAAACACCAAACGCCTCGCGCCGTCGAAGATCGCGACCGCGGTGGACAATTGATCCAGCGTTTGGGTGTTGGACTTCATCTGGCCGGCGAGGTCGGCCCGCACCTGCTCAAGTTCGGAGAGATCTGTCGCTTGCCCCACCGAGCCGATCGGGGCCGGCAACTCGACGACATCGAGCAGATGCCGTTCCCCGGCGACAACCCCGTGCACGCGCTCCCGATATCCTTGGTTCGCGCGGCGCGCGGCGCGGGCGCCATCCCTGGCGGGCCGGTCGAGCAATTCGGTCCCGCGACCGACGGCGTCCGCCCTGTCGGCCGCCTCGACCGCGGCCGCGTAAGCGGAATTGACCCAGATCAGACGTTCGTTCCCATCGCGCATCCACATGGGCTGCGGGGTGGAATCGAGCAGGGCTTTCAACGACTCCGTCTCTATGTTGGTTTCGTCGTAGCGCTGGCGAAGCTTGGAAAGCTGCAAATGATAGCCGGAGACCTCGCGAATGCGCATGACGGCGCGGCCGCCGGCGGCGCGGCCTTCCGTCTCGAGATGCCGTCCGGCGAGGCTTGCGACGGGCAGGCGAAAGCTTTCGCCCGTGCGCCTCAGCCGCTCCACGTAGCCTTCCAGCTCCTGCGCGGCGGCGGGCGCGAGCCAGGCCCCGTAGGCCAGCACGCGGCGGGCGATCGGCGCCTCCGTGACGAGCGACAAGTCGCCCTCGATCTCCGGCTCGCCGCTGGCGGTGCCCCAGGCGGCGAAAATCTGCGGCTCGATCGACATGAAGATGTTGGCGCGGTCGAGCCGCGCGCGAAGGTCAGCCACTTCGGACACGAGTCCGGCTTCCCGCAGCGTGGTCTGCCGCCTGCCCCACAGGTGCATCAAAACGACGACGACGGTGATCATCGCCAAGCCGATCATCACCGCGAAACCGACAACCGCTTGATTCTCGTTCATCTGCCGAGCGATTTCGAGCGTGTCTGGCTGCGCGGCCCAAGACATCCCGCCCGAAGACATCGCGCCCGGGCCGAAAAGGCACGTCAGCGCCCCGAAAAGCCGGAAATAGCGACGGCCCCGCCGCGTCAACGGCTTCGCCGGCGGAGCCGGCCCCCGCAATGGCCACCGCATTTTCATCCAGTCTTCCCCGCCCTCCCCGCGTTCCCCTCACGGGGACGCGGGCGGCCGCCGCGAATCAATCGCCACTATCTTTAGCCTCTGAATTTGAGAAAGTCGTAAACGAAAAGAAAACGCCCCCGCGAGCGCGGGCTCGCGGGGGCGTTTTGCTTGGGGTGTTTTGTTTATTGGCGCCGGCGGAGCCGGCGGTCGATCAATAGCGGTAGTGGTCAGGCTTGAACGGACCGGTCTGCGAAAGGCCGAGATATCCCGCCTGATGCGTGGAAAGCTTGGTCAGCTTGACGCCGATCTTGTCGAGGTGGAGCGCCGCGACCTTCTCGTCGAGATGTTTGGGCAGGGTGTAAACCTTGCGCTCGTAATGACCCGGCTTGGTCCACAATTCGATCTGCGCCAGCGTCTGGTTGGTGAACGACGCCGACATCACGAACGACGGATGGCCCGTGGCGTTGCCAAGGTTCACAAGGCGGCCCTCCGACAGCAGGATGATACGTTTGCCGCCCGGCAGCTCGATCTCGTCGACCTGCGGCTTGATGTTGTTCCACTTGAAGTTCTTCAGGCCCGCCACCTGAATTTCGGAATCGAAGTGTCCGATGTTGCAGACGATGGCGCGGTCCTTCATCGCCCGCACGTGATCCACCGTGATGACATCGACATTGCCCGTGGCGGTGACGAAAATGTCGGCGCGGCCCGCCGCGTCCTCCATCGTCGTGACCTCGTAGCCCTCCATCGCCGCCTGCAACGCGCAGATAGGATCGATTTCGGAGACCATCACGCGGCAGCCGGCGTTGCGCAGCGAGGCGGCCGAGCCCTTGCCGACGTCGCCGAAGCCAGCCACCATCGCGACCTTGCCGGCCATCATCACGTCGGTGCCGCGGCGAATGCCGTCAACGAGCGATTCCTTGCAGCCGTAGAGGTTGTCGAACTTCGACTTGGTGACGGAGTCGTTGACGTTGATCGCCGGCCAGAGCAGCGAGCCATCCTTTTCCATGTTGTAAAGGCGGTGCACGCCGGTGGTCGTTTCCTCGGAAACGCCCTTGATGGCCTTGCCGTTGGCCGTGTACCAGCCGGGCTTGGACTTCAGGCGGGCCTTGATCGCGGCGAAAAGAACCTCTTCTTCCTCGTTCGCGGGCTTTTCGAGGAACGCGACATCGCCCTTTTCCGCGCGCATGCCCAGGTGGATGAGCGACGTGGCGTCCCCGCCATCGTCGAGGATCATGTTCGGCGTGCCACCGTCGGCCCACTCGAAGATCTTGTGCGTGTATTCCCAATAGTCCTTGAGGCTCTCGCCCTTGATGGCGAACACGGGCGTGCCGGCGGCGACGATCGCCGCGGCCGCGTGGTCCTGCGTCGAATAGATGTTGCACGAGGCCCAGCGCACATCGGCGCCCAGCGCTTTCAGCGTCTCGATGAGCACGCCCGTCTGAATGGTCATGTGCAGCGAGCCCGCGATGCGCGCGCCCTTGAGCGGCTGCGACTTGCCGAATTCCTCGCGGGTCTTCATCAACCCCGGCATTTCCGTTTCGGCGATATCGAGCTCCTTGCGGCCAAACTCCGCGAGCTTCATATCCGCGACGGCGCAGTCATGCGTTGAACTTGTCATTTTGATCCCGCTGGTTTCATTGAGCCGCCGACGCTATATCAACGCGGGCGCTGGAACGCAATAAACATATAAGGAAATCCTTATGTTCATCACGCGGGCCGTTTCGGACCAAAGCCTGCGGCGGTTCAAACAAAGCCGGCGGCGCCTGGAACAAAGCCGGCGGCGCTTGGCTTGACAACGCGGCGGCGATTTGGCGCGCGATTGGAGGGGTCATGACTGACTGGCAATTTCCGGTTTTGATCAGCGATGTCGGGGGAACCAACGCCCGCTTCGCGGTCGTGCCCGACGCCGCCTCGCCCGTGATCCTCCTGCCGGCGGGCACAACCGAGGGATTTCCGTCGTTCGAAGCAGCGGCGAAGGCGGCTCTCGCGGGAACCGGCGTCACCCCGAAAAGCTGTGTTTTATGCGCCGCCGGTCCGGTGAAGGGCGCGTCCGTGAAGCTGACCAACGCGGATTGGATCATCGACGGCCGCCAGGTGGCGCGGGCGCTGAATTTGAAACAAGGCTTGATTCTGAACGATTTCGAAGCGCTGGCGCTCTCGATACCGAGCATTCGTCCCGATTGGGCGCGCGAGATCGGCAACGTCGAGAAACCTGTCCACGGCGCGCGTCTCGTGCATGGTCCTGGCACGGGATTGGGAACGGCGGCACTGATCGCGGTCGATGGCAAATGGCTGGCGATCGCCAGCGAAGGTTCACACTCCGATTTCGCCGCCGTTTATCCCGATGAAAAGCTCGTCTGGCCCCACGTCGAGCCGAAGCTCGGCCGCCTCACGCCGGAAACGCTGATTTCCGGGCCGGGATTGCGCCGCCTGCACAGGGCGCGGATCGCGGCGACAGGCCGGGCGCGCCCGGACATCGACGACCCCGAAATCGTTTCGCGCGCGCTCGCCAATCCCGGAAGCGACGAAGGCGAGACGGTTGCGATGTTTTGGAGACTGGTCGCCCGCTACGCCGGCGACCTGACGCTGACATTTCTGGCGACGGGCGGCGTTTTTCTAGCCGGCGGCGTCCTTCCCCGCATAGCCGGGTTGCTGGACGAAGCCGAATTCAGGCGGGTGTTCAAAAACAAGGCGCCCTACGCGGAAATCGTCGAGCAAACGCCTGTCTCGTTGTTGCTCAAGCCGGACGCGGTCACGCAAGGCATGGCCGACATCGCGCGGCGGCCGGAATTATACGCCATTGACTATGCCGCGCGCGCCTGGAGCTAAGCCGCGCGCGAGTCCGTCGCCCGGGTGAGCAACATGTACAACGCGGCCGCGTCTTGCGCCGCGCGCAAGTCGTTCACGAGGGATGTGTTGTGCAAAACGCGCGCGACGCGGGAAAGCGCCTTTAGATGCTCGGCGCCCGCGGACTCCGGCGCGATCAACATGAAAAACAGATCAACCGGCGCGCCATCGCGCGATTGAAATTCGACGGGTTTTTCGACTCGCGCGACAACGCCGAAGATTTTCCCAACGCCCTTTATCTTGGCGTGCGGAATCGCCACGCCGCCGCCGACGCCGGTTGGCCCCAGTTGTTCGCGCAGCCGGACAGCCTCCGAGATCACGCTGGCGGGAAGGCCCGACAGGCCACCGGCGCGTTCGGCCATTTCCTGAATGACCTGTTTGCCCGTCCGCGCGCGCAGCGGCGGCATGATCGAATCGGGCGTGATCAAATCGCTTAAAGACATCCCGCAATCCCGTGTTTCCCCCGCGCGCCGCCGCCTGTGTCGATGGCGAGCGCGGAAAGCCGCAGTTTTGTCCCGTTACGAATATCAAACGCCGCGCCGCCTATCGCGACCACGGCCCCGCGTGATTTGCCCACATGGCTCGCGGAAGCGCGGGCCATCGCTTCGGCCCCGTCCGCGCGACACTGCGTTAGGCACCCTCGCCGCCGCTGTCAATCGGCTTCCAGCCGTCCGGATTTCGGGAAAATATCCACGCTTCTCCCTGTCAGGCGGACACAAGCGCGGCTTTCTCGCGCCGCCGCTCGACGGACGACGCGATCCTGAGGCTCTCGCGGTATTTCGCCACCGTGCGCCGCGCGATCACGACATTGGCGTGCTTCAACTTTTCAACGATGGCGTCGTCGGAAAGCACGCCCGACGGCGGCTCGCTTTCGATCATTTGCTTGATGCGGAACCGCACGGCCTCGGCGGAATGCGCCTCCGCGCCCGATTTGGCGGGGATCGAGGCGGTGAAAAAATATTTGAGTTCGAATATGCCGCGCGGGCTCGACAGGTATTTGTTCGACGTGACGCGCGAAACCGTCGATTCGTGCATGCCGATGGCGTCCGCGATCGTGCGTAGGTTGAGTGGCCGCAGATATTCGACGCCGCGCGCGAAAAACGCGTCCTGATGGCGCACGATTTCGGCGGAAACCTTCAGGATCGTCTTCGCGCGCTGCTCAAGGCTCTTGGTGAGCCAATTGGCGGTTTGCAGGCAATTCGACAGAAAGCTCTTGTCGGCGGCGGCGCCGGCGCCGCGATGAACGACCGTCGCATAGGACTGGTTGACGAGCAGCCTCGGCAGGCTTTCCGAATTGAGCTCGACGCGCCACGAGCCGTCGGGCGCGGCGCGCACGGTCACATCAGCCACGACCGTTTGCATGGGTTCGTGGCCGAAGGCGTTGCCCGGCTTGGGATTCAACCGCTTGATTTCCGCGAACATCTCCTTGATGTCCTCGTCGTCGACTTCGCAGAGTTTGCGCAGTTCGGCGAAATCCCGCTTCGCCAGCAAGGGCAGATTTTCGACAAGCCGCCGCATCGCCGGATCGAAACGGTCGCGCTCGCGCAGCTGGATTGAAAGGCATTCCGCGAGATTTCGCGCGCCGACGCCGGAGGGGTCGAAGGTTTGAACCAGCTTCAAGACGCGTTCGGCGCGCGCCATCGGGGCGCCCAGCCGCTGCGCCAGTTCCTCAAGCGGATCGAGAAAATATCCAGCGTCGTTGACGCAATCGATGATCGCGTGGCCGATCATCAAATCCCCGGGGTCCGCGCAAGCGATCGCCAATTGCTCCGACAAATGGTCCCGCAGACCCAAATGCGACGCGACATAGCTTTCGAGATTGTTGCCTTCGCCCTCTTCCGAACCTCCCGGCGAACCGTTCCACGACGTCGCCGAAAGCCCGTCCGCGACAAATGAATCCGCCGACGCGGCGGGCGCCGGTTCGGTCCTGTCGATTTCGAAAGCGTTTTCGACCTCGGTGCCGAGGCTGTTTTCCAGGCTGGCGCGATCCACGACGAAATCGTCGCGCGCCCAGTCGCCTTCCGTGTCGCCGCCCTCGAAGCCCTCGTCGAAATCGCCGGATGAAGCCTCCATCATGCCTTCGGCAAAGTCGCTCGACGCGCCGGCGTCGAATTCGGCGGCCATCGATTCCGAGACGGGGCCGGGCATGTCGATTTGGGCGTCCGGCCTGTCGTCGGCGCGGTCCAACAGCGGATTTCGCTCCAGTTCCTCGTCGATGAACGCGGACAGTTCGACATTTGAAAACTGCAGCAGCTTGATCGCCTGCAGAAGCTGCGGCGTCATGACAAGGGACTGGCCCTGCCGCATCACCAACCGAGCTGAAAGCGCCATACACGATACTCAAGCCACGCCCGCCGAAATGGCGGCATCAATCTTGCTTAATACGAAATTGGTGAATGATCCAGCCCTATGGAACGGATATTGCTTTGCAAGTTGACGCAAGGGTTAAGCGAGCGTTTCGGTTAAGCGGGCGTTTCCGACGGCGACCCGCTCACATGCGGAAATCTTCGCCCAGATATATGCGGCGAACATCCGGATTGGCGACGATTTCCTCGGGCGCGCCCTCGGTCAACACGCGGCCGGAATGAATGATATAGGCCCGGTCAATGAGGCCGAGTGTTTCGCGGACGTTGTGGTCGGTGATGAGCACGCCGATGCCCCGATGCGTCAGGCGCCGGACCAATTCCTGAATATCGGCGACGGCGATGGGGTCGATGCCGGCGAACGGTTCGTCCAGCAGCATGAACGACGGATTGCCCGCGAGCGCGCGGGCAATCTCGCAACGGCGGCGTTCGCCGCCCGAAAGGGCGATAGCTGGCGCGCGGCGCAGGCGTTTGATGTCGAATTCCTCAAGCAGCGTTTCCAGCGTCGCCTGGCGACGATCGCGATCGCGCTCCGAAACCTCCAGCACCGCCAAGATGTTGTCCTCGACGCTCAGTCCGCGAAAGATGGACGCTTCTTGCGGCAGATATCCAATTCCCAGGCGCGCGCGCCGGTACATGGGCAATTCGGCGATATCGAAGCCATCAAGCTCGATGGCGCCTTTGTCCGCGCGCACGAGGCCGGTAATCATATAAAACACGGTGGTTTTGCCGGCGCCGTTCGGACCCAGCAATCCCACCACCTCGCCGCGACGGACATGGAGGCTGACATCGACGACAACCGCGCGTCCGCGGTAGGATTTGCCAAGATTATAAGCCGATAGAACTCCGCGCGCGCTTTCTTGCGCCGGCGTCGCGGGGCTCAACCCCCGGCTCGGTCGAAACCAATTCGAAATCGACGCGAAGCCGCGCGATTTCCGTGGCGATTTCGCGGTTCCGGTTTGGAAGGTCGGCGATCGGGGCGACACGCGGCGGGGGATCCAAAGCGATCGAATTGCTTCGCGCGCCAATTGGCGGAAGCGCGAACAGTGCCGTCCGGCGTAGCGCCAGCCAAGCGCAATAGCAATATTGCTAGCGCCGCGGCTTTGTCGCGGCGGCGGCGGGGACCGGGCCCTTTACCGCCGGCGCCGCGCTCTTGGCGCCTGTTGAGTCGCAACTGACGCCCGGCGTCAGCAATGTGCTGGAGCCGCCCTGCACCTGCGCCCGGCCAGCGGTCAAATCGTAGATCAACCGGCCGCCCTTCATCACGTTCGCGCAGTCGCTGAGCGTGACGTTGCCGCTGAGGGTCAGCTTGTTGCTGGCGCGTTCATAGACGCCCGAATCCCCCGAACCCACTTGATTCTTCGAGGTGATCGTCACCGGGCCGGCGGCTTCGATCCGTTTGATCTGGTTGCCGCCGGCGGCGTTTGGCGCGCCCTGGGCCAAATCCGCGGCCGCGCCGCCCGCCTCGTTGAGGAAAATCGTCAGCGTCGACGCTTTGAGCGTCGCGTCGCCCTGCTTGGCGACGACGCCGCCGGAATAAACGAGCTTGTGCTCTTTATCGAGGAAATCCACCGTCGGCGCCGTGATCGAGACCGGGCCGCGCGCGTTCCCGCCCGGCAAAATGGGGCTGGCTCCCTGCGCCCGGGCCGTGGCGGCCCATAGGACCGCGCAAACGGCTAACAGGACGGATTTGACCGCAAACGAGCCGGTCATGGCTTAACCTCCGGGCCAGACGCGGGTTCGACGGGTGTGAAGGTCGTCTCGACCCCGCCGAAAAACCTGATTTTCTTGCCGTTTTCGGTGATCAACAACCGCTGCCCGGCGATCACGCCGCTGGGCATGGAGACGCTGACCGGCAGATTAGACACCACAGTCCCCGCTTTGAAATCCATTTTGGCCTCTCGCAGGCGAATGTCGAATCGCGTTTGGCCGATAATGCGTATGTCGCCGCTCAAATCCATGGAATCGCGCGAGCTGTCGAAAACGCCCGTCGGCGCCGTGAGATGCACATCGCTCTGCTCCGCCGTGTCGACGCGGGCGTCGAGATCGACGAGTTCGACGATATTCGGTGTTTTAATGTCTTGCGCGCCCGTCGCCGCCCGCAGGTCATAGGGCCTGCCATCGTCGCGATAACCGCTGAGGCGCGGCTTTTCCATGATGATGCGGGTGCCGTTCAAACTCGCGGATTCGGTGGTGAACGCCGGGCCGCCGCCGAACGGATTGAAATACGACAGGCCGGCGAGCGCCAGCGCCGCGACGACGCAGCCCGCCATGATCGCGCGTCGCAGCCGTTTCACCAGCCGCGTGTGCTGTCCGGCGGCCTGTATCGCCCGCCAACGCGCGTCTTCTCCGATGTCCTCGAATGCCATGGCTCGTCCGGCGCCGGCCTCCAAACGCGGCGGCGGCGAAAACGCGCCGCCGACCTTGGGCCGCGCCCTTATTCGTGGGCGAATATGTCGCTTTCAGGCCAGCCCATCAAGTCAAGCTTCGCCCGATCGGGCAGAAACCGGAAACAGGCCTCGGCGATGTCGGTTCGGCCCTCGCGCGCCAGCATCGCGTCCAGCCGCGCCCGCAGCGCGTGGAGATGCAGCACATCCGACGCCGCGTAGGCGAGTTGCGCCTCGCTGAGGGTCTCCGCCGCCCAATCGGAGGATTGCTGCTGCTTGGACAGATCGACGCCCAGAAGCTCGCGCGTCAGATCCTTGAGCCCGTGCCGGTCGGTGTAGGTGCGGGTTAGTTTGGAGGCGATCTTTGTGCAATAGACCGGGCCGATTTCAACGCCGAACGCCTTGTGAAGGACGGCGATGTCGAAGCGGCCGAAGTGAAAAATCTTTGTGACCGACCGATCCGACAAAAGCTTTTCGAGATTCGGAGCGCGCCGCTGTCCCGCGGCAATCTGAACGACGTCGGCCGAGCCGTCGCCGGGCGATAGCTGCACCACGCAAAGCCGGTCCCGATGCGGGTTGAGGCCGAGCGTCTCGGTGTCGATGGCGACGCTGTCGCGGTATTTGTCGAGCGACGGCAAATCGCCTTTATGGAATCGTGTGGTCATGCGGCCGTTTCGCGGTGGTTGGGACGGTCCCGCCAACCAATTCGGCGGCGGAGCCTGTCAAAACGGATTTGCTATGTCAAAAAGGCCGCCAACGGAAGGCCCCGCCATTATAATTCGCGATCCGGCGTCCCGGCGTCCGCGGAAAACACGAGGGCGATTGATTTTCCCGCGCGACGGCCGCACTTTCCCCGACCGAAGGGAAACGCCATGCGCATTCGCCTCTGTTCGCTGTTGCCGTCCTTGGCCGCGCTCGCCGCCGCCGCGCTGGCGGCCGGTTCCGCCCGCGCCGCCGATCAAGCGTTGATCGACGCCGCCCGGAAAGAGGGCTCGGTCACCTGGTACACCACCGCCATCGTGGATCAGTTCGTGCGGCCCGCCGTCGCCGCCTTCGAGGCCAAATACGGCGTCAAAGTCGACTACGCCCGCGCCAGCACGGCGGAACTCGAATTGCGGGTCATCAACGAGGCGCGCGCCGGCAAGATGCTCGCCGATCTCGTCGACGGCACAACCGTGCCCATCGTGCTGCGCCAGCAGAACTTGATCGAGAAATGGATTCCCGCCACCACGCTGCCCGCCCGCTACATTGACCCGGAGGGCTACTGGCTCGCGTGCAACGAATATGTGCTGGCAACCGGCTACAACACCGATCTCGTGCCAAAGGGAACCGAGCCGAAAACCTGGGAGGATCTGCTCGACCCGAAATACAAGGGCAAGATGGCGTGGAACACGAAGCCCTCGAGTTCCGCCGGGCAAGGGTTCGTCGGCAACATCCTGATGGACATGGGCGAGGAAAAAGGCCGGGCCTATCTCGCCAAACTGGGCCAGCAGGACATCTCCGGCATGTCCGTCACCGCGCGGCAGGTGCTCGACACGGTCATCGCCGGTGAATTCTCGATCGCGCTGCAAATCTTCAACAACCACGCCGTGATTTCGGCGCGCAAGGGCGCGCCCGTCGGCTGGCTGAAACTGGAGCCGGCCCTGGCGGTGGTGCTGCCGATGGCGGTCACCAAAAACTCGCCGCACCCCAACGCGGGAAAACTGCTGTTCGATTTCATCATGTCCGACGAGGGCCAGACGATCATGGCGAAGGCGGGCGAACTGCCGGTCGCGCCGAACATCCCGCCGCTCGATCCCAACCTGCGCCCCGAGACCGGCCATTTCCGCGCGCAATACATCGAACCCGCCAGATTGCAGTCTTCGCTGGCGCATTGGACCGATGTTTACAACGACTACTTCAGGTGAGGGCCACCGCCACGTTCGCCACGGTCCCGCCCAGCGCCGTGGCGCCGGCGTCGAATTGCAAGCGCGCCAGCCGCGCGTAAAGGCCGTCCTTCGCCACCAGCGCCGCGTGGGCGCCTTCCTCGACGATCTTGCCGCCGTCCATGACGAGGATTCGGTCCGCGCCCAGCACCGTCGCCAAACGATGCGCGATGACCAGCGTCGTGCGGTCCTTCATCACATTGTCGAGCGCGCGTTGCACGAGCGTTTCGTTCTCCGCGTCCAGCGCCGAAGTCGCCTCGTCGAGCAGCAGGATCGGCGCGTTCTTGAGGATGGCCCGGGCGATGGCGAGGCGCTGGCGCTGGCCCCCCGACAGCGTCACGCCGCGCTCGCCAATGATGGTCTGATAGCCCTCCGGAAGGCCCCGGATGAATTCCGCCGCCGCGGCGCGCTCGGCCGCCGCCGCGACCTCGGCGTCGCTCGCCCCCGCGCGGCCATAGCGGATATTGTCGGCGACCGACGCGCCAAAGACGACCGCGTCCTGCGGCACCAGCGCCATCCGGCCGCGCAGTTGGGCGGGGTCGGCGAGCCTGGCGTCGAGGCCATCGACGAGCACCCGGCCGCCGACGGGGTCGTAGAAGCGCATCAGCAGTTGAAACACCGTCGATTTGCCGGCGCCGGAAGGCCCGACGATGGCGACGGTCTCGCCCGCCTTGATGGTGAAGGAAAGGCCCGCGACGATGGGCGCGCCGACGCGCGTCGGATAGGCGAAGGAGACGTTGTCGAAGGCGATTTCGCCGCGCGGCGGCTCGCGCATCGCCACGGGGTTGGCCGGCGCGACAATCCGCGGCTTCGTGTCGAGCAATTCGGCGATGCGCCCGGCCGCGCCGGCGGCCGACGACAATTCGCTCCACACTTCCGACAACTGCCCCAGCGAGCTCGCGCCCAGCACCGCCAACAGCACGAACTGCGACAAGAGCCCGCCGGTGACGCGGCCGGCCATGACATCCTGCGCGCCCAGCCACAGCACGCCGACGACGCTCGCGAAGGCGAGGAAAATCGCCACGGTCGTCAAGACCGCGCGCGCGCCGATCGCCGACTTCGCGGCGGCGTAGGCGAATTCCACCGCGCGCGAAAAGCGCGAGATCGTCGCGTCTTCGGCGACAAACGCCTGCATTGTCCGCGTCGCGCCGAGGTTCTCCGCCGCGAAGGCGCTCGCCTCCGCCAATGTGTCCTGCGCCCGGCGCGAGCGGCCGCGCACCACCCGGCCCGAGGCGACCAGCGGAAACACGATCACCGGTATCGCCACCAGCACAAGCCCGGACAGCTTGGGGCTGGTGAAGAGCATCATGCCGATAGCGCCAACGAACATGAAGATATTGCGCAGCGCGACGGAGGCCGACGAGCCGAACGCCGCCTTCATCTGCGTGGTGTCGGCGGTGAGGCGCGACACCAGCTCGCCCGTCTTCGCGGTGTCGTAGAAAGCCGCGTCGAGCCGCGCCAGATGCGCGAAAAGATCGGTTCGCAAGTCCGCGACCACGCGTTCGCCAAGCGACATCACCAGGAAATAGCGGCAGCCGGACGCCAGCGCCAAGACGGCGACGACGCCGACCATGCCGATGAAATAGCTGTCGATCAGGCCGGCGCGCTCGGGGGAAAAGCCGAAATCGATCATCCGCCGCACCGCGACGGGCAAGGTAAGCGTCGCCGCCGAGGCCGCGACCAGCGCCGTCAGCCCGCCGGCGATCCAGAGTTTGTGCCGCGCCGCGTAGGGCAACAACGGCTTCAACGCCTTGAGCGAACCCCGCGATTTCCGCGCGTCGGCGGCGGCTTGCGTCGTATCCGTCATTCACTTGTCCTCTGGCGGCCCGCCCCGCGCGCGACGTTAAGCGTCCCGAAATCGCGCGGAAGTCAAACCTTGTTTCCCGCCCCGGGCTGCGTTATAGGGGCGCAACCCCGCTTTTGGGAACGATCTTTTCACGGCTTGGCCAGTCTTGACCCGGCTGGCCGAGAACCCGAATTTCAGGAATCGACGATGAAGCCCGACATCCATCCCCAGTACCACATGATCAAGGTCGTGATGACCGACGGCAGCGATTATATGACGCGCTCGACCTATGGCAACGCCGGCGACACGCTGAACCTCGACATCGATCCGAAGACGCATCCGGCTTGGACCGGCGGCTCGCAGCAGCTGCTCGACCGCGGCGGCCGCCTGTCGAAATTCACCTCGCGCTTCGGCAGCCTCGGCGCGCGCAAGTAACTGTCTTTTCCGACAAAAAAAGCCCGGCTCGCGCCGGGCTTTTTCGCGTTTAAATCCAGCCTCGGACGCGCTTACGCCTTGGCGGCGAAGGCCTTTTGCAGCGCCGCGAGCTGCGAATGAACCGGTATCACCATCGGCGCCGTGTCGTTCGCCGATTTGCGCTTGTAGAGCAACTCGTCGAGATGCACGACGCGCGACTGCAACCGCAGCGAATGCCGGCAGAGATCCCGCAAATTCGACGGCAGTTTCGCGAAGGTCTCGGTGTTGCTGGCGAGCTCCTGCGGCGACAGTTTCACCCGGTGTTTTTCCGCCGCCGCCTGCGCCGCGGACAGCTCGCCCTCGTTGACCGCGCGTTGCAACAAAAGCCACGACGCCAATTGCATCAGGCGCGTCGTCAGACGCATGCTTTCGGAGGCGTAGGCCAGCGCCTCGATGCGCGGAAGACTTTTGGCTTCGATCCGGCCGGGGCCGTCGAGATAGGCGGCCGACTGCTCGACGAGCCCCATGCCCTCCTTGAACAGCGCTTTGAACGCGTCCGATGTCGCCAATTTGTGAGCGAAGGAAATGGTCTTGTCGTCGCCCACGATGTCGCGGCCCGGAAAACTCGAAATACTCGCCATGAAACCCGCCTTGCTACGCCACGCGCCGCCACGTTTTGGGACAGCCCCCGCCTTGTTTCCATGTGGAGCAACCATAGCGCCAAAACGGCCCCCGGAGTCGATAACCATCTGTAAAGGTTAACGCGCGCGCCCGCCGCAAACGAAAAAAGAGCCGCGCGAGGCGGCTCTAAGTGATAACAGGGAGGCGTCAAACAAAGTGGACAGGAGCCACTCGAATATCCCGACAAGTCGAGACAACCAATTAATAACTTGAAATCCCTATTAAACGATTAACACCTGAAAAACCAGGACGTTCGCCCATCGGAGCGCGCCCGCCGCCTCTCCGGATTCACCCGCTTTTGAACACCGAATCCGCCGCCGCGCGCGACGCCTGCTTGGAGGCGCGCGCGGCCTCCAGGCGGGCGATTTCCTCACGCAGGAGAACGACCCGCTCGTCCAGTTCGCTCACGGACATCGCGTCGAGCGGCTGGCCTATCTCATGGGCCGTCTTTTTCTTCGGCGGCGCGCCGAAAGGATCGGCTTCGTCAAACAGGGACATGGCGTTCTCACTTGTGCCAAGACACGAACAACCGAATTCGCGCGGGAATACGGCGACGGATGGACGATTGACTTGCCGGCCACCGGCGTGAAACATCCCGCCCTTAACCCGATATGCGGGTAGAATACGCGGCAGGAGGCGTCAATGAGCGATCGCGCGGCGAGAAAGTGGGCGGGCCGTTACGAAGACGCGCCCCTGCTGAAGGGCGAAGGCCAATACACCGACGACACGCGTCCGGTCGACGCCTTGTTCGCCGCCTTCGCGCGCTCGCCCCGCGCCCACGCGAAAATCCTGTCGATTGACACCTCGCGCGCTCAGGCCACCGACGGCGTCGTCGCGGTTTACACCCACAAGGACTTCGCCGACCTCGGGCTGGGCGGCGTCTCGGGATCGATCCCGTTTCCCGGCCGCGGCGGCGCCATGCCGATTTCGCCGCCGCGTCCCATTCTCGCCGGCGAAAAAACGATGCACGTCGGCGAGCCCATCGCCATGGTCGTCGCCAAATCCGCCACGGCCGCGCAGGACGCCGCGGACTTGGTCGACATCGACTTCGAGGACTTGCCCGCGGTCGTGACGCTCGATCAGGCGATCGCCGCGAAGACGACGCTCTGGCCGCAGGCTCCGGGCAACATGGCGCTCGACTGGGCCGCGCCGCCGGACGAGGACGGCGCCAAGAAAGCCGCTCTCGACGAGACCTTCAAGACCGCCCGCCACGTGGTGAAAACCAACATCGTCAACCAGCGCATCAACGCGGTGTCGATGGAGCCGCGCGCGGCGACCGCCGCCTACGACGCCGCCGGCGAACAATACACCTTGTGGACGGGAACGCAGGGCGTCGCCGGCATCCGCGCGCAAGTCGCGATGACGATGAAAATCCCGATGCCGAAACTGCGCGTGCTGACGAAGGACGTTGGCGGCGGCTTCGGCATGAAGGCTTCGACCTATCCCGAATATCCCGCGCTTCTGGTGGCGGCGAAAAAGACCGGCAAGCCGGTTCACTGGACATCGACGCGCGCGGAATCCTTCGTCACCGACAATCAGGCGCGCGATTCCGTCTGGCAGGTGGAACTCGCGTTGAGCGAGCGCGGCAAATTCCTCGGCCTGCGCGTCTCCGGAGCGATGAACGCCGGCGCTTATCTCACCGGCGTCGCCGTGATGGTGCCGACTTTCCACATCGCCTTCTGCCTGCCGAGCGTCTACGACATTCCCAAAATCTCGGTGGAATCGAAAACCTATCTCACCAACACCGTGCCCGTCGGCCCCTATCGCGGCGCCGGACGTCCGGAAGCGAACTACCTGCTCGAGCGCACCGTTGACGCCGCCGCGCGCCAGCTTGGCGTCGACGCCGCCGAACTGCGCCGCCGCAATCTGATCGACCCCGCCAAGATGCCTTATCAAAGCGCGTCCGGCCCCAAATACGACAGCGGCGATTTCCCCGCGGCTTTCGAAAAAGCCCTCGCCGCCGCCGACTACAAGGGTTTCGAAGCCCGCAAGGCGCAATCGGCGGCGCGCGGCAAGAAACGCGGCGTCGGCGTCTGCTGCTATCTCGAAATCTCCGGCGGCCACTACGAAGAGCCGGCCCGCGTCACATTTGAAAACGGCAAGGCCGTCGTCAGCTTGGGCTCGGCGCCGCAGGGGCAGGGCCACGTCACCGTGTTCCGCCAGTTGCTCGCCGACAGGCTCGACATCGATGTCGAGGATGTCGCGTTGACGTTTGGCGACAGCGCCCGCGACGTGCCCGGCTTCGGCGCCGTCGCGTCGCGCACGGCGATGCTGTTTGGCAGCGCGGTGGCGCAGACCGCCGACAAGGTTCTCGTCAAGGCCAAAGCCGTCGCCAAAACGGTGTTGCAGGCCGGCGACGAGGAAATCCAGTACCGCGAAGGCGTGTTCGAAATCGCCAGGACTGGCCGCCGCGTCACCCTGTTCGAAGTCGCCAAACACGCCGACGAGATGAAGCGGCAGGGCGCCATCGAGGAAAACCTCGACACGCTGGAAACCGCGCATACGGGCCCGTCTTTCCCCAACGGCTGCCATGTGGCGGAAGTCGAGGTCGATCCCGACACCGGCGAGACCGCCATCGTGCGCTACACCGCCGTGAGCGATTGCGGCGTTGTCCTCAACCAGACCATCGTCGATGGCCAGATCGAGGGCGGCGTCGTGCAGGGCATCGGCCAGGCCATGGGCGAATACACGCGCTACGACGAGGCAACCGGACAGCTGCTGTCGGCGTCCTTCATGGATTACACGATGCCGCGCGCCGCGGACCTGCCGCCCATGGAAGTGCTGCACAGCCCGACGCGCTGCGTCACCAACCAGATCGGCGCGAAGGGCGTCGGCGAAGCCGGCACCACCGCGTCGACGCCGACCATCGTCAACGCCATCGAAAACGCGATCTCGCCCGGCAAGGCGCTGCATCTCGTCATGCCGCTCACGCCGCTCGCCGTGTGGAAGGCGATGCGCGCCGCGTAGGCTCTGACGCGCGGTCGCGAATCACCTATACGTCGCCCCGAAGGGGCGGCCTCGCATGACGTTCATCCTGCATGATTGCGTCGGCGTTCTCGTCGCCACGCCGACGCTGGCGCTCATCCTCGTTCTGCCGGGATTTCTGGTCGCCGAAATCCTCGCCTTCCCCGGTTTCCGCGACACCGCGCGTGGGCTTGAGCGGCTGGCGATCGCGCTTCTCGTCGGCGCGGCGTCGATGCCCGTTCTGCTTGATCTCGCCGGCCACGCCGGGCCGACAGCCATGGCCGCTCTCGCGCTGTTCTTGTCCGCCGCCGGCGCCGTGGTCGCGTTCAGACGCGGACGTTTCGCTGGCTTGTTCGACAACCGCGCCCCGCTGTTCTTCACCGTGTGCCTTGTCTGGTTCCTCGTGGCGACGGCGCTTCTCGTCGATTGGCCCGATGGCGAGGGTTTGCGCCGCTCCATGCAAAGCGCCGACCATGTGAAGCACGCCGCGGCGACGTGGGCCATCGCGCAAAGCGGCGCGCCTCCGTACAATCCGACGTTCTTCGACCCCGCCGTGAAGTCCGCGTACTACTATTTTTTCTACAATCTCACGGCGACGGCCATGTTGATCGCGGCGCCGTTCGGCGTCGTCGCCCGCCAAGCGGCCTGGGCGGGCGTCATCCTGTCCGGGCCCATCCTCTTCGCCACGGCGTGGCTCGTTTACACGCGGTCGAGCCTCGACAGGCTGTTCACTGAAAAATCCGAAAGGCGGCTGTTTCCATGGCTGTTGGCCCTGCTCGCGACGACGGGGCTGGACATGATTCCGGTCGCGCTCGTCGGCGGGCTGATGTTCCACACATGGATCACCGATTACGAATGGTGGGATACGCAGGTCACGTCGTGGCTCAACAGCGTCATCTGGGTGCCGCACCATGTCACGGGCCTCGCCGCCGCCTGGGTCGGTTTCCTCAGCCTATCGGGCGCCGAGCGGGGCGCGCGCTCCCCGGCGCTCGCCGGCCTCGCCTTCGCCTCCTGCGCGGGGTTGTCGATTTATCTCGGCTTCGGCGCCGCGCTGACGGCGGCGGGCTTCTTGATCTGGCTGGCGCTTGAAAAGCGATGGAGCGACGTCGCGCGATGGTGCGCCGCCGGCGCCATCGCCGCGCTCGTCGCCGCGCTCGTCGCCGCGCCATGGCTGATGTCGCTGATCGCGGGCCGGCTGACCGGCGGCGACCCGCCGGTGGCGTTCGAAATCCGCGCCGTGCCGATCTTCGACATTTTCGTCGCGGCCGAACCTTGGCGAAGCCTCGGGCGGCTGCTGACGCTGCCCATCGCCTACGCCATTGAATTCGGCGTCTATCTGCTGGGTTCGATTGCTTTTTGGAGACGCGCCGGCGCGCGCGGCCTCGATGGCGACGTGGCGAAATTGCTCGTCGTCGGTTGCGCCGTGTCGTTCCTCGTCGGCACGTTCCTGCGCTCGACGGTGCTGCTCAACGATCTCGGCTGGCGCATCATGTTGTTCGCGCAGATGGCGTCGCTCGTCTGGACTCTCGCGGCGGTGCGCGGCGGCTTGTTCGACAATGTGAACGCCAACGAACCCTCGCCGTGGATGGCCGGCCTCGTGGTTGGCGTGCTGATGGGTTTCGCCGCCGATGGCTACGGCGCCGTGCAAATGCGGCTCTACGCCGAGGAAACGCCGGCCGAGGCGGCGATGGCGCCGGACGAACGCGCCGCGTGGGAGTGGATGTCCGCGCGCCTCCCCGCCAACGCCGTCGTCGAGGAAAACCCGGACCGCGACCGCGCCTTCGGCTACGGGCTTTATGGCCATTTCCGGGAATCGGTGTCCGATTACTACAACGGCGTCCTGTTCGGCTCTTCGAAAACCGAGGTTGAGCGCCGCATCCGCGCGGTCAAACCGATTTTCACCGACATCGACCTCACCGCGGGCGAGGCGATGGCCGCCGCCAGCAAAGCCGACATCGGCTATGTCGTGATCCGCTCCCTCGATCCGGTTTTCATCAATCGCAACGCGTGGCCGTGGTCGGTGAACCCCGTCTTCGCCAACGACAACATGCTTGTTGTCGCCGTGGAACGGCGCGCGTTCGCCGGAGGCCCTGCGAAATGAACGAAGCCGGCGCGCTCCGCCAAATCCTCACGCTGGCCGGCTGCTACGTCGCCGCCGCGATTGTTTGCGCCATGTTGTTTGTCGCCGCGATGAACGCGCCGCCTTTCACGGGCATGCCGATTCTTTTTTTCCGCGGCGTCGCGGCGCTCGTTGTTTGCGGGTTCGCGACCGCGGCGATTCTCGGCGTCGCCGCGCGGCGGCTCGCGGCGCTTTCATTGCGGGCGAGCGACGTGGCCGGCGCGGTCGTCACCGCGATCGCGTTGAACCTGTGTTTCTTCACGCTCGGGCCTGTCACCGTCGATCGCTCGATCTCGGTGTTCATGCTGTCGCGCTTCGAGCGCGCCGATCATCCCCTGGCGGTCGGCGACATCGCCGGCGACTTCACGCGGATCTACGTCGGCGAATGGGACCAGATGAGCCGCCGCTTCGACGAACAGGTCGCTTCCGGCAATCTCGAAAAATCCGGCGACGGCTACCGGCTGACGCCGCGAGGGCGCGCCTTCATGAACACCGCGCGATGGATGGCGCGGCTCTACGCCACCGACCCAAGATTTGTGGGACTGGATCGCGAATAGCCGACGTTTATCCAAGCCCTGAGCGCGGCTTTTCGCGTTTTCGATGGTTGCGGTATGATCGGGCGCCGCGCGGAATCATGCTTGATAAGTTTTCGCCGATAGTCGAGGGAACCCGCCCATGATCATGACCCGCCGCCGCCTGTTGCGCGCCAGCGCCGCCACATCGCTTGCGCCGCTGCTGCCGGCCCCAGCCTTCGCGCTCGACTACCCGACACGGCCCGTTCACTGGGTTGACGACACCGCGCCGGGCGGTTCCGCCGACATCGTCGCGCGGCTGGTTGGGCAACAATTGTCCGACCAGCTCGGCCAGCCCTTCATCGTCGACAACCGCCCCGGCGGCGGCGGCGAGGTCGGGCTCGACGCCGTCGCGCACGCGCCGGCGGACGGCTACACGCTGTTCGTCGTCAACTCCGTGCATCCGGTCCACGCGCTGTTGTTCAGCGGCACCAAATTCGACTTCGCGCGCGACTTCGCGACAGTCGCGGGCGTCGCGATCGGCCCGCTGAACATGCTGGTGACACCGTCGCTGCCGGCGAAAACAGTTCCGGAGTTCATCGCCTACGCGAAGGCCAATCCCGGCAAGATCAATTTCGCCTCGGTGGGCAGCGGCAGCCCGCCACATCTCGCCGGCGAATTGTTCAAGATGCTGGCCGGCGTCGATCTGACCCATGTGCCCTACCGCGGCGGCGCGCTCGCGTTGACGGATTTGCTGGGGGGGCAAGTGCAGGTGCTGTTTTCCAACCTTCCCGCGCGCGACTACATCAAGACGGGCACGCTGCGCTCGCTCGGCGTCACCACCGAGACGCGCTCCGCGCTAACGCCAGAGCTTCCCGCGCTCGCCGAATTCGTGCCGGGATACTCGGCGACCGTGTGGTTCGGCGTCGGCGCGCGCAAGGGCACGCCGCCCGATATCGTCGACAAGCTCAACGCCGCCGTTGGCGTGGCCTTGATGGACGACAAGGTGAAGGCGGGCCTCGCCGTTCTCGACTCCTCGCCCATGCCGCTCTCGCCCGCCGCGCTCACGGCGATGATGGAACGCGAGACGGAAAAATGGGTTAAGGTGGTTCGGGCGGCGAATATCAAGCCAGACTAACCGACAGCTTCAAACATTCGGGATTTTAGCGATGGTCGCCAACTCGACACAGGCCAATTCGACACAGGCTTTGAACCGGCTGGGGCAAAGCCTGTGGCTCGACAACATCACCCGCGATCTCCTCGATAAGGGCGTTTTGGAGCGGTATATCCGCGACTTCTCGGTGACCGGGCTGACCTCGAATCCATCGATATTCAACAGCGCCATCTCGAAAAGCGCCGCCTACGACGCCGATATCGCGGGGCAGGAGGAAGCGTCCGACGAAGACCTGTTTTTTGGATTGGCGATCGACGATCTTGTCCGCGCCGCCGATTTTTTCGCGCCCATTCACAAGCGGACCGGAACCGTCGATGGTTTCGTGTCGCTCGAGGTTTCGCCCGAGCTCGCCTATGACGCGGCCGCGACGGTCAAGCAGGCCAAGACCCTCTTCGCGCTGGCGAAGCGCCCAAACATTTTCATCAAGATTCCCGGCACCGCGGAGGGAGTCGCGGCCATCGAAGAAGCCATTTTCGCGGGGATTCCCGTCAACGTCACGCTGCTTTTTTCGACGGAGCAATATCTCGCGTCGGCGCACGCCTACATGCGCGGGCTTGAGCGCCGCGTCGAGGCGGGGTTGTCGCCGGACGTGCGCTCGGTGGCGTCGTTGTTCGTCAGCCGCTGGGATGTCGCGGTTCACGACAAGGTTCCCGCCCCGATGCGCAACACGCTCGGCATGGCGGCGAGCCGGCAGGCCTTCAAGGCCTATCGCGATCTGCTTGAAAGCGACCGGTTTCAACGCCTCGAAAACGCCGGCGCCCGGGCGCAGAAATTGTTGTTCGCCAGCACCGGAACAAAGGACAAATCGGCCTCGGACGTTTTGTATGTCGAAGGTCTCGCGGCGCCGAACACCGTCAACACCATGCCGGAGGAAACGCTGCTCGCCTTCGCCGACCACGGCGGCGCGCCGCAAGCGCTGGCGCGGGACGGCGGCGACGCCGAAGCCGTTCTCGCCGCGCACGCCAAGGCGGGCATCGATCTCAAGGCGCTCGCCTCGAAACTGCAGGCCGACGGCGCCGCGAGTTTCGTCAAATCCTGGCGCGATTTGATGGCGGCGATCGGCTCCAAGCGGAGTGGTCCGCGGTAACGCTCAGCGGCGCGCCTTCGCCCGTCGCGCGATAGTCCACAGGCCGCGCATCGTCACGGTGTCGTCGAGAGCCGGCTCGCGGCGCCCGCGATCCACGGCGGCGTTCATGGTCTCGATGAAATCAAGCATCATGCCGGTGTTCTTCGCGGCGACCAGCCGCGCGAAATCGTGCCGCAACGCGCCGGTCGAGCGGGCGAACCGCTCCGCCGCGCCGGCGTTGCCGGCGTCGCGTTCGGCGACGGCGCGATGTCCGAGCAGGCAAATCCGCAGGGCCGCGCCCGCGATGCCGCTGGCGTTCGCGCCCGCCATCATGCGGGAGGCGCCGAGCGTGGCGTCGGCGATATCGCCCGACAGCGCCGCCGCGATCGCTGGTTCGCCGGCCTTGGGCGCGGCGTCCGCGACCACCATTTCAACGTCGGCGACGCCGATTGATTTCGTCTCGTCGGCGTAAAGCGCCAGCTTTTCCAGCTCGCTCCGCGTCATCGCCCGGTCGAGGCCAAGAATATCGACAAGCGTGTCGACGGCTTTCGGATCGATGGAAACGCCGGCGTCGCCCATTGTTTTGAGCACGACGCTCCTGATGTCGGCTTCGCTGTCGGCGAAGCACTCGATGGCGAGCGCCATCTTTTGCCGCTCGCAGAATTGCCGCAGGGCGTGATCGCGCTTCAGCGCGCCCGCCTTGATCATCAGCGCGCAATCCGGGTTCGGAGCTTCGACGCAGGCGCGCACGGATTCAAGGATGTCGCGGGCGCCAAGATCGACGCGGATGGCGCGCCGCGCGTGGAACAGGCCCATGGAATTCCACTCGTCGGCGAGCAGGCCGGGATCGCCCGCCACCGTGTCGCCATCGAGGCGCACGAGTTGGAAGGGATCGCCGACATCGGCGACGCAGGCGCGCGAAATCGCGCTTATTTTCTCGTCGATCAGGCCCTGGTCCGGGCCGAAAACCAGAAACACGAAGCCGCCGCCGGATTGGCGTTTCATGAACCCGTCGAGGTCGCGCGCGGGCAGGGCGACCACGGCCTATCCCCCCGAATGGAGCGCGGCGGCGACACGCGTGAATATCTGGTCGCCGAGAACTTTCGCGCCGCGGATTTCGGCGTCGCGCGCGGCGCGGATATTGGCGAACCGCTGGCTGGTGCGATCGTAGGTTTCCGTGGTGAAGGCCGTGCCCGAAGTCACGACGCTCAAGCCGCCGGCGGTTTCGAGCTTGTATTCGGCGTCGATGCCGACGATGGCCGCCGTCGCCTGGCCGCTCACGGTGTCGACCACGGGCGTTTGCACGCGCTCGTGGAGGGCGACGGTCAACCTGTATTGTGGATTGTCGACAGGCGCGCCGCCGTTGAAGCGAAACGTCAGTTCATTCGTCAGGTAATAGCCGAGACGTTCGGAAATCGGCGTCACAACGATCGATGACAACGCCGCGCCGGCGCTCCCCGCCGCGCCGCCTTGATAGAGCGGCTGAAAACACCCGCCCAGCGCGACCGCGCCCATAGAGGCGGCGCAGACGCGCGACGCCGCTCGCCTAGACCACGACATTGACGATCCTTTGCGGGACGACGACGATTTTCTTCGGCGCGCGGCCTTCGAGCGCCTTTATCACGGCGTCGAGGCCGAGCGCTTCCTTCTCGACGCGCGCGTTGTCCCAGTCGCGCGCGCACATGAATTCGGCGCGTTTCCTGCCGTTGATCTGGACCGGCATGAGCACCGTGTCCTCTCGCGCGTAGGCCTCGTCCACCGCCGGCCAGGCCGCCAGACAAATCGACGACGCGTGGCCCAGCCGTTCCCAGCACTCTTCCGCCAGATGCGGCATGATCAGCGAAATCAGAATCGCCAGCGCGTCCGCGGCCTCGCGATAGGCGAAAGCGGCGTCGCGGGCGGCCGCTTCGGTCTCCTTGTCCAGGGCCTCGATCAGCGCGTTGGAAAACTTCCTTATTTCGGCGATGACCGTGTTGAAGCGCAGGCGCTCCAGGTTTTGTTCAACCCGCTGAAGATGTTGATGCGTCAGGCGGCGCACCGCGGTGGCGGCGGCGGAAAATTCGTTCGGCGCGGCGGCGCCCGGCTCCAGCGCGGCCGAAGCGAGGTCGCCGATCAGCCGCCAGACCTGCTGGGCGTAGCGGGAAGCGCCCTGCACGCCCTCGTCGCTCCAGATGATGTCGCGGTCGGGCGGCGAATCCGACAGCATGAACCAGCGCGCCGTGTCGGCGCCGTAAGCGCCGATGATGTCGTCGGGATCGACGACGTTGCGCTTCGACTTCGACATCTTTTCGATGGCGCCGATTTCAGCGGGGGCGTTGTCGGCCAGCGCGACGGCGCGCCGGGCGCCGCCGGTCGATTCGATCTTGACTTCCGCCGGCGTCAACCAATCGCCGCCAGCGCCCTTGTAGGTCTCGTGGACCACCATCCCCTGCGTGAACAAGCCCGCGAATGGCTCCTTCAGGCCGAGATGACCCGTCGCCTTCATCGCGCGGGTGAAATAACGCGAATACAGCAGGTGCAGAATCGCGTGCTCGATGCCGCCGATATATTGATCGACGGGCAGCCAGTGGTTGGCCGTTTTCGGGTCGGTCGCCGCGTCGCCAAGGGCGGGGTCGGTGAAGCGGGCGAAATACCAGGAGGAATCGACAAACGTGTCCATCGTGTCGGTTTCGCGCCGCGATCGCCGCGCGCAAACCGGGCAATCCACATGCTTCCAAGTGGCGTGATGGTCCAGCGGATTGCCCGTTGCGCCGAAATCGACGTCGGTCGGCAAGATCACCGGCAGTTGATCGGCGGGGACCGGCACGACGCCGCAGGACTCGCAATGGATGACCGGAATCGGGCAACCCCAGTAGCGCTGGCGCGAGATGCCCCAGTCGCGCAGGCGGTAGTTGACGGTTCCCGTCGCTTGCGGGCGCCCGAAAAGGTCGGCGGCGCATAGCCGCTTGTTGACCTCGGCCTTGGCCGCCTCCACCGTCATGCCGTCGAGGAACCGCGAGTTGACGAGATCGCCGTCTCCGTCGAAGGCCACGTCGACGATCTTGAACGTCGCGGGGTCCTGTCCCGGCGGACACACAACCGGCGTGTTGCCAAGGCCGTAGGCGTTGGCGAAATCGAGGTCGCGCTGGTCGTGCGCGGGACAGCCGAAAATCGCGCCGGTGCCGTATTCAATCAGCACGAAATTGGCGACGAAAACCGGAATTTTCCAATCGGGGTCGAAGGGATGCGCGACCCGCAGCCCGGTGTCGAAACCCTTCTTCTCCGCCGTCTCGATCGCCTCGGCCGAGGTGCCCACCCGCGCGCATTCCGCCGCGAACGCCGCCAGCGCCGGATTCTTCGCGGCGAGTTCCTTCGACAATCCGTGATCCGGCGACAACGCGATGAACTTCGCGCCAAACAGGGTGTCGGGGCGCGTCGTGAACACCTCGATGTCGCGCCACGCGTCCTTCGGGCCGGCGCCGTCGATGGCGAATCGAACCCGCAGACCCTCGGACCGTCCGATCCAGTTCTTTTGCATCAGCCGGACTTTTTCCGGCCAGCGTTCCAGCGTGTCGAGCGAATCGAGCAGATCCTGCGAACTGTCGGATATTTTCAGAAACCACTGCGTCAGTTCGCGTTGTTCAACCAGCGCGCCGGAACGCCACGCGCGGCCGTCGATGACCTGCTCGTTGGCGAGCACGGTTTGATCGACCGGATCCCAGTTGACCTTGGACTGCTTGCGCTCGACCAGCCCCGCCTTGAGAAAGTCGAGGAACAGCCTCTGTTGATGTTTGTAATAAGAGGGATCGCAGGTCGCGATTTCCCGCGACCAGTCGAGCGACAAGCCCATGGATTTGAGCTGCCCCCGCATGGTGGCGATATTGGCGTAGGTCCATGTCGCCGGGTCGGTCTTGTTCTGTCGCGCGGCGTTTTCGGCGGGCAGGCCGAAGGCGTCCCACCCCATCGGGTGGAGCACGTTGAAGCCTTTGGCCCGCCGGTACCGCGCCACCACGTCGCCCATGGCGTAGTTGCGCACATGGCCCATGTGAATGCGCCCCGACGGATAGGGGAACATTTCAAGGACGTAGTATTTCGGCCGCGGATCGTCGTTCCGGGTCAGAAATATCTCTTGATCCGCCCAGGCCTTCTGCCACTTCGGCTCGGCTTCGAGGGGGTTGTAACGCTCGTTCATCATGCGTAGCTAAAAACCGGAATGGGGAAACGGGATTTGGGCGACAGGAACATGGTTTTTCCGGCGCGGTCAACAATTCGGACGAACGCGGGCGTTTCTTCATGAACGACGCGAGCGGCCAAACCGCCTCCATCGCGGCCGCGCCCGGAACAGCGGGCCTGCGCGACGTGCGGGCGCGAATCGCGCGCGCCGCGCTCGACTCCGGCCGGCAAGCCGGGGAGGTTGCGCTTGTCTGCGTCTCGAAGACCTTCGACGAAGAAGCCATTTCGCCCGTTCTCGAAGCCGGTGAGCGGATTTTCGGCGAGAACCGCGTCCAGGAGGCGAAAGCCAAATGGCCCGCTCTCAAAGAGCGGTTCCCAAATGTCGAACTGCATCTGATCGGGCCATTGCAGTCGAACAAGGCGCGCGAGGCGGTGGCGCTTTTCGACGTGATTGAAACCATCGACCGCGTGAAAATCGCCGAGGCGGTCGCTCATGAAATGAAGCGGGAGAACCGCTTCCCGAAGTTGTTTGTGGAGGTCAACACCGGCGCGGAACCGCAAAAAGCCGGCGTTCCGCCGGAAAAGGTCGATGATTTTCTGCGCGACTGCCGGGAGCGTCTCGGGCTCGAAATCGAGGGCCTGATGTGCGTCCCCCCCGCGGGCGAACTCGCCGCGCCGCATTTCGCGCTGCTGGCGAAGATCGCCAGGCGCAACGGGCTGCGTTCACTGTCGATGGGAATGAGCGCGGATTTCGAGCTGGCGGTCCAATCGGGCGCGACCCATGTGCGCGTCGGCTCGGCGATTTTTGGATCGCGCGCCGCCGCCGGGCAGCAGGATGCGCAAAAAAACCCGGCGCGGTAGGCGCGGCAACAGGCGGCGCATGTCCGCGATGGAGATGGCGACGCAGCCGGCCGTGGGCTCATAGCCGAAGGCCGCGACGTGAAAAAAGATGGCGCTGCCGCGCGACCGCGTTCGGCGCAGGAGATTGTGGTCCAGCACCAGAACCACGTCGTAGAGGCCGTCGTCGCGCCACATCTCCTCGTGGCCAAGGCGCGAGGGCAGTTGGATGGGCCGGTTGTAGGCGCCCGATTTGGGATCGTCGCACCACCCGTCCCCCGCCCGGATCGCCTCCATCGGCGGCGTCGTGGCGGGCGCAGGCAGTCTATCCCGCCGTGTCAGCCGGGCCACGATTTCGTAGCGACCGAAAGGCGTCGCGCCATCGCCCTCCCGCTTGTTCGTCGCCACGCCGCCGCGCCCCAGCGCGCAGCGAACCGTCGTCGCGCCAAACGTCAGCGTGCCCCGGGATCGATTGTCCCAGCAGGGCGACACCACGATCTCGGTCGGCGCGGGGGCGCGGCTCGGCCGCTTGCGCTTGGCGCCGGTCGAAACCCGAACCGGCCGCGCCTTTGACCAATCGCGCTTCAAAACCTAAAGTCTCCCGCCGCGGCGGACCTTCCGCCGCGCGCAGCAAAGCACGATGCGAACATGAGTCAAATACGCAAAATCCTGCTGGTCGAAGACGACGAGGAGTTGCGCCGCGGCCTGGCCGAGCAGTTGAGCCCGCTGGAGGAGTTCAGCGTCCTCGTCGCCGGCACGGCCGCGGCTGGCATCGCCATGGCTGGCTCCGAGGATCCCGACCTCGTCGTCATGGACGTCGGCCTGCCAGACATGGATGGCCGCGAAGCCGTGAAGACGCTGCGCAACGGCGGCTTCAAAAGCCCGATCATCATGCTGACAGGCCAGACGAGCGACACGGATGTCGTGCTGGGGCTCGATTCCGGCGCCAACGACTATCTCGCCAAGCCGCTGCGCTTCGCGGTCCTGCTGGCCCGTATTCGCGCCCATCTGCGTCAGCACGAGGCGAGCAACGACGCGGTGTTTCAGGTCGGCGGCCTGTCCTTCAGGCCCGGCATGAAACTTCTGGTGAACGAAAAAGGACAGAAAATCCGCCTGACCGAAAAGGAAACCTCGATCATCCGCTTCCTTTTCCGCGCCAGGCAGGCGGTCGTGTCGCGCGACGTGCTTTTGCAGGAAGTGTGGGGATATAACGCCAACGTCACGACCCATACGCTCGAAACCCACATCTACCGGCTCAGGCAAAAGATCGAGGCCGATCCGTCGGAGGCGAAAATCCTGGTCACCGAGCCCGGCGGCTACCGGCTGAATCAGTAAACCCACATGACCTACGAAAACGAAGCCGCCGATTGGGCGAAAATTCCGCTGCTGGGGGCGCTCGAGTACAACGTCCGGCGGCAGATCGGGTTTTACGGAGAGACCAAGATCCTGCGGCGCGACGAGGTCGTCTTCCAGCAAGGCGAACCTTCGGATGGCGGCTATATTCTGCTCAACGGGCAGGTTGAACTTGTCGCCGCGGAACGCTCCATCCCGCCGAAAATGATTTCACCGCCCGCGCTGCTGGGCGAAATGGCCCTGCTCACGCAGACAATCCGGCCGACGACCGCCATCGCGCGGGCGCCTTCCGCGGTGTTGAAAATCCCCCGGGAGCTTTTTCAGCGCATGCTCAAGGAAAATCCGCGCAGCGCGCGGCAGGTGCGAACGCTGGTCGAAGCGCGCCTGACTGAATTCTCGCAACGGATGCAAGCGGCGAGCGCCGACAATTTCATCGACGCGCCCAGCGTCGATTGAGCCGACGCCGCGCCGCTTCGATCAAACGTCGAAATTGAAGGTCGCCAGCACCGGCACGTGGTCGGATGGCCTTTCCCATCCCCGCGCCGCGCGCACGACCTCGACGCCCACAACGTTTTTCGCGAGATCGCGGCTTGTCCAGATATGGTCGAGCCGGCGGCCCTTGTCGGCGTTCGACCAGTCCGCCGAACGGTAGCTCCACCACGAAAAAAGCTTGACGGCGGGATCGACGCGCAGGCGCACCGCGTCCGTCCAGGGCCCGGCGGCGGCGACCGCCGCGAGTTTCTCCACTTCGATGGGCGTGTGACTGACGATCTTCAGCAGCGCCTTGTGGTTCCAGACATCGGTTTCGAGCGGCGCGATGTTCAAATCGCCAACCACGGCGGAAAGTCCGTCAGCCACGCCGTCGGCCTTCATCCAGCTCGCCATTTCGTCGAGAAAGGCGAGTTTGTGGACGAACTTCGGATTGATCGCGACATCGGGCTCGTCGCCGCCCGCCGGCACGTAGAAATTGTGGATCGTGACCGGATTCTCGAAGCCGGCCGCCGCGCCCAGCGTTACCGCGACGTGGCGGGAATCGCCCATGCCGCAAAACGGGCGGGCGACGGTCTTCTCGATGGGCAGGCGCGAGGCGATGCAAACCCCGTGGTAGCCCTTCTGGCCGTTGATCGCGAGGTGCTCATACCCGAGGCGGCGGAAATCGCTGGACGGAAACTCGGCGTCGCGGCATTTGGTTTCCTGAAGGCACAGCACGTCGGGCTTGTGCTCAAGGCAGAATTTTTCCACGAGGGGAAGGCGCAGCCGCACCGAATTGATGTTCCATGTCGCCAAAATCATTGTGGGGAAATTTCCGGGTTTGAAGGTCCCGGAAGATCGCATCAATGGTTCGGGTCGCCAAGCCGCAAACCCCGCTCAGTTGAACCTTTCCATGTTGATCTTGAAAAGATCGGGGTCGGGCTTGGTCTTGAAGTCGAGATTGGCGAGCGACACCGTGGTCTCGTAGCCTTGCGGATCTTTCACCACCCATTGCTTGAGCGCGAAGTTCTTCTGATCGAAGATCAGTTTTATGCGCGAAACGCCACCGCCCATCGTCGCGTTGTCCTCGATGACGATGGCGACGCCGGCGGGCGACTCCGAAACGTCGATGACCTTGGTGTCCCGGGCAAGGTCGATTTTGTCCTTCAGCAAAAACTTGAGCGGCGTCTGCCAAATATAGGCCAGCTCCTGCTTGGCGGTCTTGCGGTCGCGGATGGCGATCGAGGTGCCGTCGGCGATGATGTCGGTCGTCGCCGGATTGTCGTAGGAAAAGCGCAGTTTCCCCGGCCTCGACACATAAAGCTGACCTTCCGTGCGTTTGCCGCTCGGGCCGATCTGGGCGAAGTCCGCCGTCATTGTCGCGTTGGCGTTGAACCAGGCGTTGGCCCTCTGCACTTGCGCGCCGCCATCGAGACTGGCGGCTTTCGGCGGCGGCGCCGCCTTGTTGATGGCGCCCGCGGCCGGTCCGCCCTTGGGCAACTGCATCGGCGCGCCCTGCGACAGCGCCGGACCGGCGACCAGCGCGGCGAAGGCGGCGGCTTGCAACGACCATAACGTGCGTTTCATGGATGCTTCCATAAAGGCTCTGGAAAACGCTTGATTGACAACAGTTTGTGGCGTTTCGGCGTCGAAAGGTTGAAAACTCAGTCGGTTAGTTCAAAAGCGCCGCGATCGACGCCGCCGCCCACCAGAATTTCACGCTTGCCTGAGTGGTTGGCGGGCGCGACGACGCCCTCCTTTTCCATCCGCTCGACCAGCGAGGCCGCCTTGTTGTAGCCAACCGACAGGCGCCGCTGAATATAGCTGGTCGAGCACTTGCGGTCGCGCAACACGATGGCGACCGCGCGATCGTAAAGATCGCCCGATTCCTCCGCGTCCATCGAGCCGGGGTTGGCTGGCGCCTCGCCGCCCTCTTCCTCGTCCTCGACGGTGATCGCCTCCAGATAATCCGGCTGCCCCTGCGTTTTGAGATGGGCTACGATGCTTTCGACTTCGCCATCCGACACAAACGGACCGTGGACGCGCGAAATACGTCCGCCGCCGGCCATGTAGAGCATGTCGCCCTGGCCCAGAAGCTGTTCCGCGCCCTGCTCGCCGAGGATCGTGCGGCTGTCGATTTTCGACGTGACCTGAAATGAAATCCGCGTCGGGAAGTTCGCCTTGATCGTGCCTGTGATGACATCGACCGAGGGGCGCTGGGTCGCCATGATCAGGTGAATGCCCGCCGCGCGGGCCATTTGCGCGAGCCGTTGAATCGCGCCCTCGATGTCCTTGCCGGCGACCATCATCAGGTCGGCCATTTCGTCGACGATGACGACGATGAAGGGCAGAACCTCGAGGTTCATGTCCTCTTCCTCGTAGATCGCCTCGCCGGTTTCGCGGTTGTAGCCGGTCTGCACCGTGCGCTTGATGACCTCGCCCTTGGCCAGCGCCTCGGACACGCGGGCGTTGAAGCCCTCGATGTTGCGGACGCCGACTTTCGACATCTTCTTGTAGCGGTCCTCCATCTCGCGGACCGCCCATTTGAGCGCCACGACGGCCTTCTTCGGGTCCGTCACGACGGGCGTCAGCAAATGCGGAATGCCGTCGTAGATCGACAATTCCAGCATTTTCGGATCGACCATGATCAGACGGCACTGGGCCGGCGTCAGGCGGTACAACAACGACAGGATCATCGTGTTGATGGCGACGGATTTGCCCGAGCCGGTCGTGCCCGCGACAAGCAGATGCGGCATGCGCGCGAGATCGACGATGATCGGCTCGCCGCCGATGGATTTTCCCAGCGCGATGGCGAGCTTCTGCTTGCTCTTCTCGAAATCCTCGGAGGCGAGCAATTCGCGCAGAAAAACGGTCTCGCGCTTCTGGTTGGGCAATTCGACGCCAATGGCGTTGCGGCCCTGAACCACCGCCACGCGCGCGGAAAGCGCCGACATCGAGCGCGCGATATCGTCCGCCAGGCTGATCACCCGCGACGATTTGATGCCGGGCGCGGGCTCCAGCTCGTACAGCGTCACCACCGGGCCCGGCCGGACCTTGATGATTTCGCCCTTGACGCCGAAATCGTCGAGCACACCTTCCAGCAGCCGAGCGTTCTGGTCGAGGGCGTCCTCCGAAATCTTGCCGACAGCCTGCCGCTTGGCTTCAGCCAGCAACGCGAGGTGCGGGAGTTCGAACCCGGCTCCGCCCATCAGGCTGGGTTGCGCCTCCTTGGCCAGCCGTTTGCCGGATTTGATTCCCGGCGCCGGCGGCGCGACACGGGAGGCGGCCTTGGAGAACCCGTCATCCGCTGGCGCTGGAGTTGGCGATGGAGATCGGGCTTCGACGGTTTCGACTCGAGATCCACCGCGGGGCGCGGCGAAATCCACCGCCAAATCGCTGACACGAGGCTCGACGCGGCGGCGCGGCGCGGTGGCCAGTTTCGCCCTGCCAAGCATGCGCTGAACGCGGGCGCGGGCGCCCATGAAATAATGCATCGTCGCGCCCAAAGAGACCGCGCCAAAAGAGCTTTCCGCCTCGGTTTCCCGCTCCCGCGCCGGGCGCGCGGGCTCGGCGGGCGCCTCGGCGAAGTCGTCCGCGCCGCTGGAGAGCCGGAATCCCGAGGCCGCCGACATGGTCAAAATCGCCGTCGCCGCGAATGTCAGCATCATGGCGATCTCAACGATTCTGCCGCCGCCAAACACCCTGCGCGGCAGCGACGAGATCGCGTCGCCGATGACGCCGCCCAATCCCGTCGGCAGCGGCCATCGGTCGGTGACCGGCAGCGAGGAAGCGAAGGCGGTCACCAACATCGTGCCAACAATCCAGAGAAGCAGCCGTTTTTTCGCCGAGCCGAGCCGACGGTGGAACATCAGCCGCCAGCCCCAAAACGCCAATGGCACCAGCATGGCGACCGAGCCGACGCCAAGAATCTGCGTCACGAGGTCGGCGATAACAGCGCCCGGCCAGCCGAGCAGGTTGTGAATGGGTCCAGCGGTGGCG
Source organism: uncultured Hyphomicrobiales bacterium (assembly GCA_903825465.1). Classification (GTDB taxonomy): domain Bacteria; phylum Pseudomonadota; class Alphaproteobacteria; order Rhizobiales; family Beijerinckiaceae; genus Terripilifer. The sequence continues at coordinate 275,274 of CAIKAR010000030.1, read as the reverse complement.
TGGTCGAAGCTGGGGTCGAGCACCGACCAGGTCAGTAGCGCCAGCGACGTCGCGCCGACCAGCGCGATCAGCAGCAGGCCCGCCAGCTCCGCAAGCCGGTTCGCGATGAAAAACCTCACCGGCTCCGGAATGTGCTCGAGGGCCGAAATCTGGCTGGTCCGCATCGATTGATCCAAATAGCGGGCGTCTGAGACGATTGATGTCGGGAAACCTAACCATCCGCGGTTAACGCTCGTTTAACCTTGTCTTTTCGGCTGGTTGAAAAAAAAGCGGCGCTCGAAGAGCGCCGCCCGTTGGGAGGAAATGAAACCCGCGCGCCCATTGGCGCGCGGGCGTCGTGTCAGTAGTTGTAGGCTCGCTCGCCGTGTTCCGAGACATCGAGGCCTTCGCGCTCGGCGTCCACCGGAACCCGCAGTCCGACGATCAGATCGACGATCTTGTAGATGATCGCCGAGCCAATACCCGACCAGAGCAGCGTCGCCAGCACCGCTGTCAACTGCGCTATCATCTGCGGACCCATCGCGTAGACGCCCGCGTTGTTGCCGGCGATGTTGGTGTAGTCGGTGATGCCAACGCCACCGAGCGCCGGGTTGACAAGAATGCCCGTCGCCAAGGCGCCGAAGATGCCGCCGACGCAGTGCACGCCGAACACGTCGAGCGCGTCGTCGTAGCCGAGCTTGTTCTTCACCGTGGAGACGAAGAACAGGCAGAGCGGCGAGACGAGCAGGCCAAGCACAACCGAGCCCATCGGACCCGCGAAGCCCGAGGCGGGCGTCACGGCGACGAGGCCGGCGACCGCGCCCGAGGCCATGCCCAGGAGCGAAGGCTTGCCCTTGAACATCCACTCGACCATGAGCCAGGAGATGGCGGCGGCGGCCGTGGCGACCATCGTGTTGACGAAGGCGAGCGCCGTCGTGCCGTTGGCCTCGAGGTTCGAGCCCGCGTTGAAGCCAAACCAGCCGACCCAGAGCAGCGCGGCGCCGATCATGGTCATCGTCAGCGAATGGGGCGTCATCTGCTCCTTGCCGTAGCCGACGCGTTTCCCAAGCATAAGCGCGCCAACCAGGCCCGCGATGCCGGCGTTGATGTGCACGACCGTGCCGCCCGCGAAGTCGAGGGCGCCGACGCCGTTCATCCACGAGGCGCTGCCAGCCGCCAGCCAGCCAACGGCTCCGGTGACGTCGTCAAGCTTCGCCTGCGCGGCGGTCTTGGCGGCTTCGTCCGTTCCAGCGGCGGCGAGGGCCTTCGCGGCGTTGGCGATGTCGTCGGGAGCGGCCGTGGCCCAGACCCAGTGCGCGATCGGGAAGTAGATGAAGGTCACCCAGATCAGCATGAACAGCATGACGGCGGAGAACTTCATGCGCTCGGCGAAGGCGCCGACGATCAACGCGGGCGTGATCATCGCGAAGGTCATCTGGAACACCATGTAGGCGTATTCCGGAATGACGTGGCCGTTGGTGAAGGTCGGGACGGTCGAATTCGCGTCAACGCCCATCAGGAATTTTTTGCCGAAGCCGCCGATATACGCGACCATCGAGCCGCTCGTGTCGCCCAGCGCGATCGAGTAGCCGTAGAGCACCCAAAGCACGCCGACCATTGAAACGATGGCCATGACCTGCGTCAGCACCGACAGCATGTTCTTCGTGCGCACGAGGCCGCCGTAGAACAACGCCAGTCCAGGGATCGACATCATCAGCACCAGCGCGGACGATGTCAGCATCCAGGCTGTGTCGCCCGGGTTCGGGGTTGGCGCCGCCGCGGCGGCGGCCGCGGGAGCGGCGGCGTCCTGCGCGTAGGCGACGCCGGCCAACAGCGCCGCCGCGAGTATTCCGAGTCCGACCGCCTTCGCGGCCGTTCCCAGGTGAGGAACGGTTTTCATTTTTTACTCCTGGTTGATGTGAGAAACTGGATCAGAGGGCGTCGGTGTCTTTTTCACCGGTGCGGATGCGAACAGCCTGCTCAAGCGCGCTGACGAATATCTTGCCGTCGCCGATCTGGCCGGTGCGCGCGGACGCGACAATGGCGTCGATCACTTGCGTCAGCAGCTCGGAGGGAATCGCGACTTCAATTTTCAGCTTGGGAAGAAAGCTGACCGCGTATTCCGCGCCCCGGTAGATTTCCGTATGGCCTTTCTGCCGGCCATATCCCTTGACTTCAGTGACTGTGAGGCCGTGAACGCCGACCGCGGTCAACGCGTCGCGAACCTCCTCCAGCTTGAATGGTTTGATAACCGCCATAACTATTTTCATGAGTCTATCCCTGCTTTGCCGTTCCAAAGACGCCGTGGGCGCCAACGCCGGTTCGGTACTTTCGCCCCCCTAAGCGAGGCGGATGCGACCGCAGGGTCCCTTTCAAGGGTCGTGCCAGACGAAATTTTAACGATGCGCCAAGGAGTTCAGCTCAATTGGGGCGATAAATGCGCGGGGAAGCGCTTGGGTGCCCAATTAAGCGGCAAAAAATATGCCTAAATAATATACGGACTTCCCGCCTGAAAAATATGCAGCGCGGCCGTCGCGCAACGTTTTTCGAGATTGTCCGATAGCGTAGGCTGTGCGCCGACGTCAGGCGCTGGCCACCTGCCAGGGAAAGGGCTGGCCGGCGGCCATGCATGCCCTGAGGTCGGCGAGACCGGGGAGCGCGATGGTGAAGAATGTCGCGCCGGCGGGACTTCTGAGCTCGCCCGTTTTCGCGCCATTGCGCACAAACATGTATGTGCCCTTGCCCCACGTCTTGCCCTCATAGTCGAAGGCGCCGTCGAGGACATATCTCAGCTCGGCGTCTTCCTGTGTGCCCGCGGGCAGCGCGGCGCCGGGCGCCAGCCGCTGGAAGAAAATCGCTGTTCGGGCCTCGCCAAACGCGCCAAGATGCTTGATCGAAACGCCCGGCGTTTTTCGATCGGGCCAAAAGCGGTAATTGTTGGTGAGCATCATCACCGGCTGACGGAAGCGCTCAGGCGGAAATTCGAGGTCGCGCCCTTCGTGCGCCTCCCATATCGCTTCATAGGAATCCTTGTTCTTGGACGTGCCGTCCGGTTTAAAGCCCTTGTAGATCCCGTTTTCAAACCTGCCGCCCGCCGCCAGGAGTTTTTCGTAGGTGGCGTTCATTTCCTCATTGGTGAGCAGATGTTCGCCGCTCGCGCCCTGGAACTGCAGCACGAGGCAGGCGCATTCGCCATCTTGCTTCTGCGGTCCGTAATAGCTTCCTTCCGGGAAATAGCCGCATTCGCCAGCCGCGAGATCGCCAAGCCCGGTGCTCTGCTCGCCGGACAGCGTGTAGCGAATTTGATCGAAATTATGCTTGTGGCGCGGCGTGAAGTAGCCATCGGGCACAATCGACAGCGAATATTCCATCGTGACGCCGGATATGCCCGATTCCAAAGGCAATCGCTTGCGGCGGATCATGTGGACGCGGCCGCGGCGGACCTCCTCGAAGGGCATGTCCTCGGTGCTGAGAAGCGTGATGTCGTCCATCGAGATCCTCCGTCGCGCCATATTTGATTTAGCCGTCGTTGAACGCGGCGGTCGGAAAATAGAATATTGGCTTTCGCCGGGCAACGCCGAGGCGGCCGTTCGCGGGGCCGTCTTGACGGCGCCGGCGGCGATACCTACCTTTGACCGACGCAGATAACCCCCGCTTCGGGTGGAAAGGACCTCCCATGTCGACCCACAAGACCACCGACGCCACCTTCGAGGCCGACGTCTTAATGTCGAAAGAGCCCGTTGTGGTCGATTTCTGGGCCGAGTGGTGCGGCCCCTGCAAGATGATTGGCCCATCGCTTGAGGAAATCGGCGCGGAAATGGCTGGCAAGGTCAAGATCGTCAAGCTGAATGTCGACGAGAACCCGGGCGTGTCGTCAAAGCTCGGCATCCGCTCGATCCCGACGCTCATGCTGTTCAAGGACGGCAAGCTGGGTTCGCAGAAGGTTGGCGCCGCGCCCAAGGGCGAACTGGTGAAGTGGATCAACGGGGCGATCTGAACGTCGCGACCTCCGACCGCGACAAAGGTACGGTCGCCCTCGCCATGGAGCGCGCCGCCATCAGAGAGTCCGCGTCACTTTCCCGTCTTCACCCGCGTCCATTCCCGCGTGACTATTTTCTGCGTCGCTTGATCATAGGGCGAGACGACGAAGAGGTTCTTGAGGCCGTCCTCGCGCGGATAGATCGAGGGATTGTCCAGAATTTCCTTGTCGATCAGCGGCTTCGACGCGATCACGCCATTGGCGAAATTCGTCGCGGCGGTGTTGCGCGCCGCGATTTCCGGCCGCAGTAAAAAGTCGATGAAGGCGTATGCTTCCGCGACATGCGGCGCGTCCTTGGGGATCGCCAGATTGTCGAGCGACATCAGCGCGCCCTCCTTCGGCACGACATAGTCGATATCGACGCCGTTGCCCGCTTCCTTCGCCCGGGCGCGCGCCTGGAAGGTGTCGCCGGCCCATCCCACCGCGAGACAGATGTCACCGTTGGCGAGCGCGTTGATGTATTCCGACGAGTGGAATTTCTTGACGAACGGCTTCACGCGCATCAACGCGTCGGCGGCCCTTTTGATGTCGGCGGGGTTTTTCGAATCCGGATTGACGCCGAGATATTTCAATTCGGACGTGAAGACATCCTCGGGGCTGTCGAGCATGTAAACGCCACAGTCGGCGAATTTCCTGAGGTTTTCCGGCTTGAACACCGTGTCCCAGGAGTCGATGGGCTTGCCGCCCATGCGCTGCTTGGCCTTGTCGACATTGAAGGCGATGCCCGTGGTGAACCACATGTAGTTGACGGCGTATTGGTTGCCGGGGTCGTAGGCGGCGAGGCGCGCCATCACCTCCGGCCACATGCCCTTCAAATTCGGCAGCTTCGACTTGTCGAGTTTTTGGTAGACGCCCGCCTTGATCTGCCGTTGCAGGAAGGTCGCCGAGGGCACGACGACATCGTAGCCGGTGTTTCCAGCCAAGAGCTTGGTCTCAAGCGTTTCATTGGAATCATAGGTGTCGTAAACGACCTTGATTCCGGTTTCCTTCGAAAAATCATCGAGCGCCTTCGGATCGATGTAATCGGACCAGTTGTAGACGTTGACGACTTTTTCCTGCGCCAGCGCGGGCGCGGCGAGCATGGCGAAAGCCAGAAGCGAAACAGCGAATATACGCACAGACTTCTCCCTCAGCGCCGGACCGCTCCGCGCAGCCGGACCAGTCCTGCGTCGAGTGTCGCATCGTCTTTGGCGAAACAAAAGCGCGCGACCCCGCGCACGTGGTTCTCGGCGTAAAAGGCCGAGACCGGAATCGCGGCGACGCCGTGTCGCTCGACCAGCCGGCGACAGAACGCCACGTCGTCGGTCTCGCCGATGGAGGCGAGATCGACATTGACAAAATAGGTGGCCTCGCTCGGCAGAACCGGAAAGCCGCATTCCGCGAGCCCGGCGCTGAAGCGGTCGCGGCTGCGTTGATACATGGCGCGCATGCCGGCGAAATAGGCCTCGTCCTTGCCAAGCCCGTAGGCGACGGCGGTCTGCAGGTTCGGCGGCGTGGTGAATGTGAGAAACTGGTGCGACTTTGAAATCACTTTCATCAAGTCGGGCGCGGCGACGACGAGGCCGACCTTCCAGCCGGTGAGCGAAAAAATCTTGCCCGCCGAGCCGATCTTGATCGTCCGTTCGCGCATCGACGGAATTTCCAGCATCGAGATATGCCGCCTTCCGTCGAATATCACATGCTCCCAAACCTCGTCGCAGATGGCGATGGCGCCGAATTTGGCGCAATAGCGCGCCAACAGCTCGACCTGATCCCGCGCGTAGACGACGCCGCTGGGATTGAGCGGGTTGTTGAAGACGACGGCTTTCGTGCGCGGCGAAAAGGCGGCGTCGAGATCATCCTCGTCGAATGTCCAATGGGGCGGTTTCAGCGTGACGAATTTCGGCGTGCCGCCAGCGCGTCGAACCAGCGGCAGATAGGCGTCGTACATCGGTTGAAACAGCACGACCTCGTCCCCGGGTTCGATAGCCGCGAAAATGGCGCCGGCGAGAGCCTCGGTCGCGCCCGATGTCACCATGGTCTCCATCGCCGGGTCGATGTCGACGCCCTGGAAGCGCTTGTAGTGCGCGGCGATGGCCGCGCGCAGTTCCGGCAGGCCCATCATCGAAGGATACTGATTGTCGCCGTTCATCAGCGCCTCGGCGGCCTTGCGCCTGACATCCTCCGGACCCGGGCCGTCGGGGAAACCCTGGCCGAGATTGATGGCCCGCTTTTCCCGCGCGAGGGACGACATGACCTCGAAGATCGTGGTGGGCAGGTCGGCGAAAACCGGATTCATTCAGGCGTTTCCGATGGCGTCCTGTAGGCGCTTACCACGCCCGCGCCGGAATTGCGCCGTCCGGCCGGGCCTGTCATTCTTGTTTCAATCGAAGACGGGCGCGGAATCATGCGAATGGAAGAACTTGGCCGCGCGTTCCGCGAACAAGCGACGGCCCTGGTGGAATCACGTGTCGATCAGGCCCTCGTCGATGGCCGCCAATCGGAGGCCGCTCTGCGCATCCAACGCGGGGCGCGCCGATGGCTGCGTTGTCAGGGCTGGGCGACCGTTGTTGAACTGCCGCTGCGCAATGGGCGGCGCGCGGATATCGTCGCGCTGGACGCCCGGTCGAGAATTGTCATTGTCGAGGTGAAATCCTCGATCGCCGACTTTCGCGCCGATCAAAAATGGCCGGATTACCGCGAGCATTGCGATGAACTGCTGTTCGCGATTTCGTCCGACACGCCGGTTGACATAATGCCCGCGGACGCTGGCCTGATCGTCGCCGACCAATATGGCGCCCATCTCTTGCGGCCCGGACCTGAACACCGGCTGCCGCCGGCGACCCGGCGGGAAATGCTGCTTCGTTTCGCCCGGTCGGCGGCGGATCGATTGCACGTCTTGGCCGACCCCGGCGCCGCGGGCTTCGACACCTAGGCGCGTTCAGCGCGGCGCCCGCTTGGCGAGGATGCGCTGCAAGGTGCGGCGATGCATCGCGAGCCGGCGCGCCGTCTCCGACACATTGCGGTCGCACATCTCGTAAATCCTTTGAATATGCTCCCAACGAACGCGGTCGGCGGACATCGGGTTCTCCGGCGGCTCCGGCCGGCTCGCGGCGGTCGCCATCAATGCGGCGAATATTTCGTCGCCATCGGCCGGTTTCGCGAGATAGTCGAACGCCCCCAGCTTCACGGCGGTGACGGCGGTGACGATGTTTCCGTATCCGGTGAGAACGATGCCCCGCGCGTCCGAGCGACGCTTCTTCAACTCGCCGATGACGTCGAGACCGCTGCCATCGTTCAGCCGGAGATCGACGATGGCGAACGCTGGACAGTTGCTTTCGATTTCCGCCAATCCCTCGGCGACGGAATCGGAGGTTCTCACATCAAAGCCCCTAGCCTCCATCGCCCGGCGGAGCCGGGTCTGGAACGGCCGGTCGTCGTCAACGATCAACAGCGACTTGTCGGGAAGATCAAAAACGTCGCCCGATGTCATTTTTCCCCTTCGCCCGTGGGTTCAAAGCGCCGCGAACTCGACCTCGTGGCCCCTTGGCGGGTGTTTTGCCGCTTATATCAAGATATTCGAGCGTCGCGCGAATCAATCGTCCGATCACGGCGCTCGAACTCCTCGCGAGTCCATCGGACCGCCACGCGGGCGCCGGCTTCCGGCGGCGTCGCGTTTTGCATCGACAGTTCCGCCGACGACCGCTCCAACAGCGTTTTGGCGATGAAGAGCCCCAAGCCAAGCCCGAACGCCTCCTCGGCGGACTCCGTGTCGCGGGAACCTCGCGTGGTGACATAGGGTTCGCCCAAGCGGGAGAGAACCTCGGGCGCGAAGCCCGGGCCATCGTCCTCGATGGAAATCTTGACGTCGGCCGGAGACCAGCGCGCGGTCACCCGGACGCGGGTCGTCGCGAAATCGACGGCGTTTTCGACCAGGTTTCCGAGCCCGTAAAGGATGCCCGGACTACGCCGGCCAACGGGTTCGGGACCGTCGCCGGAGCACTCGATTTCGACGGGCAGCCCGAAAATACGCTGCGGCGCCACTATTTCCTCGATAAGATGCCGCACCGACATGCTGTCGAACATGCCGTCGCCTTCGACGCCGAGAGAGGCCAGTTTCGCCAAAATGTCGCGGCAACGGCCAGCCTCCTGCGCGATGAGGCGGATATCCTCGCTCCACGCGGAATCCTCCGGAACGGTTTTGCTCAATTCCTTGATCGTCAGCGCGATCGTCGCCAGCGGCGTGCCCAACTCGTGAGCCGCCGCCGCCAGTCCGTCCAATTGCGTCAGATGTTGCTCGCGCGCCAGCACAAGTTCCGTGGCGGCGAGGGCGTCGGACAATTGGCGCGCCTCGCCCGCGACGCGGGACGCGTAGACCGCGATAAAACCCGCGCCAAGAACAAGCGAGGTCCAGATGCCCGCCACATAAATCAGGGGCATGTCGATGTTTTCGCCGTCAGGCCACGGAAGCTCGAAATGATTGAAAGCGAGCACGGACGCCGCGGCGATCACAACGATCATCAATCGCGCTGTCCAAACCGGCGGCAGCGAGACGGCGGCGGCGGTGATGGGCGCGAGGAATAGAATAGCGAAAGGATTTTCAAGCCCGCCCGTTAGATAGAGCAAGCCGCTCAATTGCGCGACATCGTAAGCCAGCAGCCCAAAAGCGGCTTTGTCGGCGAGGCGATGGCTGACGGGATATCGGATGCGCAGTCCTATATTCAGCCACACCGACAGGGCGACCACCGCGAGGCAATATTCAAGCGGCAAGTCGAAGCCGAGCAGAAACCGCGTCGCCAGCACAGCGGCGGTTTGCCCGGCGACCGCCAGCCACCGCAGGCGCACGAGCGTGTCGACGCGAAGCCTCCGGGCCCGCCGACCGAGTTCCAAGCCGCCGATGGCTGTCACGTGGATCTTTTCCATCCCGTTTTGAAGGAAGATTTTTTATCAAATGGCGCGGTAAAATTGAACCAGCCGGCGGGACGAAAGCCGGATGGGCGGAACGAAATCCCGCGGAAATACATATTGCGACGCACTGTTTTTAATGCAATGCGGTACGGAAGTTCGAGGGGTTCATACGTGAACAAATATACCTATCAGATGTTCGAGCTGGCTCAACTCGCGCTGGCGCCCGCCCGCGCGGTGTCGGACATGACCCGGCTGGCGTTGCGTAATCCGATCAACCCATTGACCCACACGACATTCGGCAGAAACGTCGCCGCCGGCGCTGAATTGTTCGAGCGGATGACGCGGCGCTATGGCAAGCCCGCCTTTGGACTGAACCGGACGGTTATCGATGGACGCGAAGTCGCCGTCGACGAGGAAGTCGTCTGGACGCGGCCTTTCTGCCGGCTCCTGCGATTTAATTGCCAGGGCGTGTCCGGGCGGCCTCGGTTGTTGATCGTCGCGCCCATTTCGGGCCATTACGCGACGCTTTTGCGCGGCACCGCCGAGGCGTTTCTTCCCCATTTCGACGTCTATATCACCGACTGGACCGACGCCCGGATGGCGCCCCTCGCCGTCGGCGGGTTCGATCTCGACGACTACATCGACTATCTCATGGAGATCGCGCGCTTTTTGGCAAGCGCCGATGGCGACCTCCCCGTCCACACGCTGGGGGTTTGCCAGCCGTCGGTGCCCTTGATCGCGGCGGTCGCGCGCATGGAAGAAGAGGGCGATCGGGCGGCGCCGGCCTCCATGATCTTGATGGGCGGCCCCATCGACACCCGTAGAAGTCCGACGGCGGTCAATCTGTTGGCGCAAAAGCGGGGCGTGGACTGGTTTCGCCAAAATTGCCTGAACAAAGTGCCGTTTCCCTATCCGGGCGTCGGCCGCGAAGTCTATCCAGGCTTTCTGCAGTTGTCGGGGTTCATGGCGATGAATTTCGACCGTCACGTGAGCGCCCATGTCGAAATGTTCAACCATCTCGTCGAAGGCGACGGCGATTCCGCCGAAAAGCATCGCGAGTTCTACGACGAATATCTCGCCGTGATGGATCTCGACGCCGCCTACTACATGCAGACCATCGAAACGGTTTTCGTCGCGCATCGGCTGCCTAACGGGGAAATGAAGCACCGCTCGCAACCCGTCGATTTGCGCGCCATCAAGCGCGCCGCGCTAATGACGATCGAAGGCGAAAACGACGATATTTCAGGCGTTGGCCAGACGCAGGCCGCGCAGGACCTTTGCGTGAACATCCCCGCCAATAGGAAGACGCACCATCTGCAGCTCGGCGTGGGCCACTATGGCGTCTTCAACGGTTCGCGGTTTCGCCGGGACATCGTGCCGCGCATTGTCGATTTCACGCGAAACGCGGCGACGCCCTCGAAGCCAAGTGGCCGGGGGGCGCGATAGACCCATCTGTCGAGGCCGCGATTCCACGCGGCTGGCGGAGCGTGGGGGCGCCCGCTCCGCGCGCGATATGGAAAATCATTTGATTCCCGACGAGAAATGACCTACCAACCGCTTCTCCCCTCCCGTTCGACGCGGCTCCGACGCTCCCCCAGCGAGCGCGAGCCGAAATCGAGCGATCTCCCCGTCTCCGCATCCGCCGATTCAATCCAATTATCGGGCAGCCATGCTTACTGAAATCAAGCTTCAGGAACTGAAGAAGAAATCGCCCACGGACCTCCTGGCCTTCGCGGAGGAACATGACGTCGAAAACGCGTCCATCATGCGCAAACAGGAGCTGATGTTCGCCATTTTGAAAAAACTGGCCAGCGAAGACATCGAAATCGTCGGCGAGGGCGTCATCGAAGTCCTGCAGGATGGATTCGGATACCTGCGGTCGTTCGACGCCAATTATCTGGCCGGACCCGATGATATCTACGTTTCCCCCTCGCAAATCCGCCGCTTCGGCCTGCGAACCGGCGATACGGTCGAAGGACTGATTCGCGGCCCGAAGGATGGCGAGCGCTATTTCGCTCTTCTGAAGGTGAATTCGATCAACTTCGAAGATCCGGAGAAAATCCGGCACAAGGTGCATTTCGACAACCTGACCCCGCTCTATCCGAACGAACGGCTCAAGCTGGAAATCGACGATCCCACGCGGAAGGATTTCTCATCCCGCGTGATCGACATCGTCGCGCCGATCGGCAAGGGACAACGCGCGCTGATTGTCGCCCCGCCGCGCACGGGCAAGACCGTCTTGCTGCAGAATATCGCGCAATCCATCACTTCAAACCATCCCGGCTGCTATCTCATCGTGCTGTTGATCGATGAAAGGCCCGAGGAAGTCACGGACATGCAACGGTCCGTGAAGGGGGAAGTGGTTTCCTCCACCTTCGACGAGCCCGCCGTTCGGCACGTTCAAGTGGCTGAAATGGTGATCGAAAAAGCCAAGCGCCTCGTCGAGCATGGCCGCGACGTGGTGATATTGCTGGACTCGATCACCCGCCTTGGACGCGCCTACAACACCGTGGTGCCGTCCTCCGGCAAGGTTTTGACCGGCGGCGTCGACGCCAACGCCCTGCAGCGGCCAAAGCGCTTCTTCGGCGCCGCGCGCAACATCGAGGAAGGCGGCTCGCTGACGATCATCGCCACGGCGCTGATCGACACGGGATCGCGCATGGACGAGGTTATTTTCGAAGAGTTCAAGGGCACGGGCAACTCCGAAATCATCCTCGACCGCAAGGTGGCCGACAAGCGGGTGTTCCCCTCCATCGACATCACCCGTTCCGGCACCCGCAAGGAAGAGCTGCTCGTGCCGGCCGATGTCCTCAAAAAAATGTACGTCCTGCGCCGCATTCTCAATCCGATGGGCACCATCGACGCGATCGAGTTCCTGCTCGGCAAACTGCGTGAAACGCCGAAGGGGAACGCGGCGTTCTTCGAATCGATGAACACCTGAACCCGGTCTTCGCGGAGCCATTGATGGCTCCGCGGCGCGGAACTTGCGGGGTTTGGCTTTGGACACGATCTACGCTTTGGCCAGCGGATCTCCGCCCTGCGCGGTGTCGATTGTGCGCGTGTCGGGACCACGGGCCCGGCCAACCGCCGAGGCTCTGACGCGGCGACCGCTCGAACCGCGCGCCGCCCGATTGGCCGCGCTGCGAACGTCGGGGACCGGCGAACTCATCGATCGTGGCGTGGTTTTGTATTTTCCCGGCCCGGCGAGCTTCACCGGCGAGGATGTCGTCGAATTTCAGGTGCACGGTAGCCGGGCGATCGTCGCGGCCATGTATCGGGCCTTGTCGATGTTCGAGGAATGCCGGCCCGCCAAGCCGGGAGAATTCACCCGCCGCGCCTTCGAAAACGGCAAGATGGACCTGACAATGGCGGAGGGTCTCGCCGACCTGCTCAACGCCGAGACGGATCTGCAGCGGCGCCAAGCCCATACGATGATGGAAGGCGGCATTCGCGACCAGGCCGAACAATGGCGGCGCGGCATCATCTCGATCCTGGCCCAAATTGAAGCCCGCATCGATTTCGCCGAGGAAGACGATGTCGCGAACACCGAAAACCCGGATATGTCGCGCTCGCTGAGCGAATTGACCAACAGCATGGACGCGGTTCTAGCCACCGGGGATCGCGGCGCCTCCATCAGGGACGGCGCCTCGGTTGTGATTCTGGGGCCGCCGAACGCGGGCAAGTCCTCCCTTCTAAACGCCTTGGCTGCCCGCGACGTCGCCATTGTGACGCCGATCGCCGGGACGACGCGCGATCCGATCGAGGCGCAAATCGACATCCACGGAATTCCGGTGACACTGGTCGATACGGCGGGCCTTCGCGAAAGCGCCGATCAGATAGAGAGCGAGGGTGTGTCGCGCGCGTTGCGCCGCGCGGCCGCAGCTCGCCTTGTCATCTGGATCAGCGACAACGACGCGCGACTCCCCGCCGGCGTGGTTGGCGACGACATGGCGGTTCTGAACGTCCGCTCAAAGGTGGATTTGTCGCCTCCGGAAACGAACCCATCCGCCGGATTCATCCCTATTTCCTCCCGCACAGGGCAAGGATTGGACACGCTCCTGCGGCGAATCTCCGAAACCATTCTGGACGACGCGAAAATCTTCGAACCGGCGCTTGTCAGCCGATCGCGCCAGCTTGGTCAAATCCGGCGCGCGCGTTCAATTCTCGATGGAATAGCGAAATCCACCGGGCGTCCCGAGCTCGCGGCGATCGATCTGAAGGCCGCCGTCGCCGCCATCGACAATTTGATTGGAAGCATCGACAACGAAACGGTGCTCGACGAGGTTTTCAGTTCGTTCTGTATCGGGAAATAGCGGGCTCGCGCGGGAGCGTGGAACAAGCCCAGCTCCCGCGCCAGCGGCCCGCTCCGCTACTTGGTCCGGCGGCCTTTGAAAAAGCCAGCGTTCGTTGTGTTGATACGCGTGTTCGCGGTGTCGCCTTGTTCGGCGGCGTTGGGCGGCTCGCCGCGCTTTTTCGTCTCGTCGTTTGCGGCGCGCGCGGGTTCGCCAGCGCCTTTGGGCGAGCGGTTGGCCGGCGGGACCGGCGGCATTTTATGCGACATGGGCGATGCCCCTTTGGTTGCGATCAAGCTAAATGCTTGACGAGCCACCAATGTTCCCACCGATGGCGGTCGTGTAGGACCGACCGTCGGATTATGGTCTAGCGTATACAGCCCCTGGCCGATTACGCCGTCCGACAGGATGTGTCACCGTTGCATGCTACTTGTGGCGGCGCAAACCTCGGCAACCACTCATCCTTTTGTCATCGCTGACATATTTTGGGGAATGGTGCCCAGGAAAGGACTCGAACCTTCACGGCCGTTAAGCCACTGGCACCTGAAGCCAGCGCGTCTACCAATTCCGCCACCTGGGCACGGCGCGTGTCATAAGGGCGGCGAGCGCTCCTTGTCAAATGTCGAGCGCGGTGTTCGCGCGCGCCTCTATACAGGGGCGGCTGGCTTTACTAAAGTTTGTTTGGCGCGCGTTCAGGTCGTGCGAAAGACTTGGCGATTCCGGGGTTGGCGATGGCGGACGACTTGATCAAAACCGGAGCGATCGCGACGGTTTTTGGCGGATCGGGATTTCTTGGCCGCCACGTGGTTCGCGCCTTGGCGCAAGCGGGCTGGCGGGTGCGGGTCGCCACGCGGCGCCCCGACCTCGCCTTCCATTTGCAACCCCTGGGCCGCGTTGGACAGGTGCAGGCGGTGCAGGCGAATGTCCGCGCGCCCAACTCCGTCGCCGCGGCGCTGAGAGGCGCCGACGCGGTCGTCAATCTCACCGGCGTTCTGACCGAGACCGGTCGCCAGACCTTCGAGGCCGTGCATGTGTTCGGCGCGCGCGCGGTCGCGCGGGCGGCCCATGACGCGGGTGTCGCCAACTTCGTCCACGTTTCGGCTCTCGGCGCGGCCGAAGCCTCGCCTTCGGCCTACGCGCGCAGCAAGGCCGCGGGCGAAGCCGCCGTTCTGGAAGCCGTCCCCGGCGCCGTGATTATGCGCCCGTCCATCGTCTACGGACCCGAGGATCAATTCTTCAACCGCTTCGCCACCATCGCGCGGCTGGCCCCGGCGCTGCCGCTGTTTGGCGGCGGCGAAACAAAATTCCAGCCCGTGTTCGCCGGCGATGTCGCGACAGCCGTCGCGCGGGCGATTGGCGGCGGCGCGACAGCGGGCGCCACGTACGAACTTGGCGGCGCCGAAACCAAGACCTTCCGCGAATTGATGCAATTCATTCTCGACGCGACCGGGCGGCGGCGGTTGCTGGTTCCAATCCCCTTTGGCGCCGCCCGCTGGATGGGCGCGACGACCGAGATCGCCAACGCCGCGAGCCTCGGCCTGTTTCCGCCGGCGCTTCTCTTCACACGCGACCAAGTGGAATTGCTGCGCGGGGACAATATCGTATCCAACGCGGCGCGGGCGGAAAACCGCACGCTCGACGGGCTTGGCGTCGCGCCGTCGGCGTTGGAATCGATTGTGCCCGCCTACCTCCAGCGCTTCCGCGCGACGGGACAATTCGCCCGTCAGGAACCTGCTTGAACAACACCGGGAATTCCCGCGATCTTGCGGTGGATCCGCGTCATGTAGGCGACCGCGAACAACGGCGTCAGCAAATTGACGACGGGAATGGACGCCAGAAGCGCGATCGGCAATCCGCAGAAAAACAAATAGACGGCGTGCCGTCGGCGCAACGCGTCCGCCTCGCCGGGAGCGCGGTAGCGAAGCGCGGCAAATTCAAAATATTCCCGTCCGAATAAATACGCGTTGGCGATGTAAAACACCGCGATGTTGACGCCGGGAATCAAAAACACCAGCAGCGCCAAGGCGTTGACGGCGAGCGACAACACCGCGAATTTCGCGCCTATCCACAAGGCGGCGCCGGCGGGCAGGGGCCGCCCGACCGGCCCCGGATTGGCTTCAACCCGCTCGGAGAGATCGTCGAGGAAAAACCCCGCCACCAGCGACGAAACCGGCCCGACCAGGAAGGCCAGCGCGAGAAAAAGTCCAAGGCCGGCGATCACGGAGATGACAGCGCCCAACCAGCCTGTCGCCCCCGCGGCGTAGTGCGCGATCAACCTGTCGAGCCCGATCCAAACGAGCGCCAGCAGCGCGATGGTCAGTCCGAACGTTTTCCAAAGCGCGGCTCGGAAAGGAGCCGTGAGGATTTCGGCGAAAGCGGCCACCGCGGCGGAAAACATTTTGGGCTCCGGAGCAGGGAACGTGGACGCGTGGGCCGCGTTGCATATGCGCCCGGCGAACTCCCGCCGCAATGGCGCGATAGTCATCGTCGCGAGTTCAGCGCCGGATCCGTCGAAAATGTCTTCCCTCGTCGGAAATCCGAAACACTTCGAGCGTAAACCTGTCGCACGGGCTTTCAAGGCTCTGGATCGGAGGACGCGATGTCGCTAATCTCGCAGGCGTGGCTGCCACGCGTAGGAGATCGGATGGCGAACGCCTATTTCTCCGACTTGCTGTCGACGATCGCCGACAGAGGCCGCGCTCTTCTGGGGCGCATCGAATGGCCGACGGGCCTGGCGAATAAATCGGTCGATGTGGCTGAAATATGCGACGCGCTGCTTTCCGGCCGGGGCGAAGCGTCGGGCGTGGCGATGGCGCAGGAGGCCCTTGATCGATACCGGGGCCTCGCGGACGATCAAAAAGTCGAATTTTTCAACGCGCTGGCGTCCAAATACGGACCGGATCACGACGCCCTGCGCCGCGCTTTCGACGCGTGGCGCGACAATCCATCCGAGGCGACCGAAACCGATCTTCATTTCCAGACCGAACCGCGGCGCCAAGAACTGTTCCGACGCCTCAACCGCGCGCCCGGCGGCACCTCGGCGCTGGTGAACATGCGCGAAGACCTACTGGATTTTCGGCGCTCCAACCCAAATCACGCCGTCGTCGACCGCTGCCTGTCGCATCTGCTCGCCAGCTGGTTCAACCGGGGCTTTTTGATTCTGCGCCGGATCGACTGGTCGACGCCGGCCAACGTGTTGGAAAAAATCATCAAATACGAAGCGGTCCACGAAATCCGGGATTGGAACGATTTGCGCCGGCGCATCGATCCGGCGGACCGGCGCTGCTACGCGTTTTTCCATCCCGCGCTGGTCGACGAACCCTTGATCTTTGTCGAAGTCGCGCTCACCGACGCCACGCCCGCCGCCATCGCGCCGCTTCTCGCGGAGACGCGCGACATCGCCGCGCCGGAAAAGGCGCGAACAGCCGTGTTTTATTCCATCTCGAATTGCCAGAGGGGGCTTGCCGGCATCTCGTTTGGCAACTTCCTGATCAAGCAGGTCGTCGAGGAACTGAGCCGGGAACTGCCGGCGCTCGAAACGTTCGTCACTTTGTCGCCGGTGCCGAATTTCGTCTCGTGGCTGAGAACGCCCGCCGCCGCCGAAGCCGGCGTCGACTCCAGCTTGCTTGAAACGCTCGAAGATCCGGCGTGGGCCGCCGATCCCGGGCGGGCGGACGCCTTGCGAAAGCAGATCGAACCGCTGGCCGCCGAATATTATCTGCGCGGGCGCGACAAGGGTGGCCGCGCCGCGGATTCCGTGGCGCGTTTCCATTTGGGAAACGGCGCGCGCCTGGAGCGGATCAACTGGCTTGGCGACACCTCGCCCCGCGCGCTGCGCGATGGCGCCGGCTTGATGGTCAACTATCTCTATGACCGCAACTCCATCGAAGCCAACCACGAGGCCTACGCCAATCTCGGCATGGTCGTCGCGTCGGGCGCGGTCAAACGGATGGCGAAAGCGGCGAAACCGCGCTTGCAACTTTCCATGGCCTCGTCCAACTAGGGTCGAAACCGACCCGGAACGAACGATCATGGCCGCCTATCTCTACGACGTTGTTTCCGCGCGTTTTCCGGCGCCCGAAAAGGCGTTTATCGAAGACCACAACGGCGTGATCACCAGCTACGCGGATGTCGCGGCGGGTTCCGCGCGCATGGCGTCGGCGCTGGTGGCTCTCGGCGTGAAACCCGGCGACCGCGTCGCGGTTCAGGTCGAAAAGTCGCCAGAAGCGATCCTCCTGTATTTGGGGTGTGTGCGCGCGGGCGCGGTCTTCTTACCGCTCAACACCGCCTATACGCCGGCGGAGATCGACTATTTCCTGAGCGATTCCGAGCCGCGCGTTTTCGTTTGCGATCCCGCGTCGCGTGAAAAGCTCGCGCCAGTCGCGGCCAAGGCCGGCGTCGCCCATGTCGAAACGCTTGGCGTGAACCGCGAGGGCTCGCTGGCGCGGAAGGCCGCCGCGGCTTCAGCCGATTTCGCCGATGCCGCGCGCGGCCCCGACGATCTCGCGGCCATCCTTTACACGTCGGGCACGACGGGGCGCTCGAAAGGCGCGATGCTCAGCCACGACAATCTCGCGTCGAACGCGCTGACGCTTGTCGATTATTGGAAATACACGGCCAACGACACGCTCATCCACGCGCTGCCGATCTACCACACGCATGGGCTTTTCGTCGCCACCAACACCATGCTGCTGGCCGGTGGCGCAATGCTGTTCCTGCCGAAGCTCGACGCGGACTTGATTTTGCGCCTCATGCCGCGCGCCACGTCCATGATGGGCGTGCCGACGTTTTACACCCGCTTGCTGGCGCATCCCGGCCTGACAATGGACGCCGCGAAAACGATGCGGCTTTTCATTTCGGGCTCGGCGCCCTTGCTGGCCGAGACGCATCGCGAATGGTCGGCGCGCACCGGCCACGCGATTCTCGAACGCTACGGAATGACCGAAACGAATATGAACACGTCCAACCCTTATCAAGGCGACCGCGTGCCAGGCTCCGTCGGCTTTCCGTTGCCGGGCGTCGCGCTTCGCATCGCCGATCCCGAGACCGGCGCGCCCATCCCCGACGGGGACATCGGCATGATCGAAGTGAAGGGGCCGAATGTCTTCAAGGGCTATTGGCGCATGCCGGAAAAGACGGCCGCCGAATTTCGTTCCGACGGGTTTTTCATCACTGGCGACCTCGGCAAGCGCGACGCCCGCGGCTATGTCCACATTGTGGGGCGGGGCAAAGACCTCGTGATCACGGGCGGATTCAACGTCTATCCCAAAGAGGTCGAAGACGAGATCGACGCGTTGCCGGGCGTGATCGAAAGCGCCGTCATTGGCGTTCCGCATCCAGACTTCGGCGAAGGCGTCACCGCCGTCGTCGTCAAAAACAAGACCTCGACAATCGGCGAAAAGGATTTGCAGGCCGCTCTCGAGGAGCGGTTGGCGAAATTCAAGCAACCCAAGCGCGTGGTCTTCGTCGACGACCTGCCCCGCAACACGATGGGGAAGGTGCAGAAGAACGTGTTGAGGGAGACATACGCGGGACTTTACGCGAAAAAGGCCTGAGGAGGCCTACGCGCCTTCCAGCACCTTGTCGCGCGAGCGTTTGAAATGGTAGCGCGGGAGCTGGTCGAGGTCGGTTCCGGTCACACGCACAACCCACGCCTTCAACGGATGCCCCGTCGAATGAATGACGCCCGGGCCATATCCGCGGGTGTCGGCTGGATTGAGCTTGTAAAAATCCGATTTCTTGAGAACGACTTCGTCTTCTCCCTCTGGATTCACGCGCTTGTACTCCGTCATTTCGGTGCAACCAGCCGCGTTGCCGTAGACCGCCCACGAGGCGCCGTGGCTGTGCGGCGCGCCGGTTTTTCCAGCCGCCTGAACGTGAGCGTAAACATAAAAATCGGTTTCGGGATCGTGATAAAGTTCGGTCTTGCCGGCGGGGTCGCCGTCCTTGAACGCGGAATGGACGAACGCTTCGTTCTTCAGCAATGTCGAGAGGTCGGCCTCGATTTTGTCGAGGGCGGCGCGAAGCGGGCCCTGCTTGAGGGCCGCCCGCGCGTCGGCGCAAAAACGCGGCAATTCATAAGCCATGAGCGGCCTCCCTGCTCGAATTCGGGCGAGCCTAGCAAATCATCCGCGCAGCCGCCAGTTCGGACGTTGTTGACGCGGGAAATGCCCCGGCGCATCGTCCGCGCGGAGGAAATGTCGTGCGCGCAACCACGCTTGTTTTGACCCTTATGGGCGCTTTCGCCGCCACGACCGCGTCCAAAGCGGAGGATGTCGCGCGATTCTACGCGGGCCATCCCATTCACTTGGTTCTGGGACATCCCTCCGGCGGCGACTACGATCTCGGCGGACGATTGCTGGCCCGCTATCTCGGCCGGCACATTCCCGGAAATCCCGCCATCGTGGTTCAGAACATGCCGGCCGCCGCGAGCATTGTCGCGACGAACTTCATGTATTCCCGCGCGCCGCGCGACGGCACTTACATAGGCTCGTTCTCGCGCAACATCGGCAATCAAGCGGTATTGGGCCAGGGCAATCTGGAGGCCGACCCGCGAAAATTCTTCTGGCTTGGCGCCGCGTCCCTGCCAAGCCGCGTCTGTCTGAGCGCGCAGGGCAGCGGCGTCTCGGCGATAGAAGACGTTTTTCAGCGGGAGTTCGTAGTCGCGGGATCGGGCGCCGGCTCTTCGCTCAGCATCGTTCCAACCGTGCTGAACCGCGTGCTGGGCGCGAAGTTCCGGATCGTCGAAGGATACGCCGGTCCGCCGGACGCCTGGCTCGCGATGGAGCGGGGCGAAGTCGAGGGCGTCTGCAACTCCATCAACCAGTTCATGTCGCGAATCGAGGAATTCCGATCCGGCCTCGTGCGGATCGTTCTGCGCGCCGAGGAAACGCCTTTGGCGGATTTCCCCAATGTCCCGTCCATTTACGATCGCGTTCAAACCCCCGAGCAGCGCGACCTGCTCCGCTTTGTTTTTTCCAGCGTTGAATTTGGCCGGCCCTATGTGTTGCCGCCCGACACGCCCGTGGAGCGCGCCCTGGCGCTGCGCGCCGCGTTCGAGGAAACGCTGCGCGATCCGGAGTTGCTGGCGGAGGCCAAAACGGCGCGCATCGACATGACGCCTCGGCCCGCGGACGAGCTTGTCAGCCTGCTCGACAAGCTCTATGCGACGCCGAGACAGACGCTCGACGCCGTGGCCAAGTTGATACCGGCGGCGCGCGATTGAAAGCGAACAACCACGGCGAGGGCGGAATGGCGGCGACGCTGATCGACAAGATCTGGGATTCCCACGTGGTCGGCCGCCGGCCCGACGGACGCGACCTCGTTTACATCGACCGGCACGTCTTGCACGAGCTGCACGCGCCGCACGCCTTCTCGAAGCTCGCCAAGGCTGGCCGCGCGGTGCGGCGACCCGATCTCACCTTTTCCGCCGTCGACCACACGCCGCGCTCGACCCCTGGCCGCACCGACCGCAACGCCAAGGGCGAAGTCATCGAATTGCTCGCCGCCATGCGCGAAGGCAGCAAGCGCAACGGCATCCGCGTGTTCGACCTCGCCGACGCGGAGCACGGCATCTCCCACGTCGTCGCGCCGGAAATCGGGATGGTGCTGCCCGGCTCCACCCACGCGGTGCCCGACAGCCACGCCTGCACGGTCGGCGGTCTTGGCGCGCTCGCCTTTGGCTGCGGCACCACGGAGCTTGAGCACATTCTGGCGACGCAATGCATCGCGATGGAAAAGCCGAAGCGGATGCGCGTCCGGCTGGAGGGGAAGCTCGGCCCATGGGCGGCGGCCAAGGACATCGCGCTTAAAATCATTTCCGAGATCGGCGTCGCCGGCGGGCGCGGCCACTTCATTGAATTCGCCGGCGGCGCGGTCCGCGCCCTGCCGATCGAGGGGCGGCTGACCCTGTGCAACCTCGCCATCGAAATGGGCTCGCGCACCGGGCTTATCGCGCCCGACGACGCGACGTTTCAATGGATCGCGGGCCGCCCCTGGGCGCCGCAAGGCGCGATGTGGGACCGCGCGTTGGCGACGTGGCGGGCTTTGTCGAGCGACTCCGACGCTTCGTTCGACCGCGACATCGTCATCGACTGCGAGTCGCTTGAACCGCAGATCACCTGGGGCACCGACCCGGGGCAGGCCTTCGGCATCTCGGGCCGCGCGCCCGATCCCGCTTCGGCGCCCGCCGAGCGCCGCGCCGCGCTTGAGCGCGCGCTTGATTACATGGGGATCGCGCCCGGCGAAGCCATCGAGGGGCTCGCCGTGCATCGCGTTTTCATCGGCTCCTGCACCAACGCGCGGCTGCCCGATCTCGAAATCGCCGCCGACATCGCCAGGGGCCGCAAAGTCGCGGAAGGCGTCAACGCGCTGGTCGTTCCCGGCTCGGCGAAAGTGAAACGCGACGCCGAAGCGAAGGGCCTCGACCGCGTGTTCCGCGACGCGGGATTCATTTGGGGCGAGGCCGCGTGCTCGATGTGCGCGGGCGCCAACGGCGACCATGGCGAGCGTGGCGAACGCATCCTGTCGACCACGAACCGCAATTTCGAAAATCGCCAGGGTCCGGGCGCGCGCACGCACCTCGTCGGGCCCGCCCTCGCGGCGGCGGCCGCCGTCACCGGCAAAATAACCGACGTGCGCAAGCTCATGGGAGGAGCGGCCTGATGCTGGCTTTCACCCATCTTCGCGGCGTCGCGGTTCCGCTGATCGAAGACGACGTCAACACCGACCAGATCGCGCCGGTGGGCCTCGGCCCGCGCCTCAATCAGGATTACGCGGAGCTGCTGTTCAAGCGGCGCCGCGTCAAACTGGACGGATCGCCGGACCCCGGCTTCGTTCTCAACAAGCCGCAATTCGCGCGCCCGGCGATCCTCGTGTCGGGACGCAATTTCGGCTGCGGCAGTTCGCGCGAATCCGCCGTCTGGGCTTTGGTGGCGGTCGGAATCCGCTGCGTCGTGGCGCGCGTCTTCGCCGACATTTATCGCGAAAACTGCCTTCAAAACGGCGTGTTGCCGGTTTGTCTGGCCGAGGCGGACGCCGATCGATTCGACGCGCTCGTGGTCGCGGACGATGGCGCCGGCGAATTTTCCGTCGATCTCGCCGCGCAAACGATCACCGGCCCCGGCGGCGAACGCTTCGTCTTCGAGATTCCGCCGATGGACAAACAACGCCTGTTGCGCGGCCTCGACGACATCGGCATGACGCTCGACCAGGCCAATGAAATCGCCGCCTACGAGGCGCGCGTCGCCGCGCTGGCGCCGTGGCAACAGCGCGCCGACATCGCCAAACTTTAACGGGAGCAGAACATGAGCGTCCGCAAGAAATTCCGCGAGCTTATCGCCGCGCCCGGCATGACGATGGCGCCAGGCGCCTACGACGCGCTGTCGGCGAAGATCATCGAACAACAGGGTTTTGAAGCCATGGTCGCCGGCGGCTACGCCGCCATGGGGGCGCTGCTCGCCGCGCCCGACACCGGCCAGTCCAACATGCGCGACTACGCCGACCACTACGCCCGCATTTGCGGCGCGGTGAACATCCCCGTCTACGTCGACGCCGACACGGGCTTCGGCGGCGTCAACAATGTGCGGCAGATGGTGCGCGCCTTCGAGGCGGCGGGCGTCGCGGGCCTGTTCATTTCGGATCAGGTTTTCCCAAACCGCTGCGGCTACATGGCCGGCAAGCAAGTCATCCCGGTCGAGGAAATGCTCGCCAAGATGAAGGCCGCGCTCGACGCGCGGCGCGACCCCGACCTCGTCATCGTCGCGCGCAGCGACGCGTTCGGCGTCGAGGGCATCGACGCGGCCATCGAGCGCTGCCAGATGTACATGGA
The DNA here is from genome assembly GCA_903825465.1 of uncultured Hyphomicrobiales bacterium. GTDB lineage: Bacteria > Pseudomonadota > Alphaproteobacteria > Rhizobiales > Beijerinckiaceae > Terripilifer. The sequence goes on along the minus strand of CAIKAR010000030.1, from coordinate 252,248 downwards.
TCTCGGTTGCGACATGGCGAAACCCATGGGCGCGGACAGCATCGAGCAGTTCAAGCGCGTGCTGCGCGAAGTGCCGGGGCCGCAGCTCGCCAACCTCTCGCACGCCAATTCCACATGGAAGACGACGCCGAAAGAACTCGAAGCCGCCGGCGCGGCGCTCTGCACCTTCCCGTCCGCGGCCTTGTTCGCCGCCGTCGGTTCGGTGACGCGGGCGATGATGGCGCTCAAAACCCACGGAAACTTCGACGCGGTTAAAAACGAGCTGTCTCCGCTGGACGATTATTACGAACTCGTCGGCCTGCATCGGCAGACAGCGACGGAAGACGGCTATCTCGACGCCGCCCGCGCGGTGATCGAAAAGGCGAAGGCGCGCAAGAAATAGGGCCGTTTCCTTTCCGCGCTTTCCCCGATAAAAGCGGCTCGACTTCCCTTCGAGGCCGCCGCAATGACCTATCGACACGCGCCCCTGTTTCCGCTTGGCAAGGACGAAACGCCCTACCGCAAACTCACGGGCGAGGGCGTCGCGGTCGAGAAACTGGGCGACCGCGAAATTCTGACTGTCCGCCGCGAGGCGATCCGCCTGCTCGCCGACACGGCGATGGCCGACATCAACCACCTGTTGCGGCCGGCCCACCTCGCGCAGCTCGCCAAAATCCTCGACGATTCCGAGGCGACCTCCAACGACCGCTTTGTCGCCTACGACCTCCTCAAGAACGCCAATATCGCCGCCGGCGGCGTGTTGCCGATGTGCCAGGACACGGGCACGGCGATTGTCATGGGCAAAAAGGGCCGCCGCGTCTGGACCGACGGCGAGGACGAGAGCGCCATCGCGGAAGGAATCCGCGACGCCTACGCGCGCAAGAATTTGCGCTATTCGCAATTGGCGGCGCTGTCGATGTTCGACGAGAAAAACACCGCCGACAACCTGCCCGCGCAGATCGAAATCTATTCGGAGGGCGAGGACGCCTATAAGTTCCTGTTCGTCGCCAAGGGCGGCGGCTCGGCCAACAAGACGTATCTGTATCAAGGCACGCCGTCGCTGCTGACGCGCGACCGCTTGATCGCGTTTTTGAAAGAGAAAATCCTGACGCTCGGCACCGCCGCCTGCCCGCCCTACCATCTCGCCATCGTCATCGGCGGGACATCGGCGGAATTGAACCTGAAAACCGTCAAACTCGCGTCGACCAAATATCTCGACGCCCTGCCCACAAAGGGCGGCGAGGACGGCCACGCCTTCCGCGACCTCGCGATGGAGGAGGAAATCCACAAGCTGACGCAGCAGCTGGGCGTCGGGGCGCAATTCGGCGGCAAGTATTTCTGCCACGACGTGCGCGTCGTGCGCCTGCCGCGACATGGCGCGTCGTTGCCCATCGGCATCGGCGTTTCGTGCTCGGCGGATCGGCAGGCCGTCGGCAAAATCACGCGCGACGGCGTCTTCCTCGAAGAGCTGGAACGCGATCCCGCGCGATTCATGCCACATTTGGACGAGGCGACGCTGGGCGGGCCGGTGGTCAACATCGACCTCAACAAGCCGATGAAGGAAATTCTGGCGACGCTGTCGAAATATCCGATCAAGACGCGCCTGTCGCTGACGGGCCCGATGATCGTGGCGCGCGACCTCGCCCACGCGAAGCTGCGCGAATTGCTCGAGGCGGGACAACCGCTGCCGGACTATTTCAAGAACCATCCGATTTATTACGCCGGCCCGGCGAAAACCCCGACGGGCATGGCCTCGGGCTCGTTTGGCCCGACGACCGCGGGACGCATGGATTCGTTTGTCGACGCGTTCCAGGCGGCGGGCGGCTCAATGATATCGCTCGCCAAGGGCAATCGCTCGAAAGAGGTGCGCGACGCCTGCCAAAAGCACGGCGGATTTTATTTGGGCTCCATCGGCGGGCCGGCCGCGCGGCTCGCCCAGGATTGTATCCGCAAGGTCGAAACAGTCGCCTACCCCGAACTCGGGATGGAGGCGATCTGGCGCATTGAAGTGGAGAATTTCCCGGCCTTCATCGTCATCGACGACAAAGGCAACGACTTCTTCAAGGAATTGAATCTGGGTTAACGAAGCTTTTCGCCGATTCAATTCCAGAGGAAATGGTAGCCGTTCATATAAACGTAGGACGACGCCAACCCCACCATGACGCCGGTGATCATCATGCGCGGGATCCAGAAAGTCTTCGGCTGTGGGTTCGCTGGCTCGTCGGCGAAGTTGAAAGCGCGCTTGATCATTGCACATCCCGAATAGAACTACCGCCACCCCCAGCGTGATGTCTTGTGTCTTAAGAGTCCGAATTTCGGGTTAATCGACACCTTCGTTTTCACCATATCCTACAGCGCCGGCGTGTCGTGCCGGTGGTAGGCGCCGCCTTGACCATGACTGTGGCCAGAGGCCTCGGAACGCATCGGCACGAGGTTCATCTGACCAAATCGAACGCCTTTTTCGGCGAGTATCGTCTGGCCAAGCGCGCGCACTTCGACGGTTGGCCCGCGCAGCAGCGTCACCTCCATGCAATGGCGGTGATCCAGGCGCGTGCGCATCGATGAAATCGTGATGTCGTGGCGCGCGTGCTGGGCGCGCTCCAGCCGCAGCGCGAGATCGCGGCCGTCGTAGTCGTAGACATAGGAAATCGCCGCGACGCATTCCGGCGTCGCGACTCCCGCTTGCGTCGATGGCGACAGCGCGTCGCGGATGAGATCGCGCATGGCCTCCGAGCGGTTCGAATAGCCGCTGCGCGCCATGAAAGCGTCAATGGCCTCGGCCATGGAGTCGTCGAGACTGATGGTCAAGCGTTGCATCGGCCAATCCCGCTGGTTTGAAAGTCCCGCGATCTTAACAGCAGCCGGCCCGCCCGGAAACAGAAGACCCCTCCGCGGCGGCCGCGGAGGGGTTGTTTCGACGACATCGAGTTCTTTGACGCTACTCGGTCTTGCGGTCTTCGATCGTGGAGCGCGCCGTGCGCTCCTGGCCGGGATTGATGTGAATGTCGATGATCGCGACCTTGCCCGCCATCATCGCCTCGACGCCCTTTTGGATCGCCGCTTCGAGCTCGGCGGGGCTCTTCACCGGGCCGATGCCGACCGCGCCGTAGGACGTGGACAAGGCCGCGATATCGACCTCGGGCGAGGCGATGCTTTGACCGATCCAGCGGTTGGACACCGGCCGGTTGCGGCGCCGGGCCACTGTTTCCTGATGCAGTTCGTCGTTGAAATACGAACGATTGTTGTTGATCAACACCAACAGCGGCACCTGCGCGCGGACCGCGCTCCACACGGCGCTCGCGCCCATGAGGAAATCGCCGTCGCCGAGCACCGCCACCGTGTGGCGGTCGCGCGTCGACATGGCCAGCGCGGCGCCGGTGGAGATGCCGGGGCCGGAGCCAAGTCCGCCGCCGCCATCCTTGCCGAGATAGGCCTGGGGATCGTGGAAGGGCCAGATATCGCAGGCCCAGCCGCGACAAACCGACGCCAGCGTCACCTTGTCCGGATTGGCGAAGGCGGCGCGCAGCACGCGGCCGACCGTGCGCATCGTGATGCGATTGGGATCCTCCGTCCGCTTTTTGCCCTCGAGCTTGCCCCGCCAAGGCGCCTTGGCCGCGCCGGGACCGAGCGCTTCGAGCAAATCGTCGACGACGGAATCATTGCCGGCCGCCATGAACACATCCATTTGCGCCAGCGCCATGTAATTCATGTGCGCGCCGTTGTGCAGCGTGTGATCGAGCGAATTCGCGACGATGCGCGCCGGCGCTTCCGGCAGGCCCTTCGTCGCGCGCACCGCGCCGCCGAGATCGACCCAATCCAGCGACAGAATGACATCCGCCTCGCCAACAACGGCCCGCGTCTCGGGCTCGAACTGATTGAACGGCTCGGCCACATGCGCGGGATGATCGGTCGGGAAGCAGGCGCGCAGCTTGAGATCGGTCATCACGATGGCGCCAAGGCGTTCGACCAGCCGCACGCGCTTGTTCCACGCGTCTTTCGACAAGCCGCAGCGGCCCATCAGCACCACCGGACGCTTCGCGTCTTTCAACAGAGCCGCGGCCTTCGCGATCGCGTCCTTCGCCGGACGCGCCGGCGTTGGCGGCTGGTAGCGGGCGAGATCGGGCCATTCGATCGGTTGTTCGAGCGAGGCTTCCTGAAGCCCGGCGTCCAACACGATATAAACCGGCGCGGTGGGTTCGGCCCGTGTCAGCATGTTCGCGCGACACATGGCCTCGACGAGAGACTCGGGCGAGGTCGGCTGGTTGTCCCACTTGATGAAGTCGCGGATATGGCTGGCTTGATCCGTCGACGAGTGAATCCAGTCGATCCAGGGGCGGCGTTGCGGGGCGTCGAGCGGGCCGGTCGCGCCAAGCACGAACATCGGCGCGCGGTCGCACCACGCGTTGTACAGCGACATCATGCCGTGAAAGAGCCCGACGTTCGAGTGCAGAACGCAGGCCATCGGCTCGCCGGTCGCCTTGGCGTAGCCGTGGGCTATGGCGACGGAATGGTCCTCGTGCTGGCACAGCACCATCGAGGGCGTCTGGTTGCCGAGGTGGTTGACGATCGAATCGTGAAAGCCGCGATAGCTCGCGCCCGGATTCAGACTGATGTAGGGAAAACCTATGCGCCGCAGCATCTGCGCGGCGACATCGCTGCCCCAGGCGACCTTTTCGTCGGGAGCCCCTTCCGGCTTGTCATAAAACATGTTCGACCTTTCGCGGCCTCGCCGCAGTGATTGCCTGGTACATCGGAAAAAGCTCGACGCGGCCCCGGCGGGCATTCGGCCATCGCGATAGCCAGCCCGGCGCCTTGTCGTTTCTTCCCCGCCAACCCATGCGCAATCACGTCGCGAAGGGCCGGCCAAAGTTCAGCGAGCGCGTGAGGCGTGGACGTTTGCGTGGTCCAGCCCCATGTCGCGGCTATATGTATCAGCGGCGGGGGCCATGGCAAGCGACGCGACGACCGGCGCGCTACGCGGCGGATCGAATGGTCGAGGATTCGCCGCCGAAATAGGAGATGTAACGCGGGTCGATTTCGGCGACCGGCATGATCACCAAAACATCGACGACCCCGAACCGAAGATCCACCACGGCGCCGTCGCCGAATTTCGCGCCGACGCGCAAATAGCCCTTCACCAACGGCGGCAGAAGCCGCAGCGCGTCGCGCCCGCCGACGAGGGGGCGTGAAAGACAATCCGGCGCGCGGCGTTCGACGCGCGCGCTGGCGGCCCAGACGCCGTCCGCCCGCGCGGTCTTGGAAATAAAATCCAGAGCGGGGGCGTGATCCCCGATATTCACGCCGGGCAGGCTGGCGCAGCCAAGCAGGACATCCACGCGGTGATGGCGCGCATAGGTCCAGATGCCGCGCCATAAAAGCTCGACAACCCGCTTGGATCGCCAATCCGGGTGAACGCAGGAGCGCCCAAGTTCGAGAAACCGCTTGCCGGGGTGGCGGTCGAGCAAGGGTTGCAGGTCGAATTCGCGGGCGGAATAAAACCCATCGACGACGGCGGCCTGTTCCTGGCGCAGCAGCCTGTAGACGCCCACCACCTTTGGTTTGACGCGGCCGAACCGGTTCGTGGCGGCGTGATCAACGACCAGCAGATGGTCGCAAACCCTGTCGTAATGATCGATATCCCGGCGCGACAGAAGCGACCGCGGATCGGGCTTGGCGCCGCCGTCCTTGAAAAAAACCTTGAACCGCAATTTTTGCGCCTTGCGGATATCCTTTTTCGTCGTCGCGAGCCGAACCTCGAGCGAACCCATCCGGCCAAGGCTCGCCGGCAAGCCCTCGGTTCGCCGGATCAAGCGCGATCCCGGCAAAGCGGGAAACGACATCAACGCGTGAAAGCCATGGCGTTGGACGGACGGTCCATCGGTTTCCTGACGCCACATCGATACCTCCGGACCTGATGATTCGGGCCGATCCGGATACTTGAACCACGCCGCGCCAACAATACGATGACAGCGCGGCGGACAAGTCAAAGCGCGCCATCGGCCCCCGACGGGTCCTCGCGTCGGCCGTCCTCGATCGACAACGCGCGGGCGAGCGCCACGACATCGACGGGCTTGGTGAGAAATTCGTCTATTCCGGCGGCGTTGGCCGCGCGCCGGTCCTCCTCGAACGCGTTGGCGGTCAACGCGACGATGCGCACGCGCGTCGAACCGGCCTCCGCTTCGGCCTGCCTGATTTGCCGAGCCGCTTCGAGACCATCGAGGCCCGGCATTCTTATGTCCATCAAGATCGCGTCAAAAGGCTCCCGCTCGCCGATCAAGGCCATATGAGCGAGTTGGACCGCCTCGACGCCATCCCGCGCCCGCGTTGGCGCCGCGCCAAGCCTTTCAAGATGCTTGCGCGCCAGAAGGGCGTTGATTTCATTGTCTTCCGCCACCAGCACGCGCAGGCCCCGCCGCGGCAACGGCAGGCGGGTGACCACCGCGGAGCCGTTTTCGTCGGGAGCGGTCCGCGTGTCTCCCGTCAGGCGGGCGAACAGAGAGCCCGATCGCACGGGCTTCACCAGCCAGCCATCGTAGCCTTCGAGCGAATTCTGACCGAAGGCGCGGCGCTCGAAAGGCGAAAACAGGACAAGGCTGCGCGCGACGCCGGCGGCTCGGGCGGCGCTGGACAGCCGCCGGGTGGCCTCTTCTCCCAGCGCGCAATCGACGATCACGATATCGGGCGTCGGCTTTTGTTCCAGAATCGCCAACGCCTCGTCGACGCCTTCGGCGCGCTGGGAAAACGCGCCCGCCGCCGCAAGTCTTTCGCCAAGATAAGGTGCCTCGAACGGCGACTGCCCCACAATGAGCGCGCGCCGACCCGCGAGCGTTGGATTCGCCGCCGATCGCGGCGGCTCGGCGGCGGGCAGGACCGCGGTGAAGGCGAACACCGAACCCCGCGCGCTCGTGTGTTCAAGCGTGAGTTTGCCGCCCATGCGCTCGACGATCCGCTTGGAAATCGCGAGCCCCAGACCCGTGCCTTCGTGTTTGCGCGACGCCGAACCATCGCCCTGCTCGAAATCCTGAAAAATCGCCGCGCGGCGCTCGTCCGGCACGCCCGGCCCGGTATCCGCGACCGCGAAGTGCACGACATCCCCGCCGGCCGCGGTCACGCGCACGCCAATCCCGCCCGCGTCCGTGAATTTGACGGCGTTGCCGGCCAAATTGAGCAACACCTGCCGAAGCCGCGGGGCGTCGCCGGTCAATTTCCGCGGCACCTCGGGCGCGACCGATGTGGCGATCTCCAGCCCCTTGCCCTGCGCGCGCGGCGCCAAAAGCTCGACGACGCCCTCGACAACGGCGGTCAAATCGAAGGGTTCGCCGACCAGTTCAAGCTTGCCAGCCTCGATGCGTGAAAAATCCAGGATTTCGTCGATCAGCGACGCGAGGGCGCCGCCGGATGTTTTGATCGCTTCGACATAGGACCGCTGCTCGCCGTCCAGACCGGTTTCCGACAAAAGCCCCGCCATGCCGACGATGCCATTCAGAGGTGTGCGGATTTCGTGGCTCACCGTCGCCAGAAAACGCGATTTAGCCTCGCTGGCCGCCTCGGCTCGCGCGCGCGCCTCCGCGGCTTCCTTCAATTCCCAGATTTCATCCCGCAACGTCTCGATACGCGCGGCGAATCCCGTCTCGCGCCGCTTGGCTTCCCGCCATTCGCGTCGCCAGAGCGCCAAAGCCAACAGAATTCCGCCGCACGCGGCGGCGAACGCGACACTCGAGGCGCCTCCGGAAAAAAAGCTCATTTGGCGCAATCATGCTGGTGACGGACGTTTCCATCACCATGGGCCAGCCAGGTTGAAAATTCGTTTCCCGTTAACCTAGGGCTTGGGGATATCCCATCTGGCCGCTGTCGCGGCGATGATTCCGGCGATCTCATCGGGATGCGTGCGTGGCGCGTCGTGGAAGGCGTCGATTTCCCCGCACGTCCATCCTGGCGCGGATTTCACGCGGGCGGCGATCGCGTGAAACGGGCTGGGATTGCAGGCCTTGCAGAGAACGTAGTGGCGCGGCGGCCAATCGTCGGGATTATCGCGCGTCGCCACGTATTTTTCACTCATGCACCCCAAGGGCTGCGCGGTGAACAAGGGGCCAAACTTTTCCGCCGCGCCCGGACCAGTGTTTCCAGGCGTGACTGGCCGCGGAACGGATTTCCCGCCGTCGTGTTTCTCGGCCGCGGCGCGCATGTCGGCCGCGCGCTCCGGGCCGGAAATATCCCAGAGAGATTGGCCGCTCTCGGGCACAAAGGCGTCGAGATAGATCATGGCCTTCACCCGCGGTCGCGCGCGGTCGACGGCGCCGGTGATCACCATGCCGCCATAGGAATGGCCGACGATCAGCGCATCGCGCAAATCCTCATAGCGCAAGAGGCCGGCGATATCCGCGATGTGGCTGCCGAGATCGACGCGCTCCGGCGCGACATGCGACCGTTCGGCGAGGCCTGTCAGCGTTGGCGCGTAAACGTCGTGGCCGAACCCGCGCAGCCGGCGCGCCACATCCTTCCAGCTCCAGCCGCCGCTCCAGGCCCCATGAACAAGAACGATGGGCATGGACGGCCTCTCCCTCGCGGTCGTTCGCTGTCCGTGGAAAAGCGGACGCTCCGATTAGTGGCCGAGCGCCTTGACGATGTTCTCGACCATTTTCTTCGCGTCGGCGAAAAGCATCATCGTGTTGTCTTTGAAGAACAATTCATTCTCGACGCCGGCGTAGCCCGAGCCCATGCCGCGCTTGATGAACAGCACGGTTTTCGCTTTTTCAACATCGAGAATCGGCATGCCGTAAATCGCCGATTTTGAATCGGTCTTCGCCGCCGGGTTGGTGACGTCGTTCGCGCCAATGACAAAGGCGACATCGGCCTGGGCGAATTCCGAGTTGATGTCCTCAAGTTCGAAGACCTCGTCGTAGGGCACATTCGCCTCGGCCAACAACACGTTCATGTGGCCCGGCATGCGGCCCGCGACAGGATGGATCGCGTATTTGATTTCCACGCCTTCCTTTTTGAGCATGTCGGCCATTTCGCGAAGCGCGTGCTGGGCCTGCGCTACGGCCATGCCGTAGCCCGGCACGATAATCACCTTCGCCGCGTTCTTCATGATGTAGGCCGCGTCGTCGGCGGAGCCCTGCTTCACCGGGCGGGTTTCGACGGCGCCGGCGACCGCCGTTGTCTCGCCGCCAAAGCCACCGAGAATGACTGAAATAAAAGACCGGTTCATCCCCTTGCACATGATGTAGCTGAGGATCGCGCCCGAGGAGCCCACCAGCGCGCCGGTGATGATCAACGCGAGATTGCCGAGTGTGAAGCCGATGCCCGCCGCGGCCCAACCCGAGTATGAGTTGAGCATCGACACGACAACCGGCATGTCGGCGCCGCCGATCGGGACGATGAGCAAAACGCCGAGAGCCATCGAAACCAGGGCGATCAGCCAAAACGCGACATGGCTCTCGGTGCCCATGAAGGCTCCGATCAGGACCACGAGCGCCACGGCCAAACCGATGTTGATGACATGGCGTTGCGGCAGCATGAGCGGCCGGCCGGAGGCGACCCGGTCAATGAACGCGACGCCCCATTTGCGCGCGTCCAGCTTCAGGAAGGCGATGATCGAACCGGTGAAGGTGATCGCGCCAATGGCGAGGCCGAGCGACATCTCCACCAGGCTGGCGCTGTGAATGGCGCCCGGAAGCCCAATGCCGAAAGCCTGCGGCGCGTAAAGCGCTCCCGCGGCGACAAGAACAGCGGCCAGGCCGACCAGCGAATGGAACATGGCGACCAGCTGCGGCATCGCCGTCATCTGCACGGTGCGCGCCCGCCACGCGCCGATTCCGCCGCCGATGGCGACGCCGCCGATGGCCAGAAGCCAACCGGAAAAACCCGCCGGCGGCCGATAGAGCACGGTCGTCGCGATCGCGATCGCCATGCCGATCATGCCGAACATGTTGCCCTGGCGCGACGACGAGGGATGCGACAATCCCCGCAGCGCGAGGATGAACAAGACGCCGGAGACGAGATAGAGGAGAGCTGCGAAATCCGCGTTCATCGCCTCAGCCCTTCTTCTTGTACATGGACAACATCCGCTCGGTGACGAGGAAGCCGCCGAAAATATTCACCGACGCCAGAATGAGGGCGAAAAAGCCGAACAGGCGCGCCCACAGGGCGCCATCGCCGGCGTCCGCGCCGGCGTCGACGCCGACCGACAGAAGCGCGCCGACCACGATCACCGAGGAAATGGCGTTCGTCACCGACATCAGCGGCGTGTGCAACGCCGGCGTGACGGACCACACCACGTAGTAGCCGACGAAGATCGCCAGGGCGAAAATGGCGAGGCGAAAGACAAAGGGGTCGATCGCGCCGCCCGATGCGGCGTGGGCCGCGTCGCCAGCGGCGCCCGCGACCTGGTCGGAATAGTTTTCAGCGGCCTTGCGCACCGTGTCGATGAACTGCTGCGTCGCTTCGTTGGCCATCGCCGCGCTCTCCAATCCCGTTTATCAAACCTTCGGTCCGCGCGATCCCTAGGATTGCGTTTTGGGAACGAAATTCGGATGCGTCACCGCGCCGTCCCGGGTCAGCAAAGTCGCCTTGACCAGCTCGTCGTCCCAATTCGGCGCGAAAGTCTTGCTTTCCTTGTCGATCAGGGTTTCGGCGAAGGCCAACAGGTTTCTCGCGTACAGGCTGGACGCGGTCGCGGGAATCCGGCCCGCGAGATTGGGATAGCCGATGATCCGCACGCCGTTTTCGGTGACGACGATCTGATCGGGCTTCGCCAATTCGCAATTGCCGCCGCGTTCGACGGCGAGATCGACAATCACCGATCCGGGCCGCATCGAGTTGACCATCTCGGTGGAAATCAGCTTCGGCGCCGGCCGCCCCGGGATCAAGGCCGTGGTGACGACGATATCCTGCTTGGCGATGTGGGAGGCGGTCAGGGCGGCTTGCTTGGCCTGATATTCCTTGGACATTTCCTTGGCGTAGCCGCCGGCGGTTTGCGCCTGGGCGAATTCCTCGTCTTCGACGGCGAGGAATTTCGCGCCCAGCGATTCAACTTGTTCCTTGGTCGCCGGCCGAACATCCGTGGCGGTGACGATCGCGCCCATGCGTCGCGCCGTCGCGATCGCCTGCAATCCGGCGACGCCAACGCCCATGATGAATATCCTCGCCGCCGGCACGGTGCCCGCCGCCGTCATCATCATCGGCAGAGCCCGGCCATATTCGCCCGCGCCATCGACGACCGCGCGGTAGCCCGCCAAATTCGCCTGCGATGACAGCACGTCCATCGATTGGGCGCGGGTGATGCGCGGCATCAACTCCATCGCGAAGGCGCTGACGCCCGCGTCGGCCAGGCCCTTCAGCGCGGCGTCCGCCCCATAGGGGTCCATGATCGCGAGGACGCCCGCTCCCCTGGCGACACCCTGAAGCGATCCGGCGTCTGGTCGGCGAACGCCGAGAACCAGGTCCGCGCCAGCCATTGTCGCCGCGAGGCTTGGCTCGATTTCAGCGCCGGCCGCCGCGAACTCGCTATCGGGAATTCCCGACTTCACCCCGGCGCCGGCCTGAACCACCACGCGGCCACCCAGCGCCGCCAGCTTCCGGACGGTCTCGGGCGTCGCGGCGACCCGCGTTTCGCCGCTCGCGGTTTCGTTTGGCACGGAAATGCGCATTGCAAACAACTCCGTCGGGAAACAGCGGGTCAATGAGATCCGGGACGGCCTCGCTCGCGGATGCCCCGGCGCGGCCGCTTCAAAGCAGGAACTTCGCCATGCCCACCAGCAGAATCACGAGAAAAATCACGCCGTATTTCGTGAGCTTTACGAAGCCCGCGTAAGTGCGCTCGTGCTCGGGGTAGTCCATGTCCGATGGGCCGGTGGAAACCGCTTGATCGCCTGTCATAGAAGCCTCGTTAAGATATCTTCACCCTGTACTAGCTCAAAGGCGAAAGCTCGGCAATCACGCCCGGGAGCCCCGCCGAACGCTCTCCACGCGATGGATCGCGTGGTTATCGCGCCAATCCCGCCTGTTGAAGCGCCCCGCGCTGGCGGTTTTCGACGGCGTTCACCTGGAAGTCCTCGCCTATCATTTCCTCGAACATCCTGTGGAAATTCAGTTCCGCGCCCAAACGCAGGAAGGCCGCGCCCAGGCCGATCGCGGCGCGATCCATGAAGACAAATTCGCGCGGGATCTTGATTGGACCTTTTTCACGCAAGCCCATGTGCAGCGTGTAGGCCTCGCGGCGCCCATAACGGGCGGGCTCGACGCCATCGGCGATCGTTCTGACCCGGTCGTCGAGCACGGGCCCGTAGATGAACCGGGCCCAGATGTTCAAAATCTCGATCAAGTCCTTGCTGAGTCCGCGAAAACCCCAGGTTTCATAGGCGTGCGCGACGCGGTCGGGCTCGTTGTGCAAGAGACCCCGGTAAAGATCGACAACGCCGCCGACAAAGCTGGGCGGAAAAACCCTCACGCAGCCGTAGTCCAACAAATTGACGCCCTCGCCGCCTCCGAAAACACTGTAGTTGCCGAGATGGGGGTCGCCGTGAATGACGCCGAATTTGGCGAATGGATGCCACCAGGCCTTGTGAATCGATTGGCCGATCGCGTTGCGTGTTTCGAGGGGAGCGGATTGATGCGCGCGCAGGTTGTCGCCGTCCAGCCAATCCATGGTGAGCAACCGCCGCGTCGACAGCGCGGGACGCGTCCCCGGCACGCGGATGTCGCGCGCCTCCGCCAGCATCGAGCGATAGAGCGCGGCGTGTTTCGCCTCCCTTTCATAATCGAGTTCTTCGCGAACGCGGTCGCCTATCTCGGCGAGAACTTCGCTGGTGTCGAAGGCCGGGTCCATTCGGCGATGCAGCGACAGCAACACGCGAAGCCCGGAGAGATCCGCCTCCACAGTCGAATCCATATCGGGATATTGCAGTTTGCACGCGAGGGGCTCTCCCTCCAGTGAAGCCGCTCTATGCACCTGCCCCAGGGAAGCCGCCGCCGCTGGGTGGACGTCGAAATCGCCGAAACGCGCGCGCCAGCCTTCGCCGAGTTCCGCCCGCATTCGACGCGCGACAAAACCCCCGCCCATGGGCGGCGCGTTCGCCTGCAACGTTTGGAGCTTGTCGGCGAATTCGGGGGGCAGGAGATCCGGCACGGTCGACAGCATCTGCGCGACCTTCATCAGCGGCCCCTTCAGGTTTCCCAGCGCCGCCGTGAAAGCGTCCGCGTTGGACGGCCTTCCGCCTTGAAACCGCGACGTCGCGACACGCGCCGCCACGCCCGCCAGGCCCGCTCCAACGCGCGCGTGTCGAACAACCCGCGCGCTGAGGCGATTGGCCTCGTCATCCATCGTCGCTCCACCATCTCGCCGCGGGACTTCCACGGATTTTCACGATCTTGAATTGGCTGTGCCACCGTGTTAGCGGAAATCGCGTTTTTGGAGAAGCAGGCGAAGCACCGGCCCATTTTTTGGACCTCCGGATCGAACGTCGTTTCGCGCGAGAAGGAGATCGACAATGGCTGAGCAGGGCAACGGCGCGAGCGAGGATCAGTCCCCGCAATTGAACGTCCTGGCGCAGTACATCAAGGATTTCTCGTTCGAGAACCCGAACGCTCCGCAATCGATTGGGCCACAGGAACAGGGTCCGAACATCGGCATTCAGGTCAATGTCAACGCGCGGCAGGTGACCGAAATCGAATTCGAGGTCGAGCTTGTGCTGGAGGGCTCCGCGCTCGCCAAGGAAACGACCTTGTTCAAGTTCGAGCTGCGCTACGCCGGTATCTTCAGGCTGCGGAACATTCCCGCCCAGGAATTGCAGCCGGTCGTGATGATCGAATGCCCGCGCCTGTTGTTTCCGTTCGCCCGGCAAGTTGTCGCCGACGCGGTGCGGAACGGTGGCTTCCCGCCGCTTTTCATCGATCCCATCGATTTCATGGCGCTGTACCGGCAACGGCTCGCTGAAATGCAGCCGGCGAGCTCGATTCCCTCTTGAGGCGGTTATCCGGCGAGGTATTTGCTCCAAAGCGCTTTCTCGCCAATCGACGTCACGAATTCGCGGTGCCGTTCATACTCGGCGGGCGAGAGGTCGCCGCGTAGCGGCGCGGTTCGCGGCGCGGCCTTTTTCGACATCGCCGCGGCCCGTATTTTCGGCGTTTCGGCCAGCGTCAACGTTGTCTGCCGCCCGCCCATCAACTCGGTGTAGAGTTCCGCCAAAATCTCGGAATCAAGCAGAGCCCCGTGTTTCGAGCGCTTGGAATTGTCGATCCGATATCTCGCGCACAAGGCGTCCAGCGAGTTTGACGCCCCGGGATGTTTTTTGCGGGCGAAGAGCAGCGTGTCGAACACCCTGTCGAAGGAAAGCGCGGGGGCGCCAGCGCGCGCCAGCTCGGCGTTGATGAATTTCATGTCGAATTCGGCGTTGTGAATGATCAGCCGGGACTCGCCTATGAATTCAAGAAATTCCTGGTGGACCGACTCGAACAGCGGCTTTCCCTTCAGGAATTCGGTCGACAGCCCGTGAATCCGGAACGCTTCGGCGGGCACGCTTCTTTGCGGATCGATGTAGGAATGAAACGACGCGCCGGTTGGGACCAGATTGACGATTTCAACACAGGCGATTTCAACCAGACGGTCGCCGGTCGCGGGATCGAGGCCGGTTGTCTCCGTATCGAGGACGATTTCCCTCACCGCGATTCTCCGAATTCCTCGATTTGAAAATTGCCAAGGCAGCGGACAATCGATTCGACCCGCCGTCTGGCGAACTCGATTCCCCTGTGGGTTTCGACAACGAAATGGGCCCGGCCGCGCTTCTCCGCGTCGGGCGTTTGTTTCTGGACGATTGCCTCGAACTTTTCTTCCGTCATTCCCGGCCGCGCCAGCACTCTGGCCCTTTGGACATCCGCTGGCGCGCTGGCGACGACGATCACATCGACCTCCGACCCCCCGCCGATTTCAAAAAGCAGGGGGATGTCCAGCACAACCATCCGGCAACCCTCGCGCCGCGATTCCGCGACGAAGTCCGACCGCGCCTTGCCCACGTGGGGATGGACGATTTTCTCCAGCCTGCCGAGCGCCGCGGGATCGCCCAGAACGAGGTCCGCCAACTTCCGCCGGTCGACTTTCCCGCCGCTCGTCACGCCGGGGAATTCCGCTTCGATGATCGCCGCGCCGGCGCCGTTGTACAATTCGTGCACCGCGGCGTCGGAATCGTGGACGCGCGCGCCCGTCTCGGCGAACAGCGACGCCGTGGTCGATTTCCCCATCCCAATCGAGCCCGTCAGGCCAATCACGATCATCGCCAGCCGCATTCCTTTTGCCGGGCGCTAGGCCGCCAGATAACCGCGCTCCCGAAAAAACGCCAGCAGAGGCAGGAGCGGCAGACCGAGAATTGTGGAGTGATCCCCGTCGATCTTTTCGAAGAGCTGGACGCCAAGTCCCTCGACTTGGTAAGCGCCGACTGAACTTAAAACCGACGCGCCGGCGCGCTCCAGATAGGCGTCTATGAATTCCCGCGTGAGCGCGCGCATGGTCATGGCGGCGACCGCGACAGTGGAGAACGCCACCGCCTCGTCGATCACAACCGCGACGGCGGAATAAAGAAAGTGCGTTTTTCCGGAGAGCCGGCCAAGATGACGCGCCGCCTGTTCGCGGGAGGCGGGTTTGGAAAAGCGAACGCCTTCAAGCGCCAGGGTCTGGTCCGCGCCAACGACGATCCGTCCGGGAAACCGGCGCGCCACGCCCATGGCTTTTGCGATCGCCAAAGCCTCCGCCACCGCGCCGGGCCCCGCGCCGGGAGCGATCGCGCTATGCTCGAACGCGCGCTCGTCGAGCCCAGGATCGCGCGCCACGGACGGAATCCCGGCCGATTCCAACAGTTTAACACGTGTAGAGCTGGTGGAGGCCAGCAGCGGGGGATCGGCGCGCCGCCACAAATCCACCGCCGCCATTCTCATGACTGCGCGATGAACTTGATGCGGTGTTCCTTGTACAAATCGATGATCGCGGCGGCCGTCTCCTCGATAGACCGACGGGTCACATCGATCACCGGCCATCCGTGCTGCGCGAAGAGCCGCCGCGAATGCGCGACCTCCTCCGCGACCGACATTCGATCGACATAGGAGGTCTCCTGGTCCGCGTTCAGCGCGAGAAGCCTGTTTTGGCGAATTTGAACAATCCGCTCGGCCGACGCCACAAGGCCGACAACAAGCGGCCCCTTGATCTCCTCCACGCCCCCCGGCAAAGGCACGCCCGGAACAAGCGGCACATTCGCGGTTTTTATTCCGCGATTCGCCAGATAGATCGAGGTTGGCGTTTTCGACGTGCGGCTGATGCCCAGCAAAACCACGTCGGCTTGCTCGAGATTTTCGGGCAATTGGCCGTCGTCGTGCAACATCGTGAAGTTCAGCGCGTCGATGCGTTTGAAATAGTCGGCGTTCAGCATGTGCTGCGCGCCGGGCCGCGACGTCGACGCCGTGCCCAGATAAGCTTGAAACAAGCTGAAAATGGGCTGAAGGACAGACAGGCAAGGACTGCCGATATCGCGGCAAACAGCCTCGAGCCGGCCAATCAATTCCGTGTCGACCAGCGTGAAAAGCACCACGCCGGGCGCGGTTTCGATTTCGCTTATGGCGCGATCAAGCTGCGCGAGCGACCTCACAAACGGGTAGACGTGTTCGATCGACGCGACGCCCTGGTATTGCGCCGCGACCGCCCTGCTGACCGCGATCAACGTCTCTCCCGTCGCGTCCGACACCAGGTGAAGATGAAAATAGCTCCGGCTCACGTAATCATCTCCGGGCGTGGAAAAGCATGAATTCGCCGCCGGGCCCGGTGGATAATAGCCGATTCATTCCCCACGCGAAATGTTGACGATGATTCCAGGATGCCGTCGAGGTTCCCGCCGCAAGTTCGCCGAACCCGCCCCAATGTCCGAATGAATCGGCAACAACCAATTGATTGAAAATCGTTATTTCTTATTCCCTGGATTTTCACCAAATTCCACGTCGATTGAATCCACCAGCGTCATCGGGGGAAAACCGGTGGAGGGATCGCGCCCGCTCTTTCAGGCGCGACAAGAAGAAAAAACAAGAGTCTTACCAAACATTCTTATTTGAAAGCCGGCACCGCAAGCCCATAACCAACTCGCCTAACCGAGAAGACTCACGCGACGACGCGAGACCGCTTTTCGCCGGCGAAACTCGCCAACCATTTCCAAATGCGGCGAATATTTGAACTGATCGATGGGCCAGACATGGGAGAATTCGTACCCACCCTCAACGAGCGCCGCCGCATCGCGAACGAACGTCTGGATATTGCAAGAGACCGCCACTACGACCGGAACGTCCGACACCGCCAGCAACTTCGCTTGCTCCAATGCGCCCGCCCTTGGAGGATCGAAAACAACCGCGTCAAAGTTTTCCAATTCGGCTCGCGACAAAGGCCGTCGATGGAGGTCGCGACGCTCAACCGACACCCCATGCGACCCCGCCATGAAATTCGCCGCCCGCTCGAGCGCCAGCAACGAGGCCGCGTCGCTTTCAACAGCCAAGACCTCGGATCGTTCCGCAAGGCGAAAGGCGAAAGTCCCAACGCCGCAAAAGAGGTCGGCCACCCTTTTCGCCTTCTTCGTCGCCGTGAGCACGAGTTCGCACAGCGCATTCTCCCCGGCCAACGTCGCTTGCAGAAAGCCGCCCGGCGGCATAGCGACGAACGCACGCCCCATTTTCAGCGTTGGAGCGCGCCGTTCAATGACCACGTCGCCGTGGTTCGACACGCGGGCGATATCCAAGCGTTCGGCTTGCGCGACGAGGGCCGCTCTTTGCTCGGCGTTGAGGGCGCCGACGCCGCGGATATCGACGTCAAACCCTCCTGTCGTCGCCGTTACGACAATATCGAGCGGTTTCATCAATGGCGACAGCGTTCTGGCGAAGGCCCGCGCGAGGCTGGGCGCACCAGCCATTTCAGGCTCGAGAATCGGACAGGCTTCAATATCGACGATGTCGTGCGCGCGAGCACGCATGAAGCCCACGGTCATGCGCAACCGTTCAACAGGATCCTTCTCGAACCGGGCGTGAAATGTCGCGCGACGCCGACCCTTGCCATGGGCCTCGATCAATGGCGCCACATTGGTCGTCAGGCCGGCGCGCGCCAGCGCTTCCGTCAGCAGGCCACGCTTCCAATCGTTGTAAGCTGGCAAAGCGAGGGTCTGAATGGCGCAGCCGCCACAGACACCATAATAGACGCAGAACGGCGCGACTCGATCAGGGCTTGGTTTCAACACGTCGACGAGAAGCCCGCGCTCTCCATCGACTTCCGCAAGGATTAGTTCCCCGGGCAGGGCGTGCGCGACAAAAACTTGGCCGTGCGGTCCGCGCGCGATTCCCTCGCCGCGCTGACCCAGTCGGTCGATTGTCAATTCAACGCGCGTCGCGATCATATCGAAGCCTTTTTCGCGGCAATGAGAAATTCCTTGTTGCCATCGCCGCCAGCGATTGGCGAAGGCGCCTCGCCAAACGTGATCCAACCGTTCGCCTTTATGAAATCCGCGATATCCGCCCGCACATCGCGATGGATCCGCTCATCCCGCACGATGCCGCCTTTGCCGATGTTGGCCCGGCCCGCCTCGAATTGCGGCTTGATCAACGCAATCAGTGTCGCGCCGGGCGCGGCCATAGATAGAGCGGTGGGAAGAACCCGTTTAAGAGAAATGAAACTCGCGTCGCAGACGATCAATTCAGGAGGGCTATCGATAAGGTCAGTCGAAAGCGCGCGGGCGTCGACGCCTTCCATCGCGACCACGCGACCATCTTCGCGCAAACTCGCGTGCAGTTGACCATGGCCGACATCGACGGCGTAAACACGAGCGGCCCCCCGCGATAGAAGAACTTGCGTGAATCCCCCCGTGGAAGCGCCGATGTCGAGGCATGTCTTTCCGAAGGCGTCGGTCTCGAACAA
The DNA here is from genome assembly GCA_903825465.1 of uncultured Hyphomicrobiales bacterium. GTDB lineage: Bacteria > Pseudomonadota > Alphaproteobacteria > Rhizobiales > Beijerinckiaceae > Terripilifer. The sequence goes on along the minus strand of CAIKAR010000030.1, from coordinate 233,341 downwards.
ATCGAGTCCGCGTTCGAGTTTCAGTCCGGCGCGCGAGACCCAGGGAAACGCGGCTTTCGCTTCGATGACGCCATCTGGATCGACCGGATCGGCGGGTTTGCCGACACGTATTCCGTTGACGCTGACCCCGCCGGCTTCTATCGCGGCGCGCGCCTTGTTGCGGCTTTCGAATAGGCCCCGTTCGACGAGGACGACATCGGCCCGGCGACCCCTGGGGTTCAATCCGCGCGTATCCCGTTGTCGCGCGCCACTGCGCGCACGGCGGCCAAAGGCAGGGCGAGGCCAACGGAGATGGTTTGGCGGCGGGTGAACGGGTTCATGTGGGTCTTTCGGACGGCGGCGAAACCGCGTCCATTGTGGCGATCCGGAGGCCGGCTGTCCATGGCACGGCGAACAATCGGTTGGGTTGCCGAGAACACGTTGCGCGCGTTAGACAAGATTTATCGGGAGGGATTGTGGAAATGTCCAAATACGCCGGTGTCGCCGCGTCGTTGGCCCTGTTTTACGCGGTGGATGGGGCCGCGGTCGCTCAGTCGGCGGATCCTTATTTCCGTGGCAAGACGGTGTCGATCTACATTGGCTTTGGCGGCGGTGGATCTTATGATTTCTATGGCCACCTCGTCGCCCGCCACATGGGCAAACATATTCCCGGCAATCCGAATGTCGTCGCGCAATCCATGCCGGGCGCGGGCAGCTTCAAGCTGGCGAATTGGCTGACATCGGTCGCGCCGAGGGACGGCACGGCGATGGGCATCGTCTCGCAAGCGGTCGCGCTCGAAGAGGCGATGGGCTCGCCGGGCATCCAGTACCACGCGGCGGAATTCAACTGGATTGGCCGGGCCACCTCGGTCATCGAGATCATGATGACCTACAAGGAAGCGCGCGCTAAAACCATTCAGGACGCGATGTCGCGCGAAGTCTTGATCGGCGGCACGGGGCCGGGTTCGCCGTCCGAGGGCTATCCCAAGCTCTTGAATGCCGGCGCGGGAACGAAGTTCAAAGTCATCGCGGGTTATCCCGCCTCGGCCGATGTGCTGCTGGCGATGGAAAAAGGCGAGGTCGACGCGGCCTTCACCTCGTGGGGCACCATTCAGGCCTACCATTCCGACTGGCTGCAAGCGAAGTCGGCGCATTTCCTCGCGCAGGGCGCGGTCGCGCGCACGGAGGAGTTGCCCGACGTGCCCGCGGTTGGCGAATTGGGAAACACGCCGGAGGACCGCGCGATGTTGCAACTTTACTCATCGACAGCCGACATCGGCCGCTCCTTCGCGGCGCCGCCGGGAATCGCGCGAGAGCGCGTCGCCATGCTGCGCGCCGCTTTTTCGGCGACCATGAGCGACCCGGAATTCCGGGCCGAGGTGGACATGGCGCGCGCCGAATTCCATCCGGCCAATGGCGCGGAGATTCAGGCGATCGTCGCGAAGAACGCCGCGCCGCCTGCCGCCGTTGTCGAACGCATGAAAAGGCTGCTGCGGCCGGATTGACGGTTTCCAGCGGGTGGCGGCGTTGTGTCGGAAGGCATCGAGGGGAGTGGGATATGGCGGCGAATGGGCACAAACTGACAATTGGCGACTACACGGTCACGGCCTTTTCAGATGGCGTGTTTCAAACCAACCTCGATGTCACTGTCGGCGTCGACAAGGAGATGACCCAGCGCGTCGCCGGCAAGTCGCTGACCGAGCCGGTCTATATCGACGTCAACGCGTTCCTTGTTGAAGGCCGCGGCGTGCGCGCGCTGGTGGACGCTGGCTCGGGCGAGACCATGGGTCCGGCGCTTGGCAAGTTGCCGGAGAACCTCCGCGCGGCGGGCGTGGCGCTCGACTCCATCAGCCATGTTCTGTTGACGCATCTCCACCCCGACCATTCCAATGGGCTGATCGATGGCGCTGGCGACCCCTGGTTCCCCAACGCCGAACTCGTTTTGCAGGAAACCGAAATCAAATTCTGGTTCGACCGCGACATCTCGCAAGCGGCGCACGCGCGCCAGCGCGCCAACATGGTCAACGCGAAAAAATCCCTCGCGCCCTATGCGAAGCGCACAACGCGGATCAACGATGGCGAGTTTCTGCCGGGAATCCACGCCATGATGTCGCCCGGCCACACGCCCGGCCACAACACCTGGACCATCGAAAGCGGCGGACAAAGCCTGATCATCTGGGGCGACACCATTCACATGGCTTTCTTGCAGTTGCTTCGGCCGGAGGTCGCGTTCGTCTTCGACACCGATCCGGCGATGGCGGTGGCGTCCCGGATGAAGCTGCTGGACCGCGCGCGCGCCGACCACGCGCGGGTCGCGGGGATGCATCTCGATTTTCCGGGATATGGATTTGTGGGCCACCGCGACAACAGGTGGTTTATCGATCCGGACTGATCGCGGCGTCACTCGCCGCAATTCACGATCACCGGCTCGTAGCCGAGCGAGCGGATGAACTTCGTCAAATCGGCGGTCCGCAGGGTTGTCGAGGCGGAATTGTGGAGCGGATGGAAATTCACCATCTCCGCCGCCGCGAGGTCGGTGTCGACCAGCACCGTCAGCCGTCGCGCCGTGTCGTTCAACAGGCCGAAGGGCGTCACGGAGCCCGGCGTCAACCCCATGATGTCCATCAGCATGCCGGGCTTGCCGAAGGAGAGCCTCGCGCATCCCAACCGCTTTTCGACGAGCCCCAGCGTCGCGCGTTTGTCGCCGGGCATGAGCGCGAGAAAGAACTTTCCGTCGCGCGCCTTGAGAAACAGGTTTTTGCAATGAAGCCCCGGAACGCGATCGCGCCATTCCCGCCCCTCTTCCACCGTGAACAGCGGGGGATGTTCGACGGTGGAATGGACAATTCCGAGCCGGTCAAGACAGGTGAAAAGCGATTCGGGCGTCGCGGACATGGGCGCTCTTCATGACAATTGCTGCTCGGAGAGCCTGTCTAGCGGCCCGCGGGCCGTCGCGAAAGCGCGGCGCTGGTTTACCCGCGCGCGTTTCTCCGCCATGGTCGCCGCGCCGCGCGAACAGCCGCGCTCGAAAGCCTTCATGCCGCGAGTCCCGCAAGCCGAACCCGAAGAAACCTGTCCGCGTTGCCACAAGCGGTTGGCCCTGTGCGTTTGCGCGTCGATCGAGCCAGCGGCACATAAACTCGGATTGCTGATTCTCCAGCATCCGCAGGAGCAAGACAAGGACCTCGGCACCGCGCGGCTTCTGGCGCTTCATCTCAAGGACGCGGTTTTCAAGATTGGCCTGTCATGGCCGAGTTTCGCGAAGGCGTTGGGGCGCCCCGTCGATCCCAACCGCTGGGCGATCCTCTATTTGGGCTCGGCGAAGCCAGACACATTCCCGGAAGGGCGCGAGGTTGTCGTGCTCGACAAGAATGGCGCCGCGCTGCCCAATCAGGACCGGGAACTCGCCGAAATCAACGGTGTTGTCGTGCTCGACGGGTCGTGGAGCCAGGCGAAGACGCTGTGGTGGCGCAACGCCTGGATGCTCCGCTGCAAGCGGGTGGCGCTGAATCCCAAGCGCGCCTCGCTTTACGGAAAGCTCCGGCGCGAGCCGCGCGCGGAAGCGCTGTCAACGCTTGAGTCCGTTGGATTGTTGATGTCGAGGCTGGAGCGGCGCGAGGATATCGAAACCTCGATGATCAAATCCTTCGCGCGCCTGCTGCACGCCTACCACGGGGTTTTGCGCGCGGAAAAGGCGGCCGCGCCGACGAAACCGGGGCGACGGAGGCAAACGGCGGCGAGACCGCGGGAAAAACCTACTCCGCCTTGATGCCCGCCTCCCGCACGATTTTGCCGAGCGCGTCGTACTGCTGGCGCAGCAAAGCGTCGAAAGGCGCGCCGCAAAGACCTACTCCGGCCATCTGCATGTTGGCGAGCAGTGGCTTCACTTCGGGCGCGGCGAGAGCTTCCGAAAACCATTGTTCGAGTTTCGCGCGCACGGAAGCCGGTGTTTTGGCGGGGGCGTGAAGGCCAAGCCAGCTTGGCAAATCGAACGCGAAACCAGATTCGTGGAAAGTCGGCACATCCGGCGCGAGCGGGCTGCGTTGGGCGAGCGACATGGCGAGCACGCGCAGCGCGCCGGTCTCCCACTGCGCGTGCAAGTCGGAAAAAGCCGTCGTCATGGAATCGATCTGCTGGCCCATCAGCGCGTTCACCGCCGGCACGCCGCCGTGATAGGGCACGTAAACCATGTCGATGCCGGCGGTTCGCCGGAACACCTCCGTCACGATGTGTTGCGCGGTCGCGGGCCCATTGCTGCCGATCGTCATTTTGCCAGGGTTTTTCTTCGCCGCGTCCACAAGATCGGCGAGAGTGTTCCACGGCGATCGCGCGTTGACCGCGATCACTTGCGGGATTTCGACGAGTTCGCAGACGCCCGCGAAACTTGTCAGCGGATCGTATGGGAGGGTCCGGATGTGTGAATTCACCAGAAACGAACTGGCCGCCATAAGCAGGGTGCCGCCATCGGGCGGCGCGCGCGCGACGATATCGCTGCCGATGATCGTGGAGGCTCCGGGCCGGTTGTCCACCACGACGGTTGCGCCGTGAGCCGCCTTGACGCGCTCGCCGAGCACGCGAACGAGGGAGTCCATCGCGCCGCCGGGCGGATTGGGCACGACGACGCGGATGGTCGACGGCGGTTCGTCCACGTTCTGCGCGCGGCAGGTCTGAATTCCCACACATAGGGCGGCCAGCGCGAGCGCGCGTTTCCTCATGGCCGGTTTCCTCCCGCCGGCGACGCTCAATCGAGCTTCATGCCCAGCGCGCGTATGACTTTCTCGCGCGTTTCGGCCTGAGCGTGGATAAAGCCCCTGAATTCCTCCGGACTTTTGCTGATTGTCGGCTCGATGCCGGCGGCCACAAGCTTGTCCCGCACATCGGCGGAGCCCATTGTCTTGGCGAGGGCGGCGAAAAGCTTGTCGATCACAGGTTTTGGCGTGCCAGCCGGCGCGACAACGCTTTGCCAGATACCGAGGTCGAAGCCGGGAAACGTCTCGACGACGAGCGGAATTTCCGGAGCGAGGGCGGACCTGGTGTTCGTTGTCAGAGCCAGGATCTTGATTCGATGGTCCTTGTAGAGGGGCAGCGCGACGTTGAGGCTTTCATGGCCAATCGCCACGTCGCCGGCCATTTCCGCCGTTATCTGCGTGGTGCCTCCCGCGTAGGGGACCATGTCCATGTTGACGCCGGCGAGCATGTTCATCAAGCCGGCGGCGACCTGCGATGTCGGCGTGCTGACGCCAATCTGAAATGTGCCGGGCTTGGCCTTTTCGATATCGACGACCTCCTTGAGGGTGTTGGCCGGCACGTTGTTGTTGGCGACAATGGCCGAGGGCACGAGCGCGATCAGCGCGACGGGCGCGAAATCCTTCAAGGGATCGTAGGGGAGTTTGCTGTAGAGAAACTGGTTCATCACCAGCGTGCCGTCGATCGCCATCAATATCGTGTAGCCATCCGGTTTCGCCTTGGCGACGATCTGGGCGCCGAGAATGGTGTTGGCCCCCGGCCGGTTGTCGACAATCACCTGCTGACCGAGGTCGTCGCCGAGCTTTTGCGCGACAACGCGCGCCAGCACGTCGGCGGGGCCGCCCGGCGCGAAGGGCACGACCATCGTGATCGGCCGCGTTGGCCAGGTCTGCGCGCTCGCCGCCGCCGCGAATAAAAACGCGCAAGCGGCGACGCCAAGAAGACGCGTAAGGGCGCGGCCCATGAATCCCTCCCAGACTTCCATTTTCCAGGCGATGCTATTTCAGGCTTGACGCAAAAGCCATCCGCGCCTCAGCGCCCGTCCGCCATTTGAATCGCTATCAGCCGTTGGCGAAGAGCCTCCGGCGTGCCGTAGGCTTGTTTGATCAACGCCGCCAATTCGTCGCCGCTGTGGGAATCGCCGCATTCGACGCGCTGTTGGGCGCAGTCGGCGAGGAAGGCTGGATCGTGGAATGTTTGCCAAAACGCGTCGCGCAAAATCGCCAGGCGCTCCGGGGCGACGCCGGGAGGGGCGGCGTAGGGACGTCCGATTCCCAAGGGCGCGGAAGCCGCCATCAGCAAGGTCTTGTCCGCCTCGTTTGCGAGGAGATCGGGGGCGAAGGGCGTGTCGCCAAGTTCGGGATGGGGATGCAACCCGTACTGAAATAGAAAGCTCACCTTCTTCTGCGGCCACCAATCGGGCCGCGATGTCTTCAGACTCGACCAGAACGGCGACGACATGGCCTCGACCTCGCCGGCTTCCATCGCCAGCAGGATTTCATTCTGGCCGGGATAGCCGGTGATGAAGCGCCCCTTGAAATGGAAGAGCTCGTTGAACAGGCGTCCGTAGAACGCCGGCGTCGAGGCCGCGCCGGCCGCGCCTACCACCATCGGCATCGACCGCGCGTCCGCGAGCGTTTTCACTTTCGAGCCATGCCAGACCATGTACATCGCGACTTCGGAGGTGGGCGTGCCCAGCCACGCCAATTTCGAGGCGTCGAAAAGCGCCAGCTTGTTGTCGAAGAAGGGCTCGAAAGGCACCGTGTTTTGCAGCGCTTCGATGACGGTGCCGTCCTTTGGGGCGACGTTGTATAGATAATTGGCCGCCGCGATGCCGCCGGCGGCCGGCATGTTCTGCGGCTCGACCACTGGCTCGCCAGGAATGTGGCGGGAAAGGTGGCGGGCCAAGACGCGCGCGTAAACGTCGTAGCCGCCGCCGACCGACGAACTGATGATCAGGCGGATCGATTTGTCCTTGTAGAAATCTTCGGCGCGCGTCGGCGGCGCCGCGCAGGCGAGCGTCAAAATCAACGGCGCCAATTTTAAAAGGGCCTTCACGCGCGCCTCCATTTCAAACGCTTTCAGGACGAAGCAGAACCTGGGCCAGTCTGTTCCGCCGCCGCGGGCGCGGCAAGTCCGATGACCCAAGCGCCTCCGCCCGCCGTGGACCGCGGGCGCGATGGGCGGAGGCTGTCGATCAAACAAGCGCCGCGACAAAATCCGCCAACGCCAGAGACGCTGTCAGCCCCGGCGACTCGATTCCAAACAAGTTGATCAATCCATCGATCCCGTGATCGCGCGGGCCTTGCACCATAAAATCCTGCCCGGCCGCGCCGGGAGGAACGATTTTCGGCCGAATTCCGCTGTATCCGGGCTGCAGAGCGCCATCGGGAAGGGTCGGCCAGTATCGGCGGATCGCGGCGTAAAACGAGTCTCCACGGGCCGGATCGACCTTGTATTCAATCGCGTCGATCCATTCGACATCGGGGCCGAATTTCGCCTGACCGCCGAGGTCGAGCGTCAGGTGGGTGCCAAGCCCGCCCGGCGTGGGCACGGGATAGATCAACCTTTGGAACGGCGACTTGCCCGCGAGCGTGAAATAATGCCCGCGGGCGAAATATTCGCGCGGGATTTTTTCGGGCGGCATTCCCTTGATCGCGCGCGCCAGCGCGGGCGCGTCAAGCCCCGCCGAGTTCACCAGCAGGCGGCAGCGAAGCTTCATGGGGTCCGACCCGCCGACATCCAGGTCGAAGCCGCCGTCGACAATCCCGGCTGAATCCACCGGCGCGCGGCAAACCAGGATTGCGCCGGCGCGCTCGGCGTCGCCAAGCAGCGCCAGCATATAGCCATGGCTGTCGATGATGCCGGTCGATGGCGACAGCAGCGCGCCTTCACAACGCAATTCGGGTTCCAGCGCCCGCGCTTCCTCCGCCGACATCGCGCGCAGATCATCGACGCCGTTGGCCGCGGCGCGGCCGCGGATGCTTTCGAGTTGCGCGGCCTCCCCGGCGGTGGTGGCCACGATCAATTTGCCGATTTTGCGGTGTTGAACGCCGTGATCGCGCGAAAAAGCGTAAAGCGCCTCGCGGCCAGCGACACAGAGGCGCGCCATCAGGCTGCCCTTCGGATAATATATTCCCGCGTGAATCACTTCGCTGTTGCGCGAGGACGTTTCCGCGCCGAACGTCGCGTTTTTTTCAAGAATCAGAACCTCGCGGCCCTCAAGCGCCAGCGCCCGGGCCACCGCGAGGCCGACGACACCCGCTCCGGCGACGACGCACTCAACCTCTTCCATGGCGGCTTTCCGTTCGGCGGCCTATGCTCCGTGAGAGATTAGCCCGCCGCCGCCTGTGGCCCAAACCCATCGAGGAAACGCCGCCGCCATGACGCTTATCATCAACAACAGGGACGTCGAGGAAGTGCTGACGATGGACGTGGTCGTCGCGGCGCTGGAGGAGTCCTATTTCAACCTGGCGAAGGGCGAGGCCGTCTGCCGGCCACGCATCGACATCCGCATTCCCACCAGCGATCCCACGCGCAACTACCAGTTCGGCTCGATGGAGGGCGGTTCCACGGGCGGCTATTTCGCCACGCGCATGAAATCCGACATCATTTACGAGGCCGAATACAACGGCGTCGTCACGCAGGAAAAATACTGCGTGCGGCCGGGCCTCTATTGCGGGTTGATTTTCCTCACGTCGATCGAAAACGGCGAGCCGCTCGCCTTCATCAACGATGGCGTGCTGCAACATATGCGCGTCGGCGCCGACGGCGGCATCGGCGTCAAATACATGGCGAACCCCGACGCGGAGGTTGTCGGCATGCTAGGCTCCGGCGGCATGGCGCGCTCGCACATGCAGGCGTTCACGCTCGCGCGGAAAATCAAGAAGCTCCAGGTCTTCAGTCCGACGCGGGAGAACCGCGAGGCTTTCGCGCGCGAGATGGCCGATCTCCACGGCATCGAGGCCATCGCCTGCGACTCGCCGGAACAGGTTTATCGCGGCGCGCATATTTTGGCGGGGCTGACGGATTCCGCGGTTGCGGTCGTCGATGGAACGCTGATCGAACCTGGAACGCACATCGTCAACATTGGCGGCTCCGGCCTGCCCGACGGCGAAACTTTGAAGCGAGTCGATATTTATTTTCGATTTGGCGACGCGCCCGCCCCGGTCGGCCATCCGGAACTGGCGCTGGAGGACGAGCACATTGGCTGGGAAGCGCGTCCGGACGCGCCAAAATTCGGCGATGGCCGCAAGGACCGCAAGGCGCATCGCAGCGTGTTGCCCGACAGGCGTGTGACCTTCGCCGATCTTGTCACGGGACAGTCGAAGGGCCGGACATCCGCTCAACAGATCACCTGGTCGGAGCGCGGCAATCTTCAAGGCGCGCAATTCTACGCCGTGGCGGGGAAGGTATACGAACTTGTCCGCGCGCGCGGGCTCGGGCACGAAATCCCGACCGAATTGTTTTTGCAGGACATTAGAAACTGACGCATGGAGCGCCGCGCGCAATGGCGGAGACGGGATCACGTCAAAACATTCGCCCTTCGGGGCCTCGCCCTTGCGGTTGCTGTCGCCTCGACGGGCAGGCGATAGCGGTTGAAGAGCCAAAGGAACGCTGTTGGCAGCCCGATCGCGGCGCTGACACGCACTTCCTGATCAAACGACGACACTGAAACAAAGGCGTCCGGATCGTCAAACCCTTCAAGCGCCTCTTCCATCCGGCGTTCACCCGCCTCTTGAAGATCAAGAGCCGACATCAGGCGAACCGTCGGGACGAGGTCGCGGGCCGTTTGCCCAACGGCCCTCCGAAGCTGGTCTTCGGCGAGATAGGCGCGCGCGAGATCGACTCCGCCTCCACCGAGAATGAAAAAAGCGCCGAAGGCCGCCATGAACACAGCGTATTTGCCGGCGTGGAACGCTGCGCGGGAACCGGGCGCCGCGTGGCCGAAATGGGACATGGGGACCTCCGTTGCGGAAGTCCTTCAAACCGCGCGCCAAACCCCTAAATCGCGTTAACGGTCGGTTTACCACGCCGCCGGGGCCGGAGGCGGCTCGGTGACGCGTCAAAACAGCACGGGTTTGTTGCCTTCGCCCGCCGCTGGCCTTATTCGGGACATGCCTTTTCCGGCCCGCTCCAACCAGGCGAAACACGTGTCGCGCAACGAACCCGCCATTACGCCGGCGCTGATCGCCGAACACGGACTCAAGCCCGACGAGTACCAGCGGATTTTGAAGCTGATCGGCCGCGAGCCCACGTTCACAGAGCTCGGCATCTTCTCGGCGATGTGGAACGAGCATTGTTCCTACAAGTCCTCGCGTCTGCACCTGAAAGGCCTGCCCACCAAGGCGCCATGGGTCATTCAGGGGCCGGGCGAGAACGCTGGCGTCATCGATATCGGCGACGGCATGGCCTGCGTCTTCAAGATGGAGAGCCACAACCATCCCTCCTTCATCGAGCCCTATCAGGGCGCCACGACGGGCGTTGGCGGCATTTTGCGCGATGTTTTCACCATGGGCGCCCGCCCGGTCGCCTGTTTGAATTTGCTGCGCTTTGGCGCGCCCGACCATCCGCGCACGCGGCATCTGGTGGCGGGCGTGGTCGCCGGCGTCGGCGGTTATGGCAATTCCTTCGGCGTGCCGACGGTGGGTGGCTCGGTCGGCTTCCACACCCGCTATGACGGCAATATTCTTGTCAACGCGATGGCGGTGGGCGTCGCCCGCGCCGATTCGATTTTTTATTCCGCGGCGTCCGGCGTGGGTCTTCCCATCGTTTATCTCGGTTCGAAAACCGGCCGCGACGGGATCCACGGGGCGACGATGGCGTCCGCCGCATTCGACGCTGACAGCGAGGAAAAGCGCCCCACTGTTCAGGTCGGCGATCCCTTCTCCGAAAAACTGCTGCTTGAGGCCTGCCTTGAGATCATGGGCAAGGGCTGCGTCGTCGCCATTCAGGACATGGGCGCGGCGGGTCTCACCAGTTCGGCGGTTGAAATGGGCGCGAAGGGCAATCTTGGCGTTGAGCTCGACCTCGACGCCGTTCCCTGCCGCGAGCCCGGCATGACGGCCTACGAAATGATGCTGTCGGAAAGCCAGGAGCGCATGCTCATGGTGCTGGACCCCGCCCACGAGGCCGAGGCCGAGGCGATTTTCCGCAAATGGGGGCTCGACTTCGCCGTCGTGGGCAAAACCACCGACACGCTGCGCTTTGTGGTCAAGCACCAGGGCGAAACGAAGGCCGACCTGCCGATCAAGGAACTCGGCGACCAGGCCCCGCTTTACGATCGGCCTTGGGTTCCCACGGCGAAAAAACCCATGATCGACGCCGCGTCGATTGTCGCGCCGATGAGCCATCGCGACGCTTTGCTGAAGCTTTTAGGCTCGCCCGACCTCTGCTCGAAGCGCTGGGTCTGGGAGCAATACGACCACCTCATTCTCGGCAATTCCGTTCAACAGCCCGGCGGCGACGCGGCGCTGATCCGCCTGGGCGACGGGCCGAAGGGTCTCGCGCTCTGCACCGACGTGACGCAGCGTTATTGCGACGCCGATCCGGTGGAAGGCGGCAGGCAAGCGGTCGCGGAGGCGTGGCGCAATTTGACCGCGGTGGGCGCGCGGCCGCTGGCGCTGACCGACAATTTGAATTTTGGCAATCCAGAAAAGCCGGACGCCATGGGCCAGCTTGTCGGCTGCATCAAGGGCATCGGCGAGGCCTCGCTGGCGCTCGATTTCCCCATCGTGTCGGGCAATGTCTCGCTCTACAATGAAACGCAGGGTCGGGGCATTCCCCCGACGCCCGCGATTGGCGGGGTCGGCCTCGTCGACGATGTGACAAAAACCGCGACGCTGGCGTTCAAGGCGGCGGGCGAGGTTGTTCTGTTGATCGGGGACACCAAAGGGTGGCTTGGCCAAAGTTCCTACTTGTCCGAAATCTGCGGACGCGAAGAAGGCGCGCCGCCGCCGGTCGATCTGGATCTTGAAAAGCGCAACGGCGATTTTGTCCGCGCGTTGATCCGGGACGGCTTGGTGACCGCGGTTCACGATCTAAGCGACGGTGGCCTCGCCGTGGCGCTGGCGGAAATGGCGATGGCTGGTGGAATTGGCGCGCGGATCGAGGCGGTCGAAGGCGTCGCGGAGCTATTCGGCGAGGATCAGGCGCGATACATCGTGACCACGAAACCGGCCGGGGCGGAGAAAATCAAGGTTTTGGCGGCGCAAACGCGTTGCGTGGCGCGCGTTATTGGTGAAACCGGCGGCAACGCGTTGACCCTGCCCCGGGAAGCGCCCATCCTGATTTCCGACCTCGTCGCCGCGCACGAGGATTGGTTTCCAAAATTCATGGGCTCCGCTCGCTGAACGGATCGACAATGGTTTTCATCGAAGTCAAATCTCTCGCCGGGACCAATTTCATCAAGGCGGGCGACGTGCTCGCCGTGCAATATTCCGACCCAAACCGCTGCAGCGTCGTCATGGTGGGCGGCGTCACCCTCGCCTGCATGGAGCCGGCCTCCACGGTCGCCGCGAAAATCGAAGCGGCGTCCGCCGGCGGCGTGGCCGTTTCCGCCGAAGCGCCAGCCGCCATCGCGGAGAAGGAATAACCCATGCCTATGCGCGCGGACGACATCGAAAAAATGATCAAGGCCGCGCTGCCGGACGCGCAGGTCGAACTGACGGCCCTCGTTGACGACGGCGACCACTGGTCGGCGACCGTTGTATCGGCGGCCTTCAAGGGCAAGACACGCGTGCAGCAGCAGATGCTCGTCAACGCCGCCCTGAAAGACGTGCTTGGCGGCCAATTGCACGCGTTGGCGCTGACGACGCGCGCGCCGGCGTGATATCAGGCAGCGGCGAGACTCGCGAACATGCCGGTTCCGTCGATCCCGCCCACTAGCGGGTCGATCAGATTTTCGGGATGCGGCATCAAGCCGAGGACGTTGAGCTTGTCCGAGTAGATGCCGGCGATGTCGTTCATCGAGCCGTTCGGATTGGCGGCCCCGCCAACCTGGCCCGCGGCGTCGCAGTATCGGAACGCCACGCGCCCTTCGCCCTCTATCCGTCTTAGGGTCTCGTCATCGGCGGTGTAGTTGCCCTCGCCATGGGCGATGGCGACCTTCACGATTTGGCCCGACCCGTATGCGCGCGTGAAGGCTGTGTCGGCCCGTTCGACCTTGAGCCGCTGCATTTTGCAGACAAAGCGCAGATCGCGATTGCGCATGAGCACCCCGGGCAAAAGGCCGCTCTCGCACAATATTTGAAAGCCGTTGCAAATCCCCAGCGTCAGCCCGCCGCGCGCGGCGTGGGCTCGCACCGCGTCCATGATGTTGGCGCGGCCGGCGATGGCGCCGCAGCGTAGATAATCGCCGTAGGAGAACCCACCCGGGAGCACGACGAGGTCGGTTCCCGAAGGCAGGTCGGTGTCCGCGTGCCAGACGATCGCCGGCTCGCGTCCGCTCGCCTGCCGGAGCGCGCGGAATACGTCGCCCTCGCGGTTCGACCCGGGGAAGAGGATGATGGCTGATTTCACGGCGGTCAATCCAGAGCGTGTGGCGCTAGACGATATCGACTCGATAGTTTTCGACGACCAAATTGGCCAGCAGCTTCTCGGCGGCCTGCTTGAGCGCCGCCTCGGCTTTGCCGCGGTCGTCGCCTTCGACCTCGATGTCGAAGACCTTGCCCTGGCGCACGCCGGCAACGCCTACAACCCCGAGCGATTTCAGCGCGCCTTCGATCGCCTTGCCCTGAGGGTCGAGAACGCCGTTTTTCAGCGTTACGGTGACGCGGGCCTTCATTACTGCACCAGCTTGGGCCCGCTGGCCCGCGTCGCTGGCTCGTTCTCCTGCATGATGCCGAGCCGCCGCGCGACTTCGGAATAGGCCTCGACGAGACCACCCATATCGCGGCGGAAGCGGTCCTTGTCGAGCTTGTCGTTGGACTTCATGTCCCACAGCCGGCAGGAATCGGGGGATATTTCGTCGGCGACGACGATGCGCATCATATCGCCTTCCCAAAGGCGCCCGCATTCCATTTTGAAATCCACCAGGCGGATGCCGACGCCGAGGAACACGCCGCACAGGAAGTCGTTGACCCGAATGGCCAGCGCCATGATGTCGTCGATTTCCTGAGGGGTCGCCCAGCCGAAGGCGGTGATATGCTCTTCAGACACCATCGGGTCGTTGAGCGCGTCGTTTTTGTAATAGAATTCAATGATCGACCGGGGGAGCTGCGTCCCTTCCTCGATGCCGAGCTTGGTCGACAGCGAGCCCGCGGCGACATTGCGCACCACGACTTCCAGCGGCACGATCTCGACCTCGCGAATCAACTGCTCGCGCATGTTGAGGCGACGGATGAAATGCGTGGGCACGCCGATTTCGTTGAGGTGCTGGAAAACATATTCGGAGATGCGGTTGTTCAGCACGCCCTTGCCGTCGATGACCTCGTGCTTCTTGGCGTTGAACGCCGTCGCGTCGTCTTTGAAATGCTGGATGAGGGTGCCCGGCTCCGGCCCTTCGTAAAGGACCTTGGCTTTGCCTTCATAGATGCGGCGGCGGCGGTTCATTGGGGGTCAACCGTGTTTCGAGAAAAACTCATGTGGGTCCGTGGCCGGCGTCGCCGGGCGGCTCAGCGCTCACGGGCAACCTATCCCATTGACGATGACGGCACAATGTAAACGGTTGAAAAGTCCCCAATCCTCTTGCAATTTCCGATCGCGCCGCGCGCCAAGTCGAATTCGCCGCTGGAAAAGCCGCCGTCAGCCGTCTATATCGCTGCTGACAAAGCTTCGCGGGGAGCGCCTTGACAGGCGGTCCTTCGCTCCTCCCTGGAGAGTGATTTATGAGCACGTTCGACAAGCGCGAGGACAATTTCGAAAAGAAATTCGCGCATGACGAGGCGGCCTTTTTCAAGGCCCGCGCCCGCCGGGACAAGATGTTCGCCCACTGGGCCGCGGGGCTGCTTGGAAAAAGCGGCGCGGACGAGGACGCCTATGTGGGCGAAATCCTCGCCATTGAAGTGGCGGGCGGCGGCGAAGATGGTGTTTTCACGCGCGTGCGCGCCGATTTCGACGCCGCCGGCGTCGCGCGGTCCGACCATCAGATTCGCCGAACCATGGATGAGATGCTCGCCAAAAGCGCCGCCGAGATCGCCGCCGGCTAGGCGCGTTTTCGATCGATTGGCGCAAGCGTTCCATCGCCACGCGCGACTCAAACAACGGCGGGAATGTTTCGATGGATGTGCTGCCGTTTGGAACGCCACTCTCCGATCGAATCCCGGCTCCCGCCGCGGGAGCGGAGGAAACCATCGATATCGGATTGTTGAACGACGACATCGACCTGTTGTGCCGGGCGCACAAGGGAGCGGCTGGCAATCAACGCAAGGCGGTGGTCGAGCGGCTGCGAAGCGCGCTTGAAACCGGCCGGGACAAAGCGCGGGCTTCGCTGGAGGCGGGTGGCAAGGGCCTCGACTGCGCGGCGCGGTTGTCGCGGCTTGAAGACGACATCATCCGCGCGATTTACCGATATGTCACGAGCCATGTGTATCCGGCGGAAAACCCATCGTCGGCGGAACGGTTGGCCGTGTTGGCCGTCGGCGGTTATGGCCGGGCGACATTGGCGCCGGGGTCCGACATAGACCTGCTTTTTCTGCTTCCCTACAAGCAAACCGCGTGGGGCGAGAGTGTCGTCGAGGCCATGCTCTACGTGCTTTGGGATTTGAAGCAGAAGATCGGACACGCCACCCGCTCGATCGATGAATGCCTTCGCCAGGCGAAGCAGGACATCACGATCCGGACCTCGGTGCTGGAAGCGCGGCTGATCCTCGGCGACGAAAAGCTGTTCGATTTGCTGAGAAGCCGGTTCGACAAGGAGATCGTTCGCTTCACCGCGCGGGAATTCGTCATAGCGAAGCTCGCCGAGCGCGACGTGCGCATACAAAAAGCCGGCAATTCCCGATATCTGGTCGAACCCAACGTCAAGGAAAGCAAGGGTGGGCTCCGCGATCTGAACACGCTCTTCTGGATCGCGAAATACGTTTACCGCGTGCGCGAGATTTCGGAACTTGTGGAAGCGGGCCTCTTCACACCACGCGAACTGCAATTATTCCATCGGTGCGAGGAGTTCCTGTGGCGCGTGCGGTGCCATCTTCATTTCGCGACGGGGCGCGCCGAGGACCGGCTTTCATTCGACGTGCAGCGCGCGATCTCCGCGCGCCTCGGCTATGTCGCGCGCGACGGCATGAGCGATGTCGAGCGGTTCATGAAGCATTATTTCCTGATGGCGAAAAACGTCGGCAATCTCACAGCGATCGTTTGCGCGGCGCTCGAGGAAAACCAAACCAAGCCGCAGGCGACCCTCAACAGGTTTATCGGCAAACTGCGCCGGAAGAAGCCGGTGATCATGGAGCCGGGTTTCGCCGAGGAGTTCGGCCGGGTCACGGTCGTCGACGACGGCGTCTTCGACAGGGATCCGGTCAACCTGTTGCGGCTGTTTTGGCTGGCCAGCGAGCGTCAGTTGGCGATTCATCCCGACGCGACGCGGCTTGTGACGCGGTCGCTGAAGAAAATCGACGCCGCCGCGCGCGCCGACCCGTTGGCGAACCTGCTGTTTCTCGACATTTTGACGTCGCGCCAGCAGCCCGAGGTGGTGTTGCGGTGCATGAACGAAGCCGGCGTTCTCGCGAAATTCATCCCCGTTTTCGGCAAGATCGTCGGGATGATGCAATTCAACATGTATCACCAATACACCGTCGACGAGCATCTGCTCTGCGCGGTCGGGATCCTGTCGGATATTGAAAGCGGCCGATTGAAGGACGAGCACCCGCTGTGTTTCGAGCTTCTGGCCTCGATCGCCGGCCGCCGGTGCCTTTATGTGGCGATGTTCCTGCACGACGTGGCGAAGGGCCGCAAGGAAGACCACTCGATCGCGGGAGCCCGCGACGCGCGCGCGATTTGCCCAAGGCTTGGTTTGAGCGAAGCGGAGACGGAAACCGTCGCCTGGCTGATCGAATATCATCTCGTGATGTCGGACACGGCGCAAAGCCGCGATTTGGCCGATCCCCGCACCATTCAGGCCTTCGCGTCGAAGGTGCAGACCCTGGAGCGGCTTCGCCTGCTGCTGGTGTTGACCGCGTGCGACATCAGGGCCGTCGGCCCGGGCGTTTGGAACGGCTGGAAGGGCCAGTTGCTGCGAACGCTGTATTTCGAAACCGAAGTGATGCTCGCCGGCGGTCATTCAACGATCAATCGCGACGCGCGCGTGGCGGCCTCGAAACGCGAACTGCGCGGGGCTCTGACGGCCTGGACGGACGCCGAGTTCGACGCCTACGCCGCGCGCCATTATCCCGCCTACTGGCTGCGTGTGGATTTGCCGCACAAAGCCGCGCACGCCCGCCTGTTGCGGGGGCTGGACGCTGGCGGGGAACCGCTGACGACGGAAGTCGCCACCGATTCCTTCCAGGCGATCACCGAGTTGACGGTCGTCGCTCAGGACCACCCGAGGCTTTTGTCGATCGTCGCGGGCGCTTGCGCGACGGCCGGCGCCAACATCATGGACGCGCAAATCTTCACCACGACCGATGGACTGGCTTTGGACACGATATCGATCAAGCGCGGCTTCGATCAGGACGAGGACGAGCTGCGCAGGGCGGGCCGAATCGCCGACACCATTGAAAAAACCCTGCGCGGCGAGTTGCGTCTTGACGACGCGGTGGCGGCGAGATCAAGGACGGGAGTGGCCGCGACGAGCGCTTTCACCATCGCGCCCGAAGCGTTGATCGACAACACCCTGTCGGTCCGATCCACCGTTCTTCAGGTTTCGGGCCTCGACCGGCCCGGCCTGTTGTTCGACCTTACCCAGGCGCTTTCGGACCTGAACCTCAATATAGCGTCGGCTCATATCGCCACTTTCGGCGAAAAAGCCGTCGACGTTTTTTACGTGGTCGATCTGACGGGGGCCAAAATAACGTCTCCCGCGCGCCATGACGCGGTTCGTCTTCGCATGCTTGATGTGTTTGGCAAGGGCCATTCCGTTCAAAGCGCGAAGGCAAAGAGGGTCAAGGCCAGCTAGCTGCTGGGTTGTCCCGATCCGGCGGGCGCTTGATTTTTGTAAATTAGCGCACGATATCCCGTGCGACACCACAACGGACGAGCCATGACGAACGAAGCCAAGCAAGACGAGCCTCCTTTCGACGAGGTCGCAACGGACGCCCCGTCCGCAGAGCCCGATCCTTTCGCGGTGCTCGAAGCGCTGAACGCCGAAAACGCCGCGCTCAAGGACAAGTCGCTTCGGACTCTCGCCGACATGGAAAACCTGCGTCGCCGCACCGAAAGGGAGGTCGCCGACGCGAAGCTGTATGGCGTTACATCGCTTGCTCGCGACATGCTGGGTTTCGCCGACAATCTGCGCCGGGCCCTGGCGAGCCTTGGCGAAGACGCGCGCGCTGAAGCCTCGCCTCCGGTGAAGGCGTTTATCGAAGGGATCGAACTCACCGAGCGTGATTTTCAATCCCGACTGGCCCGCCACGGTGTGAAGAAATTGGAGCCGAAGGGCAATAAATTCGACCCCAACATGCACGAAGCCCTGTTTGAAATTCCCGACGCGACCGTGCCCAACGGGACAGTTCTGGAAGTGGTGGAAGACGGCTACTCAATTGGCGAGCGTTGCCTGCGGCCCGCGAAGGTCGGCGTCGCGCGCGGCGGCCAAAAAGCCTGATATTGCCCGCGCCGCTGCCACTCGCGCCGGGCGTCCTGCTCTGGAAGGGCTGGCTCGACCGCGCAGCGCAGGAAGCGGTTCTCGGCGATGTGATGGGGGTGCTCGCCGCCGCCCCGCTGTTTATGCCCCGAATGCCCCGCACGGCGGATCCAATGTCGGTTCGCATGACGAATTGCGGCGATTTGGGTTGGATTTCCGATGTCGCGGGCTATCGCTATCAAAGGACGCATCCGGTTTCGGGGAAGGCTTGGCCGCCGATGCCGCGATCCGTTCTGGCGATATGGGACGAAACCGCGGCCTACCCGTGTCCGCCCGAGGCCTGTCTGGTGAATTTCTACGATTCGACGGCGCGCATGGGCTTGCATCAGGACAGGGACGAGTTCGATTTCAACGCCCCCATTGTCTCGATCTCTCTTGGCGACGGCTGTAAATTTCGGATGGGCGGAACCATCCGCGGCGGCGCCACCCGGTCGCTGAGGCTCGAATCCGGCGATGTTCTGGTTTTTGGCGGCGCGGCGCGGCGGATGTATCACGGCGTCGATCGGATTTTCGCGGGCTCGTCGAGCCTGTTGCCGAGCGGGGGGCGAATCAACCTGACGCTCCGACGCGTATCGGCCGCGTCCGATCACGGATCGAGCGGCGAATCCCAGTAAAGATAGTCAAGCCAGCTGTCGTGCAGATAGTTCGGCGGAAACAGTCTTCCATTGCGGTGCAGATCGGCCACCGATGGTTGAAATGGCTTGTTGGCGGGAAACATCTTGATCGCGCGCGGCAATTGGTCGCCCTTGCGTAGATTGCAGGGCGAACAGGCGGCCACGACGTTTTCCCATGTGGTCATGCCGCCCTTGGACCTCGGAACGACGTGGTCGAACGTGAGTTCGTCGCGCGACCCGCAATATTGGCAGGAAAAACGGTCGCGGAGAAAGACATTGAATCGCGTGAAGGCTGGTTGCCGCGATGGCTTGATATAGGTTTTCAACGACACGACAGAGGGCAGCCGCATCTCGAAGCTCGGGCTTCTGATGCACTTGTCGTAGTGCGAAACGATGTTCACCCGGTCGAGGAAAACAGCCTTGATCGTATCCTGCCACGACCACAGCGAGAGAGGATAATAGCTCAGGGGCCTGAAGTCGGCGTTGAGCACAAGCGCGGGACAGGCTTCCGGCGACACCGGCGGCTGGACGTGAAGGGTCAAATCGCGACACCTCTTTCGTCAATATCCCCGACCAATTCCGGGGAACGCCCCCATAATCTATATGCGCGACGACAACTTTGTGAAGGGGGCGCGGCAAAATTCCGGCGCCGGCCGGCGCCGTCGGCCCAAAGCGGCGCTACCGGGTCGGCACCGGCGAGCCGCCGCGGTAATCGTAAAAACCACGGTGGGTCTTGCGGCCAAGCCATCCCGCTTCGACATATTTAACGAGCAAGGGACAGGGTCGGTATTTCGAATCCGCCAGCCCCTCGTGCAGGACCTGCATGACCGACAGACAGGTGTCGAGCCCGATGAAGTCGGCGAGTTGCAGCGGTCCCATGGGATGATTGGCCCCGAGCCGCATCGCGGTGTCTATCGCCTCGACATTGCCCACGCCTTCATAAAGCGTGTAGATCGCCTCGTTGATCATCGGCAGCAAAATCCGATTGACGATGAACGCGGGGAAGTCCTCGGAAACGGTGGACGTCTTGCCGAGACGATCGATGAAGGCCTTGGCTGTTTCGAAGGTCGCTTCCTCGGTCGCTATGCCTCGAATCAGCTCCACGAGCTGCATGCGCGGCACCGGATTCATAAAATGAATTCCGATGAATTTCTCCGGGCGGTCCGTCGCCGACGCCAGGCGGGTGATCGAAATCGAAGACGTGTTGGTTCCGATCAGCGCTTCCGGCTTGAGGGCCGGGCAAAGCCGCTCGAAAATCCCGCGTTTGACCGCTTCGTTTTCCGTCGCGGCCTCGAGCACAAGGTCGCACGCCGCGAAACCGGCGAAATCAATGGTTGAGTGGATGCGCGCGACCGCGGACTTTCGCTCGGATTCCGGAAGGTCGCCGTCGGCGACACGGCGTTGGAGCGAGACGTCGACAAGATCGATCGCGGCTTTCAGGCGATCTTCCGAGACGTCGGCGAGCACCACATCCAGGCCGGCGAGCGCGCAAACCCGGGCGATCCCGGTTCCCATTTGTCCGGCGCCGATAATTCCAATTTTCTGGATTCCGACGGCCATTCCCGATACGCCTCCGCTGCGCGCGCCCGGCGCGATCATAGGGCAAGCGCCGCCCGCGTCCAGCGAATTAGCGCGTTTTCAGCTTGGCCAGCTCGTCGTTCAGTTCCGGCATCGCCTTGTACAGATCGGCGACAAGCCCATAGTCCGCCACCTGGAAAATCGGCGCTTCCTCGTCCTTGTTGATGGCGACGATGACTTTGGAGTCCTTCATGCCCGCCAGGTGCTGGATGGCTCCCGAAATGCCGACCGCGATGTAGAGTTCCGGCGCGACGACCTTCCCGGTTTGCCCAACCTGCCAGTCGTTCGGCGCGTAGCCAGCGTCGACCGCCGCGCGGGAAGCGCCCATTGCGGCGCCCAGTTTGTCCGCGACGGGCTCGATGTAAGTCTTGAAATTATCGGAATTCTGCAGCGCCCTGCCGCCCGAGATAATGATCTTCGCCGCCGTCAATTCCGGCCGGTCGCTGCGGGAGAGCGCTTCTTCCTTGAACGACGACAGGCCGGGGTCGGCGGCGGCCAGGACGTTTTCGATCGGCGCCGATCCGGTCGCGGGCGACGCGGCGAACGCCGTGACGCGCACCGTCACGACTTTCGTCGGATCGTTCGATTTCACCGTCTGGATCGCGTTTCCAGCGTAGATCGGCCGCTCGAACGTGTCGGGCGAGACCACCTTCGTGATCTCCGAAATTTGCATGACGTCCAGCAGCGCGGCGACGCGGGGCATGATGTTTTTGGCCGACGAGGTCGCGCTGGACACGATCGCCGCGTATTTCGGAGCGAGCGCGACAATGAGCGCCGCCATCGGTTCGGCCAGTTGATGCGCGTAGATATCCGAATCCGCCACCAGAACCCTGGCGGCGCCTTCCAGTTTCGAAGCCGCGGCGGCGGCGGCGGAGACACCGGACCCCGCCACCAAAATATCGACCGGCGCGCCAAGCGCGCGGGCGGCGGTCAGCGCCTTGGCGACGGAATCGCCAAGGCCGCCCTTGGCGACATCGGCGAAGAGCAGCGTTGACATCAGATGACTCCCGCCTCGTTCCTGAGTTTATCGACAAGTTCGGCGACCGATTTCACTTTCGCCCCGCCCTTGCGCGGCGGCGGCTCGCTGGTGTGGAGCGTCGTCAGCCGCGGCGACACATCGACGCCGAAATCGCCCGGCGTTTTCTCGTCGATCGGTTTTTTCTTCGCCTTCATGATGTTGGGCAGCGAGGCGTAGCGTGGCTCGTTGAGGCGCAAGTCGGTGGTGACAACAGCCGGCGTTTTCACTGTGATCGTTTGCAGACCGCCGTCCACCTCGCGCGTCACGTCGGCGGAGCCCTCGGACATCGCGATTTTCGACGCGAACGTGGCCTGGCTCCAGCCAAGCAGCGCCGCGAGCATCTGGCCGGTTTGATTGCAGTCGTCGTCGATCGCCTGCTTCCCCAATATGATCAGCCCGGGCTCCTCGGACTTGGCGATCGCGCAAAGCAATTTGGCGACGGCGAGAGGCTCGACGGGCGCGTCGACCTTCACCAGAATTCCGCGGTCGGCGCCCATTGCGAGGCCCGTGCGGATGGTCTCGGCGGCTTGCGCCGGGCCAATCGAGACAACGACCACTTCAGTGGCCGCGCCAGCTTCCTTGAGACGCAGCGCCTCTTCGATCGCGATTTCGTCGAAAGGATTCATCGACATCTTGACGTTGGCGAGATCGACGCCCGATCCGTCCGCCTTGACGCGCACCTTGACGTTGTAGTCGACGACCCGTTTCACGGGCACGAGAATTTTCATTGCGGCGTTCCTGAGGCGGCCGGGATGGATAGATTTTGGTAGTTCCCGCTTCGCGGCAAGTCAACGCGGCCAAAGCCTTCTACGAAGGCCCCTTTACGCCCGGCGGGAACTGAACAGGGGCGCGGCGGCGCGACGCAGCAGAGGCGTCAAGGCCGCGCCGCAGGCGATGCCGCCGACATGCGCCCAAAAACCCACGTCGCCGCGCGGGGCGACCAGGGCCGACATGAGTTGCGTGGCGATCCACGCGCCAAGGCACCAGAGCGCGGGAAGGCGCAAGGGCAGGATGTTGAGGACGAGGCCGAGAACGCGGATTCTCGGATAAAGGATCATGTAGGCGACCACGACGCCTGATATCGCGCCGGACGCGCCAATGAGCGGCGCTTCCGACGTGGAATCGACGACGCAATAAGACAGGCAGCCGGCGATCCCGCACGCCAGATAAAACGCCAGATAGCGCGCCGAGCCCATGGCGTCCTCGACATTGTCGCCAAACACCCAGAGAAACAGCATGTTGCCGATCAGGTGTGCCCAGCCCGCGTGGATGAACAGGCCAGTGAGCAGCGTCAGCGGCTCGGGCACCAGCCCCAGCCCCTTGGCGAGGCTCGAATGTCCGACGACGACGGCCGGAATCGCGCCGAGCGCCAGATCGAGCCGCTCCACATCGCCGAAAAGGCCCGCGTTCATCGCCAGAAAGACCGCGATGTTGAGCGCGATCAGCGAATAGTTGACGATTGGCTGACGCAGAAAAACCATCGGCGCGCCGTCATAGAGCGGCATGAACATTGGGGGTCACTGGCCAGAGCGCTGGGCTCCAACCATCGCGCGCCGGTTGTCGCTGGTCAACAATCCGTGGTCAGCGGTTTTCGCCGGGCTTCCACAGCACATCGTCGGCGCCATCGCGGTTGGCCGCCCGCGCGGCGACAAACAGCAAATCCGATAGCCGGTTGACGTAGCGAAGCGCTGGGTCGCCAACTTGCTCGTCGGGCCGGCGCGACAGCTCAACCATCAACCTTTCGGCCCGCCGCACGATGGTGCGGGCGAGATGGAGCGCGGCGGCGGCGGGGGAACCGCCCGGCAGGACGAAGGATCGAAGCGGGGAAAGCCGCCCGTTCAGCGCGTCGATTTCGCCTTCCAGCCGGTCGACTTGCGAAGGAATGATCCGAAGCGGCGCAGGGCCGCTTTTCTTGCCCGTGTCGGGCGAGCAAAGGTCGGCGCCGAGATCGAACAGGTCGTTCTGAATCCGCGCCAGAATATCGTCGATCTCCCGCGAGGTCCGCGCGAGGTTCGCCCGGGCGAGGCCGATCGCGCTGTTGGCCTCGTCAATTGTGCCAAAAGCCTCGACCCGCAAATCGAATTTCGCGCGGCGCTGGCCGTCGCCGAGCGAGGTGTCGCCGGCGTCGCCGCCGCGCGTGTAGATGCGGTTGAGAAGAACCATCGGGGAGCTATTTCCGGAACCAGAGCACGCCAATAATCAAGAGAATGGCCACGAACTGCAACCCGACGCGCCAGCGCATGAGTTTTTGCGAGAGGTTCGGGTTGCCGCCGCGAAGCATGTTGCCAAGCCCGAGCAGCAGAACGATGAACACCGCGCCGACGGCGACGCCCACCAGAACATTCGATGAAAAAGGCATGGGCATTTCCAACAGCGGAGTTTCGCGCCGCGACAAATTTCAATAACGCTTCATCAGGCGTTCGAGATAGTCGAGTTCAACCTGCGGGCGGGCGGGGTCCGACAGTCGCTTGCGCAATTCCTCGAGCACGCGTTGCGCTCGCTGCGCCAGCGGCGTCCCGAGAGGGTCGTAGCGTTGGTTGTTGGCGTCCCGCTTGTCGTGGGATTCGCGGCCGAGCGGGTCCGCGGCGCCGCTTTCGTTTCCTTCGCGCATGGGGCCGTTGGGGTCGCCAGGGCCGCGGCCTTGGCCGGCTTGCTGGCCGTTCTGTTGCATCTGCTGCGCCATCTGCTGCGATTGTTTGCGCAGGGCCTCGATGGCGCGGCCCTCGGCGTCGACGGCCTTGCCGCGGCCCTGCTCGCCCTGGCCAAGCTGGCCTTCGGCTTCGCGCATGGCGGTTTCGGCGTCGTCCATGCCGTCTTTGCCATCCATGCCGAACTGCTGCATGCGCTTCTTCAGGTTTTCGAGGCGCTGGCGCAGCGATTGCTGGCGCTCGGCGAGCGATTCCTGATCACCGCCGCCGTCGCCGTTTTCCGCCTGCTGATCGCCATCGTCGTCGCCGGAATCGGCCTGGTCGCCGGGTTGTTGACCCTGCTGGCCCTGCTCGCCGCGTTGGCTCTGTTGTTGCTGACCTTGCTGGCCATTTTGGGGGCCCGATTGTTTCTGCCCGTCTTTCTGGCGCTGGTTTCGCTGGGCCTGCTTTTTTTGATCGTTGCGGAAGGTCTTGTCGCGCAGCTCCTGCTCTTCGCGGCTCAACTGATCCAGCTCGTCGATGGCGCGGTTCATTTCGCGGGACCGCGGATCCGGCCGGCTCGGCCGCCGCGCGGTCTGCAGATTTTCCATCAGGTGTTGCAACTGGTCGAGCAATTGTTGCGCGCTCGCCGTGTCGCCGTTTTTCATCATCTCCTGCATGCGGTCGACCATGGATTTGAGCTGGTCTGGCGTCACCATGCGCTGGTTGTCGTTTTGCGCGTCCTGATTTTTTTCGGCGTTGCGGGCCATTTCGTTGAGGAACTTGTCCATCGCGGCGCGCAGTTGGTCCATCAGCCGCTTGATTTCCTCGTCCGGCGCGCCGCGCTGCAAGGCGTCGCGAAGCTGCTGTTCGGCGGAGCGCAGATCGCGCTCGGCTTCCGACAGGTTTCCGCCCTCGATGCGCAGCGCCATTTCCCACATGAAATCGGCGACATCGAGCAGGTCGGGATCGCTTTTGGCCGAGGCGAGGCGCGTGGCGATCGTGGAGAGGCCCAGAAATATCGCGCTCGTCGTCCCGAACTTGTCGGGCGCGATCATCAGCGCGTCGATCGAGGCGCTTATCCCTTTGCGATCGTCCGGCGCGAGGATCAGGTTGCGGCGCTGTTCAACCAGCGCGCGCGCCAGCGGCTTGGTGAATACGCGCTGCGGCAAGGTGACTTCAACCGGCTTGCCGCGCCCTTCGTTGCCGCCTTCGTCCTTGGCGGACAAAGTCATCGTCACGCGCGCGCCGGCCCAAGGATGCTCCGACAAATCCGCCGTTGTTTCGCCGTCGCCGAGGCCGCCCCGGTCCGCGGGCAGCGCCAGAGGCATTTTAGGGGCCTCGGCCAGCGTTCGCCCCGTCACTGGGCGTCCGTTGACGACAGGCGCGGTGAATTCCGCTTCCGCGCCAACGACACCGTAATCGTCGTCGATCTTGTACTGAACGGTGAACGAGCCCCGCGCGTTCGCCGTTGGCGTTCCCCTGATTTCGATTGTCGGCGGCAAATCGGGAATTGAAGCGATCTTGAAGGCGGCGATCGTCGAGCCAAACCGCTTGAGGACCAGCTGGCCATCGCTCATCAGCGAGAACCGAATCTCCTGATCCTCGGATTTGGCCTTCGCCGCCGGCGGTTTGCCCGAATCTTCGGCGTCGGGTTTCACGAGCGCGAGACCGCCTTCGCCTTCCGCCGTCACATTCGCCCCTTCGGACGCGCGCACAACGACAGTCGAGCCTACCGGCGCCGTCAAGTCGCGACCGCCGGCGTTGTCGCCGTCGTCGCGCAGTTTCAGTACGATGGGCGGGCGACCGGTGTAGCCCGGCGGGTCGATCCACGCGTCGAGCCGGTATCCCACCGACAAAGCGCCCGGCGTGCGCCAGTCGAACGCGGCGAGCACACGCGCGTATTTTTCCGGTCCGGCGATGAAACCGGCGGCGACCAGCGCGATCAGCGCCAGCGCGCGCAGGGCGAAAACGTCGCGCCGGGGCATGCCGGGCGATGGCGTGGCGAGCCTCAAATTCGAGGCGGCGGTTTCCGCGCGCTTGAGATGCAGGTCCCAGAGCGCCGAAGTCGCGGGGTCGCCGCTATTGTTGGCGAGTTGGTCGTCCAGAGCCGTGGCCGGACGGTGGGCCAGGCCGGAATCACGGTCGAGACGTCCAAGGCGCGCGGCCCGCGACGGAATTGCGAAAGCCGCCAGCCGCGCCAAGATCCAGGCGAGGCCAAGCGCGAATAAAACGACGCCGCCGACGCGGCCCCAGAGGGGCAGTTCCAGCCAGACGCCAAGAAACGAAATGGCGATGAACACGCCGCAAAGGGCCAGCCCCGCGGCGAGGGTTGGCCACACTTGCTCCCAGCCAAGGACGAGGCCGGCCCGGCGCGCCAGGGCTTCGAGTCGGCCGCTCGTGTCGGCGGCCTGGTTTTTCCGCTCCGTCAATCGGAACTCCTGTTTTCGCACAGGAGATTATCACGGCAATCGTGGCTTGCCAGTCGCGATTTTGCGAGGAAACGAGGGTTTCTCGACTTTAAGCGAGCCATTCGGGCAGCCGGTCAAGGCCGATCAACTCGTCATAGCTTGGCCTGGGCCTGATCACGGCCCAGCGTTCGCCATCGACAAGCACTTCCGGCGCGAGCAGCCGCGAATTGTAGGTGCCCGCCTGCGTCGCGCCATAGGCGCCCGCCGACATCACAGCGAGAAGGTCTCCGGCGGCGGGCTCGGCCATGTCGCGCGCGAGCGCGAGATAATCGCCTGTTTCGCAAACCGGACCAACGACGTCGGCGACGAGCCGCGCCGAGCCGGCGGCGGGTTCCGCCACAGGCTTGATGTCGTGATGGGCGTCGTACAGCGTCGGGCGAATCAGATCGTTCATGGCCGCGTCGACAATGACGAAATTCTTCGCTTCGCCCTTCTTCACATAGATCACGCTTGTCACAAGTATGCCGGCGTTCCCGACAATGAGCCGGCCGGGTTCGAAAAGCAGCTTGCACCCCAGGCTGTTGGCGCGCTTCTTCACGACCGCCGCGTAGCGCTCGGGATGGTAGGAGTCCGGATTTTCATCCTCGTGGTAGGGAATGCCGAGGCCGCCGCCGAGATCGACATGCTCGATGACATGCCCGTCGGCGCGCAGTTCGCGCACGAAATCCGCCAGCAGCGCGAAAGCCTGGTCGAAGGGCTGGAGATCGACGATTTGCGAACCGATGTGCATATCGACGCCGACGACGCGGACGCCGGGCAACGCGGCGGCGCGCCGGTAGACGTCGCGGGCGCGTGAAATGGGCACGCCGAATTTGTTTTCGGCCTTGCCAGTCGAAATCTTGGCGTGGGTCTTCGCGTCGATGTCGGGGTTGACGCGCAGCGACACGGGCGCCGTCGCGCCCTTCGCCGCCGCGATTCGCGAAATCGCCTCGAGTTCGGGTTCCGACTCCACGTTGAAACACAGAATGTTTTCGTCGAGGGCCAGCGAGATTTCCCGCGCCGTCTTGCCGACGCCGGAAAAGGTTATGCGCGAACCCGGCACGCCAGCGGCGCGGGCGCGGCGCAATTCGCCTTCAGAGACGACATCCATTCCCGCGCCGAGCCGCGCCAGGGTTTTGAGCACGGCCTGATTCGAATTCGCCTTGAGCGCGTAGCAGACCAGCGACGGCGTGTCGGCGAAAGCGTCGCTAAACACCTGGAAATGCCGGATCAGCGTCGCGCTCGAATAGCAATAGAAGGGCGTGCCGACGTCCCGCGCGAGCCGCGCGAGATCGACCCCTTCGGCGCGCATGGCGCCATCTACATAATGGAAGTGATGCATGGCGCCGTCGACGCTTATAGCAGGGGGTCGAGCAGGAAGGGCTGATTTGGCGGAACCGGCTTGAACCGCTTGGGCGCGGGCGCCGCCCCCTCGTCCAAAAGCCCTTTGTCCGGCGGGGCCTTGGCCGCCGCCGCGTCAATCGGCGTCTCAAGGTCGCCCCGCCGGCCGCAGCCGGACAAAGCCAGCGCCACGACGCAGGCCGCTAGTGTCGCTGCGGCGAAGTTTCGGTTTTTGCGTCGCACCACGGTGCTCCTTCGAGCCTTAATATAGCCGATGCCGGATCAATGCGAACCCAACGCCTTCAATTCCTTGTCAAGCCGCGCGCGCCAGCGGCGGGCCTGCGCGCGGACATTCGACGGCGCGGTCCCGCCATAGGATTTTCTCGACTTGACCGACTTTTCAACGCCCAAAACGGCGAACACAGTCTCGTCGATTTTGGGTTCGACCGCGCGCATGTCGGACAGCGAAAGCTTTTCGAGGCCCGTTTTACGCTCGGAAGCCATTCGCACCAACGAACCCGTGATGTGGTGCGCCTGCCGGAAAGGCAAATTCAGCGTCCGCACCAGCCAATCCGCCAGATCGGTCGCGGTCGAATAGCCGGCGCCGGCGGCGGCCTTCATGCGCTTGGTGTCCGGTTTCAGGTCCTTGACCATGCCGGTCATGGCCTCGACACACAGGGACAGCGTGTGCAGCGCGTCGAACGCGCCCTCCTTGTCTTCCTGCATGTCTTTGGAATAGGCGAGAGGCAGCCCCTTCATCACGACTAAAAGCCCGGTCAGCGCGCCGATGACCCGGCCCGACTTGCCGCGCACAAGTTCCGCCGCGTCGGGATTGCGCTTCTGCGGCATGATCGACGAGCCCGTCGTGAAGGCGTCCGACAGGTTGACGAAACCGAATTGCGGCGTCGCCCACAGCACGATTTCCTCGCCGAAACGCGAGAGATGGGTGGCGCAAACCGCGGCGGCGGACATGGCTTCCAGCACGAAGTCGCGGTCCGACACGCTGTCGAGCGAATTCGCCGTCGGGCGGTCGAATCCAAGCGCTCGCGCCGTTTGTTCCCGATCGATGGGAAACGACGTGCCGGCCAGAGCCGCGGCGCCGAGCGGGCATTCGTTCAGCCGGCGACGGGCGTCGGCGAAGCGGCCGCGGTCGCGCGCCAGCATTTCGACATAGGCGAGCAGATGGTGGCCGAACGTGACCGGCTGGGCCGATTGCAGATGGGTGAAGCCAGGCATCGTGTCGCCGGCGTGTTCAAGCGCCCGGTCGACCAGCGCGCTCTGAAGCCCGCGCAACTGAGCGTCGAGATGGTCGATGGTGTCGCGCACCCAGAGGCGGAAATCCACCGCCACCTGGTCGTTGCGCGAGCGCGCGGTGTGCAGTCGTCCCGCCTCGGGGCCGATGATTTCGGCGAGGCGCGATTCGACGTTCATATGAATGTCCTCGAGCGCGCGCGAGAACGTGAACACGCCACTCTCGATTTCCGCCTGGACCTGGTTTAGACCACGCGAGATCGCGTCGGCTGTTTCGCGTGTCACGACGCCCGCCTCGGCGAGCATGGCGACATGGGCCAGCGATCCCCGGATGTCCTGCGCCGCCAATCGGTGATCAAAGCCGATGGAGGCGTTGATTTCGGTCATGATCGCGTCGGGGCTGGTCGCGAATCGGCCGCCCCACATCTTGTTGCTCATTGGCTTTTCCCGAGGCGCTATCCACGGATGACAGACAATCCCGATCCCATTCGTCCCGCCGCCGCTCGCCGCGCCGCGATGGTCTTTGTGGCGGCGACGATCGTGGGCGTCGCGGTCGTATACGGGTTCACGCGGGGCGGCAAGGAAGCGCCGAACGTGGAATGCGCGCCGGCGGCGGAAACAATCGCCCGTCTCGTGCCTCTCGCGCATGGAGAAGTGGCCGCGTTGATGGTCTCGAAACGGCCCGCGCCCTTGGCCGATGTGTCGTTTCAGGGACCTGATGGCAAAGAGCTCCACCTGAGCGATTTTCACGGCAAAACGCTTTTGCTGAACCTTTGGGCGACCTGGTGCGTCCCCTGTCGCGAGGAAATGCCGGCGCTTGACCACCTTCAGGCGAAACTTGGCGGGGACGACTTCGAAGTGGTGACGGTCGATCTCGACACGACGAGGCTGGAGCGCCGCAAGCCATTCCTCGACGGGATTGGGGTGAAGTCGTTGGCCTTCTACGCGGACCCCGGCGCGGATGTGTTCCAAACCCTCAAGAAAGCCGGCAAGGGTGTTGGGTTGCCGACAAGCATTCTCGTCGATCAACAGGGTTGCGAGCTCGGAATCATGGCGGGGCCGGCCGACTGGGCTTCCGACGACGCCCTCAATCTCGTCCGCGCCGCGAGGGGAACCTAAGCCGCGAGCGCGAGCGTTGCGCGCCGCTCCCACTTGCATTAGTTAGACCTCGCAAATCCCCCATGAGGTCCATTCGATGGCCGAGGCGAAAACCGTCAGCAGCAACCCCGAGGCGCGCCGGCCGCTGTCGCCGCATCTGGGCATCTACCGCCCAATGCTGACGATGATGATGTCGATCGCCCACCGCATCACGGGTGGCGCGCTTTATGTCGGGACGCTTTTGTTGGCCTGGTGGCTGATCGCCCTGGCGTCGAACGCCGGTTCGTTCGCGATCGTCAACGGCTTTCTGGCGTCGATCATCGGCCGGCTGATCCTGTTCGGCTTCACCTGGGCGCTTTTTCACCATCTGCTCGGCGGCCTCAGGCACTTCATCTGGGAATCCGGCCGCGGCATGGACCATCCGGAACGGGAATATCTGGCGCAAGCGACGCTTGGCGGCGGCGCGATCCTGACCCTGGTTGTTTGGGCCATCGCCTACGCGACGCGCTGACACGGCGAATTATCGAGGTTGAACGCATGTCCAACGACGCCAATTCCATCCGCACGCCGCTGTCCAAGGTGCGCTATCTCGGTTCCGCCCGCTCCGGCACGAGGGATGTCTGGATGATGCGCGCGACCTCGGCCGCGCTCGTTCCGCTGACAATCGGCTTCGTCTGGCTGCTCCTGACGGTTGTCGGCAAGGACTACAAGGCCACGCGCGACATCATGAGCGGCGTCGCGCCGGCGGTTGTGACCCTGCTTTTCATTCTCGCCGGCGTGTATCACATGAAGCTCGGAATGAAGGTCATCGTCGAGGATTACGTGCATGGCGAGCACGCGAAGGCGTGGACGCTCCTGGCCAACGAATTCTTCTGCTACGCGATCGGCTTGGCCTGCGTTTACGCGACGCTGCGCATCGGCTTCGTTTAATTCCGGTTTTCCAATCCCCGAGTGTAATCAAGAGTCGGGATCAAGAGGCGCGATCATGGCGAATTCGTCCGAATCAGCGAGCGCGGGCAAGGGGCCGGCGGTCAACGGCAAGGCCTATCCGATCACCGATCACACGTACGACGTGATTGTCGTCGGCGCTGGCGGCGCCGGCTTGCGGGCCACCGTGGGTTGCTCGCAGGCGGGCCTGCGCACGGCTTGCATCTCGAAGGTGTTTCCGACCCGTTCGCACACGGTCGCGGCGCAAGGCGGCATATCCGCGTCGCTTGGCAACATGGGCCCCGACGACTGGCGCTGGCACATGTACGACACCGTCAAGGGCTCGGACTGGCTCGGCGACCAGGATTCGATTGAATATCTCTGCCGCAACGCGCCGGCCGCCGTTTACGAGCTTGAACATTGGGGCGTCCCTTTTTCGCGCACGGAAGAGGGCAAAATCTACCAGCGTCCGTTCGGCGGCATGACCACCGACTATGGCAAGGGCATAGCGCAGCGCACCTGCGCCGCCGCCGACCGCACCGGCCACGCCATTCTGCACACGCTCTACGGGCAGGCGTTGAAGAACAACACCGAGTTCTTCATCGAATATTTCGCCATCGATCTGATCATGAGCCCCGAAGGCCGCTGCCTCGGCGTCGTTTGCATCAAGATGGACGACGGCACGATACACCGCTTCCGTGGCGGCCTCACTGTTCTGGCGACCGGCGGCTATGGCCGCGCCTATTTTTCGGCGACCTCCGCCCACACCTGCACAGGCGACGGCAACGCGATGGCGCTGCGCGCCGGCCTGCCGCTCGAAGACATGGAATTCGTGCAATTCCACCCCACCGGCATCTACGGCTCGGGCTGCCTGATCACCGAGGGGGCGCGCGGCGAAGGCGGCTATGTCACCAACGGCCTCGGCGAGCGTTTCATGGAACGCTACGCGCCATCGGCCAAGGATCTCGCGTCGCGAGACGTTGTCTCCCGCGCCATGACCATCGAAATCCGCGAGGGCCGTGGCGTCGGCAAGGACAAGGATCATATTTACCTGCACCTCGACCATCTTGATCCGAAAATCCTGCACGAGCGCCTGCCCGGCATTTCGGAAAGCGCGCGGATTTTCGCCGGCGTCGATGTGACGAAGGAGCCGATCCCCGTGTTGCCGACGGTTCATTACAACATGGGCGGCATCCCCACGAACTATCACGGCGAAGTGCTAACCAAGAAGAATGGCGACAACGACTACATCGTGCCTGGCCTGATGGCGCTGGGCGAAGCGGCCTGCGTGTCGATCCATGGCGCCAATCGGCTGGGTTCGAACTCTCTCATCGATCTGGTGGTGTTTGGCCGCGCGGCGGGACTGCGCGCCGCCGAGCTGGTCAAGCCGGGTGAAAAACAACCTGATCTTCCAGCGGACTCGGCCGACCTCGCCTTGTCGCGGCTCGACGGGTTCCGTTGGGCCAAGGGCGGCACGCCGACCGCGCAACTGCGCAACAAAATGCAGACGACCATGCAGAGCAATTGCGCGGTGTTCCGCACCGGCGAGGTTCTCGAAGAAGGCTCGAAACTCATCAACGACGTCTGGAACGGCGTCGGCGACATCGGCGTCACCGACCGCTCGCTGATCTGGAATTCGGACCTGATGGAAACCCTCGAGTTCGACAACCTCATCATTCAGGCCGTCACGACCATGGATTCCGCCGTCGAGCGGAAGGAAAGCCGCGGGGCCCACGCGCGCGAGGACTACCCCAACCGCGACGACAAGGAATGGATGAAGCACACGCTGGCTTGGGCCGACGACGCGAAGAAGAAGGTGACGATCGATTTTCGCCCGGTGCACACCTACACGATGTCGAACGAGATCAGCTATATCGAGCCGAAAGCGCGGGTGTATTGAGATAGGACTCGGCTCTTGCGGAGGTTTTCATGAACGCTCCCGCGCATATCGGCCACAACAGGCTCGGAAGGCGAACCATGTACGCGATTGTCTTCGACCTCGACACTCAGATGCTTCAGCAAGCCTATCCGAACGCCTCGTGGAACAACGCCTACGCGGACATTCGGAACTTCCTCGGCGCAAGAGGATTCGAGTGGAAGCAGGGCAGCACCTATTTCGGCGACGAGACGATCGACGCCGTTCGGTGCGTGCGCGCCACCCAGCGGATGGCGAAAAAGTTTCCGTGGTTCAAGGCATCCGTTCGAGACATTCGAATGCTTAGGATCGAAGAGAACAACGATCTCATGATCGCCCTGGACGACGACGAGGATTAGTCGATGGTTGAACTCGCTCTCCCCAAGAATTCCCGCCCGACGGTGGGCAAGACCTGGCCGCGTCCGGACAAGGCGTCGAGCGTTCGCGAATTCCGCGTCTACCGCTGGAATCCGGACGACGACGCCAATCCCCGCATCGACACCTACTTCGTCGACATGGGCGATTGCGGGCCGATGGTGCTCGACGCGCTGTTGTGGATCAAGAACAAGATCGATCCAACGCTGACATTCCGCCGTTCCTGTCGCGAGGGCATCTGCGGTTCCTGCGCCATGAATATCGACGGCACCAACACGCTCGCCTGCACCAAGGACATGGGCGCCATCAAAAGCGTCGTCAAGATTTATCCGCTGCCGCACATGCCCGTGGTCAAGGATCTTGTGCCCGACCTGACGCGCTTCTACGCCCAGCACGCCTCGATCGAGCCGTGGCTCAAGACCGTGTCGCCGAAGCCCGAGAAGGAATGGCTGCAATCGCACGAGGACCGCGTCAAGCTCGACGGCCTTTACGAATGCATTCTTTGCGCGTGCTGCTCGACCTCGTGTCCGAGCTACTGGTGGAACGGCGACCGCTATCTCGGCCCCGCGGCGCTGCTGCAGGCCTATCGTTGGCTGATCGACACGCGCGACGAGGCGACGGGCGAACGGCTGGACAATCTGGAAGACCCGTTCCGCCTCTATCGATGCCATACCATCATGAATTGCGCCAAGGCGTGCCCAAAGAACCTGAATCCCGCCAAGGCCATCGCCAGCATCAAGAATATGATGGTCGCGCGCCAGATGTGAGGCCGCTGGCGGCGTCGTCACGCGGAAAAAAGGGCCTCCGCGACAATGTCGGGAGGCCCTCTTTGTTTTTTAAAACGGCCGCCGCGGTTTACAGCTGCTCAAACGTCAGCTTGCCGTCGGCGCCCTTCTTGATTTCGTAAACGACGTAGTCCGCGTCGTTGCGGTCGCCCTTGGCGTTGTAAGAGAAATCGCCGATCACCGTGTTGAAGGTCATGCCCGAATGCATGGCTTCGGCGACCTTCTTGGGGTCGAGCGACTTGGCTTTCTCGGCGGCTTCCTTGTAAACCTGAACGGCCGCGTAGCTGTAGAGCGTGTAGGATTCCGCGCTGATCTTCCTATCGACAAGCCTCTTGACCACGGCGGCGGCCGCCGGGTTTTTGACCGGGTTGGGGCCGAAGGTGACAAGAGATCCCTCGACGCCCGGGCCACCGACCGACAGGAACTCCGAATCGAACAAGCCATCGCCGCCCATCATAGGCGCTGTGACGCCCTGATCGCGCATCTGGCGGGCGATCAGGCCGCCCTCGGTGTAGAGGCCGCCGAAATAGACGAGGTCGGCGCCGGAAGCCTTGATCTTCGAGACGACCGCCGAATAGTCCTTCTCGCCGGTGTTGACGCCTTCGTAGATAACCTCGGTCACACCAGCGGTGTTGAGGCCTTTCTTGGTCTCGTCGGCGAGGCCTTTGCCATAGGTGGTCTTGTCGTGGACGATGGCGATTTTCTTGCCCTTCAGCTTGCTGACGATGTAGGCCGAAGCCACGGAGCCCTGCTGGTCGTCGCGGCCGCAGGTGCGGAAGACGTTCCACATCTTGCGCTCGGTGAAGGTCGGGTTGGTCGAGGCGGGAGTGATCTGGAGAACGCTGTTTTCCTGATAGACCTCCGAGGCGGGGATCGACACGCCGGAGTTGTAGTCGCCGACCACGAATTTAACCTTGTCGCCGACGAACTTATTGGCGACGGAAACGCCCTGTTTGGGGTCGGAGGCGTCGTCGCCAACGCTCAGCGCGATCTTCTGGCCAAGGACGCCGCCAGCCGCGTTGATGTCGGCGATGGCTTGCTCAACGCCGTTTTTCATGGCCGCGCCGGTCGACGCGCTCGGGCCGGAAATCGGCCCGGCGACGCCGATCTTCACTTGCGCCGAGGCAGTCGCCGCCCAACCCAGCGCCGCCGCCAAAGCCAGGCCCGTGTATCCCATCGTTTTCATTGCCCGCACCCCTCGTCAAATTCCACGCCGGCGCGCGCGATCGCCAGGCGCCGATTTTTGGAGAATGGCCTGTTTTCGGGCCGTCGGGAAGGGCGTTGTTTTCGCGCGGCCAGGCGTGGCCCGCGTTTGTCCAGATCGTTACGGCTTGTCGAGACCATAAAGCGTATGCAGCGTGCGCACCGCGAGTTCGGTGTATTCGGCGTCGATCAGCACCGAGAACTTGATTTCGCTGGTGGTGATGGCGCGGATGTTCACGCCCTTGTCGGCGAGCGCGCGGAACGCCCGCGCCGCGACGCCCGCGTGGCTGCGCATGCCCACGCCGATCGCCGATACCTTCACGACATCCGTGGCGCCGTGCAGCGACTGAAGGCCGATGTCGGCCCAGTTCTTTTCCAGGATCGCCTTGGCGCGCTCGAAATCGGCGTTGCCGACGGTGAACGTGAGATCGGTGGTCATGGCGTCGTCGCTCACCACCTGGATGATCATGTCGACGTTGATGTTGGCTTCCGCCAGCGGCCCGAAGATGCTGGCCGCGACGCCGGGCTTGTCCGCCACCCGCCGCAGGGTGATCTGGGCCTCGTCGCGCGAGAAGGCGATGCCAGTGACGACCTGCTGTTCCACAATATCCTCCTCGTCGCAGATGAGCGTGCCTGGACGCGGGTCCAGTGGATCGTCGAATGACGAGCGCACGAAGGTTTTGACCCTGTGCACCATCGCCACTTCGACCGAGCGGACCTGCAGCACCTTGGCGCCCAGCGACGCCATTTCGAGCATTTCCTCGAACGCGATCCGGTCGAGCCGGCGCGCCTTCGGCACGATGCGCGGGTCGGTCGTGTAGACGCCGTCGACGTCGGTGTAGATGTCGCACCGTTCCGCCGAAATCGCCGCCGCCACCGCGACAGCGCTGGTGTCGGAGCCGCCCCGGCCAAGCGTGGTGATCCGGCCCGTCGCCTCGTGAACGCCCTGAAAGCCCGCGATGACGGCGACCTCGCCGCGAGCGAAACCTTCCGCCAGCCTCGTTGGATCAATGGATTGGATGCGGGCGGAGCCGTGCGCGTCGTCCGTGCGCACCGGAATTTGCCAGCCCTGCCATGACCGCGCCCGGACGCCGATTTCGTTGAGCGCCAGCGCCAGCAAGCCGGAGGTCACCTGTTCGCCGGACGCGACGATCGAGTCGTATTCACGGGGATCGTAGAGCTTGCTGGCGTCGTTGACCCAGGCGACCAGTTCATTGGTTTTGCCGGACATGGCCGACACAACGACGGCAACCTCATAGCCGGAGTCGATTTCCCGCTTGACGTGTCTGGCGACATTGCGAATGCGATCGACGTTGGCGACGGAGGTGCCGCCAAACTTCATTACCAGTCGAGCCATTTGAGGCGCAGTCCAAGAATTTGGCCAATAAATCAGGCGAACGACCCGCCTCAATCGCGCGGGCCGCGCGTTCAAATCCGGGCGCGCTCATATCGCTTTGGGAAGCCGTGGTGTCAATGTCGGTCGATTCAAGCCGCGCGGACTACCTATTCAGCGCGCGCTTCTGGGCCAGCGCGTATCCCCGCAAGCGGCGGGACCACCGTGTTCCCGCGCGCAATCCAGTCGGGCGCGCCATCCGCTCCAATGCGCGAACAATCGGGGCGACGGGGCCGGCGTCGGCGTCGATTTCAACCGCTCGGGGTCGACGAGCCTCAACGACTGGCGCTGGCTCGCGCGCCTGCGCTTCGGGCTCATCAGGCGATTCCGCCCAGGCGATCCAAGATGGAACTTTGGGAGGAAACCCGCCCGGAGGGACGATTTTCCGCGGACGGCCGCGGCCACGCTTGATGGGTTGTTCACCGGGGACGTCGGCAACGAACATCGTTGTAACTCCTGTGGGAGCCAGGGGCGCGGCCCGCGAAATTTTACCCAGAGCGTCGTTGACGATATCGACGCTCGCGAAAATCGATCTCACTTCGCTCCCGCCCGATTTACGGGGACGACCACGCCGTTTGGGTGTCGCCACTTCGGCAATCGCCGGCTTGTTTTTCGAGCCCGGCTTGCGTCCTCGCCGTTTTGGAACGTCCTCGGAAATATTTGGTTCCGGTTCGGGGGCCTCCACCGCCTCCAGAATACGTCGTCCAGGCGCGTCGTCCGCCATGCGCCGGGCGATGGGCGCTTCGGCGGAGATGGCGTCCATTGGTGATGCCGTTGCAGGCGATCCAAACAACGCGTTTTCGGCGCGCTGAAACGTATCGTCTTGCGTTACTGTGCTGAACTCGGAAGGTTGATTGGCGCGTTTGCCGCCTCGCTTGACTTCGACTGTGAAAGGTCGTTTTTCACGACGCATTTGGCACCATCCCGTTACGAAATTAGCCCGGGAAGCAAATCCTGGGTAAAGAGCGTCAAAACTGGCTCAAAAGCCGTACAATTTATATCAACGAATAAATTCACTTGGTAGATATAATAGAATTAAATGAAAACATGATAAACAACAAGCGAATTTTAGCGCCGATTCGACCTTGACCTACATCACAGATAAGTCACGTCCCTGAGCGTGTCAATCTTTTTGGAGCAATTACGGCATGCGTCTTTTAGGAGAGTCCACGGACCCTCGGGAACTCGAAAGATTTCGCGATATGGGTTCGCGGTGGTGGGATCGCGATGGCCCGATGCGGCCCCTTCACAATCTAAATCCAACCCGGATCGACTGGATTCGCGCCCGCTTGGCAAAGCAACTCCTCCAACATCCGGCAGTCGCCGGCAAGTTGACCATCCTAGACATTGGATGCGGCGGCGGGCTGCTCTCCGAACCTCTCGCTCGGCTCGGCGCGCGGGTCACCGCCATAGATCCCAATCCCGAACTTATCGACATCGCCAGGTCGCACGCGCGCGGGTCGGGACTTGATATCGACTACCAAGCCACGACGGCGGAAGCTCTCGCGGCTAGCGGAATCTCGTTCGACGTTGTCTGCGCCATGGAGGTGATCGAGCATGTGGTCGATCCCGCCGCCTTTGTCGCGGTGTCCGGTTCGCTGCTGCGGCCGGGCGGCCAACTTTTGGGCGCGACGCTCAATCGAACTTTGAAGAGTTTTGGACTGGCCATCCTGGGCGCGGAATATGTCTTGGGTTGGGTGCCGAAGGGGACACATCAGTGGGAAAAGTTCGTCACGCCCGATGAATTCGAGAACCACATGGAAAACGCGGGGCTCCGCGTCGTTGAACGGACCGGCCTCGTGTACTCCCCGCTCGGCGACCGCTGGAAGCTTTCCCCCGATTTGGCGGTTAATTACATGATGGCCGGGGTGCGGGAGGACTGACAAAGTCCGCGCCGCGTTAACCACTCGTTAAGATTCGACCCCGCGCGGAGTGACTCCGGCCGCCCGTTAATTTACAATTCATTAACGGTTGGAACGCGGCTTGCCGACGTTTCGTCCGCGACGGTCCTCGAAAGCGGGCGTGGGCGTGGGGTTGCGTGCGTGATGTGTATCCTGACGAGAGCGGCGGCGTCCGTGTTTCTGGCGGTTTTCGCGTTCGCTTCACCCGTGGGAGCGTCTCCTCGATCGGCCCATGAGAAGATTGCCAGCGTGGCGACCGCGCCTGTCGGCGGCGTGGAGCCGACAACGGGGCGGACTTCCACTCCCTGGGGATGGGTCGATTTTTGCGAGCGTTACGCCGACGAGTGTGCGGCGGCGCAAACCACCCCCGTCGACATCGACCTGACGGCGAAAAACTGGGCTTTGATCAAACAGGTCAACGAGCGCGTCAATCACACGGTTCGCCCGATGTCCGACATGGACCATTGGGGCGTTGTCGATCAGTGGGACCTGCCGCTCGACGGCTACGGCGACTGCGAGGACTACGCTCTTTACAAGCGTCATTTCCTGATCTCGCTCGGCTTTCCCAGGCAAGCGCTGCTGATGACGGTTGTGAAGGACGAGAACGGCGAGGGACACGCGATCCTGACCGTCAAGA
Source organism: uncultured Hyphomicrobiales bacterium (assembly GCA_903825465.1). Classification (GTDB taxonomy): domain Bacteria; phylum Pseudomonadota; class Alphaproteobacteria; order Rhizobiales; family Beijerinckiaceae; genus Terripilifer. Next base: position 193,765 of record CAIKAR010000030.1, on the reverse strand, counting down.
CCGACCACGGCGATTTCATCCTCGACAATATGCGCGAGCAGGTGGTGGCGTGGGATTCCGTCCCCTACACGTTCGTCAAGCGCCAGTCCCAAACCGACGCCAACGTGTGGGACCAGATCGGCGCGCCGACGCCCGCGCCACTCACCGTTTCCCGTTAGCGACACGCGCCGCGAGGTCGCGCGACGCGCGGTGTTGCGCGTGGGTGATCGCCACCGCGAGCGCGTCGGCCGCGTCGGCTGATTTGGCGTCGTTGCGCGGCAGCAATATTCTCACCATCGCGGCGATCTGGTCCTTTTGCGCGTGACCGGAGCCGACAACCGTTTTCTTGATCAGATTGGCCGCGTATTCAGCGACGGGAAGGCCGGCGAGCGCCGGCGTCAGCAAAGCCACGCCGCGCGCTTGGCCGAGTTTGAGCGCCGATTGCGGATCGCGGTTGACGAAGGTTTCCTCGACGGCGGCCTCCATCGGCAGATGTTCCCGCAGCACCGCCGCGAGGCCGTCGTGCAGTTGACGCAGCCGCTCCGACAACGGCTCGCCCGCTGTCGAATGAATCGCGCCGCAGGCGACAAACGACAGGCGTGTTCCCTCGCTGTCGACAATTCCCCAGCCCAGGTTGCGCAAACCCGGGTCAATGCCGATGATGCGAATCGGGGAAACGTTCATGCCGCGCGTCTATCAGGCCTGGCGGCGCTTCCAAAATCCTCCGCGCTGGAGCCGGCTTGTCCTATTTGTCCTCTCTGCCCGCCGATCTCGCGGCCGGCCTCTCATCCGCTGCGATGGAACCGCGCCTCTGGTTTGTCCTGGCCATCTCGCTGATTGGCGGCGTTGTGCGCGGCTTTTCCGGGTTTGGCGGCGCCTTGATCGTCATCCCGCTCGCGGCCATGGCGATGGGGCCGAAGATCGCCGTGCCGATGTTCTACCTGTTCGACCTGGGCTCGGCGACGCCCTACGGCTATCGCGCGCTGCCGGGATGCAAATGGCCGCAAATCCTGCCGATGCTGGCGGGCCATCTCGTCATGTTGCCGCTGGGCGTGTGGCTGCTCGCCAACCTCGACCCCATTTCGATCCGGTGGGGCATGGAAGGCACGGTCGTCTTGATGCTGGCCCTGCTTTTGTCGGGTTGGCGCTACACGGGCCGGCCCAATCCGCCGCTTTCGGTGGTTGTCGGCGCCGTCGCGGGCCTGATGGGCGCGGTGGCCGGCATTTCCGGGCCGCCGATCATCGCTTATTGGCTCGGTCAGAAGGACAATTCCCAAGTCATTCGGACCAACATCATGGCCTATTACGCCCTGTCGTCGACGGCGATGGACGTCGTATTTTTCGTCAAGGGCTTCTTCACCTGGCAGGTGTTCCTCTACGCGGTCATCATCTGGCCGGCCTACGCCCTGGGCCTGTGGGGCGGCGCGAAGTTGTTCCACCGCTCCAGCGACCGGATGTTTCGCGTGTCCGCCTACGCGCTGATCGCCGTCGCCGCCGTGCTCAGCGCGCCGGTTTTGGATCGGTTTTTGAAATAGAGGGCTGGAGGTCGGGGCGCCTTTCGCGCGTCAGCGATTCCGACCGCTCGCGTCGCCAGCGGGCGATCCTGGCGTGGTCGCCGCCGAGCAGAATGTCGGGAATCGCCCGGCCTTCGAAGTCGCGCGGGCGCGTGTATTGCGGATATTCCAGCAAGCCGTTCTCGAAACTCTCGTCGCCGCCGGATTCGATCCTGCCCATGATTCCAGGAATCAAACGCACGCAGGCGTCGAGCAAAACCATCGCGGCGATCTCGCCGCCCGAGAGCACGTAGTCGCCAACCGAAATCTCCTGGAGGCCCCGCGCTTCGATGACGCGCTCGTCGACTCCTTCGAAGCGGCCACAGACCACGACGACGCCCGGCCCCGCCGACAATTCCCGCGCGCGCGCCTGCGTCAAAGGTTTTCCACGCGGCGACATCAGCAATTTCGGCCGGGTATCTTCGCTCCGAACGCCCGCGTCGATGCTCGCCGCGAGCACATCGGCGCGCAACACCATGCCGGGTCCGCCGCCCGCCGGCGTGTCGTCAACGGCGCGGTGTCGTCCGTGTCCGTGATCGCGGATGTCGACGGTTTCCAGCGCCCACAATCCCCGCGCCAATCCGTCGCCGGACAGCGATTGGCCGAGCGGGCCGGGAAACATGGCGGGATAAAGCGTGAAAACGGTGGCGTGGAACATGTCGCGGTTTTGGCCCCCCCTTATGGCGAAGGCAAGCGCGCTCGGTTTGACGAACACGCGATTTGCCGAAACATTGCGCGGGCGACGGGGGCGGCGGCGATGCGGGTTTTCGGTCTGGTTTTGGCGGCGGCGTTGGGCGCGCCTTCTCTCGGCGGCGCGGCGGACATTCGTGTTCTCAGCGGCAACGCGGTGCAGGCGCCGCAAAAGGCCGCCGGCCAGGATTATTCCGCCAAGACAGGCGACCACGTTTCGTTTTTCTTCACGAACCCGTCGATCATTCAGAAAAAGATCGACGCGGACGAACCATTCGAACTCTATGTGATCCCGTCGGCCTTCCTGGCGGCGGCTGGAAAAGCGGGAAAATTGCGCGCCGCGTTTTCGCGGCCCCTCGCTCGCGTCGGCGTTGGCGTCGCGGTCCGCGAAAACGGCCCCAAATACGACTTCTCGACGCCGGAGGCGTTTCGCAAAATGCTCCTGGAGGCGAAAGCGATCGCCTACAGCGACGCCGACACCGGCGGATTGAGCGCGCTGTCGGTGCAAAAGATGCTGCAAAACATGGGTGTCGCCGACGAGGTCAAGGCGAAGGCGGTGACCAAGCCGCAAGGGCAGGAATTGATAGCGACGGGCGAGGTCGATTTTGGCCTGTTCAACGTCAGCGAAATTCCCCGCGCCAAGGGCGTGATCCTCGCGGGCGCGGCGCCTGCGGCCGTTCAAGCCTACCTCGACTACGACGCGGGCATACCAACCTTGAACCCCGACCCCGCGCCCGCCGCCAGATTGCTGGACTTCCTCGCCGCGCCCGAAGCGCGGAAATTGTGGGACGCGGCGGGGATAGATCAGGTTCAAGCGGCCAAATAGGGTCAAACCACCAGCACGACCTTGCCGATGTGAGCCGAAGTCTCAAGCCTTTCGTGCGCCTTTGAGGCGTCCCGCAGCGGAAAAGTCGAATCCATCACCGGACGGATCTTGCCGGCCTCGATCAGCGGCCAGACTTTTTCGCGCAAGGCCGAGGCGATGGCGGCCTTTTCCGGCACTGTGCGCGGACGCAAGCCGGAGCCCGAATGCGTGATGCGCTTGGCGCTCATCAGCCGGATATCGACCTTTGAGCCGTTGAGGGTCGCGATCTGCGCGACGCGCGCGTCCATCGCCGCGCATTTGTAGTTGCGGTCCACATAGTCGCCGCCGACCATGTCGAGAATGACATCCGCGCCGTGTTTGCCGGTGGCTTCCATGACGGCCGGCACGAAGTCGGTGGTCTTGTAGTTGATGGCCACGTCCGCGCCGAGCTTCTTGCAGGCGTCGCATTTTTCGTCCGTGCCGGCGGTGACGACGACCTTGCAGCCGAAATTCTTCGCCAGCATGATCGCCGTCGTGCCGATGCCCGAGGATCCCCCGTGCACGAGCAGCCATTCCCCCGCCTTGAGCCCGGCGCGTTCGTGGACATTGACCCAGACCGTGAAAAACGTTTCCGGCAGCGCCGCGGCCTCGATCATGCTCAGCCCCTTGGGGACCGGCAGCGCGTGACTCTCGTGCGCCTTGCAGTATTCCGCGTAGCCGCCGCCGTGGACGAGCGCGCAAACCTGATCGCCGATCTTGTAGGCTTTGGCTCCCTCGCCGAGCGAGACAACGGTTCCGGCGACTTCGAGGCCCGGCAGGTCCGAGGCGCCGGGCGGTGGCGGATACCTGCCCTGCCGCTGGGAGATGTCGGGGCGGTTGACGCCCGCGGCGGCGACTTTGATCAGAATTTCGCCGGGGCCGGGCACAGGCATGGGCCTTGTTTCCGGCTGCAACACTTCCGGACCCCCTCCGGCGCCCTGGATGGCGATCGCGGTCATCGTGGCGGGCAAGTCGGTCATCGCGGAACCCCTTCGAATTGAGCTCCTGTGACCTAGACCCGGGAACAGGCGCTGGCAATGTCGCAACCAAACCCGCGCGAAATAAGCGCTTGGCGTTTCGTTTTCGAGGCGCTATAAGCCCGGTCCATGGCGCGCGACCCACCGGTCCCGCGCCATGATTATTTTTCGGCGGCGGTTTCGCGGCTCCGGATTTCGCGGGGCGGGCGGGACGCGCGGTCAAGACGAGGCGCTTCGATGGCCAATCCAATCGAATTTCTGACGCAGGTGCGCGCGGAAGCCAACAAGGTGACCTGGCCCACGCGGCGCGAAACGCTGATCACGACGGCGCTCGTGCTGTGCATGGTGATCCTCGCCAGCGTCTTCTTCACGGCGGTCGATCAGGCCCTGCGCCTGATTGTCCGCTTCATCCTCGACTTTACGCACGCGAACTGAGGACCGGGGCAAAGCCATGGCCATCCGCTGGTATATCGTCCACGCCTATTCCAACTTCGAAAAGAAGGTCGCCGAGGCCTTGCGTGAGCAGGCCGCGCAGCGCGGGCTCGCCGACCGCTTCGAGGAAATCCTCGTGCCGACCGAACAGGTCGTCGAGGTCCGGCGCGGGCGCAAGTTCAACACGGAACGAAAGTTTTTCCCCGGCTATGTGCTGGTGAAATGCGACCTGACCGACGATGTGTACCATCTCATCAAAAACACGCCGAAGGTGACGGGCTTCCTCGGCGCCGACAACAAGCCGATGCCCATCTCGGACGCCGAGGCCAACCGCATCAAGGGCCAGGTTAAAGAGGGCGTCGAGCATCCCAAGGCGTCGATCACGTTCGAAATCGGCGAAAAAGTGCGCGTCAACGACGGGCCGTTCGCCTCGTTCGAAGGCCTGGTCGAGGAAATCGACGAAGGCCGCTCGCGCGTCAAAGTCGCGGTGTCGATCTTCGGCCGCGCCACGCCCGTGGAGCTGGAATTCACACAGGTCGAGAAGCTCTGAAAAGCCGCGGGCGCGTCAAGCGCCCGCTTCCGCCGCGAACTTCCGCCGCAGTATGCGGCGCGCCTCGTTGACCTGCTTGTCGGCGGCGAGGTTGACCAGCGGCGAGCCCTCGGTGTCGGCGTCGATCATTTCCTGCTGGCGGCGCAGAATCACCGCGTCCTCTTCGAAAGCCATGCGGTTGAGGCGGCCCAGCAATTCGGTCATCGCGGGCTCGTCGATCCGCATGCGGCGTGAAATCGACCAGAAATAATGCGTTGTTCGCGCCGTCTCGGGCGTCAGGTGATTCATGACGACGTGATGCACGCGGTCGGGATCGTCGGCGAGGCCGGCCGGCTTCGCCTCCACTTTGATGTGAACGTGGTTCGGCGGCGTGAACGTGATGTTCTGGTAACGGTCGATGTTGCCGTTGAACGCGCGGATCGTTTTGAAAATAGGCGCTGGCGGGACGTTCAGCATCTCGCGCCGCGCGCGGACGGTATCTCCTTCGACCGTCACCACAAGCGGGTTTTCCTGGATGCCCGGCGAGGCCAGCGTGGACTTGTGCACGAAGGTCAGGTGGGTGAGGTCGAGCAGATTGTCCAGGATGATCTGCCAGTTCGCCTCGATGCGAAGATAGTCGCGCGCCGGCGCCCAATCCGCGTCGCTATTCTCGAAAAAGTCGGGGACGAGGGTTTGATCCGCCTTCGCCGCGTCGCCCATCCAGACATAAACGAGCTGGTTTTTCTCGACGACGGGAAAAGCGCGGGCTGAAAATCCGCCCGGAATGTCCTCCTGCGCCGGGATCGACGCGCAGCGTCCATCAGGGCGAAAGCGGATGCCGTGATAGCCGCATTCAATGTCGTCGCCGCGCAGGACGCCTTGCGAGAGGGGATATTTGCGGTGTGGACAGCGGTCGTCGAGCGCCGCGATCGCGCCATCCGCCTTGCGGTAAAACACCAGCGGAACGCCGCAGATCCGGCGCGCCATGACGTCGTGGACAATTTCCGGCGAGCGCGCGCAAACGTACCATTGGTCGTATAGGAACGGCTTCTCCGCCATCGCGCTTCCTCCCGCGTCCATTGAGGCGGCGAGGGTAAATCCCGCCTTCGCCCTGTCAACCCATGCGTAGGATGGGCTTGATCGTCGCGCCGCTGTCGGCGTCCGCCATGGCTTCGGCGATATTGTCGAAAGGATAGAACTTCACCAGCTTGTCGAAGGGAAAGCGTCCGTCCATGAAGAAATCGACGAGGCGCGGAATGAAGATATCCGGGACGCTGTCGCCCTGCACGATGCCGCGGATGGTTCGGCCGCGCAGCATCGAGCCGAGAATTTTCACCTGCGCCGCCTGCGCGGGATTTTTGTTGGCGATCAGGCCGCACGCGCCCAACGGCCCCACGCAATCCACCGCCTGTTCGATGGCCTTGTCGTTCGCCGTGGTGTCGAGCGCGAAATCAACGCCGGTCTTGGTCGCCGCGAGAATTTCCTTCAGCGCGTCTGTTTTCGCGCCGTTGATGGCCGTGGTGGCGCCGAGCTCCTTCGCCAGCGCGAGCCGTTCCTCGACCACGTCGACGGCGAAAATCCGCGACGCGCCCGCGACGCGGGCGGCCATCACAGCCGCCAGCCCCACCGCGCCAACGCCGAAGACCGCGATGGATTGGCCGGCGCGCAGGCCGAGCGAGTTCAGCACGGCGCCGGCGCCTGTTTGAAGTCCGCAGCCAAGCGGTCCGAGCAGTTCGAGCGGCGCGTCCTTCCGCACCTTGATCGCGTTGCGCTCGTTGGCGAGCGCATGGGTGGCGAAAGAGGATTGGCCAAAGAAATTGCCGTGCGTCGAAGCGTCCTCGCAGCGGATCGTCGTCGATCCGTCGAGGCGCTTGCCGGAAAAACACACCGCCGCGACTTCGTGACAATAGGAGGGCTTGCCCATCGCGCACGTCGGGCAGCGCCCGCAGGAATCGAAGGTCAGCACAACGTGGTCGCCCGGCGCCAGCTTGCGCACGCCGGCGCCGACCTTCTCGACAACGCCCGCGCCCTCGTGGCCGAGCACGATCGGCCGCGGCGACAATCCGGGCGTCGTCGCGATCTTGATGTCGGTGTGGCAGATGCCTGTGGCGACGATGCGCACGAGCACCTCGTCGACGCGGGGATCGTCGAGCGTGGCCGGCTTGATCGGCATCGCCAGCGTGTGATCTCCGCAAACCGCGGCGCGCATGTTCATCGAAGCCTCCCTGTAAACGCGAATTCGCACGGTTTGGGCGGCGGAAGCAACAAGGCCAAGCGTTGTGAATAAAATAAGCGCGGCGAATAAAAGAAGGGCCGCCCGAAAGCGGCCCTTCCATTGTCATTGACCGCGGTCCGGCGGGACCACGAGGCGCCGCTCACGCGGGGCTGACTCCCACAAGAGCGTGGGTCCAGGTCCCTTGATCCGACGACCGCAGCATTGGACAATGAGACACTAGATCACCTCCTTTCGGTTGTTGACGACAAACCGAATGTAGGCAGATTCGCGGGCGATCGGAAAGAGCCCGGCGCCGGGAAAAGGGGCGGCGGCGACTCAATTCACGCCAAATTGCGCAAGTTTTGGTTGACAGGCGGCGTCGCCGCGATCTTCATTCCCTCAAAATATCGGCCCCGTGGCCGGCGGAGGGATCCATGGCGAGCACCGTCGATACTTTCAACGTCCAGGAACATATCGATTCGAACGGCATGAGCCCCTACCAGTGGTGGGTGGTTTTTCTCGGTGGCCTGATACTTTTCATCGACGGGCTCGATGTCCAGCTCGTGAGTTATATCGGCCCGAAAATCCTGGTTGAATGGAATATTTCGCGCCTTCTGCTCGGAACCATTTTTTCATCGATGATATGGGGCCTGCTGATCGGGTTCGCCTTTGTCGCGCCCCTGTCCATTCGCTTCGGTCACCGGCCGCTTGTCCTCGTCAACATGGTTTTGTTCGGCGTCGCGACAATGGCGTGTTACTTCGTCAACGATCCCCAAACCATGATCGCGCTGCGCGTCGCCGCCGGCGTTGGCCTGGCCGGCGTCATCCCGAGCGGCGTCGCGTTGACCGGCGAATTCGGCGCGAAGCGGCTGCGCTCCACCTGCGTCGCGCTCATTTATTGCGGTTATTCGTTCGGCACGATGGCGGCGGGGCTGATCGCGGCCGCGGTCATCGAAACCCATGGATGGCGCGTCCACATGGTTGTTGGCGGCGCGATTCCGATCGTCTTCGCCGCGTTCCTCTATTTCACCCTGCCGGAATCGCCGGAGTTTCTGATTTCGAGCGGCGCCGCGCGCGATAAAATAGCGGCGTTGGTCAAGCGCGTCGCGCCGGCCGCGAACCTGTCTCCGACAACGGTGTTCACAGTCAGCGACCGGCGCGAGAACGCGCTGGCCGTCGCGCAGTTGTTCCAACAGGGGCGGACGCTTGGCACGCTCATGCTTTGGCTGGCGCTGTTCATGAATCTGATGGTGATCTTCTTCGTGCTGCAATGGCTGCCGTCGATCTTCACCATGGTTGGCTACACGCAATCCGAGGCGACGGCGGCGACGACGTCGGCCACGAGCGGAGGCATTCTCGCCGCGCTCGTTCTCGGGCCGTTGATGGATCGGTTCGGCCCTTACCGCGTCATCATGGCCTTGTTCATGCTGGGCGGGGCGTTCCTGTTTTTCACCGGCGTCAGCGTCCACTCCGCCGCTGTTATCGCGACATTCATGGCCTTCGTCGCGACTGGCAGCGTCAGCGGCATTCAAAAATGCATCAACGCGCTGATGGTGTTCTTCTATCCGACCGCTCTGCGCTCGACGGGGTTGGGCTGGGCCTTCGGCATTGGGCGTTTTGGCGCGATGATCGGGCCGGTGCTGGCGGGTTTCCTGTTCGACAGGAAATGGGCCGTCGCCGATGTCTTCGACGTTTACGCCATACCCATGATCATCGGCGGTTTCGCCATTCTCGCGATGTATCAAGCCTATCGCGAAGACGGCGCTCGGAAGGGCGGCGCGCCCGCGCCGGCCGGCGCGTGAGATAGATTGAAACACGTCGGGTTCATGACAATGAAAAGCCGCGTCCGCGCCTGTTCAACCCGCCTCGATTTGGCTACCTTCGTGGGGAAGTGATTCGCCTGAAGTCGTTGTCAGAGTGGAGAGACTTTCATGCCTCGATTGTTCACGGGACTTGAAATTCCGCCCGATGTCGCCGACGAGCTCGCGTTTCAGCGAGGCGGCCTTTTCGGCGCCCGCTGGATAGACCCCGAATTCTATCATTTGACGCTGCGATTCATCGGCGATGTCGATCAACGGACCGCGGAGGAGTTCTTCGACGAGCTTGATCGTGTCCGCAAACCGGCGTTCACGGCGACAATCGAGGGGCTCCACGCTTTTGGCGGCGACCGCCCGCGCGCGCTTGTGGCGCCGGCCCGGGCGAATCCCGCGCTGACAGCGCTGCAAGCCGAGCACGAGCGCGCCGCCCGCCGCGTCGGCCTCGCGCCGGAAACGCGCAAGTACACGCCTCACGTGACGCTGGCGCGCCTGCGCAACATGTCGCCAGAGGTCGTCGCCGATCACCTCTCGACGCATGCTCTCGCCAAGCCGCTGACGTTCGAGGTGGACAGGTTCATCCTCTTTTCGTCGCGCGATTCCATCGGCGGCGGGCCCTATATCGAAGAAGCGAGCTTCGATCTTGTCTCGCCGCGTCCGGCGCGTCCGACGGAGCTTTTCGCGTCGTAGCGCGGTTTCAAAAGAGGCTTCCCTGTCCGGGTTCGGCGGTTTTTTTGCCCGGCTTGGCCTTGGCTGGCGGCGGCCCCCGCGTTCCATCGGCTGTCGCGCCGATCTCGCCGTCCGCGAATTGAATTTCAATACGCGCGCCCGGCGCGACGGCGGCCGCGGTTCGCAACGGAGCGCCGTCGGCATCGCGCACCAGCGCGAAGCCGCGCGCCAAAATATGTTTGTGCGAATACGAGGTCGCCAGTTTGAACACCGCGTCCAGCCGCTCGGCGCGCCGCTGGTTGCTTCGATCGATCGCTGGGCGCAGCCGTTGGCGCAGTTCCGCCAGACGCCGGCGATGGGATTCAAGATCGCGCGCGGCCAATCGCGCCCGCCCGGCGAGTCCCGCCCGAAGGCGCTGCCCTAGATTGGCGAGCTTCTCGCGCAGGCGGGCGTATTCGGCTCGCGGCGAATGTTTTTCGAGTGTCTGCGACGCGCGGCCGAGCCGCAGCCGCCGTTCGCTCCGCGCCGCGTTGACGCGCGACAACAGCCGTTCGCCGGCGCGGTCGAGCCGTTGCCGCGGCAAGGCCAGCATCGCCTCGCCGGCGGGCAGCGCGCGGGCCGCGGCGCGCAAATCGGAGCGGCGCCGGTCCTGCAAACGCCGCAGCGCGCCTGATTGCCGGCGTTCGAGATCGGCGACCGACGCCATCAGATCGGCGCGCACGGGCACGCACATTTCCGCGGCGCCGGTCGGCGTCGGCGCGCGGAGGTCGGCGACATGGTCGAGCAGCGTCCAGTCGGTTTCGTGGCCGATGGCGGAGACCAGGGGAATGTTGCTGTCGGCCGCGGCGCGAACGACGGCTTCTTCGTTGAAGCCCCAAAGATCCTCGATGGATCCGCCGCCGCGCGCCACGATCAGCACCGAAGGCCGCGGAATTTCGCCGCCTTCGGGCAACGCGTTGAAGCCAATGATCGCGCGGGCGACTTCGTCCGCGCTGCCCTCGCCCTGCACGCGCACCGGCCAGACGATCACGCGGCGCGGAAACCGGTCCGCGACGCGGTGCAGGATGTCGCGGATAACCGCGCCCGTCGGCGATGTGACAACGCCGACGACCTCCGGCAGATAAGGTATCAGTTGCTTGCGCGCGGGATCGAACAATCCTTCCGCCGCGAATTTTCCGCGGCGCTCCTCCAGCAGCGCCATCAAGGCGCCGACGCCCGCCGGCTCCACTGATTCGACGATGATCTGGTAGGCCGATTTGCCGGGAAAAGTCGTGATCTTTCCGGTCGCGACGACTTCGAGCCCCTCTTGCGGCTTGAAGCGCATGCGTCCGTACACGCCCTTCCAGATCACCGCGTCGATGCGCGCCGTGGCGTCCTTCAACGAGAAATAGCAATGGCCCGAAGAATGCGGGCCGCGCCAGCCCGACACCTCGCCACGCACGCGCACGAATCCGAACTGGTCCTCGATGGTTCGCTTGAGCGCGCCCGACAGGTCCGAAACCGAGACTTCCGGCGCGTTGGTGGCGGCTTTCTCGGCTTTCGGCGTCGGCAAATCAGACGACCTTGCGCCAATGAAGGGCGCGGTTGGTGACGACGTTGTGCGCCACGTCCATCGACACGGGCGGGCGCAGCGTCAGCATGTCGCCATGGAAAGTGAAATGCCTGACCTGCCGGGTGCCCGCCCATTGCGGGCGTTGAGCAATGTCGATGTCGTGATAGACCTTGTCGCCGTCGAGGCTCCATTTGGCGGCGTAGCAGGTGATGCCCAAGGGCTTGCCGGGCTCGTCGCGGGAAATCACCACGCTCATGTGGCCATCGGGTTGATAGCTGATGTAGCCGTCGCTCTTGACGCCGACATCGAGCGCCTCGCCGGTCGCCTCCACCGCTCGATCAACGCTGACGAGCCTCCAGGTCCCGAGAAACCGGGCGTCGAGGCCGGACTTGAGCTTTGAGTTTTCGGACATGCTGGGCTCCCTTGAAATGCGCCCGAGCATGGCAGGATGGCGGGGCCGCGGTCAATCGACGAACAAGGCCCTCAATGCGCCTCGTCCCAATTGTGCGCCGCCCGCGCGTCCACCTTCAGCGGCGTCTTCAGCGTCAGCGCGGGATGTGGCGCGTCGACCATCACGCGGCGGACGACCGCGATTGTCTCGTCGATTTCGGTCTCCGGCACCTCGAACACGAGTTCGTCATGCACTTGCAGCAGCATCTGGGCGCCGAGCTTTTCCCGCGCCAGCGCGGCGTCCATGCGTATCATCGCGCGGCGGATGACATCGGAGGCCGAGCCCTGGATCGGCGCGTTGATCGCGGCGCGCTCGTTGAAGGCGCGCTCCGAGGGGTTTGACGCGGTTATGCGGGGATAATGGCACTTGCGGCCGAAGATCGTGGTGACGAAACCGCTCTCGCGGCAGCTTTTCTTGGTCGCTTCCATGTAGTCGCGAATGCCGGGGAACCGCTCGAAATATTTCTTGATATAGGCGCCGGCCTCCTCGCGCGGAATGCCGAGTTGGTTGGCGAGGCCGAACGCCGAAATGCCGTAGATGATGCCGAAGTTGATCGCCTTCGCCCGCCGCCGCACCTCCGAGGGCATGTCCTTGATGGGCACGCCGAACATTTCCGAGGCGGTCATCGCGTGAATGTCGAGATCGTCGTCGAAGGCCTGGCGCAGTTGCGGGATGTCGGCGATGTGCGCGAGGATGCGCAGCTCGATCTGGGAATAATCCGCGGACATCAGCTTGTGGCCGGGCGTCGCGACGAAGGCGGTCCTGATCTTGCGCCCCTCCTCGTTGCGCACGGGGATGTTTTGCAGGTTTGGCTCGGACGACGACAGCCGTCCCGTGGTTGTCGCCGCGAGCGCGAAACTTGTGTGGACGCGCTTGGTGTTTGGATTGACGTAGTTGGGCAGCGCGTCGGTGTAAGTCGATTTGAGCTTCGCCAGTTGCCGCCAGTCGAGAATGCGCGCGGGGAGTTCATGGCCCTGTTCGGCGAGGTCGTCGAGCGCGGCGGCGGAAGTCGACCACGCGCCTGTCGCGGTTTTCTTGCCGCCGGGCAGGCCCATGCGGCCAAACAGAATGTCGCCAAGTTGCTTGGGGGATCCGAGATTGAAGGTTTCCCCGGCGAGTTCGTGGATTTCGTGTTCCAGCCGCGCCATGGTCTGCGCGAATTCGCCGGATAGCCGCGCGAGAATGCGCGCGTCGATCGCGACGCCGCGCCGCTCCATGGCCGCGAGCACGAATGTCAGCGGACGCTCAAGCGTTTCATAGACGCTCGTCATGCGTTCGGCGGGAAGCCGCGGCTTCAACACGCGCCACAGCCGCAGCGTCACGTCCGCGTCCTCGGCGGAATATTCCGTCGCCTTGTCGATTGGCACGCGGGCGAAGCCGATGAATGTGCGTCCGGAGCCCGCGACCTCGCCAAATTGAATCGGCTTGTGGCCCAGATACTTCTCGCTCAGCACGTCCATGCCGTGATCGCTGCGGCCGGCGTCGAGGACGTAGGACATCAGCAGCGTGTCGTCGATTGGCCGCGTATCGACGCCGTGCTGGCGCAAAACGCCCAGGTCGAACTTCGCGTTGTGAGCGATCTTTAAAACGCCGGGGTCTTCGAGCAGCGGTTTTACGCGGGTGAGAACATCGGCGAGCGGCAATTGTCCCGGCAAGATATCGCCGCCGCCGAAGAGGTCGCCGCCGCCGGCGCTGCGGTGCGCGATGGGGAGATAATACGCTTTGCCAGGCCAAACGCAGAAGGACAGCCCAACGAGATCGGCCTGCTGAGGGTCAAGCGAGGTGGTCTCGGTGTCGACGGCGAGTTGACCGGCGGCGCGCGCCTCGGCGAGGACCGCGTCGAGCGCCTCGAAGGTGGCGATCGTGGCGTAGGATTTGAGATCGAACGGGATCGCGCGAACTGATTCAGCGCGGGCCGCCGCCAGCGCGCCGGGGCCGGAGTCGATGGGCCCCGCCGCTTTTTGCTCGCCATAGCGCGCGTTTTGCCGGGGGCCGGAAACCGGCGCCGCGCCCTCGCTTGTGGTGACGGGCGATGGCGCCTCTGTCGGGGCGCCATCGCGTCCGCGCCAGCCGCCCGCGCCGACAAGCGCCGCGTCCGCTTCGATTTCATTGGCGTCGACGTTGTAAATCTCGGCGACGCGCCTGGTGATCGTGGTGAACTCCATCGCCTTTAAAAATCCGACGAGTTCGCGGCCTTCGGGACGCGGCAGCCGGAGCGCGTCAAGCGGCGTCTCCAGCGCGACGTCGTCGACGAGCTTCACAAGTTCGCGCGACACGCGCACGCGCGCGACATTCTCCGGCAGGGTCAGGGCCTCGCGGCGCTTGGGCTGCTTGATTTCGCCGGCGCGCGCCAGAAGCGTGTCGAGGTCGCCGTATTCGTTGATCAGCATGGCGGCGGTCTTCACGCCGATGCCGGGCGCGCCGGGAACGTTGTCGGTGGAATCGCCCGCCAGCGCCTGCACATCCACAACGCGGCCGGGGCCGACGCCGAAATAGGCTTCGACTTCGGCGGGGCCGATGCGGCGCTCCTCGCGGTCGCCGGAGGCGGGATCGTACATGGCGACGCCGGGCCCGAGGAGCTGCATCAGATCCTTGTCGGCGGAGACGATCAGCACATCCGCGCCGCGTTCGCGCGCCTGCCGGGCGTAGGTGGCGATAAGGTCGTCCGCTTCGTATTTGTCCTGCTCGACGGGGACGAGGCCAAAGGCCCTGGTCGCGAGCCGCATCAAGGGAAATTGCGGAACGAGGTCTTCCGGCGGCTCGCTCCGGTTCGCCTTGTAGGCGGGATAAAGCGCCTTGCGGAAGGAGTTCTCCGATTTATCGAAAATGATGGCGAGATGGGTCGGCTTGATGCCGGCGGCGCCATCGCGCACGAATTGCAGCAGCTTTGTCGTGAACAGCCGCACCGCGCCGTTGGGCAGCCTGTCGGAGCGGTAGTTGTATTTGGGGTCCTGCCGTATCGACTGAAAATAAGCGCGGAACACAAAAGAGGAGCCGTCCACGAGGAACACGTGGTCGCCTGCCTTCACGGGATGCTGTTGATCGTCCATGGCTCCGCGGGGGTTCGACGCCGACGCCGTGGACAATAGAAAATTTCGGCGCCCGGCGCCATGGCGGCCCGGCGCTTTAGTCCGCTGGCGGGCCGGCGTTCCCGCTCGCTATTTTCGCGGGATTTCCATCGCGCCGCGGCGGAGCGACGCCCGGTTGTTGAGCGACAAATCCACCGACAAGCCGCACCGCCTGGCCGTCCCGCCCGGAAACCCATTTTTCGGTGGGTTGGCTCCGCGCGGCCGCCGCCGCTGTTTCAGGTTTGGCGGCTGGCTTTTGGCCGATTGTCGGCCGCGTCGCGATCAACGCCCGCAATTTCGGTTCGAGGTCCCGCGGGGAGCGGACAACCGAAGCGATCTTGTGGGTTTTCGAATGTTCCGACGCGGCGGTGACCACGTGCAAGCCGTCGACGCCCATGTAGGCGTCGCCGGGTCGAAGCGTGGGGTCGGTCATCAAACTGCGGATCGCGTCCTGCGCGGGCGATGGTTTGCTGGTCGCGTTCGGCGTCGTCGGCGCATAGGCCATCGCCGCGGGTGTCAAGGCCAACGGACTCGTTGAAGCGGCGGCGAGCGTCGTCGGCTGGAGCGCGCGACGCGCGCGGGCTCTCGCCAACCGTTTCGCTTCGGCCACATGCCGGCGTCTGGCTTCGATTTTGTGGTGTCGGACCCGCCACTCGATCGGCCTCCCGGCGTTCATCGGCGCGGGATTGAAAAACGAAATAGAGCTGGGCGGTTGAGCGGCGCGCGCCCGCGGCGGCGCGAATAGTTCGTCGAAAAAGCCCGCCGAGGCGGGGGCGCTGGTAAAAATCGACGCCGACATCGCCAATAACAAGGCACCGGTCAATCTCGATAAAATCCGCATATGACAAGTCCACTGCTTTACGACGGAGATCGACGTGATCGGGTATTAATGAATTCTCAATCGTCGCGCCAAGCGAAACCGCGGAGATGATTAACCGCCGTCGCTTCGGATTTATGACGGGCGGATTTCCCTATCGCGCCAGCGCCAGCCTCGGCGCGGCGGCCCTTCGCCATTTATCCGGGCGGTTGAACCAGAGCAGCCCGGCGACGATGGCGACAGGCGCGAGCGCCAACGCCGAACCGTAAAGCGCCAGCGCCATGACCAGCGCCCAGCTCATCGCCAGCCCGTGTTCCATCAATCCGACGAATTTGGATTGCGAGTGGCGGCGCAGCAGCTGCGAGCGTTTTCCCGGCATGGGATGCCAGAGGTTCAGCAACGCCGTGCTGGACGCGGCCAACGCGGCGATCACCGCCGTCAGGGCCGCCGTGCCGGGTTCGATCAGCGCGAGGCCAATCAATGGCCCGGCGAGCAGCGCGGCCAGCGGGATAAACACCGCCTCCATCTTGCCGCGCTCGACCTGCGAGCGGGCGACGGGCGCTGTCGCCAGAAACTCCGGCGCGTCCTCGCTCGACATCGCCAGCCAAGCGAGCGACGCTGAAATCTGCGAGGCGATGACGACGACGAAGGGAGACACCGCGAGGCCGATCGCGCCGCCGACGCCGGGGCTGCGCCAGACGACGACGCTGATGGGCAGCGTGTAGATCACCTGAAGGAGCATCTGCGAGAACAACCAGGGGTCGCGGGCGAGGAGCCGCCATTCCTTGCGGCGCAGCGACGCCGCGACGCCGACGCGGAAATCGCGGCGCCGCGCCGATTTGCGGGGCCCCGCGGTGGCGGCCGCGCCCGCCGAGCGCACCGCGCTCGCCATGAAATAGGGGCCAAACGCCACCGCCGCGACGACGAAGGCGAGCGTCGAAACCGCGGCCCAGACGGCGAGATCGCGGCTGTCGCCCATCGCCGCGCGAACCGGCGTCCAGAGCGCGATGTTTGGATCGAACAGGCTTCCCGGCGCGGGATGTTCGACCATGGCCCAGATGGAGCCGCGCGTCGCCTCGGGCAGAAGATTGACAACCTGGCCGCCAAGAACGAGCGCCGAGGCGATGAAGGTGGCGACGATCTGCGAGACAACGCGCGTCTTGCGCGGGCCGACCAGCGCGAACAGGCCCACGGTGAGCGCGAGGCCCACGGCGGTCGCCATCAGGCCAGACGCCATCAGCGCCGGATAGACCGCGAGCCACCGCGCGCCGCCAAGCAGCGCGTTCATGTCGGCGATGGGAAACAGGAACACGCCGACCGAGGCGACCGCCTCGAAGGCGATGGCCAGCGCCCGCGACGACACAACGGCGCGGGCGGACATCGGCGATGTGAGGATGAGGTCGAGATCGCCGCGCGTGTAAAGCGCGCGCGTCGAATTCATCAACGCCTGCGACGCCATCCAGGGCATGACGAACAACGCCGCGCAGGCGAGCGCGGGATAATAGGCGCCAACCGAGGCGGCCGCGCCATGGGATTTCACGAACCACGCGGCGACGGGCCAGCACAGCAAATGGATGGCGACGAAGGCGAGCGCGGCGATGGACGCAACCGTCCATGGGCCGCGGTCGCCGAACATTCCGCGAAAGCGCAGGAAGTTGAGCTTGAGGTCGTGGCGCAAAAGCCAGATGAAGCCGCCGGGGCGCGCGATCACGCCGCCTTCTCCGTCGGACGGGTGAGCTTCAAAAAAACGTCTTCAAGCGAATCGTGCTTTTGCGAAGCGTCCGACGCGCGCGCCAGCGAGCGCAATTCGTCCAGCGTGCCCTCGGCGACCAGTTGGCCGCGGGCGATGATGCCGATGCGGTCGGCGAGGCGTTCGGCGACTACGAGAATATGGGTTGTCAGAATGACGGAACGGCCGGCGCGCACGCGCTCCCGCAGCAAATCCTTCACCTGGCGCGCGGCGGCGGCGTCGAGCCCCGTCAGCGGCTCGTCCAGCATCAGCAATTGGGGATCGTGGATAAGCGCGCCCGCGAGCGCCACCTTCTGTTTCATGCCGCGCGAAAACCCCTCGCAACGCTCGTCGCGGTGGCTCCACAGGTCGAGCGTTTCGAGCAGTTCGCGCGCGCGTGTTTGCGCGACCCGGGGATCGACGCCCCAGAGACCGGCGACGAACTCGAGATACTCCAGCGGATCGAGCTTGTCGTAGAGCATGGGCTCGTCGGGCAGCCAGGCGGTGATGCGCTTCGCGTCGATGGACTTGCGCCGAGCGTCGACGCCGAAGATCGAGATTTCACCGGAGTCCGCCGGCAGCAGGCCCGCGATCATGCGCAGCGTCGTGGTCTTGCCGGCGCCGTTCGGCCCGAGCAGGGTGAAAAACTCGCCGGCGCGCACAGTCAGATCGAGGCCCTCGACCGCGACGGCGCCGGCGAAGGTCTTGCGCAAGGAACGCAGTTCAAGCGCCGGCGGGCGGTCCTGTTCGATGTTCGACACTGTGATTTTCCATGATCCGCGTGGGATTTTTCCCGTCGAGGCCATCATCGCCGCCGCCGCTTGCGAGGGGGTTAATCCGCGGGCTTTCCGGGACGTCAACGCGGCGGCAAAGTGAACGGGATGTTGCCAACGGGCGTTGGGGCGCGCCGAACCCGCGCGTTAAGCGGGATTAACCAACGCCTTTTCAAAGCCCCCCCGGTTTATGCTAAAAGCGGATATCGCGGGCGATGGCCCGAAGGTTCGAGGGAAGAACGCCGCATGGCCTACGAAAAGCTCAAGGAAACGCTCATTGTCGCCGGCAAGGTGCTTGTCGCGGAAGGCCAGGACGATTTCACCCGCGGCCATATCTCGATGCGCTGCCCGGACAATCCCGGCCACTTCCTCATGAAGGCCCACAGCATTGGCCTCGACGAAATCACGATGGACAACATTCTGACCATCGACCTTGAAGGCAATGTCGTGGCCGGCGACGCCCGCCGCCACAGCGAGGTTTACATCCATTCCGAAATCTTCAAGGTCCGGCCGGACCTCAACTGCGTCATCCACACGCATCCGCCCTATTCCTGCGCGCTTTCGTCGAGCGCGCGGCCCTTGCGCGCGCTGAGCCAGCCGAGCGCGCTGTTTTACAAAGACGTCGGAATATACACCGACACCATCAACCTCATCCGCACCCACGACATGGGCCGGGGCGTCGCCAAGGCGCTGGGTCCGCATCGCGCGGTTCTGCTGAAGAACCACGGCGTCGTCGTGACGGGCAAATCCATCGAGGAGACGGTGATCGGCGTCATCATGCTGGAAAACGCCGCGCAGGTTCAATTGATCGCCGAGGCCGCCGGCGAATGCGCGCCCGAGTTTCCCGAAGAGGATATCCGCAAGCTGCAGCACGACATCAGCCGCCCCGACCAGTTCGTCGTCAACTTCGACTATCTGGCCCGGCGCGTGAAGCGGCGCGGCGGCTGATCGGCGATGACGCGGGAGGCCGGCGCTTCTTCGCTTGTGTTTCCGTTCGCGGAAGCCCCGCCAACGGGGACCGCGGTCGAGGTCGCGCCTGGAATTCTCTGGACGCGCGTGCCGCTGCCGTTCCGGCTTGACCACGTCAACGTCTATCTCGCGCGCGACTGCGCGGGATGGGCTGTGATCGACACAGGCATCGACAACGCGGCGACGCGCGCTGTGTGGGAAGCGCTGGCGGCGGGGCCTCTGGCGGGCGCGCCGCCGACGCGGCTGATCGTGACGCACCACCACCCCGACCACATTGGCCTCGCGGGCTGGCTGTGCGAGCGCTTCCAAATGCCGATGCTGTCGAGCGAAACCTGCTATCTGGGCTGTCTCAACATCTCGCTCAATCCGCGCTCCACCGACAACGCGGTTTACCGCGATTTCTATGGGCGCCACGGCCTCGACGCCGAGGCGACCGCGGCGGTCGCGACGCTCGGCCATGGCTACCTCAAGATGGTATCGCCGCTGCCGCCGACGTTTCAGCGCCTCGTGGCCGGCGACGAATTGAAAATCGGCGACAACGTTTTTTCGGTGCTGAGCGGCGACGGCCACGCGCCCGAGCAAATCATGCTTTTTTGCTCGAAGTTGAATGTGCTGCTCGCCGCCGACCAGGTGCTCGCGAAGATCACGCCCAATGTCAGCGTCTGGGCCGTCGAGCCCAAGGGCGACCCCTTGGGACTTTATTTACGCTCGCTGCGCGCCTTGCGCGCCGGCGTTCCACCCGAGGCGCTGGTGTTGCCGGGACATCAACTGCCGTTTTTTGGTCTTCACACGCGCGTCGGCGAATTGATCGCCCACCACGAAGAACGTTGCGAACTCGTTCTCGCCGCCTGCCGCGCCGCGCCGAAATCAGCGGCGGAGCTTGTGCCTGTGCTGTTCCACCGCGCGCTCGATCCCCACCAGATGGGCTTCGCCTTCAGCGAGACGCTCGCGCATGTGAACTATCTCTTGCGCAGGGGCGATCTCGCCGTCGCCGAAACCGCGCCGGTGGAGCGCGTTGTCGCCACCTGACGCACTCAACGACAAAGAGGAATCCACCATGAGCAAAGCCAAGTCCCCGTTTCGCGCCGACCACGTCGGCTCGCTGTTGCGCTCCGGCGCGCTGAAAGCGGCGCGCGAGAATTTCCGGGCCAAAAAAATCGACGCCGCGGCGCTGCGCGCGGTCGAGGACGCGGAGATCATCAAGATCATCCGCAAGCAGGAGGAGATCGGCCTCGGGGGAATCACGGACGGCGAATACCGCCGCGCCTTCTGGCAGATCGATTTCCTCGAAAAGCTCGATGGAGTCGAATCATACGAGGGCGAGCGCAAGGTGAAGTTCCAGGGGCCGCAGCCCCGCCCCGTGTTGCTGCGCGTGAAGGAGAAGCTGGGGCGTTTCTCCGGCCACCCCATGCTCGACCATTTCCGCTTCGTGAAGGAGCACACGAACCGGACGCCGAAGATGACGATTCCGAGCCCGTCCTCGCTGCATTTCCGCTACGGGCGCGAGGCGATTCCGACCTCCATCTACCCGGACATGGCCGAGTTTTACCACGACCTCGGCGTCACCTACCGCAAGGCGATCAAGGCTTTCGCCGACGCGGGCTGCCGCTATCTTCAAATCGACGAGGTCAACCTCGCCTATCTCTGCGATCCAGCGCTGCGCGAGCAGGTGAAGGCGCGCGGCGACGACCCCGACACGCTGCTCAACACCTACGCCGACCTTCTGAATTCGGCGATCGCCGACGCGCCCGACGACATGACCATCGCCATGCACCTGTGCCGCGGCAATTTCCGCTCGACCTTCGTCGCTTCGGGCGGCTACGAGCCGGTGGCGGACGTGCTGTTCAACAAGATCGGCGTCGACGCCTATTTCATGGAATATGATTCCGACCGCGCCGGCGGCTTCGAGCCCCTGCGTCTGTTGCCGAAGGGCAAGACGGTTGTGCTTGGCATCGTCACCACCAAGACCGGCCAGCTCGAATCAAAGGACGACCTCAGGCGCCGGATTGACGAAGCGGCCAGACACGCGCCGCTCGACCAGCTCGCGCTGTCGCCGCAATGCGGGTTTGCTTCGACGGAAGAGGGCAACGAGCTCGCGGAAGCGGATATGTGGGGGAAGCTGGCGCGGGTGGTCGAGGTCGCGACGGAAGTTTGGGGCGGAGTGTAGGAAGAAAATCGCGCCGCGATTCCCCCATTCCGCGCCCTGGGTTCGATCGGACGGCGTGAAATGAGCCGCTCGGTCGCGGTCTCGATCGAGGCGGCGTTTCACTGGCGCGGAAACCCTCATCCCGCCAAAAAATACCGCCCCTGCTCGTCGCGCTCCAATCCCTTGCCGCGCAACAGGTGCAGCTCGCGCACGATTTCGCGGCCGTCGCGGCTGCCGCTGGCGGCCATCAGGTCCTCGAAGCGTTTTGGCCCGTCTTTCAGCGCGGCTTCAAGCGACGCGAATTTCTTGCCCGCGTAGGTCGGCGGCGTCGGAATCGCGAGGTCCCAGCGGTTGATGTGGTCGAGCGGCCAGGTGAGGTCGTAGCCGGCGCGCGAGCCGGAGGGCGCGCCGAGCAGCGAGGGGTCGAGCGGCACCGCGCGCACGCCAGTCGCGATCACAAGGTCGCGGTCCGGCTGGAAGCGCGTGGCGAAGGCCCATTCCATCTGCTTGTCGTTGAAAATATCGATATCGGGATCGACGGCGAAGGCGTTCTTCGGCCCCACCGTTCCCAAAATCGTGTAGAGCGCCGACCGCGCCTCGCCGGGAAAACGCTGGCGCATCGAAAAGCGCACGCACATCGAGCCGCCCGCCGACACCGGCGTGTACACCGCGATGGGCTCGCGCACCACCGATTTCAGCGCCATCCAGGCGTTGAGCTCGGCGCGCAGCGCTTCCAGATTCGAGGTGTCCGTGAGGTCCATGCGGTTGCCGCTGATGGTCGCGGTCTGGAACAGCGCGTCGCGCCGATGCGTGATCGCCGTGACGTGGAACACCGGGTTGTTTTTCACCACGCCGTAGTAGCCGAGATATTCGCCGTAGGGCCCTTCCTTCTCCACGTGGCCGGCGGGATCGAGATAGCCCTCGATCACATATTCGGCGTCGGCGGGCACGCGGATATCGTTGGTCACGCATTTGACGGTTGGCAGCGGCGCCGCGCGCATCGAGGCCACGAGATCAAGTTCGTCGCCGGCCTGGCGCATGGTGGCCGCGACCATGTCGATGGGGTGCGAGCCGAGCGCGAAACTGACGGGCAGCCGCTCGCCCTTGGCCGAGGCTTTCAAATAGATCGCGCGCAGATCGCTGGGCGCGATGAGGTCGATGCCGGTCTCCTTGGGGCCGCGCAGCATCAGGCGGCGCAGGCCGACGTTGGTGAGGCCGGTTTCGGGGTCGATGGTGTAGTCGATCGTCGCGGAAATATAGGGCGCGCCATCCGCCGCGTGCTGCAAATGCGTCGGCAGCTTGGTGATATCGATGTCGTCGCCGGTGATCACCACTTCCTGCACCGGCGCGGTCGCGCGGGTGAGCTCGATGAACTCCGGTTTCAGTTTCAACCGGCGCTCGAGCTCTTGCCGCAACTGGTTCGACGGAACGCCGAAGGCGCGCGCCAGCCGCTCGCGCCCGCCCACGACATTGCCGACAAGCTCGACGTTCTCGCCGCCGATGTTGCGGAACCACACGGCCTTGTCGTTGCCTTGCAAGATGGCGGCGACATCGGCGAGGTCGACGCGCTCGTCGCGGATGTCGAGCTGGTCGGTGTCGATGAGGTCCTCGATGTAGTTGCGAAGGCGGAATCGGTCGAGGTCGTTTTTCTGGGCGTGCGGCGATTTGGCGTCCATGGGTGTGCTCCTTCGGAATTATGTCCGCGCCTCTGGGCGCCGTTTCGCGTCTTGTATGGCGCGCCACACACGCAGCGGCGTCGCCGGCATTTCCACGTGTTCGACGCCGAATTCGGCGAGCGCGTCGACGACGGCGTTGATCGCCACGCCAAGCGCCGGCGTCGTGCCGCCTTCGCCGGCGGGGCGCAAGCCGAGAGGGTGGCTGGTCGCGGGTATTTCGCTGATTTCCGTCTTGAAAAACGGCACGTCGTCGGCGCGTGGCAGTTGATAATCCATCAGGGACGCGGCGAGCATTTGCCCGCTCTCGCGGTCGTAGTGCGCGTTTTCCATCAGCGCCTGTCCCAGCCCGGTGACGATGCCGCCCTGGGTTTGTCCGTGCACGATCATCGGATTGACCGCGCGGCCGACGTCGTCGACGGCGGTGTAGCGCATGATTTCGATCTTGCCGGTTTCCGGATCGACCTCGACTTCGCAGACATGCGAACCGAAGGGATAGGCGAGGCCGCCGGTGACCTTGTCCGAAACCGCGCCGAGCGGCCCGCGCAAATCCTCCGGCAGGCGCGCGTCCATGTCGGCCGCGGCTTTCGCCGCTTCGAACAGGCCGAGCGAGCGGTCGGTGCCGGCGACGCGGAACACGCCTTGTGAAAACTCGATGTCGCCGACGCCGGCCTCCAGCACCGCCGCGGCGATTTTCTTGCCCTTGTCGATGATTTCGTTTGTCGCGTTGTGGATGACGATGCTGCCGAAGCGCATCGAGCGGCCGGAATGCGAGCCGCCGCCGAACTTGACGAAATCAGTGTCGCCATGGCGCACCGTCACGCTCTCGAAGGGCACGCCGAGCCACTCGCGCACGAGTTGCGCGAAGCTGGTTTCCTGCCCCTGCCCCGAGGGCTGCGTGCCGATGATGGTGTCGACGCGCCCGTCCGGCAGCACCGTGATTTCGGTTCTTTCGCGCGGCATGCCGCCGGCCGATTCGATGTAGTTCGCGAGCCCGATGCCGCGGCATTTGCCGCGCGCCTTCGATTGTTCGCGGCGTTCCGGAAAGCCCTTCCAGTCCGCGAGCTCAAGCACGCGGTCCATGACCTTGGGATAGTCGCCGCTGTCATAGACGATGCCAGCCGGGGTCTTGAACGGCAACTGGCTGGATCGCAGGAGATTGCGGCGGCGCAATTCGACGCGGTCGAAGCCGAGCCGCCGCGCCGCGACGTCGATCAAGCGTTCGACGACATACATCGCCTCCGGCCGCCCGGCGCTGCGATAGGGAATGGTGATCGGCGTGTTCGACAGGACCGCGCGCGCCTCGACGTGGAGCGTCGGGATGTCGTAGACGCTCGTCATCAACTGGACGCCCTTGTTGAGCGGCACGAAGGACGCGGTATGGGCGCCGAGGTTCGACAGGTTCTTAGAATGGACCGCGAGAAACTTGCCTTCTTGGTCGAGCGCGAGCTCGATCTCGACATAGAGGTCGCGCGCCTGGCAGTCGCTGAGAAACGCCTCCGTGCGCCGCGCGATGTGCTTGACGGGACGGCCAACCCGGCGCGCCGCCCAGGCGGTCAGCACGAATTCGGGATAGGTGGCGTTGCGCGTGCCGAAACTGCCGCCGACATCGGCGAGCGTGATAACGCGGATTTTTTCGCGCGGGACATCGAGGCTGATCGCCAATTCGTCATGCAGCCGCGTGATGCCGGTGCCCGCGAACGCCCAAACCGTCGTGTGATCTCTTTCGGCGTCGTAGGCGGCCAACGCCGAGCGCGGCTCCATGTGGACGCCGGTGACGCGCTGAATCCAGGTTTTGAAAACCGTGCGATGGGCCGCTTTCGCCATGACCGCTTCGGTGGCGTCGGGGTCGCCGACGACCGCGTCGAGGCAAATATTGCTGCGCAGATGGTCCCACAACTTCGGGGCGTCCGGTTTCACCGCGTCGAACGACCGCGTGACCGCCGGCAGTGTTTCGTATTCAACCTCGACCAGCGCGGCGGCCTCATCGGCGGCCTCGATGGTGTCGCCAACAACGATAGTCACGGCCTCGCCAACATGGCGGACGACATCGGCGATCAGTGGAGGGGCGGGCGTCGAAAACCGTTCGCTGCCGTCCCGGTTTATGAGCGGAATATCCGAGCCGGTCTTTGAATTGCCGGCGGCGTGGGCGATGGATTTCATTCCCGACGCGACCGTGTCCGCGCCGCTCCACGCGCCCAGCACGCCCGGCATCGCCAGCGCCTTCGACAAATCCACCGCGACAATCCGCGCATGGGCGTGCGGCGAGCGAACCACGGAAAGATGCGCCGCGCCGGGCAGGTCGACATCGTCCGCGTAAACGCCGGCGCCGCGCACAAGCCGCGCGTCCTCGCGCCGCCGCACGGAATCGCCGATGCCGGATTTGATCATTCGTTCCTCCGCCGGGCCGTCGCGCGCGCTGTCGCCAACGCGCCTTTCAACCACCTGTCGGGAGGAACTATATGGTTTTTTCAACCAGGGAAACAGGCTCGCCGTGACCGCGTTGCGGCGGCTATTTCGCGACAACCAACGAGGGATAGCGCGGCGTTCCAGCGGCGTGGAGTTCCCTCACCGAACTCCGGGCGCCCGCGATAAAGGATTCCATGCAGGCGTGGAATGTCTCAACGGGATTGTCCGGCAGCGGCGAATTCCTGAGATTGCGGCGAAGCAGAAAAAACAAGGAGCCCGCGTGCATGGCCATGATCAGCTCGTATTCGCCAACCATCATTGGCTTGTCCGCGACGCTCGGCAGCTTCTCCAGTCCACGAATTTCCTCGAGAATGGGAAGAAACAGTTTCTGCATGAGAAACGCCGCCAATTTCACGCCGGTCGGCAAGTCCTGCAGGATGGCGCGACTTAACAGACGCACACCCGACCCTCCCGCCAACGAAGCGATATGGTCGTAAACATCGGCGATGCGATCCGCGAGGGGCTTGGACCCGTCCCGACTGAGCGTGGCTCTCGGGCTCGCTTCCCTCTCGTGAATAAGGCGGTCGAATATAGCCTCGATCAGCGCTTCCTTCGAAGGGAAATACTTATAAAGCAGCGCTTGGCGAACGCCGATCCTGTCGGCGAGATCCCGCGTCGAGGCGGCGAAACCGTTCAGAGCGAAAAAGTCCGAGGCCTCCTTTAGGATCACCTCTTTTCGGGCTTCGGCGGGCATCCGCTTCGCGCGTTGCCGAACCGCCGCCGTAGCCTCCTTCGGATGGGGGCGCGCCCTTGTCGATTTGGCGTTCATTAGTCCGACGACCCTCCAACCACGACCGCAATCGAAATTTGAAAAAACCGTGTTAGAATAAGGGGATAGTACCATGGCAGTCGGCTGTTCGCAATGCACAATACCGGCGACCGCCGGCTCAACTTCGACATGCCAAGATCAAGGTGGAAGGGTTCAACGGACACCGTTTTCGATCCAGTGCTTGAGGAGATGAAACGCGATGGCGAGAGGCTGCGGCGCGGTGAAGGCCTTGTCATTTGCACCCTCCATCATTTGCCGCGCTTCCGTTCTTGAAAACCAGCGGGCATCCTCCAGCTCCGCGTGGTCGATTTTGATCTCGGTCGTCAAAGCCAAAGCAAAACAGCCAATCATCAAAGAAGCGGGGAAAGGCCACGGCTGCGACGCGACAAACCTAACCTGTCCGCAAGCAACGCCGGATTCCTCGCGAAGTTCCCGCCGGACGGCTTCCTCGATTGTTTCGCCCGGCTCCAGGAATCCCGCCAGCGCCGAGTACATGCCCGGCGGGAAGCGTGGCTGGCGTCCGAGGAGACAACGGTCGCCGTTCACGGCGAGCATGATGACAACCGGATCGACGCGGGGAAAGTGGGTGGCCTTGCAGGCGTCGCATTCCCGCCGCCAACCGGCCGCGGCGACGCGGGACGGCGCGCCGCAACAGGAACAAAAGCGGTGTCGCGCGTGCCAATAGAAGAGGCTCTTGGCGGCGGCGAGCATCGCGGTTGTGTCGCGATCAAACGCGCCGCTCAACGTCAGGGATCGCAAATCCCGCGCGACAACGTGGGGCCGTTCGGGAAACACGATGCTTCGCTTATCCAAAAATCCGCCCGGGCCGGCGATTTCCTCGACGCGGGTCGCGGCGTCGTCGAGCAGGGCGGCGAAAACGGGGCCCGAAGCCCCCATGCCCAGAAGCGCGGTCTCCCGGCGCGCGCCCAGCCCCGACGCCTCGGATTCCGTGAACCAGGGGTCCAGCACGCCGCTCCGCTCGCGCGCGATGGGCATGTCGCGCGCGATAATCAGGGTTCGCGCGTCCGGCCGCGCCCGCAACGCTTCGACGAAGGCGGAATCGTCCCGTTTTTCCGAGAGACGGTCGAGAGGAAAGCCCGAATAGCCAACCTCGGCGGATATTTCGCGCGCGGCGGGGCTGTTGGCTGGCATCGCTTATCCTCTCATGCGTTGATTGAACCAATCATAGACGGCGGCCCCTACGCGGCAAGCCGGCGCCGCGAAACAACGTCGCATGGCTTGCGAAACGCCTTCGCGTGGTCCAAATAGGCGATGGGAGGTTGGTGGTGGACGTTCCACTCGCCAACCGGGTCAGGTCCGGAAGGAAGCAGCCCTAACGAGACAGGGCGGGTCTCCGTCCAGCCTCCCACTTCACCGCGCGGGCCGCGCGCTCCGTGTGATGTCCCCATGCCCGAATTGTTCATACCCGAATCGCCCATGCCCGAATCGGCGACGCCCGATGAACGGGCCAAGGACGCCGCCGCGTCGTCCGACGGCGAGTATCGCGTCCTCGCGCGCAAATACCGGCCCGCGACATTCGACGACCTGATCGGCCAGGAGCCGATGGTGCGCACGCTGACCAACGCTTTTCGGCTTGGCCGTATCCATCAGGCCTATCTGCTGACCGGCGTGCGCGGCGTGGGCAAGACGACAACCGCCCGCATCCTGGCGCGCGCCTTCAACTATGAATTGCCCGCCGCGGAAGGACGGCCCGCGATCGATGTCGCGACCGTCGCGATGCCCGTTCTGGGCCTCCACTGCCAAGCGATCATCGACAGCCGCCACATCGACGTGATCGAAATGGACGCCGCGTCGCACACCGGCGTCGACGACATCCGGGAGGTCATCGAGAACGCCCGCTTTCGCCCGGTGATGGCGCGAACCAAGGTTTACATCATCGACGAAGTGCACATGCTGTCGAAAAACGCCTTCAACGCGCTGCTGAAGACGCTCGAGGAGCCGCCGCCGCATGTGAAGTTCCTGTTCGCGACGACCGAAATCGACAAAGTGCCCATCACCGTGCGCTCGCGCTGCCTGCGCTTCGACCTCCGACGGATCGAGCCGGACACCCTCGTCGCGCATTTGCGCGGCGTTTGCGACAAGGAGGCGGTGAACATCGACGACGACGCCCTGGCGTTGATCGCGCGGGCCTCCGAGGGGTCGGTTCGAGATTCGTTGTCGCTTCTCGATCAGGCGATCGCCCACGGCGCGAACATCGGGCTGGACTCCATCTCGGCGGAAAGCCTGCGCGACATGCTGGGCGTCGCCGACCGGTCGCGCGTCATCGACATGTTCGAAAGCCTGATGAAGGGCGACATCGCCGCCGCGCTCGGGGTTTTGCGCCAGCAGTACGACCTGGGCGCCGACCCCTACCAGGTTCTTGTGGGACTGGCGGAATTCATCCACTTCGTCACGCGTTTCAAACTGGTGCCCGACACTCCGAGAGACGCCTCGATGAGCGCGGCGGAATTTTCCCGCGGATCGGAGTTCGCGCGGGCGTTGACCATCCAGACCTTGACGCGCGCCTGGCAGATATTGACCAAGGGCATGCAGGACATGCGGGATTCCCCGCGGCCCATCGCCGCCGCCGACATGGCGCTGGTGCGCATCGCCCACGCGGCGGACATGCCGAGCCCGGAGGATGTTCTGAAACGGTTGGCGAACGCGCCCGCCGCGTCGCCGACGCAACGGACCAATGGAGCGTCTTCCGGCGGCGGGGGAGCGCCGTCCGCGGCCGTTCGCGTCGCCACCGCCGCGCCGGCTCACGATCCCCGGCCGCTGGCGCGGGCCCGCCCGGCGCCGATGGCGGAATCCCGCGCCCGCCTCGGCGGCCTGGAAGACATTGTGGCGCTGGCCGCCACGAACCGGGATATCCAGCTCAAGATCGCGCTCGAACGGGATGTCAGGCTTGTCCGCTTCGAGGAGGGTTCGCTCGAAATAGCGCTCGCGCCCGGCGCCGACCCGCAGGTCGCGCAGACGCTGTCGCGCCGCCTGCAGGAATGGACGGGACTTCGCTGGATGGTCGCGATCTCCCGCGAGGCGGGCGCGCCGACGTTGCGGGAGCGGGCCGAGGCGCGCGATCGCGAAATAATGACCGGCGCCCACGCCCTGCCGCTGGTGAGAAGCGCGATGAAGCTGTTTCCCGGCGCGGAGATCGTGGCTGTGCGGACGCCGGAGGCCGAGCCCGCGCCAACGACCGCGGCGTCGCCGCCGGCCGGCGACGAGGATATCGGCTTTATCGACGACGCCTACGACGAGGACGAGCTTTGAGCGGGCGTTTCCCTTTCGACATTCCGGAGCGATGACATGAAAGACATCATGGGGCTGATGAAAAAAGCCCAGGAAATGCAAGCCAAAATGCAGGAAATGCAGACCGAGCTCGAACACACCGAGGTCGACGGGCAATCCGGCGGCGGCCTGGTGCGCGTGACGCTCACGGCCAAGGGGGCGATGCGCAACGTTTCGATCGACGCCTCGCTGTTGAAGGCCGACGAGAAGGAGATCGTGGAAGACCTGCTGGTCGCCGCGCACGAGGACGCGCGCAAGAAGGGCGAGCGCCTGCTGGAGGAAAAGATGAAGTCCGTCACCGCCGGATTGCCGCTGCCGCCCGGCATGAAACTGCCGTTCTGAGGCGCCGTTTCGGAGATGGCCGAGCGCGTCGCGGGACCGGAAATCGAGCGGTTGATTCAGCTTCTGGCGCGCCTGCCCGGACTGGGTCCGCGTTCCGCGCGCCGCGCCGCGCTGCATCTCATCCGCAAGCGCGAGGAATTGCTGAGCCCGCTGGCGGACGCCATGCGCGTCGCCCGCGAGCGCATCGTGGTCTGCGCGGCCTGCGGCAATATCGACACCAGCGATCCCTGCGCCGTTTGCGCCGATCCCCGTCGCGATCTCTCGATTTTGATCGTCGTGGAAACCGTCGCCGACCTGTGGGCGCTGGAGCGCGTCGGCGCCTTGCGCGCGCGCTACCACGTCTTGGGCGGAACGCTTTCGCCGTTGGATGGAATCGGACCCAAGGAACTCAATCTGGAATCGCTGCCGGGGCGTGTCGCCGCTGAAAACGCGCGCGAGGTGATCGTCGCGGTCAACGCCACCGTCGATGGCCAGACGACGGCGCATTACATCACCGATCTGCTGAGCCACCTCGACGTGAAAGTCACTCGTCTCGCCCATGGCGTGCCGGTGGGCGGCGAGTTGGACTATCTCGACGAGGGCACGCTGTCGGCGGCGCTGCGCCAGCGCGCCGTGTTCTGACTCTAGCCGAGTTCCGTGATCGTCTCAGGGAACGCGTGCATGCGCGCCGGCGCGGCCGCGCCAATCAGGAAGTTGTCGCAAATCCAGCTGTAGGTTCTCGCCGTCACATAGGTGGGATGGCAGGCGACAACCATGTTCGCGCCGATTTTCATGGTCTCGTCGTGGCGCATGAGCGGCCGCTCGACCATGTCGTAGCCCTGCGAATGGCAGAACACGCGCTTCTCCTCGGGACGGCCGTTCTTTCGCATGAACGCGTTGAATTCCCCGCCGATGGCCGCGCAGGAAGCGCCTTCCTTCAGGAGCGACAGCGCGAATTCGCGCGCTTCCAGCACGAACGCGAACTCGTCCTTCATTTCCTGACTGGCCTTGCCGAGCACGCAGGTGCGGCCGAGCTCGGTGTAATAGCCGCCCGGGCCGCTGTTTTCGAGCAGGACGCAGAACTGGTCGCCTTCGCCAATCACGCGGTTTTGCAGGTGCGGCGGCGCCATCGGCGCGCTGACGCCGATGGGCGCGGACGCGGCCATGTACCAGCCCTGTTCGCTGCCCCAGGACGCGGCGACCCCGCGCGCGATGGCGACGACTTCCTGATCCCTGAGGCCGGGTCGGATTTTGGCGAAGACCTCCTTCATCATCGCGTCCTGCATCGCGCAGGATTTGCGGTGGCCGGCGATTTCCTCGGCGCTCTTAACCGCGCGGATGTTGTCGACCAACTCCGACGCCTCGACAAACGTCGCGCCGGCGAGCGGCCCCCGCTTGAGATGATCGACAAACGCGTGGGGCATTTGCGATGTCCCAAGCAGGCCGATAGTCGCCTTCGCGTAAGGCGCGAGCGCCTTGCCCGCGAGTTCCGCGTCGTATTCGCGCGTATAGCCGACGGGCGTGAAGCTTGGCGACGACATCAAGCGCTTGACGCCGCGGCGGATGCCGTCGGTTCCGCCGGCGAGCGCCTGATCGTGGCCGAAGGGACCCTGGCCGATCATGGTCGCCATGTCGTCGCGGGGAAAAACCGCGGTCAGCGGATAGCCGTTCGTCGCGGGAATGTCGGTGAAATATTTGACGTAGCCGCCCATGAAGTCGTTGTTGTTCTGCATGACCAGAACATCGATCTTCGCCGCCGCCATGGCGGCGCGGACGGCGGCCCACCGGCGTTCGAGTTCGGCGGTCGAAACGGGGGAGTTGACGCGTTCGTTGTCGCTCATCGGATTTCCAGTCATTGCACGCGGTTGATCATATTCGAATAGTCGCCAGCCAGAAAGCGGCGCATGTTTTCCTCGAGCGTCGGAATCGCCAGGTCGGGATATTCAACGAAGAATCCGCCAAGATGCGCCGTCGCCAGGACATTCCTCATGCCGAAGAAAGCGTGGTCGGCGGGCAGCGGCTCGCTGTCGAAGACATCGAGCGCGGCGGCGCCCACTTGGCCGTTTCGCAGCGCGTCGATCAACGCGGCTTCGTCGACGACGCCGCCGCGCGCGAGGTTGACGAAGAACGCGCCGCGCTTCATCGACGCGAAAGCCGCGGCGTCGAACATGCGGTGGGTCGCCGGCGTGTGCGGCGCGAGCAGCACGACGTGATCGGCCACCGCCAGCGTTTCCCGCAACGCCGCGGTCGGCGCCATGCGGTCGAAGCCCGCGGCCGCGCGTGGCGCGCCGGTGACGCCGACGACCGTCATCCCGAACGCCTTGCACAGCGGCGCGAGCGCCTCCGCGATCAGGCCGACGCCGACGATCGCGACCGTCTTGCCCGCCAGAACGCGCGACGGCCAGCGCTCCCAAACCGCTTGGTCCTGGTTTCGCACGCTGCGCGGCAGGTCGCGCGCGAGCGCCAACATGGAAGCGATGGCGGCCTCGGCGACGGGCGCTCCGTGAATGCCGCGGATATTCGTCAGGATGATTTCCTCGCGAAACGACGGCTGATCCGAAATCCCATCGACGCCCGAACCCAGCGCCTGCACCCATTTGAGGTTGCGCGCCTTGGCGAAGACGTGATCCGCCATCATTGGCCCGAACGTCACGAGCACGTCGGCGTCGGCGATGAATGGATCGACCTTGTCGTGACGATCGACGAGATCGACCCGCGTCGTCGGAAACATCTCGCGCAAACGCGCCGCGTAGCGCTCGCGGATCGGCGGCGGCAGCGTGAGCGTCACGAGAACATTGGTCATTTCATTTCGCTCCGAGGGCCTCAAACGCCGCGGCGATCCGTCGTTTCCGCCTTCTACTCCGGCGATCGCGCGCGGGCGAGCGGAAGAAAACTGTGGACTTCCACCGCTTTGTTCACGGTTTGATTCGGAAACCGTGACATGGCGGACACAAGCGACTGGGGAAAACGCCAATGATTCCGCGGCGACTCTTGCGCGCGATTCGTTCGCCAGTGTAGCGTTTGTCCGTCGGCGACGACATTGGGTGCGGCGGACCTTCTTCGTGGAAGTTTGACTAATTGATCGGCGACGGCGCGAGGCGCGCGTCTCCGGGCGTTGTCGATTCCACGAACGGCCGCGCGGACCATCACGGCGAGGGCGACGGAATGTCCTGGACTGACGAGCGGGTGGAAACCCTGAAAAGAATGTGGCTCGATGGCAAGAGCGCGAGTCAGATCGCGGCCGAGCTTTCAAACGGCATCACGCGCAACGCCGTCATCGGCAAAGTGCACCGGCTGGGGTTCGCCGGCCGCGCGAAGACGCCGAACATGCCGGCGCCGCGGGCGCGCCCGCCCAAAATGGAAGGGAGTTTCAACCGCTCGTTGGGCAAAGGCTCCGGCGGCGGCGGACCCATCAGCCATGGCGCGACGGCGCTCGCCTATTCGCCGCAAACCGACATGGCGCCGGACCTGCGGCCCATCGAGGATGTCGTCATTCCGATTTCCGCGCGCGTGACGATTCTCGAGCTTCGAGAGGCCATGTGCAAATGGCCGCTTGGCGACCCCACGACGCCGGAGTTCCGCTACTGCGGCAGCCCGTCGCCGCTTGGCGCGCCCTATTGCGGCCCGCACGCGCGCGTCGCCTATCAGCCGGCGCAAGACCGTCGCCGCGACCGGCGGCCGCCGCCGCGCCGTTAAGATCGAAGAGGGCGCTCGATCGCGCCTGTCAATCGGCGATGGCGGTGTTATGCTCCCTCCCAGAAATCGGGAGGAAGCCAATGCGAAAGGCAGCGATCTTCGTCGTCGCGATCGCGGGAACAGCGTCGCCATCGCGCGCGGACGACTTCTACCGTGGCAAGCAGCTGGCGATTCTCGTCAACCTCTCCGCCGGAGGCCCCACCGACACCGAGGCGCGGATTCTCTCGCGCCACCTTGGCAGGCACCTTCCCGGCAATCCTTCGATAGTGGTGCGCACCATGACCGGCGCGGCGGGCAATGTCGCGGCGAACTGGCTTGGCCAGGTGGCGCCGAACGATGGTCTGACGCTTGGCTTTTTTTCGACGGTCGCGGGCGCCTCGGTCATGGGCGCGGCCAGCCTCAAGGTGGATCTCGGAAAGCTGGCTTTCGCCGGCACGGGCTCCGGCGTCAGCGTCACCTACGGGCGGCGGGACATCGGCGGCGGGCTGAAAACCCCCGAGGACCTCGTCAAGGCGGACGAAGTGTGGATGGGCGGCCTCGCCATCGATGTCGACAAGGATCTGCGGCTGCGCCTGCAACTTGATCTGCTCGGGATGAATTACAAATACGTCACCGGCTATCCCGGGGCGGCGGACACCCGTCTCGCCCTGCAACGCGGCGAAGTTCAAATGACGTCGGAATCAATGCCTTCCTATCGCGCCGCGGTGGAGCCCGCCCTGGTCGCCAAGGGCGAGGCGATGCCGCTTTGGTTCGACTACGCCAACGAGTCCGTGGCACCGCGCCCGAAGGAGGCCGACGGCATCGACGCGTTGTCCTTTTGGGACTACTTCAAGCGCGTCCGCGGCAAGCCGCCCGAAGGCCTTCGATGGGACGCGTTCGACACCATCAACACCGTCGCGCGCGGCTACGAGCGGGTGCTGCTGATGGCGCCCAACACGCCGCCGGCGGCGCTCGCGGACATCAGGGCCGGGTTGGAGGCGTTGAAGAACGACGAGGAGTTCCGGCGCGACGCGGACGCGACGATGAAGTTCGCGCCCGAATACGACACCAGCGCGGAGGCGCGGCGAATCCTGCTGGAGAAGGCCGCGCCCGATCCCAAATTGATCGCCTTCTTCGCCGACTATATCGAGCAAGGCCGTCGTTCGAGCGCCGAAAAGCCCAAGTGAGCCGGCCCAAGTGACAAAACCCAACTGACGCGGCTCAAGCGACGCGTCGTTGCCGAACCCGTCAGGCCTCGGCCAAAGGACGAAGCTCGCGGGGCAGCGGAAAGAACACGCTTTCACGCGTGGTGGTCACAATCTCAAGCGACACGTCGAAACGCAGCTGAAAGGCTGCGACGATTTCATCGACAAGGGCTTCCGGCGCCGAGGCGCCCGCGGTCAGGCCAACCGATTTCACGCCGGCGAAGACGGCCCAGTCGATATCCGCGGCGCGCAGCGCCAGCAGGGCTATCCGGCACCCCCCGCTCTCGGCCACTTCGCGAAGACGCAGCGAATTCGACGAGTTCGGCGAGCCCACGACGATCATGGCTTCGACTTGCGGAGCGACGGCCTTGACCGCGGCCTGCCGGTTGGTCGTGGCGTAGCAGATGTCGTCCGTCGCGGGAGCGGCGATGGCGGGAAAGCGGCGCGTCAGCGCGGCGACTATTTCGCGCGCGTCGTCGACCGACAACGTGGTTTGCGTCACATAGGCGAGCGCGTCGGGGTTGGGCGGATCGAGCGCCTCGACATCCGCGACCGACTCCACCACCCGTATCGCGCCCGCGGGCAACTGGCCCAGCGTGCCCAGAACTTCGGGATGGCCGGCGTGGCCAATCATCACGATCAGCCGGCCGCGCTTGTGGTGGATCAACGCCTCGCGATGCACCTTTGTGACCAGCGGGCATGTGGCGTCGATGCCGACAAGGCCACGCGCCGCGGCTGCCGCCGGCACGGACCTGGGCACGCCGTGGGCCGAAAAAACAACAGGCGCGGCGCCGTCCGGCACCTCGTCGAGTTCGTCGACGAACACGGCGCCCTTGGCCTTCAGGCCCTCGACGACGAATTTGTTGTGAACGATCTCGTGCCGCACATAGACCGGGGCGCCGAATTTCCCGAGCGCGCGCTCCACCGTGTCGATGGCGCGCACGACCCCGGCGCAAAAGCCGCGCGGCGCGCAGAGATAAAGTCGGATCGGCGGCTTGCTCATGGCCTGTATTTGGGCGATGGCGCGCCTTGGCGCAAGCGGCTTATGGACGCCGGCCAAACCGCGATCTAGGATCGCCGGACGATCAAAGGCACAGGAGGGCGGCATGCGCGACTGGATGAAGAACATCCCCCCGGAGGATTTGAGCAACTACGGGCGCGGCGGCTTTTTCGCCGGCATGCGTCCGGGCAACCGGCCAGCGCTGATCGTCGTTGACGCGACCATGGGCTTTTGCGGCGCGCAGGGCCTGACGCTCGAACAGGCGATCGACCAATATCCGACGGCCTGCGGTCCATCGTCCTGGGCCGCGATGCCCGGGATCGCCGAATTGATTGGCCTGTTTCGCCAGCTCGACCTGCCGATCGTTTATTCGCTCGCCGATCTGCACGACGCGAAATGGACCGGCAACGCGACCAAGAGCGAGGCGAGCCTGCGGCGCGACGGTTTCAACGATTTTCCCGCGGCGATCGCGCCGCGCGAACGCGACTGGGTGCTGTCGAAGGAGAAGGCGTCGGCTTTTTTCCACACGCCGCTGACGATTTACCTCACCCGGCAGAACGTCGACACATTGTTTTTCTGCGGCGTGTCCACATCCGGCTGCGTGCGCGCGACGGTGGTTGACGGCTTCTCCAACGGCTACAAGACCTTCGTCGTCGACGAATGCTGCTTCGACCGCAGCGAATTCGCCCACGCAGCGAACCTTTTCGACATGAACGCCAAATACGCGGCGGTCGTGTCGTTGGCGCAAGCGCGCGAATTGCTGGCGGGCCGCAAACTAGCGGCGGCGGAATAGGGCCGCGGCGATGGACCATTCCGATCCCTTCAGGCTTTATCCCTACCGCGCCATCGTCGACGCGCCCAGAATTGTGTGGCCGAATGGCGCGCGTGTCGCGGTCTGGATCGCGCCCAATGTCGAGCATTTTCATATCGAAATGGGCGCCGGCGCGCCCGACGTCCGCAATTTCTCCCGCCGCGACTACGGAAACCGCGTCGGCGTCTGGCGCGTGATGGAGACGCTGGCCAAGCACGGCGCGCGCGGCTCGGTGCTGCTCAACGGCGAAGTCGCGAAGCATTATCCGCGCGTCATGGAGGCCATGCTCGCGCTCAAGTGGGAAATGCTCGGCCACGGACTGACCAACTCGACCGGCCTGGTCGGCCTCGACCGCGAGGCCGAGCGCGCGGTCATCCGCGAGACGCGCGAGCTCATCGAAGGCCTGGGCCTGAGGATGCGGGGCTGGCTCGGGCCCGGCCTGGCCGAAACCTGGAACACGCTCGATCTGTTGAAGGCCGAGGGCGTCGATTACGTCGCCGACTGGGTCAACGACGACCTGCCCTACCGCTTCAACAACGGCCTGTATTCGATCCCTTATTCGATCGAGCTGAACGACATGCCGTTGTTCAACGCTCCCTCCATCAGCGTCGCGGATTTCGAACGCCGCATCCGCGATTCGTTCGACACGCTTTACGAGGAGGGCGCCGAAAACGGCCGCGTTCTCGGCATCGCCCTGCATCCCTTCCTGATCGGCGCGGCGCATCGAATCCGCTACCTCGACCGCGCTCTGAAATACATCGCGGGCCACGACAAGGTCTGGTTCGCCACCGGTTCGGAAATCATCGACGCCTACGCCGCGCAGACCAAGGGCGGTTGAGCGGTGAGAGCCTCGCCGGACGCGTTGTTGCGCGACATGTTCGCGGCGGCCATCGCCTCGGCGCAGCCGGAAATCTGCGTTCCTCCGCATTTGCCCGCGCCGCCGAAAGGCCGCCTGATCGTCGTCGGGGCGGGCAAGGCGTCGGCGGAAATGGCGCGCGTGGTCGAGGCCCGCTGGACGGGGCCGCTCTCCGGCGTCGTCGTCACCCGCTACGGCTATGGCGCCGCGTGCGAGCGCGTTGAAATCGTCGAGGCCGCGCATCCCACGCCCGACCATATGAGCGTTCTCGGCGCCAGGAAAATCCTGGCCGCGGTGGAAAACCTGTCCGCCGACGATCTGGTTTTGTGTCTGATTTCCGGCGGCGGCTCGGCGTTGATGTGCCTGCCCGGCGAAGGCTTGACGCTCGACGATAAAACAGCGGTCAATCGCGCCCTGCTCGCGTCCGGCGCCTCGATTGGCGAAATGAATTGCCTGCGCCGGCATATTTCCGCGATCAAGGGCGGGCGGCTCGCCGCGGCATGCCATCCCGCCCGGGTTTTGACGCTGGCGATATCGGATGTGCCCGGCGACCATTTGAGCGACATCGCCTCCGGGCCGACCGTCGGCGATTCCACGACATGCGCCGACGCGCTTGAAATCGCGCGCCGATACGGAATCGAACTTCCCCTTGCCGCGCGGGCGTTGCTGGAATCCGGTCGCGGCGAAAGCGTCAAATCCGGCGATCCCCGCCTCGTCGGCAACGAAACCCGGATTGTCGCCGCGCCCCGCATGGCGCTCGAAGCCGCCGCCGAAGCGGCGCGGCGGGTTGGCGTCACTCCCGTCATTCTCGGCGACCGGATCGAGGGCGAGGCGCGGGAAGTCGCGCGCGCCTTCGCGGGCGTCGCGCTTTCGGCGCGCGACCACGCTTCACCCGCCGCGCCGCCCTGCGTTTTGCTGTCGGGTGGCGAAACCACGGTGACGCTGCGCGGCGATGGCCGGGGTGGCCGCAACGTGGAATTCCTGCTGTCGCTCGCCATCGCCCTCGACGGCGCGCCTTCCATCCACGCGATGGCGGGCGACACCGATGGCGTCGACGGGATGGAAGACATCGCCGGCGCGGTCATCGGGCCGACCACGCTCGCGCGCGCCCGCGGGCTGGGGATGAACGCGCGGGACTTCCTCGCCCGCAACGACGCGCACGCTTTTTTCGAGCGGCTCGGCGATCAGGTGGTCACAGGCCCGACGCGGACCAACGTCAACGATTTCAGGGCGATCCTTGTGTCGCCCGCGGACCCGGCGACGTGAGCGGCATGGCGATCAAAGGCGGAGCCCCGGCTCAACTCCGCCCGAACAATCGCTCCACATCGCTCAGCTTCATCTCGATGTAGGTTGGCCGGCCGTGGTTGCATTGGCCGGAGCCGGGAGTCGCTTCCATCTCGCGCAGCAGCGCGTTCATTTCCTCGCCGGTCAGCCGGCGCCCGGCCCGCACGGAATGATGGCAGGCCATGGTCGCCAGAATGTGGTCGAGCTTTTTTTCCAGAGGCGTCGCCGATCCGGTGTCCGCGAGCGTGTCGGCGATGTCGCGCACCATTTTCGGCAGATCGGTTTTCGCGAGCAGCGTCGGCGCCTCGCTGACCGCCACCGCGCCGGGGCCGAAGGGCTCGATCACCAGTCCGAGGTCGGCGAGCGCGACCGCGTTTTCCAGCAAGCGGTCGACATCGGCGGCGTCGAGTTCGACCACCACGGGGATCAGTTGCAATTGCCGCTCGACGCCGGCTTCGGCGCGCTGGCGCTTCAGCCGCTCGTAAACAATGCGCTCATGGGCGGCGTGCTGATCGACGATGACGAAACCATCGCGGGTTTGGGACACAATGTAGGTGTCGTGGATTTGAGCTCGCGCGGCGCCAAGTGGCGACTCGATATCAATTGAAGCAATCGGCGCCGCGTGGGGCCGCGCGTCGGCCATCGGCGGCGCCGCTTCGAAACGCGCCTGGGCGTTTTCAGCGAAGCCGGATGTTTCCGCCGGGTGGGACAGGGGCGCGGCGGGCGACGCGGTCCAGTCCCAGCCGCCGGTGGGCCGGGACTCGTAGGCGCGCCGGGCGAAGATATTGGCGGCGTTCGCGCCACCCTCGCTCGTGGCGCGTCGGGATCCTTCGGCGAGGGTTTGCTTCAACGCCCCCACGATCAAGCCGCGCACGAGACCGGAATCGCGGAACCGCACCTCGGCCTTGGCGGGGTGGACGTTGATATCGACCGCGCGGGGATCGCAGGTCAAAAACAGCGCCAGCGCGGGATGCCGGCCGTTTGGCAGGTAGTCCATATAGGCGGCGCGCACCGCGCCGTGCAGCAGCTTGTCGCGCACCGGGCGGCCGTTGACGAAGAGATATTGGGCCAGCGCGTTGGCGCGGGAATAGGTTGGCAAGCCGGCGAAGCCATGCAGCCGGAAGCCCTCGCGCTCGGCGTCCACCTCCAGCGCGTTGGCCCGGAACTCGTCGCCCAGAACCTGCGACACGCGGGCCAGAACGCCGTCGCGCGCCGGCGGACACGCGGCGTATTCAAAACCCGCGAGATTGTCGCCGGACAACGCGAACCGGACCTGCGGATGGGCCATCGCCAGCCGCTTGACGACATCCGCGACGGCCTGCGCCTCGGCCCGGTCCGACTTGAGAAATTTCAGCCGCGCCGGAGTCGCGGCGAAAAGGTCGCGCGCCTCGATCCGCGTGCCCTGCGCCGCCGCCGCGGGCGCGAGGGGACGTTTGCGGCCCTCCTCGACGCGGATCGCGTAACCGACGTCGCCGCCAAAGGGCCGCGAGATGATATCGAGTCGCGACACCGAGGCGATGGAGGGTAGAGCCTCGCCCCGGAAACCAAGCGTCGAGATGTTGGAGAGGTCGCCATCGGGTATTTTCGAGGTGGCGTGCCGCTCCACCGCCAGTTCAAGGTCCTCAGGCCCCATGCCGCGGCCGTCGTCCACGACCCGGATCAGTTGGCG
Source organism: uncultured Hyphomicrobiales bacterium (assembly GCA_903825465.1). Lineage (GTDB taxonomy): Bacteria > Pseudomonadota > Alphaproteobacteria > Rhizobiales > Beijerinckiaceae > Terripilifer. The sequence continues at coordinate 153,538 of CAIKAR010000030.1, read as the reverse complement.
GCCGCCGGCCTCGATGACGACTTCCACCCGTGTCGCCCCGGCGTCGAGCGCGTTCTCGACAAGCTCCTTCACCGCCGAAGCGGGCCGTTCAACGACCTCGCCAGCGGCGATGCGGTCGATCAGGATGGGATCGAGGCGGCGAACCTGCATTTGCAACGCATACATTGATCCGGCGATGATTCTAAGAGCCCGGCGAGGCCGCGCCGGTGGACATCCCAAGGAGAAGGAACGTCAGTTGGAAGGGATCGCCAAAGCGAAGACGGCTGGCGTCTATAAGGGCCATCCCGCGTCTTTTTTTGTGCATTGGTCCTGACTTGACCGCAGCGTCAACCGCGCGCTCAAATCGCTTCCATTCATCCTCATTTTGCTGAATCAATGAATAAGATCACTGTCAGCGGTGGATTCCTCCAGCCCGTAATCGGCGTTTTTCCCGGCGTTGCCCGCCATACCCATTAGCGCAAGAAGCAGTAAAAAGTCAATAAGAATCAGTAACTTGTTAAGTGTTTGTTTCGACTCGAAAAATCTAAGCTACGCGATACTCGCCAGCCTGTCATGCAGCGCAAACGCTACCATTTAAGCAGGCCCGCACACCCGAGGAATTGGACGCCTTGTCGGCTAAATGGAATGCGGGCATCTTCGCCCGGAATATTCCTTGGGAGGCCGCATGACCCACTCGTCGTCAACCGATTTTGGCGCGGAGTCCGATGGCTCGGCGTCGCGTTTCGGCGTCGATCTGGCCACCACCAAGCCGGGCACGCCGGGCGGAATTTTCATGCGGCAGTTTTGGGTCGCGGTCGCGCGAAGCAAGGATATCGAGACAGGGCGGGCGAAGCCTCTGCGCATCATGAGCGAGGATTTCACGATCTACCGCGGCGCCGGCGGCGCGATTCACATTGTCGACGCCCATTGCCCGCACCGTTTCGCGTTGATGCATCTGGGCTGGGTCGAGGGCGACGACATCCGCTGCGTCTATCACGGCTGGAAATTCGACGGCTCCGGCCAGTGCGTTGAACAGCCGGCGGAAGAGCCGGGCTTCGCCCGCAAGGTCAAAATCAAGACCGTCCCGGCGCGGGAAAACATCGGGCTTGTCTACGCTTATTTCGGCGAGGGCGAGCCGCCGGCGTTTCCGCCTTTCCCCACGCGCGCGACGCCGGGGATCATGGACATCTGGAACGCCGAGCCGATGCCCTGCAACTACTTGCAAAGCTTTGAAAACAGCATGGACGAGGTGCATGTCGCCTTCACCCATTCGCCCGGCGGCTCGCACGCGCCGTTGGCCGTCGATCTGCCGCTGGTGACCGCCGAGGAAACGGACTGGGGCATGTTGCGGCTTGGCAAGCGCCGCAACGGGATCGACAGGGTGTCGCTGCACTACGCGCCCAACGTGACGCGGGTGATCGTGCCGCCGCGCGCGGGACTTGACGTCAAGGGGTGGCGCGAAATCTATTTTCATTTCACGCCGATCGACGACGAGAACCACCTCTGGCTGATCGCTGGCCACACCGAGGGAACGCCCGAAGACATCGCCGACTACAAGGCGAAGCAAGCCGCCTATGACAAGCTCGTCGCCGCCGCGCCGCCCGCTATGGCGGTCGCCCGCGACCTGATGAACGGGATTGGTGTTTACGCCGACACGCGGCATCCCGACCTCGCCGTCATTCAGGACATCGCGACCCAGGCCGGCCAGGGCCGCGTTGTCCGACGCGACGGCGAGCGGCTCGGGCGCTCCGATATCGCGATCATTCATTGGCGGCGCATTCTGGCGCGGGAGTTTCAAGCGATAGCGCGGGGAAAGCCGCGGAAACATTGGGCCGTCGCGGGGGAGGATATTGTCCCCACGCTGGGATTCTAGGTCGACGCGTTAAATTCCCACGGGCCGCCCGGCCGCGGCGACAAGCAATTTCTTGTTGTCGAACAGACGCTTGCCGACGCGCAACACGTCGTTCATCGTCACCGCCGCGATGCGCTCGTTGCGCTCGTCGAGAAAAGAAACATCATATCCACCGCACTGGAGATGCGCGAGATTCCCCGCGATCTTCGTCGACGTGTCGAATTGCAGCGCGTAGGATCCGACAAGATATTTCTTCGCCTTTTCAAGCTCTTCGGCGCTTGGACCGTCGGCGCAAAGCTTGGCGATCTCCTCCTCGATCACATCGACGGATTCCCCCGCCCGCTCGTTTTTTGTCGAGACATTTCCGGTAAATAGCGCCGAATGATCGAAGACGGCGAGATTCGAGCGCACATTGTAGGCGAGCCCGCGCTTCTCCCGCACCTCCTTGAAAAGCCTCGCTGAAAACACCCCGCCGCCAAGCACATGATTGACAACAACCGCCGGCCAGTAATCGGGATCGTGCCGATCAACGCCCGGTAAACCAAAGCGAATCGTCGTTTGCGGCACGTCGAGATCGACCACATGCCGCTCGCCAACGCCCGCCATTGTGGCGTTGACGATCGGTTTCAACAGCCCCTTCCGCGGCAGTCCCGCGAAGACATGGTCAAGAATGCCGGCCAATTTCGCCGCGTCGACCGCGCCGACAACGGCGATTTTCAATCCGTCGCGCGTCATTTGCGCCGCGCGCTGCGCCAACAGATTGTCGCGCGTGATCGCCGGGACGCTCTCCATCGCGCCGTGTCCCGCCATCCCATAGGGGTGGTTTGGATAGGCCGCTTCTCGCCAGGCTTTGCCGGCCATCGCGTCGGGATCCTGCGCCTCGCGCTTCAGTCCGGCGATCATTTGCGAGCGCACGCGTTCGATGGCGTCGGTGTCGAGACGGGGCTCGCAAATCGCCAGCCGCATGAACTCAGCCGCGGAATCAAGGTGTCGTGTCAGGGTTTTGGCGCGTCCCTGTAAATGATCCCGGTCCGCCGAAAACGAAATTTCGACGGCCTTCTCGTCGAGCGCCCGATGGAAAGCGTCGGCGTCCATATCGCCCGCTCCCTCGTCGAGCAACGCGGCGAGCATCGCTGTCTCGCCCGCGCGCGCGGAATCGTCCTGCGCGCCGCCGCCCACGAACGCCATGTCGAAGGCGATCAGCGGCACCGCGTAGTCTTCGACGAGCCAAGCCTCGACGCCACTTTTCAATCCCACGACTTTTTGCACGGACGCCGCGCGCGACGCGGCCTTCACGGTTGCTTGAGCATTCATGCCAGCGTTTCCAACTTGAGGGAGCGAGGGCCCCGCCTTAGGCGGCGTCGGCCATCGATTGTTCGGCGGGCAGCAAGAAGCCGGTGACCGAGCGTTTCTTGTCGAGCCATTTGACGCAGGCGGCGCGCACCGCGTCGGCGCTCACGGCGTCAATGCTCGCGGGCCATTGTTGAATATCCTCGATGGTGCCGCCGGTGCAGAGCGCCGCGCCATACCATTGCGCGAGGGACGACTGGCTGTCTTGCGCGTAGATGGCGTCGGCGATCAAACGTGTTTTGGCCCTGGCGAGATCTCCGGCGTCGACGCCATCGCGAGCGACCTCCGCGATAACGCCCGCGACCGCGTCATCGAGCGTTTCGAGCGACGTATCGGCCGCCGGAATCGCGTAGGCCCAGAAACGCGTCGCGTCGAGCGCGGTGCCGAGGTAGTAGGCGCCGGCCGCGACGGCGATTTTCTTTTCGACCACAAGCTTGCGATACAGCAAGCTCGTCTGCCCGCCGCCCAACAGATGGGCGAGCAATTCGAGCGCTTCCGCTTCGCCGGGGGCGGCGGTTCCGTATGACGGCGTCAGATACACCTGTTGATGGCTGGGCTGCTCGACCTTTTCGTCGGCGAGCGTCACCAGACGATGGGCGAGGGGCTCTGGCTCGCGCGGACGTTTGCGTATCGGTTGTTCGCCGCGCTTGGGAATGGCACCATAGGTCGCCTTCGCCATCTCATGAACCACGTCCGCCTCGACGTCGCCGGCCACGATTAGAATAGCGTTCGCGGGTGTGTAGAAGCGGCCATAGTAAGCCATGGCGTCCTCGCGGCCGAGGTCTTCGATCTCGTGCATCCAGCCGATGATCGGCGTGCCGTAGGGATGGTGGGCGAAAAGCGCGGCCTGCACGGCTTCGCCAAGTTGCGCGCCGGGGTCGTTGTCCGTGCGCATGCGCCGCTCCTCGATGACGACATCGCGTTCCGGAGCCACGATTTCGTCGGTCAGGACGAGGTTTGTCATGCGGTCGGCCTCGAATTCCATCAGGACCGGCAAATGCTCCTTCGCCACGCGCTGAAAATAGGCGGTGTAGTCGTTCGATGTAAAAGCGTTTTCTTGACCGCCAAGTTCGGCGACCACCTCGGAAAATTCGCCCTGTTTGTGTTTTTTGGTGCCTTTGAACATCAGATGTTCGAGAAAATGGGCGATGCCCGACTTGCACAAGGGATCGTCAGCCGACCCGTTGCGGTACCAGACCATATGGGTCACCACGGGGGCGCGGTGGTCGGGAATAACAACGACATCCATGCCGTTTTCAAGTCGGAATTTCGAGATTTTAGGGCCGGCAGCCCCTGAGTTTTCAAGAGCAATTGAATCGGACGACTTGTTCATGAACCACACCGGCGAAAGCGCCCAAATCGAGCGATTTCACCAATATAGCGCAGAACCGGCGACTCCGTCAGGCCCGGACGGAACAATTCCGTGAAATTGCTCGTCGCCTATTGTCCGACTTTGTTGCGGACGTAGTCGAAAATGCTCTCTTCTTCATGCTTCACAGGCTCGGAATTGGCGGCGACGTTCTTTGTCGGCGCCATATAGCCCTTGGGCGGGTTGGTCAGGTATTCCCGATCAGGTTCGACGCCGGCCTGCAACTCCTGCTTCTTCGACGCGGCGGAAGCCACGGAAAGGTTCTTCCAGTAGGTGTTGGGATCGCAACGATTGATCGCGTCCGGTGTCATGCTGCAAGCTCCGCCGGGACCGGCGGGCTGGACCATGTCGGCGGCGGCAACCCGCCCTTGCCGGGTCAATTGACCGGCCAAGTGGGAGTCGTTCGGATTGTCGGAGGCGCGCCGGCGACCTTCCTCGGCGAGTTTCGCCGCGTGAACGGCCTCTGGATCCTTCGGCCAATTCGACACGCGCTCGGAGACCGGGGGGGTCGGCGCGCGCAACTCGTTTTTGGGCGGCAACACCAGCGGCGCGCGCTCGCGATAAAAGATGACGTCCTGATCCTTCTTTTCGCCGAGGCCGACGAAATCAAGCGCGTCGAGAAGGCTGTTTCCCTTGCCGTCGTCCAAAGCGGCGGCGGGCCGATGGCTGAGGGCGAGACTCGCCAAAGACATGGCGACGAGGAAACTTCCGCGGAAAACACTCGATTGCATCGCGAACTCCATATTCGGGGCCGACAAACACGACACGACTGCCCGGACTTCACGGCGAATCTGGGGCACCCTCGTCGGGAACTGCCTGCTTCGCGGTTTTTTGCGCGCCTGTAAGAAAGGTTTCATACAATAAAAGGCCGACGCCGGCAACGATCGCGACATCCGCGAGGTTGAACACGTAATTCGACAGCGGCCCCAGCGGGAAAGGCGTGTGGAAATAGTAGAAGTCAGCCACCGCGCCATGCGCGAAGCGATCCAAGGCGTTGGCGAGCGCCGCGCCGACGATGAGGCCCAGTCCCGCCGCGCCGACACGCCCCGGCGTTTTCCACATCCAGACTGCGAAAACGCCTGTGACAACAAGCATAAAGCCCAACAGCAGCCAGCGGCCCAAATCGGTGTCGGCGCGCAGCCTGCCGTAGGAGACGCCTTTGTTCCAAACCATGACGATGTCGAGCACCGGCAAAACGTTGATGGGCTGCCGCTGGGCGATATCGAAAATGTCGATCATCCAGTATTTATTCGCTTGGTCGATCGCGAAGGCGAGCGCGGCGGCGACGACGCCGAGCCGGCGCGGCGTCGTGAAAGTCACGCCCACCGTCCCACCGCCTTCAGTTCGTCGAGCGCCCGTCCATCGCGCGGTGTGACGCCGGGATGGGCGGGCAGCGATGTCGCGGGATCGAAATATTTCCACGACCGCTGGCATTTGACGCCGGGAGCGCGTTGAACGACGACCGCGACCCCGGGAATTTCACCGAGATGAAACGCATCCGCCGGCCCTTCGCCCGCCACCACCGATATGTCGGAGGTGATGCAAACCTCCGCGAAGTCGAGACCATGGAGCGCGGCGCGGCGCTCCGCGTCGGCGACGAACACCTCCGGCGCGGCTTCCAGCGACGAACCGATCTTCTTGTTGGCGCGCGCGATCTCCAGCGCGCCGGTGACGACGGAGCGCATCTGGCGGATGGCCTCCCATTTTTCGGCGAGCGCGTCGTTTCGCCATTCCGCCGGGATCGCCGGAAACACCTCAAGATGAACCGATTGCGCGTCGGGATAACGCGATAACCACGCTTCTTCGCAGGTGAAGGGCAGGATCGGCGCGAGCCAGACCGTCACGGCCCGGAAAATATGTTCGATCGCGCACAACGACGCTTTTCGTTTGCCGCTTGACGGAGGGTCGCAATAAAGCGCGTCCTTGCGGATGTCGAAATAAAACGCCGACAGGTCGCTGTTGAGGAACTGGCTCAGCAGCGAAACCACCTTTTTGTAGTCGAAATTCTCGTAGGCCTCGCGGATTGGCGCGTCGAGTTCGGCGAGGCGATGCAACATCAGCTTTTCAAGTTCGGGCATGGATTGCGCGGCGGTTTGGTCCGCCGCCTCGACATGCGAGAGCGCGCCGAGCATCCAGCGCATGGTGTTGCGCAGCTTGCGGTAGGTCTCGACAAACGTCGCGAGCACGTGCTTGCCGATGCGCAGATCGTCGGAATAGTCCGACGCCGCGACCCACAGGCGCAGAATGTCCGCGCCCGCGTCCTTGATCACCGTCTGCGGCGCGACGACGTTGCCGAGCGACTTCGACATTTTGCGCCCGTTTTCGTCGAGCACGAAGCCATGCGTCAGCACGACATCGTAGGGCGCGCGCCCGCGCGTCCCGCAGCTTTCCAGCAAGGACGAATGGAACCAGCCGCGGTGCTGGTCGGAGCCTTCGAGATACATGACCTCGTCGGCGCCGCCATCGATCTTGCGTTTGATGCCAGCGAGGCCGGGGAAATGCGCGGGGTCTTCGAGCGTGAACGCGTGCGTCGAGCCCGAGTCGAACCAGACATCAAGCACGTCGTCGATCTTTTCGAAGTCGTCGGGATTGTAATCGGGCGCCAGGAAACGCGCCGCCGCGCCGGGCGCGAACCAGGCGTCGGCGCCTTCCATTTCGAAGGCCGCGGCGACGCGGGCGTTGACGCTGTCGTCGCGCAAGGGCTCGTGCTGACCTTTTTTCACGAAGACGCAGATCGGCACGCCCCAGGCGCGCTGGCGCGACACGACCCAGTCCGGCCGATTGGCGATCATGCCGTTGATGCGGTTTTCGCCGGCGGCGGGAACCCATCGCGTGCGCTTGATGGCTTCCAGAGCCAGGTCGCGCAACGAGGGTTCGTTCGGAAGTTCGCCGCCGCCGCGCGCGCGGGAGGCGGACGCGCCGATTTCGAACCCCTTGTCCATGGCGATGAACCATTGCGGGGTGTTGCGGAAGATCACCGGCTTTTTCGAGCGCCAGGAATGCGGATACTGGTGCTTCAGGCGGCCGCGCCCGAGGATATTGCCGGCCTCGACAAGCGCCTTAATGACGGCCTCGTTGGCGTCGCCCTTGTTTCCCTTGTCGTCGATGACGCGCTTAGCGCCGCCCGGCGAGGAAGGTCCAAATCCCGGGGCCTCGTCGGTATAAAAACCATCGGCGTCGACGGTATAGGGAATGCGGGTGTCGATGCCGCGTTTGGCGAGCATCTGGCCGCTCGCCATCCAGATATCAAAGTCCTCGCGTCCGTGCCCGGGCGCGGTGTGGACGAAGCCCGTGCCGGTGTCGTCGGTGACGTGATCGCCATCGAGGAGAGGGATGGGAAAATCGTAGCCGGGAATCGACCCAGCCAACGGGTGGGCAAGAGTCGAGCCTTCTAAAAAATATCCACTTACGGGCATCAAAACTTCAAAGGCGTCAACTTTTGCAGCCTTAAACACTTCGGGGGCCAATTGTTCGGCGACAACGAACTTATCGCCACGCTTGGCCCAGTTGCCGTCGGGAGATTTCGTCACTCGATAAAGCTGGTATTTTATCTTCGACGAAAAGCTAACGGCTCTATTTCCCGGCAGGGTCCAAGGAGTGGTGGTCCAGATTAAAACTTTAGGTGGATTATCGACACTCCCGAGTTCGAGCGAAGCTCGATCAAATCGCGGATCAAGATCGATGTGTCCACTGACGCTTTTAAAAGGAAACGCCACGAACACCGTGTCGCTGACATGGTCCTCGTACTCGATCTCAGCCTCGGCGAGCGCGGTCTTCTCCACCACGCTCCACATCACTGGTTTCGAGCCGCGGTACAGCAGCCCGTTCATGGCGAATTTCATCAGCTCGCGGGCGATTTGCGCCTCAGCGGGGAAATCCATCGTCGCGTAGGGATGCGCCCAGTCGCCGACTACGCCGAGGCGCTTGAATTCCTCGCGCTGCGCGTTCAGCCAATGAGCGGCGTAGGCGCGGCATTCCTGGCGGAAGGCGATCATCGCGGCGGGATCGGACAGTTCGGGCTTCTTCTTGCCCTTTGAACGGTAATTGTCTTCCTCGATTTTCCATTCGATCGGCAAGCCGTGGCAATCCCAGCCGGGCACGTAGTTCGAATCCTTGCCCAGCATCTGCTGCGAGCGCGTCACGAGATCCTTGAGGATCTTGTTGAGGGCGTGGCCGATGTGGATGGCGCCGTTGGCGTAAGGCGGTCCGTCGTGCAGCACGAATTTCGGCCGGGCCTTGCCGGCCTCGCGAAGCCTGTCATAAAGCCCGATCTCGTTCCAACGCGCGAGGATTTGCGGTTCCTTTTGCGGCAGGCCAGCGCGCATCGGAAATTCGGTTTTCGGCAGATAGAGCGAGGCCGAATAGTCCTGGCCTATCGAAGTTTGGTCATTCATCGGAAAATTCGATCCAAAATTGCGGCGCAGGGCCATCGGCCCTTATTCGCGCTCGGGAATAGTGGAATTCGGCGAAAAGCGCCATCGCGCCGCTAACCGTGCCCAAAAAGCCCGAGGCGCGAGATCAGGCTCCAGCGACGCCGGGAGAACAGGTTGCCGCGGTTTCGCGTTTCAGCGTGTCGCGAGAACTTCCTTGGCCTTCGCCTTGTCGCCATTCATGGCCACGACCAAAGCGTCGAGCGAGGCGAATTTTTCCTCGCCCCTGATCCATTCGACAAAAGCCACCTCAACTGTTTTGCCGTAGAGGTCGCCGGAAAAATCGAAGACGAACACTTCAAGCAGCGGCGCGCCGTTGTCGTTGATCGTCGGTCGGCGGCCAAAATTCGCGACCCCGCCGCGGGCGACGCCGTCGATGGTCAGCCGCACAGCGTAGATGCCGTGCCTCAATCGACAGGAAGGATCGAGCTCGATGTTCGCGGTTGGGAAACCCAAAGTTCGTCCGAGTTTCTGGCCGTGGACGACCTCTCCCACAACGAACCATTCGTGGCCGAGAAGTTTCGCCGCCAGCGTCACATCGCCGGCCTCGAGCGCGGCGCGCGCCGCGTTGGAGTGGACAGCTTCGGGCGCTCCGTCTGTATCGGCTTCGACCTTGGGCACGATCTCCACTGCGAAGCCACAACGGCGTCCCGCGTCGGCCAGAAAGGCTGGCGACCCCCCGCGGTCTTTGCCGAAATGAAAGTCGTAGCCAACCACCGCTCCGGAAACGCCCAGGCGTTTAACAAGCACCTCCGACACAAACGCTTCCGCCGTCTGCGTCGAAAGAGCCGCGTCAAAGGTCAGCGCGATCACCAGGTTCGCGCCGAGGCGTCCAAGCGCGCGGGCCCGGGCTGTTTCGGGAGTCAGCCGAAACACCGTGCCCGGCGCGGCGAAGAAATCGACGGGATGCGGCTCGAAAGTCAGGGCGGCCAGCGGGGCGGCCAGCCGATTGGCCAACTTTCGCGCGACGCCGAATACGGCCGCGTGGCCGCGGTGGCCGCCATCGAAATTGCCGATGGCGACAACGGGATGGGCGAAAGCCGCCGGCAAGACGACGGGATCTCGCAAAACAGGCGGAGCCGATGTTTCGGATGAGGGGTGGGACACGGTGATCAATCTATAGCCGCAAGCCGCGGGTCAGGCCGGGAAATACCGGGCCAGCCAGTCCGACAGCACCCGCAGTTCCCGTTTGCTTTCCTCGGCCAACAGGAAGTGGTCCGCGTCCGAGAAAAGGTGAAGTTCCGTCGGTTGTCCAGCGTGGCCGAACAGGTCGATGGATTGCTGGGTGGGAGTGACGGAGTCGACAGCCGGATGCATCAAAAGCAATGGCCGCGGCGCGATCTTGCCGACGACCTCGTTGGCGCGGAAGTCGAACATGCTCTGCGCGGTCTCGTGCGGAAAAGTCAGGTGCGACGTGGGATTGACGTGCCCTCTCAGGTGTGGCGGGACTGGAACAATGTCCCAGCGCGACACCATCAGCGATTTACCTGTCGCCTCCTTGTGGCGCTTGCCTTCCGCCAGCATGTCGTTGAATTTCGCCCAAGCCTCCGGGCCGGGGTGCTGACCGCGGAATTTCTTCTCCCCGTCGCCCCATCCGCCCACCGAGATCGCCGCGGCGACGCGCTCGTCAACGCCCGCCGTGTAGATTGTGACCGCGGCGCCGAAGCTGGTTCCCATGCAGCCCACTCGGCGCGGGTCGATTTCCGACCGGGATTGCAGATAAGTGAGCGCGTTGCGCGTGTCGCTGACCTGCTCCAGGCAAATGATCCGGCCGCGTTCGCCTTCGCTTTCGCCGCAGCCACGCATGTCGAACGCGAGCGTCGCGTAGCCCAATCCATTGAGGATTTCGCAGGGCCGGGTGACGGAATTGGAGGCCTTGTTGCTGCCAAATCCATGCAGAACCATGATCGCGGGAAATCCGCCGGCGGGCTTGGCTCCCACGGGAATAGACAGAAAGCCGGATATTCTCAGTCCATCGGAGACAAAGGAGACGTTTTCGTTGGCCATTCGATTGTTCCTTTGCAAAGCGGCCAATTCCACGCCGCTCGCATGTTTGTGTCGTTTGGCTCTTCTAGGGGACGCGCCAGAAAAATCCAAAACTTAACCGGCTCTTCCGCAGCGCGTTAAGAATGCCGAAACGAAGGAGCCATATACCTTATTTCACATCAAACGGGCCAGCTGCGTCCCGCGCGGCCTTCGCAGCGCGATGGGCCGCGCCCGGACGGGGAAAAAAACGATGACAACCCAGTCACTGCCTATTCTCGTTGTCGACGATTACGCAACGATGGTGCGGATCATCCGCAACCTGCTGAAGCAGATCGGCTACGAGAACGTCGACGACGCCTCCAACGGCGCCGCAGCCTTCGAAAAGCTGAAGGCGGGCAGCTACGGCCTGGTGATTTCCGACTGGAACATGGAACCGATGAGTGGCTTTGAACTGCTGCAACGCGTCCGGCAAGATCCAGTCCTGGCGACCGTTCCCTTCATCATGGTCACCGCTGAGTCGAAGACCGAGAACGTCATCGCGGCTCGCAAGGCCGGGGTCACCAACTACATTGTCAAACCCTTCAACGCCCAGACGTTGAAGGCGCGCATCGATCAGGCGCTGGGCGTCGCCGCCGCCGCCTGACCTACCAAACCAGGCTTGGCATAACGGCCGTTGGCGCCGCTCCGACAACCTCAAACAGTTTTTCCATGGCCGACGCGTCGAGTTCTCCCGCGGGATGCAATTCCCCGCGGTGGACGCCTGTCGTGACAAACAGGCAATCAAGCCCGAAATCGCGCGCGCCCTTGACGTCTGTCCGCATGCCGTCGCCGATGGCGAGCACGCGTTTTGGATCGAGTTCCGCGCCCCGTATCGCGGCCGCCAACGTCATCGCCTCCTCGTAAATCGGGCGGAAAGGCTTGCCCGCCTGCGTCACCTGGCCGCCTTGAGCCGCATAGCGCGCGGCAATGGCGCCCGAGCAATAGATTTCGGTTTCTCCGACATGAACGACGATGTCGGGATTCGCGGAGATCAGCTCAAGGCCGCGTTCGCGCATTTTAGACAGTGTTGGATCGTAGTCTTCAGGCGTCTCGCTCCGATCGTCGAAAAGACCGGTGCATACGACATATGAGGCTTCGTCGAGCGGGACGCGCGGCGGGTTGAGGCCGCGCAGTTTCAGAAGCGAAGCGAACAGGCTTTCGTCCCGTTTGGGGCCAATGTGGTGAAGCGGAGCCGCGCCGTGCTCGGCGACGCGCGCCAACGTCACATCGCCGGAAGTGACAATCTCGTCGTAGGCGCCGCGCGGCGCGCCGAGACCGTCCAACTGCTCTCGCACGGGCGGATTTGGCCGCGGCGCGTTGGTGACCAACACAACAGTCCCGCCCTCCCGACGGAATCGCGTCAACGCGGCGCACGCCTCGGCGAAATGGACGCGGCCATTGTGCACAACACCCCAAACGTCGCAAAAAACGACGTCGTATCGCGGCGCGAGTTCGCTTAATCCCCTGATAGCGATCATGTCTTCGGCTAATCTCCGCGCCGTCTGGTGTCAATGGCATGGCGAGCCATGTCGGGACGACATTTGCCGAGTTTGAATTGTAACCGAGCCGAATTCTTGTCGCGATCGAGGGCGTGAAAGGTCCAGGCAATCGCCGCCGTTGGGCAGAGCAAAAGAAGAACGTTCGCCGCTTGACGTTGCATTATTTAGGGCTCAAACCGGCGCGAATCCCGACCCCGGTCGCGCATTTCGACCGCAGCCATTCCACAGCAGGGTTCCATGAATCGTCCCGACAGAATGCCCACGTTGCCGGGTGAAGCGCTGGTGGAATTTCGCGACGGCGATTTCCGCGTTATCCGCCCCGGTCCTTTCGTGCGCTGCGCCGTGACTGGCGTCGCCATTGCGCTTGACGACCTGAAATACTGGGATGTCGATCGGAACGAGGCTTATGCTTCGCCTCAAGCGAAGCTTCAGAGGCTGGGCGTGCCCGTGAAACTTTAGCCTTTCGCCGCATGGACGATCAAAGCGGCGAATCCCAGCGGGTCGGAGAACACGGCGCGCACCGGCAAAACCTCAGTTTTGAAACTCGAGGGCAACCGCGCGGCGTCTTTCTCAGTCGTAATCAAGGATGCCCGATTTTTTTGGGCTTGGAGCGATAGCTCCGCCAGTTCGCTGGGGGTAAACGCATGATGGTCGCCAAAGGCCTTTGTTCCGACGACGACGGCGCCCGTTTCCGCCAACGTCGCGAAAAACTTCTCCGGACGGCCGATTCCCGCGAAAGCGAAAATACGCAGGCCAGCAAGGCGTCGGGCAATGGCGCTGTCGGGTTGCAAACAAGCGTCGAAAACCGGCTTGTTGATTTCACGCGCCTTCTCCCTCAAACCGGAACCGCCCGGTTCCCGTCCGAGGGAAATCAAGGCGCCGATTTCCGGCCATTGAGCCTCCATCGGCGCGCGAAGGGGACCGGCGGGAATGCACATCCCGTTTCCCACGCCGAGAGCCGCATCGACGACCGCGATCCCCAGCCTTTTGCGCAACGAGGGGTTTTGGAGACCGTCGTCCATTACAATCGCCGTGGCGCCATTTTGGATCGCGGCCTTCGCGCCGGCTATTCGATCCGCGCAGACAATTGTTGGAGCCGCTTGGACCAAAAGCAAAGGTTCGTCGCCGATGTCGCGCGCGCGGTGACTTGCTGGATCAACAATCACAGGCGTCGTTCCGGCCCTGCCTCCGTATCCCCTTGATAAAAAAAACGGCTTTGCGCCCGCCTGCTTTAGAATCTCGGCGGCGGCGATCTCTACAGGTGTCTTGCCCGCGCCGCCGGCGACGAAATTACCAATGCAAATCACCGGAATCCCGCAATCCCACCCGGGGCGCCGCATTCGACGCGCCGCAACCGAGCCCCACGCGAACGCCGCGGGCGAGAGCAAGAGAGCCGTTGTGGATGGGCGGCGCGCCCACCAGAACGCCGGCGCGCGGTTCACGGCGGCGCCGCCAACATTTGCATCAAATAGGGCTCGATCGCGTTCATGACATTGTCCGTCGCGCCACAAAGGCGGCCAACCGCCTCGGCGGCCGCGCGCGTCAGGCGCCGGGCCCGGGCGGGATCCGCGAGAAGCGTTTCCAAGGCGTCCGCCAGTTCCTCCGCGTTGTTAACAAGCGTGGCGCCATCCGCCGAATCGACCGCATTATAAACGTCGCGGAAATTGCCCACGGCTGGTCCGTGCAACACTGCGGCGCCCAGTTTAGCCGGTTCGATCGGATTCTGTCCGCCTGTCGCACCGGAAAGCGATTTGCCGACAAACACGAGCCCTGAAAGCCTGTAGAACAAACCCATCTCGCCCATCGTGTCCGCGATGTAAAACGTCGTGTTTGGAAAGACGGGATCGGCGCGAGAACGAAGCGCCGCGGCTAATCCGCGCGCTTGCGCCGCGGCGGCGATTTCGACTCCCCGCTCGGCGTGTCGCGGCGCCACGATCGTCAGCAAGTCGGGGCGGAGCGCGGCGACGGCGAGATGCGCCTCGATGACAGCGTTCTCCTCTTCAGGGTGCGTGGAAGCGGCGAGCCAAACCGGCCGGGAACCGATGGCCGCCTTCATTTCAGCCAGCGCCGGCGCGCTGACAGGCGGCGGCGGCGCGTCGTATTTTAGGTTTCCCGCGACGCGGATTCTTGGCGCGCCAAGCGCGAGGAGTCGCTCCGCGTCTTCCTCGCTTTGGGCCAATATGAGTTCAATTCGCGAAAGCAGGGCTTTGATCGCGCGGGGCGCCAAGCGCCAGCGATTGTAGGATTTATCCGACAACCGCGCGTTAATAAGCAATAGCGGCACTGACCGTTGTCGTGCTTCAAGTATGAAATTAGGCCAAAGTTCGGATTCGGCCACCATCGCGAGATTTGGTCGCCAATGATCGAAAAATCGGCGGACATACGCGGGACTGTCAAACGGGATATATTGATGTGTCGCGCCGCATGGCAGTCGGTCCGCTAATATGCGCGCCGAACTGACGGTTCCGGAGGTGATCAACACATGAACTCCCCGTGCGACCAAACGGTTGACGATCGGCAGAAGCGCCAAACCCTCCCCGACGCTGGCTCCATGCATCCAGATCAGCGGCCCGGCGGGTCTCGCGACACTTGCCACGCCGAGGCGTTCCGGCAGGCGTGAGCGATCCTCTTTTCCGCGTCGTTGGCGCCAGGCCAGAAAAAGCGGCGCGAACGCGCCCGCGACGCGTGTCGCGCCGCGGTACGCGCTCAGCAAAGGTTCTGACGTAAATGTCACGGAGCGCACGTATCAGTCTTGATCAGATCAGCGCCCGGATCGGCGCTTCCGACCAATTCATAGGCGCGAGCATGTATTTTGTTCAAGCCAAGTTCGACCGCGTTGCGCGCCTGGTCCATTTCCTGGGGAGACGCGTTGGCGGGAACACGCACTGGTGGACCCAGGACGACCGCGCCTCGCCCGAAGGGCAAGCCGATCGACGCGCGGTCCCAAGAGCGGAAATCGATCCGCCACCGGCAAACCACGGCCACCGGGTACACAGGTCGTCCGGAGAGCCGCGCCAGCGTCACAACGCCTATACCGCACACGCGCGCGACTTTTGGAACGTCCGCCGTCAAAACCACGGATGAACCCTCCGATAAGCGCTTCAACATTGCGCGCAATGCCGGGGCTCCCCCCCGCTTTCTTATTTTGACGCTCCCCGCTCCTCCCGATCCACGGATTGGTTCGACACCTAATCGCTCAAGGACGCCGGCGTTCAACTCGCCATCGCCGGACCGCGACACAAGCGCGCTAACCCGCATTCCCTTCGGCCAAGCGAAGGAAACCATAAAATGCTGCCCATGCCACATGGCGACTATAATTGGCTCGTCGGCGCGCGCGTGATCCCGAAATCCATCGGGTTCCTCGACAAACCGAGTTGTTAAACGGACCAGCCGCAGCCAAGCGACCGCGAGTGTGCCGACGATCCATCGAACGAGGGCGGCGCGGCCAATACGTTTGAGCATCGCGTGTCAGGAGGGTTCCATAAACCTGTGGAGATGGACGATGAAATAGCGCGTCATCGCGTTGTCGACCGTCATCTGCGCCTTTGCCCGCCACGCGGTGTGGGCCGCGGCGTAGTTCGGATAGACTCCGACGACATCGATTGATTTTGGATCGCGGAATTCCGTACCGCCAAGATTTTTCAGCTCGCCGCCGAAAACAAGATGAAGAAGTTGCGTTGATTCGCGGGATTGTTGAGCAGATGTCACGGGATGGCCTTTTTTCAGTGAGCGTATCTAGGGCGCGCGGGCGGATGCACACTTCTAATTAACCGCGGCGCGCCGCAGTCCAATCAGGAATTTGTCAAGCAAGGGCGGCGCCGCGGCGAGCAAAACGCCGTGCCGCGTCTCCGGCTTATTGTAGCGCGCAGCCCGGCCATCGATGTCGTAAAGGCCGGCGCCCGCTTCCCTGAGAATGATGTCGGCGGCGGCTATATCCCAATCGCGCGCGTTGGTCGAGGCCAGGGCGACGCTGATTCCTCCATCTGCGACCCGGACTAGCCGATAGGCCAGAGACGGTATGCGGGGCTCCGCGTGAAAGCGCATGCCCTGCGCTGCCAACGACTTCAACAGGCTGGGCGGGCCAGCGACCAGCGGTTCGTCGGGATTCGAACTTTGAGCTCGGATCGGGGTTTCGTTGAGGAAAGCGCCACGACCGTTCGCCGCCACATAAGTTTTCGATAACGCCGGCATATGTACGATGCCGAAAACGGGATGGCCGTTTTCGACAAGCGCGATGCAAACGCCCCATCGGGGGTCGCCGGACATGAACGCCCGGGTGCCGTCAATGGGATCGACTATGAATATTCGGGCCCTGGACAGACGCAGGTCGCTGTCGATGGTTTCTTCCGACAGCCACCCAACGTCGGGCAAAAGCGCGCCGAGGCGAGATCTTAGAAAATCGTCGGCCTTTTTGTCAGCTTCGGTAACAGGGGAGTTTCCGTCCTTGAATTTCACGACCGCCGTGGTTGTGTCTCCATATCGAAAATAATCCAGGGCGAGAGCGCCCGCGGCGCGGGCGAACTCGACGACTTCCGCCAGAAGGCGGTCGTCCTTGAAAACATCTGTCACAGATACCGCCTTTGATCCGACGCGGCGGCATCTTACGCCAATTCCGTCGAATCGTTCCAGCGGGGGAAAGACTTATCGCAGCCGCGGGGCGTTCAATCCATACCCGCCATCAAGTCGCAATCGGGCCGGCATCGCTCCGTCGCCCGGCCTTGGCGCAAAGGCTCCCGAGGCTCCCCAAGGCGATATGTCGCGGCGCGCGCCGGGGTCTACGCGAAGGCGTTCTTCAACGCGCGCGCAATCCGCCTCGGCGCGCGCGTTCGCCGGCTTCTCGCCGCCACATGACTTATCGCCACTCTCCGCGGCGCTGGCCACAGCGGAATAGAGCATCGCCAACGACGCGAAACAGAAAGCCCGTCCAATCGCTTCCCACACCGTCAATTCCTCGCCTGGCCCGCGATTCGCTCGCGTCGCCGCGTTGGTTTCTCACTCCGATAAAATGGCAAGATCATGGTTGGGACGGCCTTTGGAAATCTTCTCCCCCACTGTGGCTTCCAGACCACGGGTTTCGAAGCCTCGCCATTCTCCAAGCGCGGCCTGCGCAATGGCGAGAGCCGCGACGGCGGCTGTGTCGGCGCGCAGTATTCGTGGCCCCAGTGAAATACGCGCCACGCCAGGGGCGCTTATAATCCGGGCTCGCTCCGCTGGATCGAAGCCGCCCTCGGGCCCAATCATCAGAGCGATCGTGGATGCGGCTGGCGCCTTCCGCAACGCATCGAATGGATTGGCGATTTCCGCGTCCTCGTCGCAAAATATCAATAATCCGCTTTTGGACAGTGTTGCCAGCGCCGCGTCGAACCGCGAGGGCTCCCTTATTTCGGGAATCGACAGAATTCCGCACTGTTCGGCGGCTTCAATCGCGTTTGCGCGCATGCGCTCAAGATTGACACGTTGAACCTGAGTGCGAGCGGTTAAAACCGGCGCGAGCCGTGTCACGCCCATCTCGACCGCCTTCTGGACCAAATAATCAAGCCTCGCGTGTTTCAGCGGCGCGAAAAACAAGGTTACATCCGGGACAGGCGGCTGCGGGCGGACGAGATCCTCGGCGATCAGCGTCGCGGCGCGTTTTCCAGATCGCTCCAGCCGCGTCCGCCATTCGCCATCGAGTCCGTTGAACGCTAAAACGCGGGAGCCGGATCCGAGACGCAAGACGTTGCAAAGGTAATTGGACTGGTTGTGGTCAAGCGCGACTGTCGCGTTGGCCATGAGCCTAGGCTCAACGAAAAGACGACACGCCGTGAAATCATAGCTGGCCACTTGATGTCCCGTCTTTTCTCAGCGTGCCGTGATGGCCGCGCGCAGCGAGATGGGTTCGGCGACCTTCTTCAAGGTTTCAATGCTGGCGCCGGAACCTTTGATCGAGACCTCGCCATAGTCGAGCAAGCGGCCGAGCAATGTTTGATCAACTTGAACTGTTTCTATCTTGTCCATGTTCATTTCGGCGGTGTAGCGCGAAATGACGCCGCGTTTGTAAATGACCCGTCTGTCGGTGACGCCGATTTCAGTTCCCCACCTCAGCCACGCGGTGCGTATGGCCAAGGCAAAGGCGACGAGGCCCAAGGCAACCGAGCAAGTTTCAAACGTCAGCCGAACCGAGGGCGCCTGGGGTCGAAACACCAGAAAGCCAACGGCGATTATCGCGCAAGCCGTCGCCTGCCAATAGTCGATCCAATGCAGTCGTCCCGTGACCAGCAGCTTTTCGCCTGGCTGCAATACGTGTCGAACATAGGACATTCCGCCGACCCTTGGTTATGCGGACCGATGCTATGATATAAGGGTGTGATCGCGCAAATTGTCGAAGCGGCGGCGTTTCCATCCTTGGGGTCAGGGACCAAGTCATGAACCATGATTTTCCGTTAGAAGCTTTTCCCGCCGCGCCGTCGCCCCGCCGGCGAACCGTTGGTGTGCGCGTTGGCGAGGGGGCCCGCGCGGTGCTGGTGGGCTCGGACGCCGCAATCGTCATTCAATCAATGACCAACACCGACACCGCCGACATCGAATCGACTGTTGCGCAGGTCGCGGCGCTTGCGCGAGCGGGCTCCGAAATCGTGCGCATCACTGTTGATCGGCCGGAGGCCGCAGCGGCGGTGCCGCGAATCAAGGAAAAGTTGCTTGGGCTGGGTGTCGTCGCGCCCCTTGTCGGCGACTTCCATTACATCGGTCACAAGCTGTTGGCGGATTATCCGGATTGCGCCAAGGCGCTCGACAAATATCGAATAAACCCCGGAAATGTTGGGTTCAAAGACAAAAGGGACACGCAATTCCAATCCATTGTCGAGCAGGCGATCAGACATGGAAAGTCCGTCCGCATTGGGGCCAATTGGGGTTCGCTCGATCAGGAATTGCTGACAAGCATGATGGATAAGAACGCGCGCTCGGCGAAACCACTCGACGCCCGTGCGATCACGCGGGAGGCGTTGGTGTGCTCGGCGCTGTGGTCGGCGGAGCGCGCGGAGGATATTGGCCTGTCCCGGGATAGAATCATCCTCTCGGCGAAGGTTTCGGGGGTGCAGGACTTGATCGCTGTCTACCGAATGCTGGCTGCGCGCACCGATCACGCGTTGCATCTGGGTCTTACAGAAGCCGGCATGGGTTCGAAAGGGGTTGTCGCGTCGTCGGCCGCTCTTGGCATTTTGCTTCAAGAGGGCATCGGCGACACAATTCGCATCTCGTTGACGCCAGAGCCGGGCGGCGACCGGACACAGGAAGTTTTTGTAGCGCGGGAATTATTGCAGTCCATGGGTTTTCGGACTTTTTCGCCCCAAGTGGCGGCGTGTCCGGGTTGCGGACGCACCACCTCGACCGTGTTTCAAGAACTGGCGCGCGACATTCAAACCTATTTGCGCGACGAAATGCCCGGATGGAAGGCGAGGTATCCCGGCGTTGAGGCGCTCAACGTCGCGGTCATGGGTTGCATCGTCAACGGGCCAGGCGAATCCAAACACGCCGACATCGGAATTTCGCTGCCCGGCACAGGCGAGACCCCTGTCGCTCCGGTGTTCATCGACGGGAAAAAAGCGGCGACATTGCGCGGTTCGGGGATCGCCGACGAATTCAAGGGCATGGTGTCGGAGTATATCGAACGAAGATTTGGCTCCGCAGCCGCCGCGCAATAAGCGCTATCGGCGCTCAAGTTGATAGATTCTGAACGACCAAATGTTCGCGCCAATAGCCGGTGTGTTTGTGACGGAGGCCGAATCGCTCTTCAATCCTTGAGCGTCGAGGTAGGCGTTCGCCGCGGTGTCTTCCGGTGTCAGAATCACGCCTCCGGATGCGGCGCACGGCGATAGATCCGCCTCTCGACTTGGAGACGTTGGCAAATCGAAAACTTGCGGCAGCGGTTTCAACCAGAGCATCGTCGATAAGCCGAATGTGCGGTTCGGTATCAGCATGCACGGAACCGGGCCCTTGTGCATGGTCCTCCACTCGCTTTCGATCTTTGAGGCGAGGGTTTTGCCATCGAGGGAATACGCGGCGACCGCATGGCCCGTTATGGCGCGGACGGCCAAAAACGCCGCGAAAGCCGCAACCTGGCTATATGAAACGAAAATTGTCCGCATCGCCAGTTCGCTCGGCGACGCCGTCCGGGCGATTTTAAAAGCCAGACCCAAACCGATTGCGACGCTTGGAATGAGCGGAATGAGCCATCCCTGACGAAGCACTTGTCCGCTGAGAAAACCGAGAAAAATCATAATGACGATGGGCGTCGCGGCGATCCCCACCCCAAGTCGGAACTCGGCCGGGTCTGATTTAGTCAATCGCGGCCTTCCCATGATAAACCAGCAGAAGACTGGTCCCACGGCGGCCATCAACATCCCGTCGAACAGTTCGTTCAGGCTCAGGCCGATGTCGGCCCAACCTCGCAAAGGACGATCGGAAGACGCATAAAGAAGCGTTCGCCAACCGTGATTGAAGTCCCACCACACGTGCGGAGCGAAAATCAACAAGGCAAGAAGGGCGGCCGCGTAGCCGCGCCAATCCGACCAGACCCACCGATATTTGGGGTTGGCGACCGCGAGAATGGCGAGTGTCATGGGGAAGAAGGCCGTTTGGTATTTTGTCAGCAGGGCGAAGCCCACGACCACGCCAAGAACAGCGATATCTCTCGTCCGCCGCTTCTCAAGGAACAAAATCCCAAAGCAAAGAATGGCCGCGCCAAACGGTATCGATAGGGAGTTGTGGTTGATTTGCACGGCGAAATAGGTCGCTGGCGGCGAAGCAAGGTACAGGCAGACGGCCGCCGCGGCGGCTTCCGCGTCTTTTAGCGCGCGGACGTTTTGCCAGATCAAGGCCGCTGAAATGAGCACCGATAGTTGCGAAATGATGAGAAAGTTGACAAGACGCCGGCCAGGAAGCGCCAAAGCCGCTTTGAACAACCAGACCACCAAGGGCGGGTGTTTGAAATAGCCCCAATCCCAATGACTTGCCCAAGACAAGGCTTCGACAGTGTCCGTGTGAAGATTTCCCAGATATAACGGTGGCAGCACGCTCCATGCGAGAGCGTGAGCGGCGCCGGCCGCGCCGACAGCTCTCGGCAGCGTCCAAAAGGTGGCGGTCGAAGTATCCGGGGTGCGCATAGGGTCTCATTTGGATAGGAACGCGTCTTACGGGCGGAGTGAGGCTTAGTGCGGGAGGCGGAGCGGGCGCAAGCTCGTGAATTTACCGAAATTCGTTGGACGTTGGCTAGACATCGCCAACGGTCTCTGATATCCGCCTCGGCACGGTACAGGTGCCCCGTTACGCGCCCGGTTGGCTATTTTTCTGTCATCGAGGGCGCGGTCGCGCCTAAACGCAAGGAACAACGAGTGCAGGTTCTCGTTCGCGACAACAATGTCGATCAAGCGCTCAAGGCGCTCAAGAAAAAAATGCAACGCGAAGGCATCTTTCGCGAAATGAAGCTTCGTGGCCATTATGAGAAGCCGTCGGAGAAACGAGCTCGAGAGAAAGCGGAAGCGATTCGGCGCGCTCGCAAATTGGCCCGTAAAAAAATGCAGCGCGAAGGCTTGTTGCCAACCAAGCCCAAGCCTGAAATTGGCGTCCGTCGCTAAGTCGTGACTCACTCGGCGGTGGGGGGCGGCGCCGACGTCACGCGTGTTCATTCAGGTAATGTTTTGTTCGTTTTGTTAAGGGTATGTCGGGTCATTTGAATAACTTGGCCCACTTAGGTTGGTTTCGACGAGTTGAGTTGGAAATGATCGCAGCTTCATCTGCAAACCCGATCCTCCATCGACGCGGACTTGCATTCTTGGCGTTCGCCGCTTCGTTAGCATTGGGCGGCTGTGGCGCTGGCATCGATGGCGGCGGGCTTGGGGCCGGACCGGGGATCGCCGAATACGAAGCGCCGGACGCCTCTTTCGCCGACAATATCGCTTCGCTCACCGAAGTCATCAAGCGCAATCCCGACGACGGTAAGGCTTACAACACCCGCGGCGCGGCCTACGCGCGGGCGGGTCGCTATCAGGAAGCGATCGCGGATTTCTCGCAAGCCATTAAAATTAGCTCCGACGATGCGCCTGCCTTCACCAACCGCGCGTTGGCCGAGCGGCAAATCAATCAAAACGACGCGGCTCTCGCGGATTTCGGCCGCGCTATACAGGCGAATTCGAACCATGCGCCGGCCTATTTGGGGCGCGCAAATCTTTTACGCGCGCGAGGCCGTCTCGACGAGGCGATGAGCGACCTAAATCAGGCTATTCGGCTCAATCCCGAAGGCGCGCAAGCGTTTCACGCGCGGGGCCTGATTTACCAACGCAACGGCGACCACGCTAAAGCGATCACCGATTTCGACAACGCTATTGACCGCGATCCCTTCGCCGCCGCGCCCTATATTTCGCGTGGGCAGAGTCTGACGGCGATTGGCAAATACGATCTGGCGATTGAAGACTTCAACGCGGGTCTCAACGTCAACAATCGGAGCGCGGACGCCTGGGCGGGGCTGGGGCTCGCTTACGAAAAGCAGGACAACATGGCAAAAGCCAGGGAATCCTACGCGCGCGCGTTGGTCGTTGATCCAGGCAACAAGCAGGCGCTCGAAGGTCAGTCCCGAGCCGGGCGAGCCTGAGCGGGCCGCGGGATCCTACCCGGGCGCGTGCTTGTGATAAAAATCGATCGCCAGCTTCAAGCCGCGCCGCGCTTCGGCGAGTTTCCCGGTCTGCTGCATGAAGCCATGGTGCAGACCTTTGTGCACGTTGACTTCGAAGGTCGCCTCGGCGTCCTCCAACCGCTCGGCGAATTTCAGCGTGTCGCACATCAGCGGGTCCATGCCGGCCGCGTTGAGATAGAGAGGAGGCAGCTTCGCCAAAGAAGCGGAGCTCGCGCGCACTGGGCACAGCAATTGGTCTTCGCGGGGCTGTCCATGGGCGTTGCTTGGCGCGTACCACGACCAAAATTTCATCATGCCGGGCCGCGCGAGTCCGTAACCCGTCGCAAAGCGCAGATATGACGGACTTTCGGTGTCGTCGTCGTAGACGCCGTAGAACAATAGTCCGATGTGCGGCGTCGGCCGCCCCAATTCCATCTCATGGAGCATGATGGCGACGCTTAGATTGGCGCCCGCGCTGTCTCCAGAGACACCGAGCGGCCCCTTGAAATCGGCGTCTCTCTGGCTTTTGCCGACGATCCAGCGCCAGGCCGCGACGCTGTCATCCAGCGGACCGGGATAGGGCGTTTCCGGGGCGAGGCGGTAATCGGCGTAGAGCACGCGCCGGCCGGTTTCGACCGCGAGCAGGCGCGCCATCCGCGCATGTGAATCGATGTCGCCGAAAGCCCAGCCGCCGCCGTGCAGATAAAGTGTGCAGCCTGATTTCGCGTCGCGCGGCGTATAGAGGTCGCAGACCACGTCCGGCGCGTCCTTGACCCCGGGTGCCCGCAGCCGCTCCACGCTTTCGACCTCCGGCAGGTCCACGTTGACACGCAGCGCCTGTTTGGCGCGCCATAGGCGCGATTCCTGTATTGGAATGGTGTTCAGGTCGGGCATGCCCGCCGCGTGGTCTTGCTCGGTGTTCCGGTCGAACAGCGTCTGCATTTCGTCGTCGCGCTTCGCGTCGGGCGACAGCATTTTCGCGAGGTTGAAACGATCTTTGGTCTTTGCCACGGAGGCTCTCCGGCTCGCGAATTTCAGGAAAGGGTTTTCTTGTGTTTCGCCACGGGAATCATGGCGCGAACTTTTTTCACGCGCTCGATATCGACGCGTCCCGCGGTCCAGCCAACGCCGTCGCTCGCCCGCGCCGTGACGTGGCCCCAGGGATCGACGATCATTGAATGGCCCCATGTCGCGCGGGGCTCGTTGCCCTGCATATGTGTTCCAGTTTGCGCCGAAGCGCAGAAATAAGCCTCGGTCTCGATGGCGCGCGCCCGGATCAGAACCTCCCAGTGGTCCTTGCCGGTCTGCAGAGTGAAGGCTGCGGGCAGCGCGATCATCTCGGCGCCGCGATCCGCCAAGGCCTGAAACAAATTGGGAAAACGCAGATCGTAGCAGATCGAGCAGCCGACGGTGACGCCTTCGCAATCGTATGTCGCGATGGCGTCTCCGGGTTTGTAGCTGGCGGATTCATTGTATTGCGCGCCGTCGGGCGCGGTGATGTCGAACATGTGAATCTTGCGGTAACGCGCGACTTCGGCGCCGTCGCGGTCGAACGCCACGGTTGTGTTGCCGAGCCGTTCTTCGCCTTCGATCTTTTCGAGGATTGAACCCGCGTGGATGAACACGCCGTGCGTTCTGGCGAGGCCGCTCATCAGCTTGTAGGCGGGGCCGCCGGGCAATGTCTCCGCCGCGGCGCGCTTCTGGGCGCGGTCGCCGCCCATGTGGTCGAAGACCTCCGGCAGGCAAATCCAGTCGGGCTTTTCCTTCGCGACGACGTCTTCGATCAGCCCGCGCGCTTGATCGAGATTGGCGGACTTGTCAGCGCCGGAATTCATCTGGATAGCCGCGACTTTCATTTCCGATATCTCCGCCGCCCAATTGATAGGCGAGCGCCGCCGCGGGGGTCAAGACGAAGCGAGGACATCCGCGATCGCGCCGGTCAAGAGGCTCAGTTCCTCGGGGGCAATCGTCAGCGCCGGCGTTAAATAGACAATATGGCCAAACGGCCTGATCCAGACGCCTTTCTCAATAAAGCCGCGCATCAGCGCGGCGCGCTCCGCGGGACGGTCGAGTTCCACCACGCCGATGGCGCCAAGCGTTCGAACATCGCGCACGCCTTTCAACCCGCGGCAAGATTCGAGTTCGCGCGCCAGTTGTTTGGAAATGGCCCGGGCTTGAGCCAGTCGCGGCTGGGTCTCGAACAAGTCGAGCGACGCGTTGGCGGCGGCGCAGGCGAGGGCATTGCCCATGAAAGTTGGGCCATGCATCAGCGCGTGACCGGGATCGTCGGACCAGAAGGCGTCGAACACCCTGGTTGACGCAATGGTCGCGGCGAGCGGCAGCGCGCCGCCGGTCAACGCTTTCGACAATGTGACGATGTCGGGCGTCACGCCCGTCTCGACACAAGCGAACATTCCGCCTGTACGGCCGAAACCAGTGAAGATTTCGTCGAAAATGAGCAGCAGATCGAATTCGTCGGCGAGCGCCCGCAATCGTCGTAACACTTTTGCATCGTGGAAAATCATGCCGCCGGCGCCTTGGACCAGCGGTTCCACGATGATCGCGGTCAGCTCGGCGGCGCGACGTTCGACTGTCGCCCGCAGCGCCGAAAAACTTTCGTCGTCGCGGGGCAGGTTGGCGATGATTTGCTCCGGCAGCAGGCCGCGAAACAGGCTGTGCATGCCTTCATCAGGGTCGCAAACCGACATCGTTCCTATGGTGTCGCCATGGTACGCGCCGCGAAAGCTCAAGATTTTGTGTCGCCCTCGCTCACCTTTATTGAGGCGGTATTGGACCGCCATCTTTATCGCCACCTCGACCGCGACAGAACCCGACTCCGTGAAGAACGCGCGGCTCAAGCCGCCCGGCAACATGTCGGTCAGCCGCTCGGCGAGTTGGTAGGCGGGTTCGTGCGCTAGGCCGCCGAACATCACGTGCGGCACTGTTTCAAGTTGGGCGCGCACCGCTTCGGCGATGTGCGGGTGGTTGTAGCCATGGCAGGCCGTCCACCAGCTCGCGATCCCGTCGATGAGTACGCGTCCGTCGGCAAGGATAATGCGCGAGCCACGGGTCGCCACGACAGGCGCGGGCAAATCCACGGTCTTCATTTGCGCGTAAGGCAGCCAGACGCGTCCAAAGCCGCGCGTCAGCCAATCGGGATCAGACGGCGCGCGAGCGGCCATCGCTCTTCATGCCAAGGCGGGCCAGCAGCGCGGCGTCGTCATCGCCGCCTGGGTTCGGCGTCGTCAGCAGCCGTTCGCCGGCGAAAATAGAATTGGCGCCGGCGGAGAAGCAAAGCGCTTGCATCTCGTCGCTCATGTCCTCGCGGCCCGCCGACAACCTCACCATCGAACGCGGCATGGCGATGCGCGAGGTCGCGATCACGCGGACAAAATCGATTGGATGGACGCGCGCGGCGCCTTCGAGCGGCGTGCCCTTCACCTGCACCAGCAGGTTGATCGGAACGCTTTCAGGATGTTTTGGCAATGTCGCCAGCGCGTGGATCATGCCGACACGGTCCTCTATGGTTTCGCCCATGCCGACAATGCCGCCGCAGCAGACGCTCATGCCGGCGTCGCGCACATGGGCGAGAGTGTCGAGCCGCTCGTCGTATGTGCGGGTTGAAATAATCTCGCCGTAGAACTCCGGCGACGTGTCCAGGTTGTGGTTGTAATAGTCGAGGCCGGAATCCTTCAGCGCGCGGGCTTGCTTTCCTGTAAGCATCCCCAGGGTCATGCAAGTCTCAAGTCCGAGCTCCTTGACGCCGGATATGATTTCACCGAGCTTGGCGATGTCGCGGTCCTTGGGCGCGCGCCAAGCCGCGCCCATGCAGAAGCGCGACGCGCCGCCTTCGAGCGCCTCCTTGGCGGCGGCGAGAATCGTTTCGCTATCCAACAGCTTCGACGCCTTCAAACCGGTGTTGTGATGGGCGCTTTGCGGACAATAGGCGCAATCTTCGGGGCAACCGCCAGTCTTGATCGATAGCAGGGTTGAAAGCTGCACCGACGCGGGATCGAAGTGACGCCGGTGAATTTCCTGCGCGCGGAACAGGAGCTCCGGGAAGGGAAGATCGTGAATTTCGCGGATTTCCCCGCGCGTCCAGTCGCTGCGCGGCTGTAAGGCCGTGGATCGGTCGATCGCGTTCATCTCGGGTCCTTGGTTGTCGCGCCTTACATGCCTGTTTATGACATGGTGGGCAAGCCGGCGGCATGGCGGCTTGATGTCTAGATTCTGGTGGAATATGCGCTCCCTCGACGAATTCGCGCGCGAAAAATTGACGTCGCTTGAGGCTCGCGGCCTGCGCCGCCGGCTTGAGCCGACCGCGCGCGTCGATTCCATCCATGTCGAGCGGGCCGGTCGCCGGTTGATCTCGTTTTGCTCCAACGACTACCTCAACTTGAGCCAGGACCCGCGCGTGCGCGCCGCCGCGAAGGCCGCCATCGATCGCTACGGCGCGGGCGCCGGAGCCTCGCGTCTTGTCGATGGCGACCATCCGCTTTTGGGAGATCTGGAACACAGGCTCGCCGCGTTCAAAGGCGCGGAGGCGGCCTGTGTCTTTGGCTCGGGCTATCTTGCCAATTCGGGCATTGTTCCAACCCTTGTCGGCAAAAACGATTTGGCGCTCGTGGACGAACTCGCCCACTCCTGCATGCGGGCCGGGGCCAAACTGTCCTCGGCGATGACGCTTGTGTTCCGCCACAACGACCTCGTCCATCTCTCGGATTTGCTGGCAATTCACCGGCCGGAACACGCGCGCTGCCTGATAGCCACGGACGGCGTTTTCTCGATGGATGGCGACCTCGCGCCGCTTGAGGACCTAAAGGCTCTGGCGCGCGAGCGCGACGCCTGGCTTTTGGTGGACGACGCCCACGGCCTCGGCGTCCTCAACGCGGGCCACGGGTCGACTGTTGGCCACGACATCCCGCTGCAAATGGGCACCTTGTCCAAGGCTATCGGGGTGTATGGCGGCTATGTATGCGCCTCGGCCCCAGTGATTGATCTCATCAAGACGCGCGCCGCGAGCTTCATTTACACCACGGGCCTTCCGCCCGCGTGCGCGGGCGCGGCCATCGCGGCGCTCGATGTCATCGAAAGCGAACCCGGACTTGTCGCCGCGCCGCTCGCCAAAGCCCAACGCTTTACAACAGCGTTGGGTTTGCCAGACGCGGTCAGCCCCATCGTGCCGCTGATCGTCGGCGACGCCAGGCGCGCGGTGGCGTTGTCGCGGGCGCTCGAGGACGAGGGCTTTCTTGTCAGCGCGATTAGGCCGCCCACGGTTCCCGAGGGCACATCGCGCCTGCGGGTCACGTTCACATCGGCGCATCCCGAAGCGGAGATCGACCGGCTGGCGGCGGCGCTGCGGCGATTGACGAATGATTTGCGCCCATGAGCACGGTGTTTGTCACAGGCACCGGGACGGACATCGGCAAGACATTCGTCGTCGCGCGGCTGTTGCAGATCATGCGGCGAAACGGTTTCGACGCGCGAGCGATCAAGCCCGTTGTTAGCGGGTTTGATCCAGGGAAGGCGGCCGTGAGCGATCCCGGCTTGCTGCTGTCGGCCATGGGCGGCGCGATTTCGCCCGACGCGATCCACGCTATTTCGCCGTTCCGGTTTGCGGCGCCTCTCGCGCCGGACCTCGCGGCGCCCAAGGAGGGGCGAAGGCTCTCGGTTGCCGAGATTGTCGCCTTTTGCCGCGCCAAAATCGCGGAATCGAAAGGCCCTTTGTTGATAGAGGGCGTTGGCGGCGTGATGTCGCCCATCGCCAACGACGGGACTGGGCTGGATGTGATAAAGGCGTTGAAGATTCCCGCGGCGCTTGTGGCGGGAACTTATCTCGGCGCGATCAGCCACGCCTTGACCGCGGTCTCCGCCATTCGCTCCGCCGGAGTCGATTTACGCGTGGTGGGCGTCAACGAATCCGAAGGGGGCTCGATCGGACTAGGATTGACGATTGAATCCCTTCGCCGTTTCCTGCCGGGCGTCGAAGTTCAAGGCATTCGACGAGGCGCCGGCCACGCCGATTTCGCCCGCTTTGCCGGGGCTTGCGGCTTTGCCGTCCGTCCCACCTGAAACGCTCGCGCGATGGGTTCTTTCCCGCGTCGTCAATGGACGAAGTTCGGGCTTGAACCACGCGTTCACCCGTGCGAGACGCGGTAATCCATAGCTTCGCAAGGCCCAGCCATGTCCGACGAGCAATATGTCCTCGCCTTGTCGTGTCCGAACACGCCGGGCATTGTTTCAGCCGTTTCGACGTATCTGTTCGAACACGACTGCAACATTGTTGACGCTCAACAGTTCGACGACTCGGAAACCTCCGTGTTTTTCATGCGCACGGTGTTCGACCGCGTCAGGGACGCCGAAGCGTTTGAAGCGCTGAGATCCGGCTTCGGCGCTGTCGCCGAAAAATTCAACATGAAATGGGGCATGCGCGGGCGCAACGAACGCAAGCGCGCGCTGATCCTCGTCTCGAAGTTCGACCACTGCCTGTCCGACCTGCTGTACCGCTGGCGGATCGGCGAGATGTCGATGGACATCGCCGCGATTGTCTCGAATTATCCAGCGGAAACATTCGCCCACCACGACCTCACGGGGATCGATTTCCACTATCTGCCCGTGACCAAGGAGACGAAACTAGAGCAGGAAACCCAGCTCTGGAACCTTGTGAAATCGACCCACGCCGATGTCGTCGTGCTTGCCCGCTACATGCAGATTCTCTCGGACGGCCTCAGCGCCAAGCTCGCCGGCCGCTGCATCAACATCCACCACTCCTTCTTGCCGGGCTTCAAGGGCGCGAGTCCCTACACCCAAGCCCATCGGCGTGGCGTCAAACTCATCGGCGCGACCGCCCATTACGTCACAGCCGACCTCGACGAAGGTCCAATCATAGAGCAGGACGTAGAGCGCATCTCTCACCGCGACACACCGGACGATCTCGTCCGAAAGGGGCGCGATATCGAGCGCCGGGTTTTGGCGCGCGCTCTGCGCTTCCATCTCGACGACCGCGTCATGGTCGCTGGTCGCAAGACGGTGGTTTTCGCGGATTAGACGAAAACCACCCGCCTAAACCGAACTCAGTTTCCGGGGTGCTGCATCCACTGGTGCAGGGTCTTGTGGTGGCGCGTCGGCGCGTAAGCCATGGCGTGGCCGGCGTGATGATGATGGTTCGCGGCGAATTGCGTGTGGCTTTTCTTGTGATGCGCGGCATACACGGCGCCACCGCCGGGAGGCGTGCCGCTGATGGCTATGCGGGCGCCTTCTTGCTTCACCATTGTAAAGAGCGTTGTGGCGTTCGCCGGCGCGAGGCGCACGCAGCCATGCGAGGCCGGACGCCCGAGCTCCGCGGTCGAATATGTGCCGTGAATCGCGTAGCCGCCCAGAAAGAATATCGAGTGCGGCATCGGCGACATATGGTATTTGTGCGAGTAGTGCATCACTTGGAGGCTATAGGGCTTGAAATAGCCGCGTGGCGTCGAATAGCCGCCACGCGCGCTGGAAATTGGCCAATCGTAGCTGCCGCTGCTGGAAGCCACGTGCATGCGCTGCGTGGATAGATTGATGTCGATGGTAACGGTGGCGCTAGCGGGCTGGGCCGCGACGAAGAGACCACAAATCATTGAGAACATAAGAGCTAATTTACGCATGACGCAGAACTCCCGGATTTGACTGCCTTCCAACACGAGCTGAAGTATGGATTGTTTTCCAGCAATCGTAAACGACAAGTTCCGTTCAAGGTTTATTGATTAACGGCGCGTCTTCCGGGGGAGGCGGCATTCGGGCGAAAGTGGCCTTGGCGGCTTGGTTAACCAAAACTCAACGCGCTCGTCGCACAGTTCCAAGTGATCTAATCTGGAGGCTAAGATGCGAATTCGGGCCCTTGCGGGGCTTTTGGCGACGCTGATCTCGCCGGCGATGGCGCAGGATATAGGGACGCTTGACCCGCGTCCCCTACCGCCTTTGGCCCATCCGGAAGATCCGGCTACCCCCGCCAAGCAATTATTCGGGCGAAAGCCGACACCGACCGGGGGCGAATCCCGAGTTATCGGATTCTACGCGAAGGGGTGCATGGCGGGCGCGAAAGCGCTGCCGATGGACGGCGAGGCCTGGCAGGTCATGCGTCCATCGCGCAACCGAAACTGGGCCCAGCCTGAGATGATCGCCTTCCTGGAACGCAACGCTGTCAAGCTTCGGCAACAAGGCGTTTGGCCTGGATTTCTCGTAGGCGACATGGCGCAACCCAGAGGCGGACCCACGTTAACTGGCCACGCTTCGCATCAGATCGGACTCGACGCGGACATCTGGATGACACCGATGCCAAACCGGACGTTGACCCGAGCCGAGCGCGAACAGATGTCGTCCACCAATGTCGTGCGGTCGGACGGATTGGAAGTCGATCGGTCGAAATGGACGCCAGCGCATATGGCGATGCTGCGTGAAATCGCCAGTCAACCGGAAGTCGAGCGAATTTTCGTCAACGCCGCGATCAAAAAGGAGATTTGCCGGGACGCGCAGGGCGATCGCTCCTGGTTGTCGAAGATGCGGCCGATGTACGAACACAATTATCATTTCCACATTCGCCTTGCCTGTCCCGCTGGGCAGGCGAGTTGTGTGCGTCAGGATCCGCCACCGTCCGGGGATAGCTGCGACGCTTCGCTCGCGTGGTGGTTCAAGGATTCCGTATTGCATCCCAGGCCCGATCCAAACGCCAAGCCGAAGCCGGGGATCACCCTGGCGGCGCTTCCACCGGATTGCCGGGCTGTTTTGAACGCTCCTTGATATTTTGGACGCGTTCCGTTTCCGTTGGTGTCGATGTTTCCCGTTGCGCGGCGGAGGCCCAGCGGATTATGAATGCGCCGACCGCTTGGGGATTGGGCGCGGAATCGATTGTTATTCGAATACTCGCCGAGCCAGTTGTGTGGCTCCAACCGGGACGCGCTTTTGGACGCCTTGTCTTTTCATCCGCCGCTTTTTTTGACGGTCTGGGCAGCGCAGATGGTTGCGTACCACGGCATTGGCCTGTGGTTTCAGCGGTTTGACCACACGGGACGGCTCGCACGTTTCAAAACCCGGCCCGTTGAAGCGCGTCCTTATCTCGAAATCCTGCCGCGGGCGGTGGGAAACCAGGTATTTTTATTGCTTCCCGCCATGGGCTTGGCGCAATGGCTGGGCCTCGCGTTTTCGGGGCCCGCGCATATCTCGCCGCTTATGTGGATCGTTTCTCTCGCCGGCATGTCGGTGGGCCACGACCTCGTGCAATACGCTTTCCACCGATACGTCATGCACCGGCCTGAATTGATGAACAGGCTCGGCCACGCGGTTCATCATTCGACGACGGCGAGCTGCTCGATTTCGGCCTGCTATATGAGCGCCGCCGATTTCGTGGCTGAGATTGTATGCCCCTATCTCATCCCGCTCGTGGTCGTTGGTGGCGGTGGCGCGGACCCCGCGCTTCATATTGTCGCGGTGACGATGGGGGCGTTTGGTGGGCTTTACGAACACTCTGGATACGACTTCAGCCTCGGGCTGGCGCAATCCACTTCTCCTTTGGCGCGCAAGATCGCGCCGTTGCTTTCGAGCCGCGCCCACGCCGAGCATCACGCCCGCGGCAACGTCAGCTTTAGCGACGGGTTTGGCTCTTCGAGCCTGTGCGACACGTTTTTGCGCACCCGCTGGGATTTGGTGAAAGCGAAACTGCGACAGCGGGAAACGCGGGCTACGGAGAACGCGACATGATCATCAATCGTCTCGGCAGCGTCAAATCCATCAAAGCGCCGGCCACGTATTTTACGGGCGTCGTCTGGCAGGACCCCATTATTGAGGCGCCCGCGCCGGCGATGGTGCGGGCCGTCAACGTGCGCTTCGAGCCTGGCGCGCGCACCGCCTGGCACACTCATCCGCTGGGACAGACCCTTCACATCCTGACAGGCGTCGGCCTTGTGCAGGTATGGGGCGGCCCGGTGCGCGAGGCGCGCGCCGGCGACACCATTTATTTCGCGCCGGAGGAAAAGCACTGGCACGGCGCCTCTCCCGGCGTCGCCATGGTCCATCTCGCCATACAGGAGGCGAAGGACGGCAAGCACGTGGAGTGGATGGAACACGTCACCGACGCGCAGTATTCCGTCGCGCCGAACGTTTAGGCGCTCACATTTTCATCAATGCCTTGGCCGTGCCGCCGAGCACCTTCGCCTTCTCGGCGGGGGGCAGACCAAGCTCGTCGATCACTGACAAAGCCTTGCCTTTCAACGTCAGCAACATTGGACAATCCGAGCCGAACAGCAGACGGTCGGCGCCAATCGTTTCGGCCGCGCAGCGTATCGCCGGCGCGTGATAGCTCGTTGTGTCCATCCACATCATCTTCAAATAGTCGCTGGGCTTGCGTGTGATGAGCATGGGCTCATAGTCGCCAAGGAAGTAGGCGTCGTCCTTCATCTCCCACGCGTAGTCCATGCGCCCGATGATTTCGCATATGCCGCCGCCGAGATGGCTGGCGATGATTTTAAGCTTGGGGAACTTCTCATATACGCCGCGCACGATCAGGCGTGACAACGCGAGGCAATTGTCGAAGGGGCGGCCGACGGAGGACGCAAGCCTATAGTCCTTCATCCTCTCCTCGCCAAAGCCGACCGACGGCGGATGAATGAAGACGGGGATGTCGAGGCTTTGGCAAAGCTCGAAAAAGGGCAACGCGTCGTCGTCATCGGGATAGGCGCCGCGATGGCTCGAGGAAATCAGCACGCCCTTGAGATCGAGACCCGTTATCGCGCGCTCGAGTTCGCGCAAATGTTTCTCGCCGCCACCCGGAATGGATGTCGCCAGCGCGACAACCCGGTCTTTGTGTTTATCGCGTAAGCCGGCGAGGTAGTCGTTCGAATCGCGCAACTCCGCCACCGCCTCTTCGCGCGAAAACGCGCGTAAATAATGTCCCGCGCTGGAGATTACCGAGAGGTCGAGGTTGTGCGCTTCATGGACGCGAAGCACGTTCTCGATGGTGGCGGGGCATTTGCCTTTCCAGATAGGCCGCGCTTGCTCGCGGGGCGGATGCACATGCGTGTGAAAGTCGATGATCACGGGCGTTCTCCCTTCGCGCCACAAAAGCAGCGCGTTGGGCGCTTGTCCAGTGCCCGCGCTACCGCGCTTTCGCCCGCGCGAACGACCGCTTCTGCAAATCGAGCATCGCGGTGGCGAAGCCAGAGAAGTCGTCGGTGGCCTCATCGAACAGCGTCGAGGGTGTCGGTCCACGGGGTTCGAGCGAGGCGAAGGCCTCGTCGGGTTCGCGGCGCAACTGCGCGGAGAATTTGCGCGCGATGGCGATCATGGCCTGGTTGCTCGTCAGGCAACTCATATAAAGCGTGTCCGCGCGACGGTTCCGCGCGGCGCGGACAATGCGCGCCATCAGCTCCGTTCCAACGCCGCGTCCGCGCCACTCCCGCTCGACGCTAAACGCGGCCTCTGCGGAGCCTCCGAATCCGAGTGGCAGATTGTGACCAAGACCGCGCAATTCGCCGGCGCCGCGCAACACGTTATCCACGACATAGCCGTAAATGACGTCGTCGATGCCGAAGCAGCGCTCGGCGTAGTTTGTCAAAAACGCCGCTGAAACCGCGCCACCGAAGCGGCTGTGGCGGCTTTCTTCGTCGAGACGCAGCAGATGGTCTCGAAAAGCCGGGAGGTCGGCCGGATAAAGGCGACGAATTTGGCCACCCGATATGTTGGCGTTTTCCATCTGGGTCTCCTGCCAGTTGGATTCGAATCGGCCATCGCCCAACCAGCACCGAAATTGTGCATCGCAACATTGTTCTTATTGTGATCTTGTTTGGCGTTCACCGACCGGGATAGGAACATGATTTAAGGTGGGACTTTTGATTTCTTGGTAACGGCTTTCCGTGGCGCTTGCGGACTAGCCGTGGCACCCGCTAGTCAGTCCGCGTCTTATCCCGATCCCGGTCCGCCTTGCCCAACATTGTTTTAAACAACTACCGTGCCCGAATTAGGGACGGCGTTATCGAGCCCGACGCGGCCCAAGCCGGGATTGCGGGTGCGCTTGACGCGTTGGCGGACGAGCTGGTCGAATACCGCCTTGGGGGGAAATCAAGCGCGTTGGGTTGGCTTTTCGCGCGCAAACGGGAAAATCAAGCGCCGCGCGGTGTTTATATCTGGGGGCCTGTTGGACGCGGCAAGACAACGCTGATGGACCTTTTCTACGAGATGGCCCCGGTCAAGCGGAAGCGGCGCGTCCATTTCCACGCCTTTATGGCCGATGTTCACGCGCGCGTGCATGCGTGGCGGCAGCAGAAAAAGATCGGGCAAGCGAGGGGCGACGATCCCATCGCTCCGGTCGCTGAAGCGCTCGCTGAACAGGCGTGGCTTCTTTGTTTCGACGAGTTTTCCGTCACCGACATCGCCGACGCGATGGTTTTGGGGCGTTTGTTTCGAGAGCTGTTCGCGCGCGGCGTGGTCGTGGTCGCGACATCCAACGTCGAAGTCGACAGGCTGTACGAGGGTGGGCTTAACCGAGCGCTTTTTCTGCCGTTCATAAGGATGCTCGATGAGCGCATGCGCGCTTTGCCCCTTGATGCGCGGACGGACTTCCGGCTCGAGAAACTGAGCGGGTTGCCTGTGTACTACACGCCCGCCGACGCCGCCGCGCGACAAGCGCTCGACGCGGCGTTTTTGGCGCTTTCCGGACTGCGGGAAGGGTCGCCGAAAACAATCGACGTCGGCGGCCGGGAATTCGTCGCCCCGCGTTGCGCGAATGGAGTCGCGCGCTTCGAATTCGCCGAGCTCTGCGGGCGGGCGAATGGCGCGGTGGATTTCCTCGCCATCGCGCGGGAGTTCCACACCATCGTTATCGACGACATTCCCGTGATGGATGTTTCCCAGCGCAACGAATGCAGGCGTTTCATCTGGCTGATCGATTCGCTTTACGATCTCCATGTCAAGCTTGTCGCGTCGGCGGCCGCCGAGCCCGATGGGCTTTACTTGAGCAAGGACGGCCGCGAAGCGTTCGAATTCGAGCGCACGGCCTCGCGGTTGATCGAGATGCGGTCGCGTGAATACCTGGAGCGGGCCCATGGATTGCCGGCCTCTGTCGCGTCCGGCGACGCGACCGGGCTAGTGGAGACCTGAAATGGCGTCACCGGCGCAAGGCAGGCCGCCGGTTTCCCACGATGCGCGGATTCTCGGGATAGCCGCCGATCACATACGGCGATTTGGCCTGGAGCGAACAACCATCGTTTCCATCGCCCGGACGGCGGCGATGTCGCACGCGAATGTTTACCGTTACTTTGAATCGAAGGAAGCGTTGATAGACGCCGTGACCGCGCAATGGTTGAAACCGATCGAAGCCGGGCTGCGCGATATCGCGAATTCCGCCGACCCGGCCTACGACAAGATCGAGCGCATGCTGGCGGTCGTTTACCGAGGGTACCGGGCCAAGCTCGAGTCCGACCCCGCTTTATTCGCGCTGTTGGTGGAAGCCGCTGGGGTGGAGCGGCCTGTCGCGACCCGCCATTACGGACGCCTTCGCGCCGAATTGAAAGTTGCGATTGAAGAGGGCATGGCGGGAGGTGGATTTCCGAACGGGGATATTGTCCGCGCCGTTGATCTGGTCGTCGACGCGGCCCACCGGTTCATTCACCCAGCAGCAGTTGGGATGGATGCAAGTATTTCACGTCCGCAAATCGATGCGAGATTCTCGCGGGTGTCACGATTCATCGGGCGGGCGCTCGTGGCCGGCATTCGCTAGACGGTGATATAAATGACAAATTTTGAAATTTGTTACAAAATTTTGGTGGGTTTGCGCCTTTGCGGCCGTTCTTCTAACTCATTATTGTTAAACGTTATTTTCCTCAAAAATATCCAAATTTAGGCGGATTCGCGAATCCGCCACTGATTTAAGCAGGGCAATGTCTTGAAACGCTCACTATTACAAGGCAAAAGCCGCCGCAGTCCGTCAGTCGCGCGGCGATTGGCTACACGTCTGAGCTAAAAAAGGAAATAGACATGGCGCGCAACAAGATTGCTTTGATTGGGGCTGGCCAAATCGGCGGCACATTGGCCCTCCTCGCTGGCATGAAGGAATTGGGCGACGTCGTTCTATTCGATATTGTCGATGGTGTGCCCCAGGGCAAGGCGCTCGATTTGGCCGAAGCTTCGCCGGTTGAGGGCTTCGACGCCAAGCTTAGTGGCGCGAGTTCCTATGAGGCGATTGCGGGTTCGGATGTCATTATTGTCACCGCCGGCGTGCCGCGCAAACCGGGCATGAGCCGCGATGATCTTCTCGGCATTAATTTAAAGGTCATGGCCGCCGTCGGCGAGGGCATCAAAAAGCACGCCCCGGACGCCTTCGTCATTTGCATCACCAACCCGCTCGACGCGATGGTGTGGGCGCTGCAAAAGTCCTGCGGCCTGCCGACCAACAAAGTCGTCGGCATGGCGGGAGTGCTCGACTCCGCCCGCTTCCGCTATTTTCTGTCGCAGGAATTCAATGTGTCGGTCAAAGACGTGACCGCCTTCGTGCTCGGCGGCCACGGCGATGACATGGTTCCCTCGACGCGCTATTCGACGGTAGCCGGTATTCCGTTGACCGATCTGATTAAAATGGGCTGGTCGACACAGGAAAAAATCGACGCCATCATAAAGCGCACGCGCGGCGGCGGCGGCGAGATCGTCGAATTGCTCAAGACCGGGTCGGCCTTCTACGCGCCAGCTTCCTCGGCGATTTCGATGGCGGAATCCTATCTCCGCGACAAGCGGCGGGTGCTGCCCTGCGCCGCCCACCTGACCGGCCAATACGGGGTCAAGGACATGTATGTCGGCGTGCCGGTCGTCATTGGCAAAAATGGCGTTGAGAAGATTGTCGAAGTCACGCTCGACGACTCGGAAAAGGCGATGTTCGCCAAGTCGGTCGCGTCGGTGAAAACGCTCGTCGACGCCTGCAAGACGATCAATCCGGCCTTCGCCTGATTTAAAAACGCCGCGCGGCGCCGTTTGGCGCCGCGCGTTTTTCGCATTCGAGAGGCGCCAAATGAACATCCACGAATACCAGGCCAAGGCCGTATTGAAGGAATTCGGCGCGCCTGTGTCGCGCGGCGTCGCGATCCTGCATGCCAACGAAGCCGAAGCCGCGGCGAAGGAGCTCGGCGGGCCGCTCTGGGTCGTGAAATCGCAAATTCACGCCGGTGGCCGTGGCAAGGGCAAATTCAAAGAGTCCGCGGCGGGCGAAAAAGGTGGCGTGCGCCTGTCGCGCTCCATCGACGAAGTGAAGGCCAACGCCCGTGAAATGCTGGGCAACACGCTGGTGACTATTCAGACCGGTCCAGCCGGAAAGCAGGTTAACCGCCTTTATATCGAAGAAGGCTCCGACATCGACCGCGAGTTGTATCTGTCCATGCTGGTGAATCGCGAGACATCGCGCGTCGCCTTCGTTGTCTCCACCGAAGGCGGCATGGACATCGAAAAGGTGGCGCACGAGACGCCCGAAAAAATCATCACTCTGTCGATCGATCCGGCGACCGGCGTCATGGGCCACCACGCGCTGACAATCTCGAAAGCGCTTGGACTCAGCGGCGACCTCGCCAAGCAGGCGGGAAAACTGATCGGCCAACTCTATATGGCCTTCGTTGCCAAGGACATGGCGATGCTGGAGATCAACCCGCTGATCGTCACCAAGCAGGGTCAGCTGAAGTGCCTCGACGCGAAGGTCTCTTTCGACGACAACGCCCTGTTCCGCCACCCCGAGATCGCGGCGTTGCGAGACGAAACCGAGGAAGACGCCAAGGAGATCGAGGCGTCGAAACACGACCTCAATTATGTGACTCTCGACGGTTCCATCGGGTGCATGGTCAATGGCGCCGGGCTTGCCATGGCGACGATGGACATTATCAAGCTTTACGGCGAGTCTCCAGCGAACTTCCTCGACGTTGGCGGCAGCGCCACCAAGGAAAAGGTGACCGCGGCTTTCAAAATCATCACCGCCGATCCCAATGTTAAGGGCATTCTGGTCAACATCTTCGGCGGCATCATGAAGTGCGACATCATCGCGGAAGGCGTCATCGCGGCGGTGCGGGATGTCGGGCTGGAGGTGCCGTTGGTCGTTCGGCTCGAAGGCACAAACGTCGATCTCGGCAAGAAAATCATCTCGGAGTCGAAGCTCAACGTGATTCCGGCCGACGATCTCGACGACGCCGCGCAGAAGATCGTCAAGGCCGTGAAGGCGGCGGGTTGATAGGCCACGACAATATGCGGGACGGCCAAATGTACGGCGTGGTCCGCCGCCAGAATCCGTTCAGCATTCATTAACCGCCACACGGCAGGAAATCGCAATGTCCGTCCTCATCACCTCCGAAACCAAAGTCATCTGCCAAGGCTTCACCGGGAAAAACGGCACGTTCCACTCCGAGCAAGCACTCGCCTATGGCACCAAAATGGTCGGCGGGACGTCGCCCGGCAAGGGCGGCGCCACGCATCTTGGCCTGCCTATCTTCGATACCGTCGCCGCGGCCAAGGACGCGACAGGCTGCGACGCTTCCGTGATCTACGTGCCACCGCCCTTCGCCGCCGACGCGATCTGCGAGGCTATCGACGCGGAAATCCCGCTGATTGTCTGCATCACCGAGGGCATTCCGGTGGCGGACATGATCAAGGTCAAGCGTTCGCTCTCGGGCTCGAAATCGCGCCTCATCGGGCCAAACTGTCCGGGTGTGATGACGGCGGGCGAATGCAAGATCGGGATCATGCCCGGCAACATTTTCAAGCGCGGTTCTGTTGGCATCGTGTCTCGTTCCGGCACGTTGACTTACGAGGCGGTGTTCCAGACGACGCGGGAAGGCCTCGGCCAGACCACGGCTGTCGGCATCGGCGGCGACCCCGTCAAGGGCACCGAATTCATAGACGTGCTCGAAATGTTTCTGGCCGACGAGGCCACGAAGTCGATCGTCATGATCGGCGAAATCGGCGGCTCGGCGGAGGAGGACGCGGCCCAAGTCCTCAAGGATGAGGCGAAGCGCGGCCGCAAGAAGCCAATAGTCGGCTTCATCGCCGGCCGCACCGCGCCTCCTGGCCGCCGCATGGGTCACGCGGGCGCGATTATTTCCGGCGGCAAGGGTGGCGCGGAGGACAAGATCGCGGCGATGGAATCGGCGGGGATCAAGGTGTCGCCGTCGCCCGCGCGGCTCGGTCACACGCTCGCCGCGATGCTGAAGGGTTGAATCGGAAAGGCCGGTCGAATGTCCCGTCAGGAACTCAATCAATCCCTGTTGCAAACCTCGTTTCTCTACGGCGCCAACGCCGGCTACATCGAGGAGTTGCAGAACCGCTATCAAAAGGATCCCGCGAGTGTCGACGCGGAATGGCGCGATTTCTTCGCGGCGCTGAAAGACGATCCGGCGACAATCGAGAGGAACGCGCGTGGAGCCTCCTGGGAGCAGCCGCATTGGCCCGCCGCGCCGCGCGGCGATTTGGTGTCGGCGCTCGACGGAAATTGGGGCGAGGCCGAAAAATCGATCGGCGACAAGATCAAGGCGAAGGGCGCCGCCGCCGGCGCGACCATCACAAGCGAGGATATTCAGCAAGCCACGCGGGACAGCATCCGCGCGCTCATGATGATTCGCGCGTACCGCATGCGTGGACATTTGCACGCGAATCTCGACCCGCTTGGCCTCGCGCCCCCGAAGGACCACGAGGAACTGCATCCCCACAGCTATGGTTTCTCGGAAGCCGATTATAATCGCAGGATCTTCATCGACCACGTTCTCGGCCTGGACTTCGCGACGATCCCCGAGATGATCGCGATTCTGCGCCGCACTTATTGCGACACGCTCGGCTTCGAGTTCATGCACATGTCGGACCCCGCCGAGAAGGCGTGGATGCAGGAGCGCATCGAGGGGCCGGACAAGACGATCACCTTCACCAAGGAAGGCAAGCGCGCCATCCTCAACAAGCTGGTCGAAGCCGAGGGATTCGAGAAATTCTGCGACTTGCGCTTCACGGGCACGAAACGCTTCGGCCTCGACGGCGGCGAGGCGATGATCCCCGCGCTTGAGCAGATCATCAAGCGCGGCGGCCAACTGGGCTTGAGGGAAATCTCGCTGGGCATGGCGCACCGCGGCCGTATGAACGTGCTGGCGCAGGTGATGGCGAAGCCTCACCGCGCCATCTTTCACGAGTTCAAGGGCGGTTCTTTCACCCCCGACGAGGTCGAGGGGTCGGGCGATGTGAAATACCATCTGGGCGCTTCGTCTGACCGCGAATTCGATGGCAACAATGTGCATCTCTCGCTCGCCGCGAACCCCTCTCACCTCGAGATTTCCGATCCGGTCGTGCTCGGCAAGGTGCGCGCGAAGCAGGATCAGTTGAACGACATAGTCGAGCGCGCGAAGGTGTTGCCGCTGCTCATTCACGGCGACGCCGCCTTCGCCGGCCAGGGCGTGGTGGCGGAGTGCTTCGGCCTATCGGGCCTCAAAGGTCACCGGACGGGAGGTTCGATTCATTTCATCATCAACAACCAGATCGGCTTCACGACCTATCCGCGCTACTCGCGGTCCTCGCCCTATCCGTCCGACGTGGCGAAGATGATCGAGGCGCCGATCATTCACGTCAACGGGGACCATCCGGAGGCGGTGGTTTACGCGGCGAAGATCGCCATCGAGTTTCGGCAGAAGTTTCACAAGCCCGTTGTCATCGACATGTTCTGCTACCGCAGGCACGGGCACAACGAAGGCGACGAACCCGCGTTCACGCAGCCGTTGATGTATCAGAAGATACACGGCCATAAATCGACGCTGGAAATCTATTCCGCGCAGCTCGTCTCCGAAGGCGTGATGACGCAGGGCGAGATCGACAAGATGAAGGCCGACTGGCGCTCGCGCCTGGACGCCGAGGCCGAGGCGGGCGCGGTCTACAGGGCGAATAAAGCGGACTGGCTGGATGGGCGCTGGGTGGGCATGAAGGCGGCGAGCGCGCTGGGCGAGGACCCGCGCCGCGGACAGACGGGCGTCGATATTGAAAAGCTGCGCGACATC
This sequence comes from uncultured Hyphomicrobiales bacterium, assembly GCA_903825465.1. GTDB lineage: Bacteria > Pseudomonadota > Alphaproteobacteria > Rhizobiales > Beijerinckiaceae > Terripilifer. The sequence goes on along the minus strand of CAIKAR010000030.1, from coordinate 111,367 downwards.
GGCCGGAAGCTGAGCGCGGTGCCGGACGGCTTCAACATCCACAAGACCATCCAGCGCTTTATGGATAACCGCCGCAAGATGATCGACACCGGAGAGGGGATCGATTGGACGACGGGCGAGGCGCTCGCCTTCGGATCGCTCGTCGAAGAGGGCCATCGCATTCGTCTGTCTGGTCAGGATTCCGAGCGTGGAACCTTCTCGCAACGCCATTCGGTGCTGATCGACCAGGAGACCGAGGCGCGCTACGTGCCGCTGAACACGATCAGCGACGACCAGGCCCGCTACGAGGTCATCAACTCCATGCTTTCGGAAGAGGCGGTGCTTGGCTTCGAATACGGCTACTCGCTCGCGGAACCTGACGCGCTTGTTCTCTGGGAGGCGCAATTCGGCGATTTCGCCAACGGCGCTCAAGTGCTTTTCGACCAGTTCATCTCGTCGGGCGAGCGCAAGTGGCTGCGCATGTCGGGCCTCGTGTGCTTGCTGCCGCATGGCTACGAGGGCCAGGGGCCGGAGCACTCCTCCGCCCGCCTCGAGCGCTTTCTGCAGATGTGCGCCGAAGACAACATGCAAGTCGCGAATTGCACCACGCCGGCGAACTATTTTCACATTCTTCGCCGGCAAATGAAGCGGGACATCCGCAAGCCGCTGATCCTGATGACGCCGAAATCGCTGCTGCGCCACAAGCGCGCGGTGTCGCGCCTCGACGAGTTGAAGTCCGGGTCGACTTTCCACCGCCTGCTGTGGGACGACGCGCAGTCGTTGCCAGAGGAGAAGATCAAGCTCGCCAAGGATGACAAAATCCGCCGGGTGATCCTGTCCACCGGCAAAGTCTACTACGACCTTTACGAGGAGCGTGAGAAGCGAGGCGTTGACGACGTCTACCTTTTGCGCGTGGAACAACTTTATCCGTTTCCGCTCAAGGCGCTGGTAGGCGAGCTCAGCCGCTTCAAGAAAGCCGACATCTACTGGTGCCAGGAAGAGCCCAAGAACATGGGCGCCTGGTCCTTTGTCGAACCCTATCTCGAGTGGGTGCTCGGACAGGTTGGCGGCAAGTCAAAACGCGCGCGCTATGTTGGGCGTCCGGCGTCCGCGGCCACCGCTACCGGGTTGATGTCCAAGCATCTTGCGCAACTCAAAGCGTTCCTCGACGAGGCTTTCGCGGACTAGCTCCCCGAAGTCGAAGCGTTCTCCAACACAAAGGGCCACGCCTGGCGTGGTGATGCGACATGGCTACTGAAATCCGGGTTCCGACCCTCGGCGAATCCGTTTCCGAGGCGACCGTCGGCAAGTGGTTCAAGAAGGTTGGCGACAGCGTCAAGGCGGACGAGCAACTCGTGGAGCTCGAAACCGACAAGGTGACGCTCGAAGTGAACGCGACAGCCGACGGCGTGTTGACGGAAATCGTCGCGAAAGACGGCGAGACCGTCGCGCCAGGCGCTCTGCTTGGCCAGATCGGCGCCGGCAACGGCGCGGCGGCGGCGCCCGCCAAGGCGGCCAGCCCAACGCCCGCGCCCACCAAAGCCGAAGCGCCGGCCACCGTTGCCGCGATGCCGGCGGCGCCGTCAGCCGCCAAGCTCGCCGCCGACAACAACGTCGCGCTCGAGGGAGTCGCTGGCTCCGGCAAACGTGGTCAGGTTTTAAAGGGCGATGTGCTCGCGGCAATGGCCTCCGCGCCCGTCGCCGCGCCGACGGCGCTCGCGCCCATCGTGGCCCGCGCGCCGTCTTCGTCCGACGATTCCGGTCGTGAAGAACGCGTCCGCATGACCAAACTTCGGCAGACCATCGCGCGCCGCTTAAAGGACGCGCAGAACACCGCCGCCATGCTGACGACGTTCAACGAAGTCGATATGACCGAGGTGATGGCTCTGCGCGCCAGGTACAAGGACGTGTTCGAGAAGAAGCACGGCGCCAAGCTCGGGTTCATGAGCTTCTTTGTGAAGGCGTGCGTGCAGGCGCTGAAGGAGGTCCCCGCGGTCAACGCGGAAATCGACGGCGCCGACCTCGTTTACAAGAACTACTACCACGTCGGCATCGCGGTCGGCACCGACAAGGGGCTTGTCGTGCCCGTCGTTCGCGACGCCGACCGTCTGGGGCTCGCGCAAATCGAGAAGAGCATCGCCGCCTTCGGGAAGCGCGCCCGAGACGGACAGTTGAAGATCGAGGACATGCAGGGCGGCACGTTCACCATCACCAATGGCGGCATCTACGGCTCGCTGATGTCGACTCCAATCCTCAACGCGCCGCAGTCGGGCATTTTGGGGATGCACAAGATTCAGGAGCGTCCGATGGCCGTCGGCGGCAAGATCGAAATACGCCCAATGATGTATCTTGCGCTGTCTTACGACCATCGCGTCGTCGATGGGAAAGAAGCTGTGACGTTCCTGGTGCGCGTGAAGGAGGCGCTGGAAGACCCGGCGCGGCTGGTTCTCGAATTGTGACGATGGGCGGCGGCGGACTGCCTTTGGAACTTCAGGTTCTGGTCTGGAGCGTGATGCTGCTGTTTGCGCATATTGGCCTACAGTCCGGCCTCGCAACGCTTGAAACCGGGCTCTTTTACAATGCGAGCGCGCGTGACGACAATAGGAAGCCGTCGGGGATTGTCGCGGGGCGGGCTCAACGCGCGCTGGGTAATTTTCTGGAAACCTATGCCGCCTTTGTCGGACTGGCGCTCGCGCTCGCGATTTCAGGCCGTGCTGGCGGTGTGGGCGCGCAGGGCGCGATCGTGTGGATCGTCGCGCGTGTGGTCTACATTCCCCTATATCTGGGAGGCGTGCCCTTTGTTCGCACGCTCGTTTACGCGGTGTCGATCTGGGGCCTGATCCGGATGTTCGAGCAACTACTCTGGCCTTGAAGATTTTCCGAACCTCTCGCTTTCAGAAATGAAAGACCATCATGACCTATGACCTCGTTGTTATCGGCACTGGCCCCGGCGGCTATGTCTGCGCCATCCGCGCGGCGCAACTCGGCCTGAAGGTCGCCGTAGTGGAGAAACGCCCAAAACACGGTGGCACCTGCCTCAATGTAGGCTGTATTCCTTCGAAAGCGCTGCTCCACGCGTCGGAGATGTTCACGCAGGCCACGCATGATTTTCCCGCGCTCGGCGTCGTCGTCGGCAAGCCCGCGCTCGACCTGTCGGCGATGATGAAACACAAGGACGACACTGTGGCGGCAAACGTCAATGGGGTCGGCTTCCTGCTGAAGAAGAACAAGATCGACGCGTTCATGGGCTCGGGCTCAATTCCCGCCGCTGGCAAGGTTATTGTGACCTCCGACGACGGCAAAACGACCGAACTTGAAACGAAGAACATTGTGATCGCCACCGGTTCGGACGTGACGCCTTTGCCCGGCGTGACGATAGACGAGAAAACCGTGGTGTCCTCGACGGGCGCGCTGACGCTCGACAAAGTCCCCGGCAGTTTGGCGATCGTTGGCGCGGGCGTCATTGGCCTTGAACTCGGATCGGTCTGGGCGCGCCTTGGCGCCGAGATCGTCGTGGTCGAATTCCTCGACCGGATTTTGCCGGGCATGGATATGGAAGTCGCGAAGCAGTTTCAGCGCTCGCTGGAGAAGCAGGGCTTCAAATTCATGCTGTCGCACAAGGTTTCGAAGGTCGCCGCTTCGCCCGAGGGCGCGAAGATATCCGTTGAGCCAGCGGCCGGTGGCGACACGCAGACCCTCGATGCCGACGTGGTTCTAATCGCCATTGGCCGTCGCCCCTACACCGAAGGCTTGGGTCTGGAAAAGCTCAACATCGCGATGGAGCGTGGCCGGGTCGTCATCGACGATAAATTCGCCACCAATGTGCCCGGCCTGTACGCCATTGGCGACGCGGTGCGCGGGCCGATGCTGGCGCACAAGGCTGAGGACGAGGGCGTCGCCGTCGCCGAGATTCTCGCCGGCCAGCACGGACACGTGAATTACAACGTCATCCCTGGCGTTGTTTACACCGAGCCGGAAATCGCGGCTGTCGGCAAAACGGAGGAAGAGTTGAAAGCGGCGGGTGTCGCCTACAAGGTGGGAAAATTTCCATTTACGGCGAATGGCCGCGCCCGTTCCATGCGCGCTACGGACGGCTTTGTGAAAGTGCTGGCCGACGCCGCGACCGACCGCGTGCTCGGAGTTCATATTCTGGGTCGTGGCGCGGGCGAATTGATCGCCGAGGCCGCTGTGTTGATGGAATTCGGCGGCTCGGCGGAAGATCTCGCGCGTACCTGTCACGCCCATCCGACGATGTCGGAAGCGGTCAAGGAAGCGGCGCTTGCGGTGGACAAGCGCGCCATTCATATCTGATTGGGGAATCGCGGCGATTGGCCGCGATGACGACGGCGGGCGATTTCCATGCGGCGGTTGAAGCGGTGGCTTTGGACAGCGGTGGCGCTCGCGTTTCTCGCCACTTCGTGGTTCTGGGACATCCTGCATCCCCTTGTCAGGTGGATTATCGATCTTATTCCGCTCGAAGGGTTGAAGCGCGTGGTCGCGGATTTCATGGCCCGGCTACCGCCGTATCCCACGCTTATCGTTTTTTTGATTCCGCTGATTATTTTGGAGCCCGGCAAGCTTGTCGCGTTTTGGCTGTTCGCCAAAAAGCAATGGCTGTTGGGCGTTGTCACCTATGTCGGCACCGATGTCTCAAAACTCGCCGTGGTCTCGTTTCTGTTCAAGACAAATCGCGACAAATTGCTTTCGATCGCTTGGTTTGCCTGGCTCTACGAGTGGATTGTGTGGGCGGAGAGATGGTCTCACGCCCAAATCGAACCTCTTAAAGCGGCGATCCGCGTGGCTTTGGTCGAAGCGGGACTTAACAAGACCCGCGGCGGCACATGGCGCAAGCTCGTGGCGCTCTGGCGGCACGCCCGCAATGGCGGCTTCAGCGAGATTTAGGCGCGCGCTCGCGGATGCGCGCTTCGCCACGCTTCCATCAGCCGCGTCGAATCTACCTCCGTGTAGAGTTGAGTCGTCGATAGCGAGGAATGACCAAGCAGTTCTTGGATGGAACGAAGGTCGCCGCCGCGCGCGAGAAGGTGTGTCGCGAAAGAGTGGCGCAGCGCGTGGGGCGTCGCGGTGTCGGGCAGACCCAGCGCGCCCCGCAGGCTTTCCATTGCGAGTTGAATCACGCGCGGCGATAGAGGCCCGCCCTTTTCGCCGCGAAATAGGGCTTCTTTGGGGGGCAGCGGCCACGGACATAGTTCAATATAGACCTCGACCGCTTTGCGCGCTGGAGCTATCACCGGCACCGAACGCGTTTTAGAACCCTTGCCGACGATGGTCAGAAGCTCACGCCTGCCGATTGGCGCGTCTTCTCGGCGAATTGCCAAAGCTTCCGAAATGCGCAGGCCGGCCCCGTAAAGCAATGCGAAAACCGCAGTGTCGCGGGCCAAAACCCATTGCGAGCGAATGTCTTCGGCACGGCTGTCGATATTGGCCACCGCCCGGGCCGATCCCGCCGCAATAGGCTTGGGGAGAGCGCGCGCCCGCTTGGGCGCGCGGATCGCAGTGAATGCGGAGGTTTTGCCAAGGCCGGAGCGTTCAATGTGCCGCGCGAATGAGCGAACACCACCGAGAATGCGCGCCAGCGAACGATTTGCGACCCCTTCCGCGCGCCGCCGCGCCATGAAGGAGCGTATATCGCCGGGCTCGAGGCCGGAAAATGTCGCGATATCAGCCTTTTCGCCGTTGTGATCGCGCAGGAAGGAGAGAAATTGCCTGGCGTCGCGAGCATAGGCTTCGATCGTATGCGCGGACAGGCGGCGTTCTCCGATGAGATGGCCGAGCCAGTCGAGCCCAACTCGCGCGAGATCTGGCGCGGCGAGGTCGAAAGCCAAGGCTTCGTCGATAGACCGAGATGATTGCGGCGCGGAGTTCATGTTGTTACGGAACAAAGCTCGCTGGCGTTCTCAAAAACCAATGGACAAAGAGCTTTCCATATACACGATACAGGTAAAAAATGGCCTAAAACGACAGCACCTGCCATGCCGGTTGTCGGTACATTCGTTATTCCGTGGCGCGGGCTGATGCGGGAGTTTCTTTGAACGCCTGAAATCCTCGCGCGCGCAAGGCGCACGCTGGACACACGCCGCACCCGCGGCCCCACTCATGCGACGTCAAGATATCCCCCTCATAGCATGTCACGGTGCGATCTTTGATCAAGTCCACCAGAGCTGTCCCGCCCAGGCGTGCCGCGAGCGACCAAGTCTGAGCCTTGTCTATCCACATAAGCGGCGTCTCGAGGACGAACCGGCTTTCCATGCCGAGGTTGAGTGCGACTTGAAGCGCCTTAATCGTGTCGTCTCGGCAGTCGGGATAACCGGAGAAGTCTGTCTCGCAGACGCCGGTAACCACATGTTTCAAGCCACGGCGGTAGGCCACCGCAGCGGCAAATGTTAGAAAAACAATGTTTCGACCGGGAACGAAGGTATTGGGCAAGCCGGATACCGTCGCCGAGATTTCGACGTCTCGCGTCAATGCTGAATCGCTGATCTGACCCAGCACGGAGAGATCGAGAACCCTGTCCTCGCCCAGCTTTGCCGCCCATTTCGGAAAGCGCTCCCCCAGACCCTCGCGAAATTTTACGCGCGCATCGAGTTCCGCCCGGTGCCGTTGGCGATAATCGAACCCAATTGTTTCAACTCGCTCGAAGCGATCGAGCGCCCACGCCAGACAGGTCGCGGAGTCTTGGCCACCGGAGAAAAGAACCAGCGCGGTTTGGTTTGACGTCATGTCTCCATCCGCAAATTATGCGCTAAGGCGGGTAATCTATGTCACGATTTCAATCTATTACAGATCAAATCAAGTTGATCCAGATTGGTGAATTTGATTCGAACGTCCCCAGTTTCTCCTTTTGCATGGATTTGAACATGCATTCCCAAGGCGCGGGTAAGGGTTTGCTGAAGTTCTTTAACATTGGCATCGCTGTCGTCGGAGGCTGCGTGGTGATTTCGTAGGGGTGTCGCTATATCGTCCAAAGAAGATTTTGTTTTCGCAAACTGTTCCACTTCTCGAACATTGAGTCCTTCCGCGACGATTTTTTTCGCCACCTCCTCCGGGTTGTCCAAAGTCAGGAGGGCGCGCGCATGTCCGGCGGAAATCTCGCCGCTTTGCACCATTTCCAATACGCTGGGCGGGAGCGCCAGCAGTCGAATCGTATTGGCGAGATGACTTCGGCTCTTTCCAATAATCTTGGAAAGATCGCCCTGAGTATATCCAAATTCTTGAATCAGCTGATTGTAACCTCTAGCTTCTTCAATTTGATTGAGGTCGGCGCGTTGAACATTTTCAACGATGGCCAATTCCAGCGAGTCTTTATCGGTTGCTTCAATAACGATAGCGGGCACTTCGTGAATTGCCGCCATTTGAGCCGCTCGCCATCTTCGCTCGCCGGCAATCAGCTCGAATTTTCCAGGATGCGTTTCGCTTGATCGGACAATGATTGGCTGAATCAATCCCTTTTCTTTGATTGAACCAGCGAGTTCCACAAGTTGAGCTTCGTCAAAGTGTCTTCGTGGATTGTTTGCGTTGGGCTGGATGAGCTCGATCGAAATCCGTCGCAGGCCCTTTTCGCCAAGGCCCTGCGCAAGCCGCGTCTCGCCTAGTAACGCGGCCAATCCACGACCGAGCCTTGGACGGTTGTCTTCCACCATACGACTTTGACCTTCAATAATATTTAGGCGGCGCGGAGTTTGTGTTCTCGTTGTATTACTTCAGAAGCCAGTTTGAGATATGCTTGGCTGCCGGGGCACTTTAAATCATAAAGCAAAACAGGCTTGCCGAATGATGGAGCCTCGGAAACCCGCACGTTTCTTGGGATAATGGTTTCGTAAACGGCATCGCCCATAAATTTACGAACGTCCTGAACCACTTGCGTCGCCAAATTGTTTCTGGGGTCGTACATGGTCATGACTACGCCATGAATCGAAAGCTTCGGGTTGAGGGTTTGTTGAATTTGCTCGACCGTAGTCACGAGTTGGGACAATCCCTCAAGCGCGAAAAATTCGCATTGCATAGGCACGACAACGGCATCGGCGGCCACCAAAGCATTGACGGTGAGGAGATTGAGAGAAGGCGGACAATCGACGATCACGTAGGTGAAGTTTGGCAATCCGACCGTTTGGGTTTCTAACATTGCTCCTATGGCATTCCGCAATTTATAGACTCGATCCGTTTGTGAGGATATCTCAAGCTCAACGCCGAGAAGATCAAGGGTCGATGGCGCAACGTGCAAGCGCGGGACAGCGGTTGCCAAAATCGCCGATGCAAGCGTCGCGGCACCGACCACGACATCGTAAGTGGAGACAGCGCGGGCTTTTCGTTCGATGCCAAGACCGGTCGACGCATTGCCTTGTGGATCAAAATCGATGATCAATACCTCTTCGCCGATCGCGGCCAAGGCCGTGCCCAAATTTATCGTGGTCGTCGTCTTGCCGACCCCGCCTTTTTGATTGGCCACGACAAGAATTCTGACCGGAAGGGTTTTTTGCACGGCCGTGATTTCCTTATTCAATGGGCGCACCGTTTTTTGCCGTAACCCAGCTTCGAACTAGCACGATTTTCCCCTCCGGATCGATTTTATTTGGTTTGAGCTCAAAGCTATACCCTGTGGAAAGTTTCGCCATTTTGAGTTCGCTGTCCAAGTTTCGCCCCTTGGGGAATATACCGATAGCGCCGCGTTCCATAAGGGGAGCGGCGAATTCAATAAGTTTTGGGAGGGGAGCAAGCGCTCTTGCGGTGACTACGTCTGCTGCAATGCTTGCAACTATGTTTTCAATGCGTGCGCGATGAATTACGACAGGCGCTTGGGTTTCTCGCGCGACTTCTTTGAGAAAAGCACATTTTTTCGCATCGGATTCAATTAAATGAACCGTCGCTTCGGGTGTTTTCCGCAATTGTATAGCGACAACCATGCCTGGAAAGCCTGCGCCTGTGCCAAGGTCGAGCCATCTATTTTTGGATTCTGCAAATTCAATAAGTTGCAGCGAATCTTCGATGTGGCGCACCCAAAGATTTTCAAGCGTGCTTGAGGAGACCAGATTTATTTTCGTCTGCCAGCGGCGGAGAAGGGTGGCATAGACCGAAAGGAGCTCGTTAGTTTCACGTGAAACAATCACGGCTGCCACCAATCCAACCCAACCGTCGGGCACTAGATAGTGAAAACGGAAAAACATCAACCCTACGGCCCTGCGGCGCATCGAGCCTTGCTTCAACCTACGAGGCGGGGCCGTGCAATTCCGGTCGCCGGGTTGCTTGCGAAAATTGATGCGTGGCACCAACCCATGAGGTCAGCTCAGCTGCGGCCTTTAAAACTTGGTCCTTCAGCTGACCATTTAGCGTCTCTGCGGTAACGCAAGCATCGGCGGCTATAACGTTGATTGCCGCCACTACTTGATTCGATTGGTCCCGGACGGGGGCGGCAATCGCGCTCACCCCAAGTTCAAAGAATGACTGACTAACGCTATAGCCGCGGGCTTGATCCTGAGCCAATAATCGTCCGAGGCTTTCACGTGTCTTCGGCGTTTGGTCACTGAAAGAGGGCAGGCTGGTCTCGGGGTACAGCCTCTCCAGTTCGGTTGCGGACATGTCGGAAATCAAACTGCGCCCAAGAATTGTCGCGTGAATTGGGAAGCGCGTGCCGACATGTACGCCGCTGGCGACAGCTCCGCGCGAGGCGACGCGGGCGACATAGACGACTTCGCGCCCGTCGCGCACGGCGAGATGAGCCGAAAGCCCCGTTTCATCGCGCAGACGTTTTAGTATGGGTCGCGCCGCGTCCACAATGTCGAGCGAGGCGAGATACGCGAAGCCATGGTTAAGCAACGCGGGACCTAGTGTGAATGATCTGCCACTACCGTCGCGTCGAACATAGCCGCCGACTTCCAGCGTTTGCAGTAATCGGAAAACGGTCGCGCGTGGCAAGGATAATTCCCGCGCGATGTCGGGTGGTGTCCACGTCAAGCGGTTTTTTGAAAACAACCGGAGAATAGCGAGGCCATTTGCAAGCGCGGGAACAATATAGCGGTCTTGCACGGCTTCATTGAGGGCTGTCATGGCAGTGTGGCCCAGAATTGTTCAAGAATTGCGTTGAATCGATCCGCCGCTTCAACATAGAGCGCGTGGCCAGCGCTCTCGATCGTTGCGACGACGATGCCCGCCCGCGCCGTCGCAACGCGCAAATTCGCTTCCGGCGGAGTTATGATGTCTGCTGTGCCGAAGATGACTTGGACCGGGACCTGCCTCGACAAAGAGGTGACATCGGCGAGCATGTCCCCACTTGATAACATGCGCGCGGCTTGCGCGTATCCACGTGGATCGACAGAGGCCATGTTATCGACAACCGCGCGGATGTGTTTAAGCGACGCATCCGGACCAAGCAGCCGCGGCCCCCGCATTTCCGCCATGGCGCGCGGCCCCAATGTGTCGACATCGCCAATTCTGCCGGCGAGCAGGCGTTCACGCTCCGCAACCGGCAAACAGGCATGTCCGATGGCGCAACTCGAAAGTGTCAGGGATTTTACGCGCTCAGGATGCTTCGCCGCCACGCGCGCCGCGATTAATGAGCCCAGCGAGTGACCAACAAAATGCACGGCGTCGATGGACAAAGCCGCAAGCCATGTTTCGACAGCTTCAGAGTAGTCATCGACAGTCGGCCAATCCTCGTGAAAACCAGCTGATCCGCCATAGCCCGGCGCGTTCCATGCCAAGACGCGCCAACGAGGCGCAAGCCCCTCAAATTGCGCCTGAAAGGAACACGCGGCGGAGCCGATGCCGTGAAGCAAAACCACAGGCGCGCCGCAGCCCGCCTCAAGATAGGATAGCGTGCCATGCGGCAAAGAGACCGCGCTGGAGCTAATTGAAAACGAAGCCGCCATTTATGGGTATCAATTGTCCGGTGGTGAAGTTGGCTCCGTCACTTAACAAAAACACGACGGGGCCCGTGACGTCGTCCGGCGTTTGCGCGCGCCGCATCGCCCGGCCGTCGATATAGAGGTCGTGACGCTCTTGAGGCACGTATTCCGTCGCCTCGACCAGCGTCAGACCTGGTGCCACGGCGTTGACAGCTATGTTGTCGGGGCCGAGTTCGCGCGCGAGCGACCGGGTCATCGCAATTACCGCGCCTTTGCTTGCGACATAGTGCAACAAGCGCGGAGCGCCCCACAACGCGGTGTCGGAGGCGAGGTTGACGATGCGTCCGCCGCGCGTGGACTTGCGAAGCAGCGGCGCGAAGGCGCGCGTCACGAGCCACGGGCCGCGAATGTTGACCGCCGTTACGCGGTCCCATGTAGCGATGTCGATTTCGTCGTAGGCCTTGCCGCCAATGCCGGTCGCGATCGCCGCGTTGTTAATGAGCCCATCAACGCGGTCGAAGCGGTTTTCCACGTTAGCCGCGAGGCGCAAGATGGAGTTGGGATCGCCCTGATCGTAATGCGCGAAGACAGCGTCGGCTCCTTCGTCGCGCAAAAAAGCCGCCGTCGCCTCGCCGGCTTCCTCTTCGATATCAGCGACGACAATGGCCTTCGCGTCCGCGCGCGCGCAAGCTTCGGCGAATGCGCGGCCGAGGCCACGCGCAGCGCCGGTCACAACTATGACGCGGTCACTGAGCGATGTCGTCACGGCGCGATGAACTGATTGGTGATGAATTTCGCTACATCCACGCCCGGCGCGACCAATCCCGCGGCTGTTAACGCTTCCGCGCCCGCCTTCGCGTCGTCGATCGACACCGTGCCGAAGGCCTTATCCTTTGTCGAGGGCGAACGAAACAGGGCGGCCACGAGCTTCACTTCTCCCAACGCCGTCGCCTTGTCATAGTTTGGATAGACTTTCGAGAACGAATCCGCCGCGGCGACCGGGTCGGCGGCAGTCGCCGCGAGCGACTTCTGCATCGCGTGAACCATGCGCCGCACGAGCTCAGGCTTGGCAGCGAGCGTGGCGTTCGATGTGATGAGATATTGCCCCGGCGTCGCGACGCCAAAACTCGAATACATCATAGGATAGATTTTCATCCCTTTGGCTTCGAGCGTGGCCTGAATGACAATGTTCGTTGCCACGCCATCGACGCGGCCCGTCAACAAGCTTGTCAACTTCGGGCCTGGCAGCATGTTGACCTGCGTCACTTTGTCGACGTCGATCTTGTTGCGCTGAAGCAGCACGGGGAAAAGCGCCGAGGGGCCGTCGCCAGCGGTGATGGCGATTTGCTTGCCAACCAATTCCGCCGGCGTCTTGATGGGTTTGTCCATGGGCGAGAGAACGACAACCGGGCTGCTGGCGACGCTCGCCAGAACCGCGGTCGCGGGCAGACCCTTCGCCGCAAGGCTAAGGAAGGTGCCGCCGTCGATGTCCACGCCGAAGTCGTCGGTGCCCGCAGCGACCGTCTGGGCGGTGACAGCGGAGCCTTTGCCTTCACGCAATTCGACATCGATGCCCTCGGCTTTGAAAAAGCCCTTTTCGATTCCGTATGTCCAGATCGCGTCGTTGCCTGTGGCGATGAAGCCATAGCGCATGGAGACTTTGTCGAGCGGCTTGTCTTGCGCGAACGCGGCCGTCGCGAGGCACGCGCCAGCGATCCCCAGCGCCAAAACCTGTTTCAAATGCTTCATGCCACCCTCCATTGGCTTCACGCCTAGATTGAACGTTTCGATGCGTGCCAGGAAACCAGCCGGGTTTCCGCCAGCGCGATGAGGTAGAAAAGAAGGCTCGCGACAATGGCGAGGATAATGACGATCGAAAACATGATTGTGGTGTCGAGCGAACCGCTCGCCTGCACCAGAAGGTAGCCCCATCCGCGGTCCGACGCCACGAATTCGCCGATGATTCCGCCGATGACGGCGAGACTGGTGGCGATTTTTATCCCCGCCGTGATGGAGGGCACCGCCTGCGGAAGCCGCATGTGTAAAAATATCCGCGATTTTTTGGCGCGAGAAACAGCGGCAAGACGCAACAGATCGGGGTCGATGGACATTAGTCCGGTCACCGTCGCCACCACAATCGGGAAGAAAGCGATCGATGTGGTGATAAGCACGCGCGGCAAGAAGCCGTAGCCAAACCACACGACGAACAACGGAGCCAAGGCCACTTTTGGAATGGCGTTGAAGGCGATGACGATGGGGTAGGCGAGCCGTTGCACAAGGGGGATGGCGACAATCGCAATTCCGAGTGGAATGCCGATCGCGATGCTGAGAAACAGGCCGGCGAGGATTTCGCCCATTGTCGCCATTCCTTGCGAAAGCAACAGGCTGCGATCCGTCCAGGTTCGGACCAGAACGTCCAGAGGGGCGGGCAGAATGTAGGCCGGCGGCTTCACCATCAGAACCGCCAATTCCCACAGGCCTATGGCGAAAGCCGCCGACGCGCAGACCCACAACGCGTCGCGCGCGCCGTCGCTTATGGTCGGTTTGCTTCCCGCGGCCTTAGCCATGCAGCACGCCCAGGCTCGAGAAGCGCGAATGGATGCCCGTGACATAGGCGCCAAAGGCGCCCGACTCACGGATGGCGACGTTGCGCGGTCGTGGCAGGTCGATATGGATGATTTCCCGGATTTGGCTTGGCCGCGCGGTCATCACAGCGACGCGATCGGCCATGAACACGGCCTCCGAAATCTCGTGAGTGACGAGAATCGTTGTGCGTGGCCGATCGAGGGAAAGGCGGGCGACATCGAGCTGCATTTGCTCGCGCGTGAAGGCGTCAAGCGCCGCGAAGGGTTCATCGAGCAAAAGAATATCCGGATTTTGAATCCACGCCCGGCAAATGGCGACGCGCTGGCGCATGCCACCCGAAAGCTCGAACGGGCGTTTTGTTTCGAATTTGGCGAGCCCCACGCGTTCGAGCAACGCGCGCGCCTCGGCTTCGTGGGGCCGGGGGTCCTCGCCGCGCAATTCGAACGGCAATAGCACGTTGCCGAGCACCGATTTCCAATCAAGCAGAAGATCGCGCTGGAACACAACGCCGAGCGAATTGTGCGGGCCGGTAACCGGTGCGCCGCGAATAACGACTGCGCCCGAGGTCGGCGCGACAAGTCCCGCGATCATCATCAACAACGTGCTTTTGCCGCAGCCGCTGGGGCCAAGCAGAGCGACGGTTTCCCCATTCGCGATGGATAGCGTCGCTTTTTCGACGGCGACGACGTCGCCGGTGCGCGTCGCATAGGTTTTGCCCGCGTCGCGCAAGTCGATGAGGGCCGAAGCCTCAGGCGACATGTCGTCCCGCTTCGGCGAGCGCGGTCAGCTGCTCTACGACTTGATTGCGAAGAACGCGGCGAAGACGCACCAGCCCCATGTCGTGCGCGTAGAGATTCTCGCGGCCATTGGCGTCGGCGTCGCACTGCTCCAACATCAGACGGTCTTGCTCCAGCACGTGCCAATGGCGGGCTTCGAGTCGATTCTTGTAGAGGAAACGCCACGTGTCGCGTTGCCAGTCCGACACCTTGCGACAACGCCAAAACACAATCGCGGTCGCATTGGGGCCGATGGGAGTCATCATGCCAACGATGTGGAAATTGCCGCCTGGACCACCCGTCTTCGGATAAGGGATCTCCAGCCGCAGCCAAAAAGCGCCACTGTGGCCATATTCCGTCCAATCGAAATTGACGTTCCGCTGGCCTTCTTTTTCAAAGACGAAGCCGGTCGGCGTCTCGCGGATGCGAAAAGTCGCCTTGGCGTCGCCGAACGACATGGAATGCGACTGCTTGTGCAGAAACGTTCCATGCATGGGGTCCATGACATTGTCGATGACATAGCGATAGTCGCCGTTCCATTCGGCGTAGCAAGGGAACGAGCTGAATTCGGGCGACGTCAACTCTTCCGGCAATTCCAGAGCCGGCGGCTCCGCGTGCAATTCGTCGCCGACATAAGCGAAGATCAATCCGTTGCGCTCTCGCAGAGGAAACGCCTTCGTGTGCCGCGAGCCCTCAAGCTTGCTGCCCGGCGCGCCGGGGACGCGGACGGCGACACCTCGCGAATCAACCTGCACACCGTGATAGCCGCAGCTGATTCTGTCGCCCATGGCGATGCCGCATGACAATGGCACGCCACGGTGGGGACAACGGTCTTCCAGCGCGAACGCGGCGCCGGCGTTATCACGCCAAAACACCATGCGATAGCCACAGCGGCGCAGCGACAGCGGCTTTTCCGTCACGAAATGCGACGGACAGATCATGTACCATTGATTGCGCGCGCCATTGCCGAGCAGGGTTTCGATGGCGGTTTCCGATACAGCGCTCATGAAAATCTCCAGCGGCTCACGCGCCCAATCGCTTCATTTCCTGTTCGAACAATGCCGGTGTCCAGGGCATGCCGTTCGGCGCCGGCACGCAATCCTCGTTCAGCATCGCGCAAATGTTTGGAAGCTCGCTCAGGCCCGCGGCGAACGCTTTTTCGATGCCGTCGGCCAGCAAGTTCTCGTAGTCGGTCGGTTCGTGGTCGCGGGTTTGATGCGCGTTCAAATATTGAGGGATCATACCAGCTCTCCCATTCACAAGCGGAACCGAGCATCATTGCACGGCGGGCAAATCAATATTCGCGCCACGCACTCACGATGGTGGTCGAATGTGGTTCGATTGTCGGCACTTCCATACCGTCCGACAACAGACCGTTTGTTTCTCTATTGAAACGTAATTTCATATTTGCAACAGGCTAGCCGACGATGTATGACTTGTCAAAAGAAAATCCGACCTGCGGCGCCAATTCACGCACACGGGTAGAACCATGAAGCCGCGACGGAAAGTGGCAATCAAAGGAGGCCGCGATGAACGAGCATGTCAAACCTGAAACCATGCCGGAAGACGTGAAGATTCCCGATGGCAAGACGCTCAGCCAATGGCTTGAATCGCGCGTGGCTCGTTTCAAGACCCGCACGCTCGATTGGGACGCGTTGAAATTCCAGGCTGACTACGATCCCAAATACAAACGCGCGCAAATGCGCTACGTTGGCACTGGCGGTGCCGGTGTGTCGGAAGACGGCAACACTGTGCCGGCCGAAAACTTCACCTTCTCGACGATGGTGTTGCCCGCCGGATGCGAAGGCCCGTTGCATCTCCACACCGACGCGGAAGAGATTTTCTTCATCATGCGCGGCGAGCGGGTCCGCATTATGATCGAACACAATGGCCATCGTGAAGACCTTGTCCTCGGTGAGCGCGATTTGATTTCGGTGCCCGCCGGAGTCTACCGCGGGCTCGTCAACGAGGGTCATGAAGAGGCGCTTATGTGCGTGATGATCGGCAGCACGAAGCCGGAAACGCCCACTTATCCCGCGAGCCACCCGCTATCGAAGGTGAAGCGCAACAAGGCCTGAAGAGCGGACGCCGGAAATGGATCTCGGTTTGCGCGGACGCGCCGCCGTCGTGACTGGTGGCACTTCGGGCATTGGCCTGGCGGTGTCGCGCGCGCTGCTGGCCGAGGGTTGCGACGTCGCGATCTGCGGCCGAGGGGAGGATCGTCTCGCGGCCGCCGCGCGTGGACTTGGCGACGAATTCGGCGCGGATCGCGTGCTGGCGCAACGCTGCGACGTGACGCGCGAGGCGGACATGCGGGTGTTCGCGGACGCCGTCGGCGCGTGGCGGCCAGCGCTCGACATACTTGTCAACAACGCCGGCGAAGGCCGCATGACGAACTTCGCCAACACCACCGACGAGCAGTGGCGGGCGGAATTGGAACTCAAGTTCTTCAGCCAGATTTATCCAATCCGCGGCTTTAAGCCGCTGCTCGACAAGAGCGACGCGGCCTCGATTCTCGCGGTGAATTCTTTGCTCGCGCTTCAGCCCGAACCCTACATGGTTTGCACGTCGGCCGCCCGCGCGGGCGTGCAAAGCTTGGCGAAATCGCTCGCGACCGAATTCGCCCCGAAAATACGGGTGAATTCGGTTGTGCTTGGCCTCATCGATTCCGGCCAGTGGCAACGCCGTTTCGAGGCGCGCGCCGACAAGGCGCAGACGCGCGCGCAATGGATGGCCGAACTCGCCGCGGGCAAGCACATCCCGATGGGCCGCCTCGGCGAACCTGAGGAAGTCGCGCGCGCGATTGTGTTTCTCGTTTCGCCCGCGGCGAGCTTTGTCACGGGATCGACTCTTGAGATTTCCGGCGGCGTCTCCCGCCACATTTGAGGGTTCGCCATGTCAGCCGCCCCTAACACCTCAGCGCGTCGCGCCGCGGAGCCCGTTGGCGACCTTATCGCGGGCGGCCTCGCGGACGCGGGCGTCACGCACGCGTTTGGCGTCATTTCCATTCATAATATGCCCATCCTCGACGCGCTCTTTCGCCAAGGTCGCATCACATTCGTGCCGGCGCGTGGCGAAGCTGGCGCGATGAACATGGCCGACGCCTTCGCCCGCGTCTCGCGGAGCCTTGGCGTTGTCATCACGTCGACGGGCACGGCGGCTGGCAACGCGGCGGGTTCGCAAGTCGAAGCGTTGACCGCCGGCTCGCCGGTTCTTCACATCACCTCGCAACTCGACACCGTTTTCATGGATCGGGATCGAGCCGCCATTCACGACGTGCCCCGTCAACCCGATATGTTGAAGTCCGTTTCCAAGGCGTATTTCCGCGTTTGGGATGCGAACGGCGCGGCGACCGTCCTGCGCGCCGCGATGTCGGCGGCGCTATCGGCGCCGAGCGGGCCTGTAAGCCTTGAAATTCCCGTCGATGTCCAGCGGCAAACGGCCGTCATGCCGCTCGGATTGAGCGCGCCGACACGCGCGCGGGTCGCGCCCGACGCGGCGCAGCTCGACGTTTTGGCGGAATTAATTCGTCGCGCGCGTCGCCCGATGCTTTATCTTGGCGGTGGCGCGCGCGCCGCCGGCGTCGAGGCCACGACGCTCGTCGAACGCGGGTTCTGCGCGGTGACAAGCACCAATGGCCGCGCCATCGTTCCCGAAGATCACGCCCGCAACCTGGGCGCCTACAACATGACGCCGCTGGCGCAAACTCTCTTCGACAAATGCGATTTGATGATCGTTGTCGGCTCGCGATTGCGCGGCAACGAAACCCGCAACAACGCGTTGCGGCTCGGCAAGCCACTTGTTCAAATCGACGCGGACGCTAGCCAGGGCGGGCGGAATTATCCCGTCGATATGTTTATCTACGGCGAGGCCGCGCCATCGCTGGCCGGCCTGTTGGAGCGATTGCCCGCGAAACTCGATGTGGATCAAGCCTTCGCCGCCGAACTCGCCTCCGCGCGAAGCGCCAGCGAAGGGGCGTTGGCGAAATCGCTTGGGCCTTACAAGGCTGTCGCGGATATTCTGAGCGCGCGCGTCCATTCCGGCGCGCATCCCTTCGCGCGCGATGTGACGATTGCGAACTCGATGTTCGGCAATCGCTATGTGCGTTTGGCCGCGCCGCATCTCGGGGTTCACGCCCTTGGCGGCGGCATCGGCCAGGGTGTCGCCATGTCGATCGGCGCCTCCTTCGCGTCGCCGGGCAAGAAGACCGTCTCGCTCCTAGGCGACGGCGGAACCATGGTCAATCTCGGCGAATTCGCCACCGCCGTCGAAAACGAAAGCGACATCGTTTTCGTGTTGATGAACGACCAGGCATACGGTGTGATCTCGAATATTCAGGACGCGCAGTACGGCAATCGACACGCTTATTGCCGGCTGCATACGCCCGACTTTGGATTGTTCGCGAAAAGCATGGGGCTGGCCCACGAAAAGGTCTCCGCCATCGATCGCTTCGAAGACGCGTTCAACCGCGCCATGTCGCTGCCCGGCCCAACGTTGCTTGAAATCGACATGATCGCCATCGGCCCTTACGCGGAGGCCTTCGGCGGGCCTCCCGCGGGCGCGGCCGGCGGCGCCAAGTGATCCGCCGCGCGCGGCTTGGCCTTGTTGGCTATGGAAGCCTCGCG
This sequence comes from uncultured Hyphomicrobiales bacterium, assembly GCA_903825465.1. GTDB lineage: Bacteria > Pseudomonadota > Alphaproteobacteria > Rhizobiales > Beijerinckiaceae > Terripilifer. Next base: position 92,545 of record CAIKAR010000030.1, on the reverse strand, counting down.
ACGCAAGCGTTGGACGCGCTCGCGTCGTCGCTGAAGACGCCGCTGGAAAGCGTCGTTTGCCTCGCGCGGCCGCACGGGGCGTCGCGCGCCCGCGCCATGCTCGAAACCTTCGGTGAACGCCTGGCGCGCGAACGAGAGGTGGTTGTGTCGCTCGACGATTTTTTTGCGCGTCGTCTTACCACCGTCGCGGAGGCGGCGGGCCACGAGGCGCTGGCCGAGGTCGGAGTCGCGTGCCTCGCCGCGGGATGTGGGTTGATTGTGACATCGGTGGGCGCGTTGGCGCGTGAATCGCTTAGAGCCTCGCTCGAGGCGGCTTCAGCGGGCCACGGAGCGCGGCTGACGATTTGTCCCGGCGCTATTGGAGGCATCGACCTTCTCGATGCGGCTAAATTGTCGGGGCTTGAGGAGGTGACCTACACTTCGCGCAAGCCCCCGGCGGCGTGGCGTGGCACGGGCGCGGAGGATCTGATCGATCTCGACATTCTTGAACGGGCGACCGTGTTCTTCAGCGGGGACGCCGGGCGGGCGGCGCGCGACTTTCCGCAAAACGCCAACGTCGCGGCGACGATCGCGCTGGGTGGCCTCGGATTCGAGCGCACGCGGGTCGAACTCGTGGCCGATCCGACCATCCATCGCAATATTCACGAGATTGTAGTCCGCTCGCGCTGCGCAAACTTCAATTTTCGCATCGAGGGCAATCCATTGCCGTCGAATCCGAGAACGTCGATGACCGCGGGCTACGCGCTCGCCGCCTCGATTCTCGGCGAAATCGGAAGATAACGCGAAGTCTATTCCATCTTGATGCCGGCCTCGCGGACCACACGGCCGGTCGATTCGGATTCCGCGCGAAGAAATTCCCCGAACGCCGCGCCGCAGGAAGCCGATGGGTAAAATTCGAGCGGCTTCATTTTTTCCGCGAGTTCCGGCGCGGCCATCGCGCGCGTGACGATGTCGGAAAGCGCCTTGAGCGTGGTGGACGGCGTCTTCGCGGGCGCGAGCAATCCAAACCACGCGGAATAGGCGGTGTCATAGCCGCTTTCGATCATCGTGGGCGTGTCTTTCCAGGCCGGCACACGTTCGCGCGTGAGCACGCTTAGAAACCGCACGCGGCCGTCTTTGGCCATGGCGGCCGCGTCGGCGATGGCGACCATCGCCGAGGGAATGTCGCCGGCGAGCACCGCGTTCAACGCCTGAACGCTGCTCGCGTAAGGAACGAAATTGACCGCGAGCCCCGCGCTCTTCGACAACAGCTCAATGGCGACGCGTTGCGCCGTAGCGGGGCCAATGGCGCCCATGGCTAGCTTGCCGGGCGCGGCTTTCGTCGCGTCGATGAATTCCTTGACCGTTTTGTAGGGGGAATTCGCCGGCACAATGATAATCAGCGGCGATTGCGCCAGCGAACAGACCGGCTCGAAGCTTTTCATCGTGTCATAGGGGAGGTCGCGCAGGAACGATGTAATCAGAAACGAATTCGCCACCATCAACAACGTGCCGCCATCGGGCGCGGCGCGCGCGGCGAATTCATTGCCGATGATCGAATTGGCGCCAGGGCGGTTGTCGACAACGACCGAACCGCCGCCAGCCCTGCCCATTTGGTCGGCGACAAGGCGCGCGAGGACGTCCGCCGTGCCGCCGGCCGGGAATGTCACAACGATTCTTTGGGTGGCGGGCACGGTCTGCGCGGTCGCCAAAGTGATGGAAGCGGCGCAGAAAAAAGCAGTCGCGATGGAGCGATACATGATTTGACCCGCGGAATTTCGGCGCGCGAACATTCGTCCGATTTAGCAGGCCCCTGATAAAAAGTCGCGCAACGATCCAGGCGGCGCCCGAAATCGCGATGCGTCGCATGGCGGAGGGATCAAAGGGAGTTGAACGATCCCACCGTCCTCTTGACTCTATTCCCAAGGCAAGGAATCTTTGGGAACAAATAGAGAACATTGAAATGAGCAAACCATGTCTGCTGTCCCCGGCCGAATGGGCGTTTTGCGTCAGGCCATTGCCCGCATTGGGGCGACAGCCGAGCATTCCCGCGCTTCCGGACACAATCCCGGCGGCGTCGTTGAAATCTTGCCCGCTCGTCCGGGCGACGCGACGGCGGCCTGTGGCTATGCCCTGACGCTCGCCATCGCGGCGGCGGGCGCGGAGGGGACGATTCTCTGGATTGGCGAAGACTTCGTCTGGCGTGAGCGCGGCGCGCCCTATGGGCCAGGCCTCCGTGCCCATGGGCTTGATCCCGCCCGATTGGCGCTGGTGCGCGCGTCCGGCCCCCGAGAAGCGCTATGGGCGCTGGAGGAGGGATTGAAATCCACCGCCTGCGCCGCCGTTGTCGGCGAAATTTGGGACGCGGCCCGTCATTGCGATCTGATGGCCACAAGGAGGCTGACGCTCGCAGCCCGCGCTGGGAGCGCGCTGGGCCTGCTGATTTATTCCGCGCCTGCGGCGGAAGCCCTCTCCACCGCCGCGCGCGAACGGTTTGAAGTCGCCACCACGCAAGGCCGGGCGATCTCCTCCGCAGGCCGCCGCCGCCCCATTCCCGAAGCTCCGGCTTGGCGCCTGCGGGTGCTGAAATCGCGTCCCGCCATCGGCGTGGCCGCGCCGTCCGACAGCGAAAAGACCATTGTTTGGAGCGTTTTCGGCGACGACATTCCAATCAGTGAAGGGCGATCCAGTGCCGCGTTATCTTTCCCTCGTCATCTTAAGCGCGCCTGAGGCGGTCGCCCTCACGCCGGCGAAACTCGCCGATTGGTGCCGGCGTTACACGCCGCTCGCCGCCGCCGACGCGCCCGATGGCGCCATGCTCGATATCTCGGGCGTGGCGCATCTGTTCGGCGGCGAGGCGCGACTCGTGGCCGACATCGAAAAACGCTTTGTCCGCCAGGGTTTTGGCGTGCGCGCCGCCGTGGCGAACACGCCCGAGGCCGCCTGGGCGTTGGCGCGTTTTGGCCGCGTTCGGCTAGCGCCCGCGGAGGCCGATGAAAAGGGGCTGCGGCGGTTGTTTGGCGCGCTTCCAGCGGCGGCGCTGCGCCTGTCGGACGATATTGCGCTGGCGTTGTCGCGTTCGGGATTGAAATGCGTCGACGATATTCTCATGCGGCCGCGAGCGCCGATCGCGGCGCGGTTTGGCGAAGGCTTGTTCGACCGCCTGGACGGGCTGATGGGAAGGGCGAAATCCCCGATAACTCCACGTTTCGAGGCGCCTGCCTATGTGATGGAGAGGCGTTTCGCCGAGCCGATTTCCCGCATGGAGGATGTCCGTGGTGTCATCGCCGGACTCGCAGTGGATTTATGCGCGATGCTGGATCTCCACGCGGAGGGCGCGCGCCAATTGGAGGCGAGCCTCTTTCGCGTCGATGGCGTGGCGCTGGGGATCGCCACCAGCGCCAGCCGTCCTCTGCGCGACCCCAAAATCATGGCGCTGTTGTTCGAGGAGCGGATCAAGGCGGCCAGCGAGCGCCGTCAGGACGACCCGCTTGACAGTGGCTGCGGGTTCGACCTCGTCCGCTTGTCGGCGATGGAGGTGGAGGAATTGCCGGCGCGGCAGGAGGAGTTTCCTTCTTCCCACGCGCCGGAAGAAAGCGGTCGAAGGCGGAATGAGGGGCCGCCGGACGTTTTCCAAGGAGGATCGGGCGCTCCTCGCCCCGCAAGCGGGGAGAAGGAGCGGATCGCTTTCATTGATCTCCTAGACCGCCTTGGCGCGCGGTTGGGAACGCGTCGGGTGACGCGGCTGATTGATCAGGACACGCATATTCCGGAATTCACCATGGCGATGGTTCCGGTGGCGAGGATGAGGTCGCCTGCTTCCCACGCGCAAGAAAAAGGGGGCCAAAGGTCAATCGGAAATGGGGAGAAGGAGCAAAACGCCCCCCGCCCGATCCGTCTGTTCGAACGTCCGGAGCCCATCGAAACCCTTGCCGAGGTGCCGGATGGCCCGCCGCTGCGGTTTCGCTGGCGACGCGTCATGCACGAGGTCGCCGCCATCGAGGGCCCTGAGCGGATCGCGCCGGAATGGTGGAAAGGCGCCGGCGAGGCGCTGACACGTGATTACTTCCACGTCGAGGACACGGATGGCGCGCGCTTCTGGGTGTTCCGCGAGGGTCTTTACAACGCCCAGGGGCCGCGCCCGCGCTGGTTCATGCACGGGCTGTTCGCATGAGCTACGCCGAACTCGCCACGACAACGAACTTCTCCTTCCTGCGGGGCGCTTCGCATCCGGAGGAGATGGTCGAGCGCGCCATCGCGCTTGGCATGGCGGGGATCGGCATCGCCGACCGCAACTCGGTCGCCGGCGTGGTGCGGGCGCATGTCTATCTGCGCGAGCGCCGGGACAACGCGCCGGATTTCCGCCTGATCGTCGGCGCGCGGCTCGTGTTCCGCGACAGGACGCCGGACATTCTCGCCTATCCACAAGACCGGGCCGCGTGGGCCCGGCTGACGCGTCTGCTGACGCGCGGCAATTTGCGCGCGAAAAAAGGCGAATGCCTGCTCGATTTCGAGGATGCGCTGGAGTTCGCCGAGGGATTGCGGTTTGTGATCATGGAGGGGGGGCTTGCGACGCAACCCATCCCCCGCCTCGTCGCCGCCGCCCCCGGCCGCGTCGGGCTCGCCGCTTCCATGACCTATGGCCCGAACAGCCGCAAAATCCTCGCCGCCCGCGCCAACCTCGCGCGGCGGCACGGATTGCCGCTCATCGCGGTCAACGATGTCGTCATGCACGCGCCCGAGCGCCGCCGCCTCGCCGATGTCGTGACCTGTATCCGCGAAGGAACGACCATTCACCAAGCCGGCCGCCTTCTGCGGGCCAACGCCGAGCGGCATTTGAAGGCGCCCGACGAAATGGCGCGCCTTTTCGACGAGGCGCCGCAAGCCGTCGTCGAAACCACGCGGTTTATCGACGGCGTAAAATTCAGTCTTGACGACCTCAGCTATGAGTACCCCGAGGAATTGCGCCAAGGCTTCGCCAGCGAACAGCTGGCGCTGGAACATTTCGTCCGCGAGGGCGCGGCGGAACGCTTTCCCGATGGCTTGCCCGACAAGGTCGAAAAAGCGCTGGCGCATGAGTTCGCTCTTGTCGCCAAGCTTGGCTACGCCGCCTATTTCCTCACCGTGCATGACATCGTGCGCTTCGCCCGCTCGCGCGGCATCCTGTGTCAGGGCCGAGGTTCCGCGGCCAATTCGGCGATTTGCTTTTGTTTGGGAATCACCGAAGTCGATCCGATCAAGCACGACCTTCTCTTCGAGCGGTTCATTTCAGCCGAGCGGCGCGAACCGCCCGACATCGACGTCGATTTCGAGCACGAGCGGCGCGAAGAGGTGATTCAATATATTTATCGGCGCTACGGGCGCGAGCGCGCTGGCCTGACGGCGACGGTGATATCCTACCGCGGCCGCTCCGCCATCCGCGAGACCGCCAAGGTTTTCAATTTCGCCGACGAGGAGATTTCGCGCTTGTCCGCCGTCATCATGCGGGGCTGGCGCGAAGGCGAGCCGATGGAAAAAGACCTCCGCGCCGCGGGCTTCGACCCGGAGGAAACCCGCTTTGAATTGATGCTGCCGCTGGCGCGGGAAATCTCCGGCTTTCCCCGCCATCTCTCGCAACACACCGGCGGCTTCGTTATTACCCGCGCGCGGCTCGACGATGTCTGCCCCATCGCCAACGCGGCGATGAAGGACCGCACGACCATTGAATGGGACAAGGACGACCTCGACGCGCTCGGCATTCTCAAGATCGATGTGCTGGCGCTTGGCATGCTGTCGTGCCTGCGTCGCGGCCTTGATCTTCTGCGAGCCCGCTACGGGCGCGACTTCTCGCTGAAGACGCTGCCTTTCGAGGACGAAGCGACCTATCGCATGATCCAGCGCGCCGACACGATCGGCGTTTTTCAGATCGAGAGCCGCGCGCAGATGTCGATGTTGCCGCGCCTGAAACCCGAGAAATTCTACGATCTCGTCATCGAAGTCGCGATTGTCCGGCCGGGCCCCATTCAGGGCGACATGGTGCATCCCTATCTCAGGCGGCGGAGTAAATTGGAAAAGGTCGAATTCCCTTCCGCCGAACTCGAAGGCGTGCTCGGCAAAACGCTGGGTGTGCCTTTGTTTCAGGAACAGGCGATGAAGATCGCCATTGTCGCGGCGGGCTTTTCGCCCGGCGAGGCCGACAGCCTGCGCCGCGCCATGGCGACATTCAAGCGCACCGGCGGCTTGCATGTTTTCCACGACAAGATGGTCGAGGGCATGGTGTCAAAAGGCTACGACCGGGACTTCGCTTCGCGCTGCTTCAAGCAAATCGAGGGTTTCGGCAGCTATGGCTTTCCCGAAAGCCACGCGGCGAGCTTCGCGCTGCTTGTCTACGCGTCGGCGTGGATGAAGTGCCGATACCCCGATGTCTTCGCCTGCGCGCTTTTGAACTCCCAACCGATGGGGTTTTACGCTCCTTCGCAAATCGCGCGCGACGCGGGGGAGCATGGGGTGGATGTGCGGGAGGTCGATGTGAATTATTCGGACTGGGATTGCGGGCTGGAGGAGTCGCAAGGAGAAAAACGCGCCATACACCCCCGCCACGTCTCCCAAACCGACGACATTCTCGCCACCCACGCGATCCGCCTCGGCTTTCGCGAAATCGTGGGCTTGCGCGAGGAGGACGCTTGCGCGGTCATGACACATCGAGGCAAGGGCTATGATTCAGTGCGGGATCTCTGGCTGCGCGCGGGCCTGTCGCCGCAGGTCATCGAACGCCTCGCCGCCGCCGACGCTTTTCGATCGCTGGGCCTCGATCGGCGCGACGCCTTATGGGCCGCGCGTGGCCTCAACCGCGCTGGCGACAAGGACGATTTGCCACTGTTCGCCGGCGTGTCGTCGCGTGAAATCGAGCCAGACGCGAACTTGCCGCCGATGCCGCTTGGCGAACATGTGGTGGAAGACTATCGCTCGCTGCGCCTGTCGCTGAAGGCGCATCCCGTGGCGTTCTTGCGGCCGCGGTTGAACACGCGGGGGATTTTGAGGAGCGAGGAACTGGGTGGCCAAAGGCGATCTCCTCTCCGCAATCCCCGCGTCACCGTCGCCGGCCTGGTCCTTGTGCGGCAACGACCGGGATCGGCCAAGGGCGTCATATTCATGACGCTGGAAGACGAGACCGGCGTCGCCAACGCCATTGTCTGGCCGAAAGTGTTCGAGCGCGAACGGGCCAAGGTGTTGAGCGCCCGCTTCGTGGCCATCACGGGTTGGCTGCAAAACGAAGCCGGCGTCATTCACGTCATCGCCGATCGGGTCGAGGATTTGACGCCAATGCTGAGATTATTGTCGAGCGGGGACGCTCAAATGCCGGCGCTCGCCAACACGGAAGAGGGCCGTCGTCCGCCCGAGGACCGCGCCCAGCGCGCGGCGTTGGCGGAAGTCGCCGCCGTCATGCCGGGTGGACGGAATTTTCATTGAGGCGATAAAGCAAGACGCTGCGGCGCGGGGGCCCCTTCGGATATCACGCGGAGGGAGTCGGGCCGGGGAGCGCGAAACCGCCCCATTCGGCGCCATGACGCCATTGACTTCCGCCGCCCCTTTCCGCCATCCACGCGCATGACCCAGGCTTCCCTCGACCCCGTCGCCCGCCGGCGGACCTTCGCCATCATTTCCCACCCCGACGCGGGCAAGACGACGCTGACCGAGAAGTTGCTGCTGTTTGGCGGCGCGATCCAGCTCGCCGGCGAAGTGCGCGCCAAGGGCAACCGCCGCCAGACCCGCTCGGACTGGATGGGCATCGAGCGCGAGCGCGGCATTTCGGTCGTAACGTCGGTCATGACTTTCGAATATGGCGGCTGCGTCTTCAATCTGCTCGACACGCCGGGCCACGAGGACTTTTCGGAAGACACCTACCGCACGCTGACGGCGGTCGATTCCGCCGTAATGGTCATCGACGCGGCCAAGGGCATCGAGGCGCGCACGCGCAAATTGTTCGAGGTTTGCCGCCTGCGCGACATTCCCATCGTCACCTTCATCAACAAGCTCGACCGCGAGACGCGCGACCCCTTCGACTTGCTCGACGAAATCGAAAAGACTTTGGCGCTCGACGCCTCGCCGCTGACCTGGCCCATTGGCCGGGGCCGGGATTTCGCCGGCGTCTACGACATCGCGGCGAGCGCGATTCGCCGCGTCGATGTCGAGGGCGTCGAGAAGGTGAATGGCCCCGGCGATCCCCGCGTCGCCAACCTTGTGCCGGAATACGACCGCGACGCCTTCCGCGAAGAGATTTCGCTCGCCGTCGAGGGTTGCAAGCCTTTCGACAGGGCGGCCTTCCTCGAAGGCCACCTGACCCCGGTCTTTTTCGGCAGCGCGTTGCGCACTTTCGGCGTGCAAGATCTCATCGATGGGCTCGCGGCGTTCGCGCCTCCGCCGCGCGGGCAGGAATCGGCGACCCGGGCCGTCGATCCCCGCGAAGGCAAGATGACCGGGTTCGTGTTCAAGATTCAAGCGAACATGGACCCCAACCACCGCGACCGCATAGCCTTCATGCGCGTGTGTTCGGGCAAGCTGACGCGGGGCATGAAGGCGCGCCTGGCCCGCACCGGCAAGACCATGGCCCTCAACGCGCCGCAGTTCTTTTTCGCGCAGGACCGGCAGCTGGCGGAGGAGGCTTTCGCCGGCGATGTGGTGGGCATTCCGAACCACGGCACGCTGCGCATCGGCGACACGCTGACGGAGGGCGAAGACATCGTGTTCCGCGGCGTGCCGAGCTTCGCGCCGGAAATCCTGCGCGGGGTGCGCCTCGGCGACGCGATGAAGGCCAAGAAGCTGAAGGACGCCCTGCAACAACTGGCCGAAGAAGGCGTTGTGCAGGTGTTCTCGCCCAACGACGGCGCGCCGGCCATCGTCGGGGTCGTCGGCGCGCTGCAACTCGATGTGCTGGTCGAGCGGCTGAAGGTGGAATACGGCCTGCCCGTGAGTTTCGAGCAAAGCCGCTTCGAGCTGGCGCGCTGGGTGTCCGCGGCCGATCCGGCCGACCTCGACAGGTTCGTGCGCGCCTTCCCTTCCTCCGTCGCCCTGGACCTCGATGGGGCGCCCGTCTTTCTGGCGGGTTCGCCCTGGGCGCTCAACTACGAGCAGGAGAAGTGGCCCGCGATTTCATTCAAGGACGTGAAGGACTACCAGAAGACGGCGTGAGCGCGCCGTTCCGTTACGCATTCGCAACACATTTGCCGCTAAAATACCGCCGAGTGGCGCGCGTTCTCGCCGCGCGCGGTTTCCCATTGAGGCGATCATGGCCAAAATTCTTCCCGTCATCATGTGCGGCGGCTCTGGCACGCGGATGTGGCCGGAATCGCGCGAGAGCCTGCCCAAGCAGTTCCTGCCGCTGTTAGGGCCACTGTCCACGTTTCAGACCACGGTCAAGATGCTGGAGATGGGCGACACATTCGAGCGCCCGGTGATTCTCACCAATCACGACTATCGGTTTCTTGTCGCCGAGCAATTGGCGGCCGTTGGCTCGCAGGCTGAGATCGTCATCGAGCCGGTGCGGCGGGATTCGGCGGCCGCGGTCGCGGTCGCGGCGGAACTCGCGGCGCGCGGTGGCGCCGGAGTGGTGGTCGCGGTGCTGGCGGCCGATCACGCCATCACCGATCCCGGCGAATTCGTCGCCCTGTGCGCGAAGGCGGCTCGCGCCGCCGAGGCGGGCAAAATCGTGACATTGGGGATCAAACCGACGCAGCCGGCGACGGGCTACGGCTACATACGCCCCGGCGCGCCAGTCGCGGGCGCCGAGGAAGCCTTCGAGGTCGCGGCTTTCGTCGAGAAGCCCAACGAGGCGACGGCGAAAAAATACATCGCCGAGGGGTACCTTTGGAATTCAGGCAACTTCATCTTTGGCGCCGATGTGATGAAGGCCGAAATCGCCGCTTTCGAGCCGGCGATCGCGAAGGCGGCGTCGGACGCCGTCGCGGCCTCGAAAATAGATTTGCAATTCCGAGTGCTCGATGAAAAAGCCTTCGCGTCGAGCCCGAAAAAATCGATTGACTACGCGGTTATGGAGCATACCAAGCGCGCCGCCGTGGTGCCGGCCGATATCGGCTGGTCGGACGTCGGCGCGTGGCCGTCGGTGCTGGAGCTGTCGACGCGGGACGAGCGCGGCAACGCGATTGTCGGCAACGGGGCGATCCTCGATTCCAGCAATGTGCTGATCCGCTCGCCCGACTGCCTCACCGCCGTCGTGGGCCTGGACAACGTCATCGTGATCACGACGAGCGACGCTGTGCTGGTGCTCAACGCCAGCAAAGCGGACCAGGTCAAGGCGTTGGTCGAAAAGCTCAAGAGCGAAGGACGCCGCGAAGTTTCGGAGCACAGGCGGATCTACCGTCCGTGGGGCTACTACCAGAGCATCGACAACGGCGATCGCTATCAGGTCAAGCGCATTGTCGTGAAGCCGGGCGGTCGCCTGTCGCTGCAAAAACATTTCCACCGGGCCGAACACTGGGTCGTCGTGCGCGGAACGGCGGAAGTCACTTGCGACGACATAAAAAAGCTCGTGCATGAAAACGAGTCGATCTATCTGCCGCTCGCCAGCGTCCACAGGTTGGAAAATCCTGGAAAAATCGACATCGAACTGATCGAAGTGCAGACCGGCAGCTATCTCGGCGAGGACGACATCGTGCGCATCGAGGACGTTTACCACCGCGTCTGAGCCGCGGTGGCCGCCCTCAACACGCGTTCCGGTAGGCCCTGCCGGAAAACACCGTCAGAAACATGATTTTCAGATCGAGCGAAATCGACCACCTGTCGATGTATTGAAGATCGTGTTCGATGCGCCCGCGCATTTTGTCGGCGGTCGAGGTTTCGCCCCGGTACCCGTTGACCTGCGCCCAGCCGGAAATGCCGGGGCGCATGTTGTGGCGCCGCGCGTAGAGCGCGATGTCGCGCTCGAACATCTGGTCGTGGACCATCGCGTGTGGGTCGCCTTCATAGAAGCGCCGCCGTTGGGATTCGATCCGCGGTCTTCCGCGGCCGACGCGGCGGCGGACCGGATCGCGGCTTCTGGCGCGCGTCTTTGCTTCGTCGCGCTGGGCGCGCCCAAACAGGAGATCTTCGCCGACCGCGTGGCGCGCAGGCACGCCGACATCGGCTTCCTCGGCATTGGCGCGGCGCTCGACTTCATCGCGGGCGAACAGCGTCGCGCGCCGGCCTTTTTTCAGCGCAACGGGCTGGAATGGGCGTGGCGCCTCGCCTCCAACCCGCGACGGCTCGCGGCGCGCTATGGGGCCTGCGCCACGACCTTCGCCACCCTGCTGCTCCATTGAACGCCGAAGGAACAACGCGAACATGAGCGCCCACCGCATTTTGCTGATGCACCCCATGGACCCGCGCGGCGTCAAGGTCGGCGGCATCGAGACGCATGTGCGTCTCATTCTGAGCCGCCACCCCAAGGACTTCTCGATTCTGTTCGTCGGGGTCGACGAGTTCGGCGACCGCCGGCTCGGCGAAGTCCACAAAGTCGAGGTCGATGGCCGCGTGGTGGATTTTCTGCCGGTGGCGCATATCGACCGTTCGCGCATCAACCTGGCGAGCCGCAAGCTGACGGGTTCGACGACGTTCCGCTTCGCGCTCGGCGCGCTGCGCTATTTGCCGAAGCTTCGCGCGCTCACAAGGGGCGCGCCGGTTTCGGCCGACTTGCAGCGCTTCGAGTTCGCCATCCTTCCGAAGCTGCTGGGCCTCAAGTCGTTGCAAATGGTGCACGGCGAAGGCTCGAAAGAGCAGAAGATGGACAGTCTCATCAAGAAGCTGTGGCTCGTCCACCGGTTCAACGAGACTGTCGCGCTGACGCTCGCCGACAAGGTGCTGTGCGTCAATCCAAACATCGTGACGCGCCTTGAAAAAATTCTTCCGCGCGCCGTCCGCAAAGCCGAGGTGATGACGGTGTCGGTGGACACCAAACGCTTCGCGCCAAAGCCTTTCGATCTCGCGGACGGCGTTTTCCGGATTGTCTTCGCCGGCCGCCTCGACGAATTCAAAGACCCGCCGCTGATGTTCCGCGCGCTCGCGGGTCTGCGGGAGCGGCTGAACGGCAAGCTTGAGTTCCACTACGTCGGCTCGACCGATCCGGAGCGCTATCCGGAATTCGCCGCCATCCGCGACATCGCCGTCCGCCACGGGGCGCAATCCGCCGATGGCGTCGCCGCGATTATCGGGAAATGCCACGCGGGCGTGCTGACTTCCTACTTCGAAGGAATGCCTTGCTATCTGCTGGAGACGCTTTCCGTCGGCCGTCCGTTCTGCGCGATCCGTTTGCCGCAATATGATCCGCTCGTGGTCGAAGGCGTCAGCGGCGCGCTGATCGAGCGCACTGATCCGGACGCCGAATGCCTACAAGCGTTGATCGATGGATTTGTCATCCTGCGCGACGACATTTTCGCCGGGCGGATAAAGCCCGAAAACGTGCACAGCCGCGTCGCGCCCTACTCGGTTGAGACACAAATGGCGCGGCTGTTCGCCCATCACCGCGCGCTACAGGGCAAAATCGCCGGTTCGGCGGGCGCAGCGGCGGAAATCGGCGCCGCCGCGTAGGTTGGCGCCGCGTCGCGCCGCGTTATATTGACGGCATGGTCAGCCTTGGTTCGTCGCGCAAGTCGGGAGAAAACCGCGCCGCCATCGCCCGCGTGAAGAGCTTCACACGCGAGCGTTTCCGGTTGTCTGTCGACGACACGATAATGGTGACCGAAATCGAATGCGGCGTGCCCGGCTGTCCGCCGCTCGAAACAATCGTCGCCTTCTGGACCGACGAAACCAAGCGCCACCACACCAAGGTTTTCAAACCGGTGGGGGATGTCGTCGCGGACGACCTGCCGCCGTGGTGGATGAAGGACGCGCTCGTCGCCGAGGAGGTGTTCGGCTGCCCTTGTTGTTAGCGCGGCCTGGTTGTTGCCCGGCCCGGGGCTGAACCCGGGCGTCAGCTCGACATGAGCACCGGCAGATTGGCCTTCGCCAGAATGTAGCTTGTCGCTCCGCCAAATATCATCTGGCGCAGACGGCTTTGCGTATAGGCGCCTTTCACGAGCAAATCCGCGCCAAGCGCCGCCGCCGCCTCGATGATGGCTTCGCCGTGTCCCTTGGACTTTCCGCTTCGCTCGACCGCCTCGGCGGGCACGCCGTTGGCGCGCAGATTGTGCGCCATCTGATCGCCGGTGGGCCCATCGACCTTCTGCTCGGGGATGGTCAACACAAAAACCTTATTCGCCTTCCGCAGCGCGGGCATCGCCATGGCCGTCGCGCGGCTGGTCTCCATGCTCTGATTCCAGGCGATAACGATGGTGTCGCCAAGCGTTTTCGGCGCGATGGGCGGCGCGATCAAAATGGGCCGCCCGCTGTCGAACAGCACAGATTCCGCCGTCGCCATCCGCGCGTCGCCTCGCTCGGCCCCGGGGCGGCCCAGCACGCAAATGTCGAAAAGACGGGCGTGACTGGACACGTGCGAATCGCCGAAGGAGGACTCGCCGGCCCAGCCCCAGGACAATCGATCGGGCGCGGCCTCGTGCGATGGAACGCCGGCCGCGCCCATGAATTGTTCGAAATGGCGTCGCGATTCCTCCGCCATTTCCTTCCAGGTTTGTTGGTCCGCGACGGTCCAGCTCACCGGCATGTCGAAGGCGACAAGGTCGGGCATGTCGGGCCCGAGGGGCATGCCCTCGATGTAGCCGTCGAATCGGCGGGCGAACAAAAGCGCCGTCGCGAATGTGGAATCGATCGTCGAGTGAAGCTCGACAGGCGTCAGGACGTTTTTCATGGTCCACCCCTTCTGGTGCGACGCCCCCCCGGCGCCGCCAAAGTCATCATACACGAGAAATGGATTCGGCGCCCGCGCGTTTCGCCGAAGGCTTTGCCTGCGCCGCCAGGGCTGATAGTTTGACCGCGAAAACACAGGACCCATCGGGGGAGGCCCATGCCGCGTATCGCTGTCACGATTCCATATTTCGACTTTTTTCCGGAAATCAAGGAGGAGCTTGAGGCCGCCTATCCCGGCACCAAGTTCCCGCCGACACGCGCCCGCCTGACCGAAGACGAATTGATCGCCTACCTCAAGGGCCACGACGCCGCCATCATTGGCCTCGACCGTTTCACCGACAAGGTCTGCGCGGCGCTTCCGGAACTTAAAGTCGTGTCGCTTTGCTCGGCGGGAGTCGACCACATCGATCCGGCGATTCTGAACAAATACGGGATCAAAATGTATTGGGCCGCCGGCATAAACAAGGTGTCCGTCGCCGAACTCGCGCTCTGCTACATGGTGTTCACCCTGCGCCGCGCGCATTTTTTCTCGCAAATCCTGTATCGCGGCGAATGGAAAGGCCCGGTTGGATTCGGCGGCGATTTGAGGGGCAAGACGGTCGGCATCCACGGTTGCGGCCATATCGGCAAGGAGCTGGTGAAACTGCTTCAGCCCCACGGCGTGAAAATTCTCGCTTGCGACCGTGTCGACATCTCCGAGTTCTGCGAGGCCAACGGCGTGGAGAGCGTCGGATTCGACGAATTGCTGGCCCGCAGCGACGTGTTGACCATCCACCTTTCGCGCAACAAGACGACGCTCGGAATTTACGACGCGAAAACCCTCGGCAAAATGAAGCGCGGCGCGGTTCTCATCAATGTCGCGCGCGGCTCGATGGTTGACGAGGCCGCGTTGAAAGAAAGGCTGGATAGCGGCCACATCTCCGGCGCGGCGTTCGACGTCTTCCACGTCGAGCCGGCGAACGGCAACCCGCTTTTGGATGTTCCCAATTTCTTCGCCTCGCCGCACATTGGCGCGACGACGCGCGAATCCTGGGCGATGATGTTGCGCTCGGGCGTGCACGGCGTGGCGCGCGCCTACCGGCAGGAACCGGGGGTTTATCCGTTCGATTGAGGCGGTTACTGCGTCGCCAAGATCTCCAGCAGCGCCGAGCTCTCGAACTCGCCTTTGGTCAGCGCCGAGGGGTTGCGCGGGTCCCGGCCGCTTTGACCCGGCTTTCGCAACAGGCGGACGGAGAGTTTGTACGCGCGACGTTCCGTCGGAGCGGCTTTTTCGCAATCCAGTTTGATGAACAGCGCGCCGACGGGATTCTCGCCTTCCCCCCGGGGCGGCTTCACGCAATCCCGGTTGGGCTCGATGTCAAAGCGCGCGGCCATCGCCGCGCCGAACTTGTAGGCGTCAGCGCGCCGCGCGAGGTCGGCGTCGGTGGCGTCCTTGCGGTAATCGGGGCGCGAATCGGTGGCGAGCCGCGCGCCTCGAAGAACGCCGTCGTCGTCGATCAGCGCCGAGACGATCAAGGGAAAACCCCGCTCGGCTGTGCCCGCGTAGCGGGCTAGGGCCTGCTCGTCGTCGCGCGCGCGGGCGACGTATTCGAGCTCGTCGTCGTATTCGAAATAAACCTCGCGCAAGCCGCCGGCCTCCGCCGGGCAGCGGGCGAAATCCGCGAAGCTTCCGAGCGGCCGACGCGGCTGGCCGCCGTTCGAACCGCAGGCGTAGCCCCTGTATTCCCCGGCGGGCGGCTGCGCCGCGAGCGGTTCGCCAAGTTTCAAATCCCACACCGTTTTGCGGTCGACCTCGTCCGCGCGCGCGCCGACGAAACCGGCTGAAGCGAGGCAGACCGAAAACACGAGACCCCGAATTTCCATTGTCGCGCCGATGACGAATTCACCCGGATCGTATAGGCTGGCGAAAACTATTCAAGTTTGGGAGAAGACTGTTGAAAGGGAAGATTCCGCTAGCGTTGTTGGCGCTCGCCACGGTGGCCTCGATGGGAGCCGCGCGCGCCGACGACATCGACCCCGCCAACGTGGCCGCGGGCATGAAACTGTTTCGCGCCAAGGCGAATTGCCAGACCTGTCACGGCTGGGCGGGCGACGGCCGCAAAATCGACTCCCAAATGCCGGACGGCGCGAACCTTCGCGAAACAACACTCGACCGCGCGGCTGTCTTGAAGACAATTCAATGCGGGCGACCTGGCGCGGGGATGCCGGCCTTCGACCGCCTCGCCTACAGCGATGGCCGTTGCTACGGCATGAAAACCGAGGATTTGACGAAGTCCGGGCTCTCGTTGACGGATCCCCCCGCGAACCTCGCGGCGCGGGAAATGAACATGATCGTGGATTTTCTCTTCGATAAAGTCGTGGGCAAAGGGCCCATGACGCACGCTGCCTGCGTGGAATACTGGGGTTCGGATGTGGACGTTTGCAAAGATTTGGCGCCCTAGGGGGCTCGATCTCCGCGCGCCCCTGTCGCGCGCCGGGGGATGATCGGCGCGGCGGATGGACGCGAACGCTTGCCGCGCCCGGCGCTTGTGCTACACGACGGCCATATTCGATTGAGATGGAGGACAACATGAGCCAGGTCGATGCCGGCGCCGTGGGTCACAACAGCGGCGCGCTTGAGCCGATGGGCGAAGCGGTTTGGGAACGCTGGACCAAAAAGCGCGTGTTCGTCCGCGCCCTCGAAGGCACTTATGGCGAGCTCGTCCGCGAACTTTTCACCCAGCCCCGCGTCTACCCCACCCGCGACCATAAATGGCACGGGGGCCCCGGCCATTACGGCAAAAAGATCATCAACCCGCAGGCGGTGAAGGTGGCGCAGTCCATCGAGACCCACATCGAGGTGTTTTCCCCGGGCGGCTACGGCCAGAAGCACGGCCACATGAACAGCGCCGTGTTCTTCGTGCTCAAGGGCAACGGCTACGACGTTCACGACGGGGTGCGATGGGACTGGGGTCCGGGCGACGCGCTGATCGTCGAGAACTCCTGCGTGCACCAGCATTTCTCGACGGAAGAGGATGACGAGTGCATCACCCTCGTCATGAAGGCCAAGCCTCTCTTTCTGTTCATGCACATGCTGTTTCAGAAGGTGGTGGATTTTCCGCCCAAGGTCGCGACGGCCAAGCAGGCTGTTTACACGCCGCCCGCAGAACTCTGAGGATTTCCGATGTCTTTGCTCGATCCGCGCGAACGCGCCGCGTCCCACGCCCCCACGCACAATGTCGAATACTACAAGGAGGCGTTGCTGGCCTCCGCCGAGTTCCGCAAGGAATACGATGGCAGGATGAACGTCGTTAAGGCCACCGAGATGCCTTTCGAGCGCTCGCCGAACGGGCTCATCAAGCACGTCATCAACGAGCGCATGAACACCAAGGAATGCTGCCTCGACATCTACCAGCAGTTCCTGCCGCCGGGCAAAGCCTCGGGCAAGCACCGGCACCTGTCGGAGGAGGTGTTCTACGTCATCGAGGGCTCGGGCTATGACCTGCATTGGGATCTGCGCTTCGACTGCCACGATAAAATGGAATTCGACTGGGAAAGCGAGCCAAAGAAGTTCTCGTGGAGCGTTGGCGACTTCGTCTACATTCCCCCCTATTGCGCCCATCAGCACTTCAACGCCGATCCCGACAGCGAAGCGCGCCTCATCGTTTGCAACAGCCGCATCCTCAAGCCGATGGGCTTCGACTGGTTTGAGCAACTGGAAAACGCGGAAGGGTTTTGAAGATGGGCGCGACTCCCTCTCCCGCCACGCGGGAAAGGGTTGTCCATCGCGTCCGGGCCGTGGGAGGGCGCCGAAGCGGGCGCGAACCTTGAAACACAGACATTGGCGCCGCCCTCGTCCGGCCCTCCGGGCCGCCTTCTCTCGCGTGGCGGGAGAGGGATGGCTGGGCCTGGCGGCCGTCCTTGTCGCCTGTCTCGCCACTCCCGTCTTCGCTCAAACCTCCGCCGTCCGCGATTTCGCCGCCTACGCGGCCTCCGACCGGACGGAAAAATTGCTCGCGGCCGCCCAAGCGGAGGGTGGCCTCAACATTTATTCCTCGCTGACCGCCGACGACCTGGCCGTCCTCGGCGCCGCGTTTGAAAAAAAGCGCGGGATCAAGCCGTCGTACTGGCGCGCCAGCAACGAGGATGTTTTGCAGCGCGGCGTCACCGAGGAACGCAGCGGCCGCCACGGCGCCGATCTTTTCGACACGGGCGCCGCGGGGCTCGAAGGCCTGCGCCGCGAAGACCTGCTTTATCCCATTGCGTCGCCGGTCCTCGCCGAACTCATGCCGCAGGCGATCGCTCCCGGCGTCTGGATAGGCACGCGCCTGCAAGTGATTTCACAGGCCTACAACACGAATCTGTTCAAGCCCGCCGACCTCCCCAAATCATATGGGGAACTCGCCGATCCGAAATGGAAAGGCAAACTGACCGTCGAAACCGACGACATCGACTGGTTCGCCACGCTGGTCACCACCATGGGAGAGGACAAGGGCGTTCAGCTTTTCAAGGACATCGTCGCCAGGAACGGCGTCACGTTGCGCAAGGGCCATTCGCTGATCGTGAATCTCGTGGCGGCCGGCGAGGCGCCGCTCGCGGTCACGACGTATTTCTACAAGGTCGCGCAGATGAAGGCGGCCGGCGCGCCCGTCGACACATTCAACCTCGACCCGACGGTGGCGCGCGTGGACGGCGTCGGTCTTTCCGCCAGCGCGCCGCATCCCGCCTCCGCGCTGCTCTACATGGATTTTCTGCTCGGCGAGGGGCAGGCGATCCTGGCTGGCCGCGAATTCTTCCCCACCAATCTCAAGGCGGCGAAAACAATCGCCGGCATGAACATCGTCTTCAGCGACGCCGGCAAGCAACTCGACGACGGCGCGCGCTGGACGCGGCTGTTCAACGAGACGTTTGGCAGGCGCGCGCGTTAACCGCAAAAGGAGCCCGCCATGTGCGGCGATTTCGACGATAACGAGCCAAGCGACCTTGAAGCCCGGTTGTTCGCGGCCTTTCAGGTCCACGCGAAACTGCTGCTGGGCGAGACCGCGCGGACCAAGCATGAACCGGGCTCCGTCAGCGCCTACGCCGATCGGTTGATGGGCGACGCGCTCAATCGAGCGCTGCGCGACTCGGCCGCCGCCGACAACGACAAGCGGCAGGGTGTGTTTTCCGTGCAGCCGCTGGTCCTCGCGCGCCTCGCGGGCTTCCTGGCTTCTCATCTTCCCTTGAACGAAGACCCGATGCGCCGCCTGATGGAAGCCATGATGCACGGCTACGCGGAGGCGGAGCGCATAGGCGCGACGCTTGGCCACGACCACGGCGATGGCGTCGAACACCATCATTGACCGGAGCAGGGCATGAGCAATCCATTTTTCGAGCCATGGACAACGCCGTTCCAGTCGCCGCCCTTCGACCGAATCAAAACCGAGCATTTCAAACCCGCCTGCGAGGCGGCCATTTCGGCCCACCGCGCCGAGATCGACGTCATCGCGGGCAATCCCGAACCCCCGACCTTCGTCAACACAATCGAGGCGCTGGAGCGCGCCGGCGAAGCGCTGGAGCGCGTTGGTTCGGTTTTTCACAACCTCACGGGGACGATGTCCGACGACGCGCTGCGGGCGGTCGATCTTGAATTGGCGCCTGTTTTGTCCCGCCATTCGAGCGCCATCGCGCTAAACGCCGCGCTGTTTGGCCGCGTCGACGCCGTGTTTGGCGAGCGCGGGACGTTGGGCCTGGACGCCGAGCAGGCCCGGCTGCTGGAACGCAAGCGCACTTGGTTCGCCCGCCGCGGCGCCGCGTTGGGCCAGGCCGATCGCGACCGGCTCGCCGCGATCAACGAGCGCCGCTCCGTGCTCGGCACGCAATTCGGCCAGAACGTGTTGAAGGACGAAAGCGGCTATATTCTGTTGCTGGACACGGTGGAAGATCTCGCGGGGTTGCCCGTCGACTTCCTGTCCGGCGCCGCGGCGCTCGCCACGGAACGCGGACACGCGGGAAAGCACGCGGTTTCGCTGTCGCGCGGCGCGGTGGAGGATTTTCTCACTCACTCCACTCGCCGCGACCTTCGCGAAAAACTGTTGAGCGCCTTTCTGGCGCGCGGCGAAGGCGGCGGCGACTCCGACAACCGCGCCATCATCGCCGAAACACTCGCGTTGCGCGACGAGGCCGCGCGGCTTCTGGGCTACGCCACCTACGCCGACTACAAGCTCGACGACACAATGGCCGGCGACACCGCGGCGGTTTACGACCTGATCGACAAGGTGTGGAAGCCCGGACGCGAACAGGCCCTGCGCGACAAGCAGCGGCTTCAAGCGATGATCGGCGAAGAAGGCGGCAACTTCGACCTCGCTCCGCACGACTGGCGCCACTACGCGGAAAAGCTGCGACGCGCCGACTACGCCATCGACGACGCCGAATTGCGCCCGTATTTTCAGCTCGACCGCTTGATCGAAGCGGCGTTTTTCGTCGCGCGCAAACTCTTTGGCCTCGTGTTCGAGGAGCGGAAAGACGTTCCCGTGTGGCATCGGGACGTGCGGGCCTTCGAGGCTCGCGACGCGAATGGCAAGCATGTCGCGTTGTTCTTCGGCGATTATTTTTCGCGCGCGTCCAAACAGGGCGGCGCCTGGATGTCGGGCTTCCGTTCGCAACGCAATTTGGGCGGCGAGCGGCGCCCGATCATTTGCAACACGTTGAACATCGCGAAGCCCGCGGATGGCGCGCCGGCGCTGCTGTCGCTGAGCGAGGCGCACACGCTGTTCCACGAATTCGGCCACGCCCTGCATGGCATGCTGTCGAATTGCGTTTACGCCAGCCTCTCCGGCACCGCCGTGAGCAGGGATTTCGTGGAACTGCCTTCGCAGCTCTACGAGCACTGGCTGACCACGCGCGAGGTGTTGACCCGGTTCGCGCGGCATTTCGAAACCGGGAAGCCCATTCCCGACGATCTGATCGACCGCGTCCACGCCGCCGACAAATTCAACCAGGGCTTCAACACCGTCGAGTTCTGCTCGTCGGCCTATGTGGACATGGACGCGCACATGGCCGGGAGACCGCGCGATCCGATGCAAGTCGAGGCCGCGACGCTCGAGCGCATTGGAAATCCGGCGGAAATTCCGATGCGTCACCGCTCCCCGCATTTCAGCCACATCTATTCGGGCGATGGCTATTCGGCCGGGTATTACTCGTATTTGTGGTCGGCGGTGCTCGATCAGGACGCGTTCGAGGCGTTCAGGGAGACCGGCGACGTTTTCGATCCCGGGTTGGCGAAGAAGCTGCGCGAGAGCATCTATTCCGCCGGCAATCTGCGCGATCCCAAGGACGCCTACATTGGTTTTCGCGGGCGTTTGCCCAGCGTCGAACCCTTGCTGAAGGCGCGGGGATTCGCTTAGTCCAATCGCCGCGTGTGGGCTGTAACAGGCGCGCCGGGTCGAGATTTTCTATTCCGGCGATTTCCCGGCTTCAGCGGCGCCCAGCACGAACACGCGAATCGCCGATGAAAGGTTCGCCTCGGCGCGGGTGGAATCGATCTCAGCCACCAGACCGGCGAGGGAGATTGGGCGAGCCGAGGCGATTGCGCGCAACGCGCTCCAGAACGCGTCTTCAAGCGATATCGATGTGCGATGTCCGGCGATGACGAGCGAATGTTTTTTGACGCGCGCCGAAGACTCACTCATCGGAATTCAAACGGTCGCGCAAATGGCCGGATAAATTGCGCTCGGCGAGCGCCTTTTCCATTTCGGCGTGTTCGCGCTCCTCCTTCGTTCGCCCGAAGGAGACCCGATTGACGGCGGCGGATTTTTCGGCCGCGCGGCGCGCTTTTTGTTTGCGCGCCGCGCGAAGGTTGACTATTTCGGCCATGGCGAAGGCTCCGTTTCGCGCGGCCGCCGGGTTTCCGGCGTCAGTTCAGGCTTGCCGTGAACTTCTGTATCCGCGAGCAGGCGTCTTCCAGGAGCGTTGTCGAAGCCGCGTAGGAGATGCGGAAGTTCGGGCCCTGCCCGAAGGCCGATCCGTGCACCACCGCCACTCCCTCCTGATTGAGGAGTTCTGTGATGAAATCCTCGTCGGTCTTCAGGACGACGCCATTTCGCGTCTTTTTGCCGATCGCCTGCGAGCAGTCGGGATAGACGTAGAAAGCGCCCTCGGGCTGCGGGCACTTGATGTATTTGGCCTGGTTCAGCATCGACACAACAAGGTCGCGGCGCTCCTCGAAAGCCTTGCGGAACCTCGGCAAGTGGTCCTGCGGGCCGTTCAACGCCTCCACAGACGCCCATTGCGCGATCGTGCACGCGCCCGAGGTCTGCTGGCCGTGCAGCAGGTCGAGGGCCGTGATCAACTGCGCCGGCGCGGCGGCGTAGCCGATGCGCCAGCCGGTCATGGCGTAGCTTTTCGACATGCCGTTGAGCGTCAACGTCCGGTCCATCAAGTTCGGCTCGACCTGGCAAGGCGTGAAGAACTTGAAGTCGCCGTAGATGAGGTGCTCGTAAATGTCGTCGGTCAGCACCCAGACATGCTTGTTTTCCGGGCGCATCAACACGTCGGTGACGGCCTTCAATTCATCGCGCGTGTAGGCCGCGCCCGTCGGGTTTGACGGCGAATTCAGCAGCAGCCACTTGGTGCGCGGGGTGATGGCGCGCTGCAAATCCTCCGGTTGCAGCTTGAAATTCTTTTCAAGCTTCGTGGGCACGATGACGGGCGTGCCGCCGGCGATTGTCACCATGTCGGGATAGCTGACCCAGTAGGGCGCGGGGATGACGACCTCGTCGCCCTTGTCGCACGTGGCGAGGAAGGTGTTGAACAGGATCTGCTTGCCGCCTGTGCCGACGATGGTCTGCGACGCCTTGTAGTCGAGCCCGTTCTCGCGCTTGAACTTGGCGGCGATCGCCTCGCGAAGCGGCACGATGCCGAGCACGGGCGGGTATTTCGTCTCGCCGCGCCTGATGGCGGCGATGGCGGCTTCCTTGATGTGGTCGGGCGTGTCGAAGTCGGGCTCGCCGACCGAAAGCGAGATGATGTCGCGCCCGCTGTTTTTCAGGTCGCGCGCCCGCTGGGTCAGCACCATGGTGGCCGATGGCTTGACGCGGGTGACGGCGCCGGCGAGGAACGACATGATCGGGGTCTCCGTTGGGATTGGTGGCCAGCGTCTCGCCTCGAACGGACGAAACCAAGGGGCGACGGGCGCGGACCATATGCGCGTGTTTCCGCGAGGGCAATGGAAAATCGACTGGCGTCAAGCCGGAAAATGGAACTGGAACGCGCGAGCCCCCGTCCAATTCGCTTCAAGAACGGCTGCCGAGGGAAACAGAGGGCAGGAAAGGGTGGCTCGGCGCAGCCGGGACGGGGGGATGGTCGGGCCAACAGGATTTGAGAGCGAAAACGGCGCGCCGGCCATCCCGTAGGCAATTCGCTCCCCGCCACAATCCGCGCCTCACTTGCGCGTGCGCCGGCCCCCGGCATAGGTTGCGCCTATAAAACGAGGGGGAGCGGAGCATGGCGGATCCAGCGGATTTCACGCCCGAGGAGCAAGCCGTCTTTGGCAAGGTGTCGAAGCGCGTCCTGTGGTTCATCCTGCTGTTGGCGATCGTCAATTACCTCGACCGCACCAACATTGGCTTCGCGCAACTCACGATGGGCAAGGAGCTCGGTGTTTCGGCGACCGTGTTCGGCACGGCGCTGACGGTGTTTTCCATTGTCTACGCGGCGTTCGAAATACCCAGCAATCTAGCGTTGCAGAAGTTCGGCGCGCGCGTCTGGCTGGCGCGCATCATGATCACCTGGGGGCTCGCCTCGGCGGCTTGTTCGCTGGCGGCGGGCCCCGCCAGCCTCGTGACGCTGCGAGGCCTTGTGGGCGCCGCGGAGGCGGGCTTCATTCCCGGCCTCGTGCTCTACCTGACTTATTGGTATCCACAGTATTACCGCGCCCGCGCGCAGGCGGGCTTCATGATCGCGCAACCCATCGCCATCGCCGGCGGCTCGATCCTGTCGGGCGCGATCCTGAGCATGGATGGATTTTTCGGCGTGTCGGGTTGGCGCTGGCTATTCCTCATCGAGGGAATACCGGCGGTGTTGCTGGGCGTTTGGGCGCTGTTTTACCTCACTGATAAACCCGCGATGGCGCTGTGGCTGAGCCCTCGCGAACGCGAGATCGTCGATGGCGCCATCCGCCGGGAGTCTGAAACCAGGGAGAAAACCGTCGCCTTCAGAACGGGCTCTGTTTTCTCGATGATGTTCTGCCGCGAGATGCTGCTGATTTCCGCCGCCTATTTCACGCTGATCGGCAATTTCAGCTCGGGCGGTTATTGGACGCCGCAAATCGTGCGCGCCATCAGCAGCCCGACGCAGCCCTATTGGGTGACGGGCCTGCTGTCGTCCGGCCCCTATCTGCTCGCCATCGCCGCGATTCCGCTGTGGTCGGCCTTTTCGGACCGCGTCAAGGAGCGCTACTGGAACGTCATCGTTCCCATGGCGATCGGCGGCGGCGGCTGGATCGTCGCGGCGCTCGCTCCTTCCGCGCCGATGCAATACGCGGGGCTCGTCGCCGCGCAATTGTTCACGCTGCCGGTGTGGTCTTTGTTCTTCACGATGCCGTCCTCGGTCTTGCCCCGCAACGCGCACGCGGCTGGCATCGCCTTCATGAACACCGTGGGAATGGTCGGCGCCTCCGTCGCGCCGCTGCTGATCGGCGTGCTGCGCGATTCCACCGGCGGATTCACCGCGCCGATGGTGATGGTTGGCGCGTCCGTCGTTTGCGGCGCGGCGGTGATGCTTTTGCTGCCGCGGCATCTTTTCGTCGGAAGCGGCGACGACGCGCGGGTGGCCGCGCCGGCGGCGTGATCCTCACTCGAACGCCGCCCGCAAATCCATCGTGTCCCGGACGCCGATGTCGTCGTAGTGCGCGTCGAGCCAGGCCTTCGCGGTGCTCTTGCCGATGTCGCGCATCGCGATCAACGTGTCCCACGACGCGTCCATTTTCGACGCCGCGGAGAACTGGGCCATTTTCGCCGCGCCATCGACGCGGTGCATAAGCGGTCGAACATAATCGGGGGGGCCGATTTTCTTTTGATCTATGAGCTTCTGCACGAAGGCGACCGCGCGCAATTCGCCGAGCAGCGCGCCGTTGAAGGTGATTTCGTTCAGGCGGTTCTGAATATCGGAGGCCGTCTTCGGCGTCTCGTCGCGCTCGATGGGGTTGATTTGCACGATCAGCGTGTCGGCGCAGGCGCTCTTGTAGTACAGCGGCCACAGCGCGGGATTTCCCATGTAGCCGCCGTCCCAATGGGGAACGCCGTCGATTTCGACCGCCTGAAACACCATCGGCAGACAGGCCGAGGCCATGACGTGGTCGACGGTGAGCTTGTCGCGTTCGAAAACCGCGATCTTGCCGGTGTGAACATTCGTCGCGGAGATGAAAAGCTGGATATCCACGCAAGCGCGGACCTTGTCGAAATCGATGGTCTTGGAGAGCAGGTCGCGCAGTGGATTGAGGTTGAGCGGATTCAGCTCGTAGGGCGACGCGTAATGCGTCATGGTGTCCATCCACCACAAGGCCGGCGACTTGTCGAAGCCAAAGGGCTTGAACATGTTGTCGAACGCCGTTGAATGGCCGCCCGACAGCGAGCCCTCGTCGCTGACGGCCTTCCAGAAATCGGCGAGGCGCTTGCGCGCCCCCTCGCGGCCGCCTCCGAGATAGCCTTCGGCGTACACGACCGCGTTCATCGCGCCGGCGCTCGCCCCCGAGATCGCCTCGACATCGAGGCGGCCGTCTTCCAGAATGTGATCAAGCACGCCCCAGGTGAACGCGCCGTGCGCGCCGCCGCCCTGCAGGGCGAGGCCGATCTTCTTCTTGCCGTTCCAATCGACTCCGGGCTTTCTCGCCATCACTCGGCGGTCCAGCCGCCGTCGATGGAGATATTCGCGCCGGTGATCTGCGCCGCGGCGTCGGAGCAAAGGAACACCGCGAGCGCCGCGACCTGGTCGACCGTGACGAATTCCTTCGTCGGCTGCGCGGCGAGCAGCACGTCGTGCATGACCTGCTCCTTCGTCAGGTGGCGCGCCGCCATTGTCTCCGGAATTTGTTTTTCAACAAGCGGAGTCCAGACATAGCCGGGTGAAATGCAATTCGACGTCGCGCCGAAGGTCGCGAGCTCGAGCGCCGCGGTTTTGCTGAGGCCGGCGAGGCCGTGTTTCGCCGTGACATAGGCCGACTTGAATGGCGAGGCGACCTTCGAATGCGCCGAGGCCGTGTTGACAATGCGGCCCCATTTGCGCGCCTTCATGCCGGGAATCGCGGCGCGAATGGCGTGAAAGGCCGAGGACAGGTTGATGGCGATGATCTGGTCCCACTTTTCGATGGGGAACTCCTCCAGCGGCGAAACGAACTGAATGCCGGCGTTGTTGACGAGGATGTCGCAGGAGCCGAGCTTGGTTTCCGCGTTCTGGATCATCGCGGCGATTTCCGCCGGCTTCGACATGTCGGCGCCGTCGTAAACGCATTTGACGCCGAAGTCGGCCTCGATTTTGGCGCGCTCGGTCTCAATATCGGCGGCCGCGCCGAAGCCGTTGATCAAGATATTCGCGCCTTCGGCGGCCAGCGCCCGGGCGATGCAAAGGCCAATGCCGCTCGTCGAACCCGTGACGACGGCGTTGCGGGATTTGAGGCTCATGAATGTCTCCCAGGAAGGCCGGGCGCCGAGTTGGCCGGCAACACACTTTATCGCATTGCACAATAAAAAGCGAGTTTTGCGACGGCATGTGTTCCACGACAATCCATCCCGGTGACCGGGTTCTCCTTTCGTGCGATAACGCGGCATGGCGAACGCGCAACCCCTTTTCGACGCCGGCTTCGGCGTTTACGTCCACTGGCCTTTTTGCCTGTCGAAATGCCCTTATTGCGATTTCAACAGTCATGTCCGCGCCACTGGAATCGACGAAGACCGCTACGTCGCGGCGTTTCGGGCCGAACTCGCGCACCGCGCGGCTTTGGCGCCGGGGCGGACCGCGCGGTCGATTTTCTTCGGCGGCGGCACGCCATCGCTGATGCGGCCGCGGACGGTCGGCGCCATACTGGACGCCATCGCTTCGCAGTGGAGCGTCGCGCCCGACTGCGAAATCACGCTTGAGGCGAATCCCACGAGCGTCGAGGCCGACCGCTTCGCCGGCTACAAGGCGGCGGGCGTCAACCGCGTCTCGCTTGGCGTGCAGGCGATGAACGACGCCGATCTCAAGACGCTGGGACGCATGCACACCGCCGAAGAGGCGATGAGGGCTGTGTCGGTCGCCACCTCCCTTTTCGACCGCGCTTCGTTCGACCTGATCTACGCCCGCCCTGGGCAAACGCCAGCGCAATGGCGCGACGAGTTGCGGGAGGCGTTGACGCGGGCGCCCGAGCACCTCTCGCTTTACCAACTCACCATCGAGCACGACACGATGTTTCAAAAGCTCGTGGAGGCCGGCCGGATGACAACGCCTGACGCGGAAACAGGTCGGGCGCTTTGGGATGTGACCCAGGAAACCATGAACGCCGCCGGCATGCCGGCCTACGAGGTCTCAAACCACGCCCGGCCCGGCGCGGAGAGCCGGCACAACCTTATTTACTGGCGCTACGGCGAATACGCCGGCGTCGGACCCGGCGCGCATGGACGATTGATCGTCGAGGGCCGCGGCCGCGTCGCCCAATCCACCGAGAAGCATCCCGAGATGTGGCTCACCGTCGTCGAGGCCGACGGTCATGGCTTGATCGAGGACGAATTGCTGAGCGCCGAGGAACAGGGCGACGAAATGCTGGTCATGGGGCTGCGTCTAGCCGAAGGGGTCGATCCCGCGAGGTTCGAGGCGCTCGCGGGCCGCAAGCTCGACCAGCGGCGCGTCGCGGCCTTGATCGAAGAAGGCATGATCGAGGTGTCGCCCAGCGGCAACGTGCGCGCCACGCCGGAGGGATTTCCGGTGCTGAACGCGGTGGTGGCGGATCTGGCGGCGTGAGCGTGGGCTTCCTCCCCTTATCCCTTCGTCTAAAACCCTTCCGTGGCGCTTGGCAGCGCGTCTTCGCCGCTTGACTTGGCGTCGCCGCGCGGCTTGGTACGCCTGTGTTCAAGCCTTGAACCGGCGACGCCGGCCATTGGAAGAAAACCAGGGAGATTTTTCGTGACCGTCACCAAATATATTTTGGCCCTTTCAGCCGCCACCGCTTTATCCTCGGCCGCGATGGCCGCGGACGCGATCAAGGTCGGGCTCAGCGGCCCCTACACCGGCGGCTCGTCGTCCATGGGCGTGAGCATGCGCGACGGCGCCAAGCTCGCCGTCGACGAGATCAACAAGGCTGGCGGCGTCAACGGCGCGGTGATCCAACTTGTGGAGCGCGACGACGAAGCCAAGAACGAGGTCGGCGTGCAAGTCGCGCAGGAGCTCATCAACAAGGAGAAGGTCGTCGCGACGCTCGGCTTCATCAACACCGGCGTCGCCCAGGCTGGCGAGCGTTTTTACCAGGAAGCCGAGATTCCGGTGCTCAACAACGTCGCCACGGGCTCGATTTTGACGCGTCAATGGCCGAATGAAAAGCAGAACTTCGTGTTCCGCAACGCGGCCAACGACACCATCCAGAGCGCGATGATCGCCGACGAGGCCATTACGCGGCAGGGCTTCAAAAAGCCCGCGATCCTGTCGGATTCCACCAACTACGGCCAGCTCGGCAAGGACGACATGATGGCCGCGCTGAAGAAGCTGAACGTTTCGCCGGTGGCTATTGAGAAGTTCAATATCGGCGACACCGACATGACAGCGCAGGTGCTGAAGGCGAAGGAGGCGAACGCCGACGTTGTCCTCACCTACGCCATCGGGCCAGAGCTGGCGCAGATCGCCAACGCGATGGCGAAACTTGGTTGGAAGGTGCCGCTGGTGGGCTCGTGGACGCTGTCAATGGCGAGCTACATCGACACCGCGGGCGCCAACGGCGACGGCGCGATCATGCCGGAAACCTTCATCGAAATGCCGACGACGCCGAAGCGCAAGGCTTTCATCGAGGCTTATCACAAGGCTTACGGCGGCGACCGGATGCCGTCGCCGGTGTCGGCGGCGCAGGGCTACGACTCGGTCTATCTGCTCGCCGCCGCGATCAGGCAGGCGAAATCGACGGACGGCCGCAAGCTTCTCGCCGCGCTCGAGAATTTGAACGAAAAGGTCGAGGGCGTGGTGACCACCTACGACCATCCGTTCTCGGCGACCGACCACGAGGCGATCAGCCCGAACATCCCGGTGATGGGCCTCGTGAAGAATGGCCGCGTCGTGCCGGCGCATCCCGAAGATCTCCAGGGCGACAAAGCCCTGCGGGTCAAGCCGAAGGGCTGAGAGCGAGACGCCTTCTCCCGCCGCTCGGGCGAGGCGCGCCGAAGACTGGATGAGGGTGGAGACGCGAACACGTCTTTCGCGGATCGCCCTCGCCGTCGGCGCCCTCGTCAGTCGCCACGCGACACCTTCTCCCGCGATGGGGAGAAGGAAATCCTCGCCACGGGCGACGCGTTCATCCAGAGATCCCCATGCAAATCCTCGCCCAGCTAATCGTCAGCGGAATCTCCGTCGGCATGGTCTATGGCGTCATAGCCTTCGGCTATCAGCTGACGTTTTCGACATCGAAGACGCTGAACTTCGGTCAGGGCGAGGCGCTCATGCTGGGAGCGCTTGTCGGCCTCACCACGATTAATTTCCTCATCGGCCACGCCATCGCGACGTTGCCCGCGTTTCTGCTGATGCTGCCCGTGGTGCTCGCCTTTGGCTTGTTGCAAGGCGCGGTCGTTGAATTTTTCGGCGTGCGCCAGGCTGTGAAGGCGAAGTCCGACGCGGGCTGGATCATGGCGACCATCGCGCTCGGCGTCGTTTTCAAAAACATGGCCGAGAACATCTGGGGCCACGACGCCCTGCGGTTTCCCTCGCCGCTGCCCGAAGCCGCGCTGTCGTTTGGCGGCGTGCGCGTTCAGCCGATGGAAATCGCCATCGTGGTCGGCGCGCTGCTGCTGATGGTCGCGGTGGAGGTTTTCAACCGCAAGTCGATTTACGGCAAGGCGGTGGTCGCCACCGCCAACGACCGCGACGCGGCGGGGTTGATGGGCATCGACACGCGCCTCGTCATCATGTTTTCCTACGCGCTGTCGTCGATGACGGCGGCCTTCGCCGGCGTGCTGGTGGCGCCCGTCACGCTGACCGGCGCCACCATGGGCGCGGTGCTCGGATTGAAGGCCTTCGCCGTCGCCATCATCGGAGGACTGTCGAGCGGCGTCGGCGTCGTCGTCGGCGGACTCATACTTGGCGTCGTCGAGAACCTCACCGGCTTCTACATTTCGACGGGCTACAAGGACGTTCCCGGCCTATTGCTGCTGTTGCTCGTGTTGTCGCTGAAGCCCGCCGGCCTGTTCGGCGCGGCCGCCATAAAGAAGGTCTGACATGCGCCGCGCGGGATTGCCGCTTGTCCTGATCCTCGCCGCGCTGGCGCTTCCCTTCGTCGTCACGAGCCCGTTCTATCTACACATCATCGTGACGGCGGCGATCTTCTCCATCGTTGCGCTCGGCCTCGACATCGTGTTCGGCTACACGGGCGAAGTGTCGATCGGCCACGCCGCGCTGTTCGGCATCGGCGCCTACACGGCGGGCTCGCTGTTCACGCATCTGGGGTGGGGCTTCTGGCCGTCGTTGCTGATCGCGCCTTTTGTCGCGGCCTTCTTCGGCGCCGTGCTGGCGCTGCCCGCGTTGCGCGTCACCGGCCCCTATCTCGCGATGGTGACGCTCGCCTTCGGCACAATCGTGCAGATTCTGATCAACGAAATGACGGATCTGGGGCCCTGGCTCGGCCACTTCGATCTCACCCACGGGCCGCTCGGCGTCACGCTGACGACGCCGGTTTTCTACGACTGGCGCGACCTCGGCGATTCCCTTCCGCTGTTCGACATGTCGATCAAGCGCGTGCGCGAGGCGCAGTATTTCTACGTCTGCGCGCTGTTCCTCGGCCTGACCGTCGTTGTCGTCAACCGCGTCGTCGCCTCGCGCTTCGGCCGCGCGTTCGAGGCGCTGCGCGACAGCCCCATCGCGTCCGACTGCATGGGTGTCAGCGTTTATCGCCACAAGGTGATGGCCTTCGTGCTGAGCGCCGCGCTGGCCGGGCTCGCGGGCGTTCTCTTCGCCTATTCCGAGCAATACATCGCGCCGAACAATTTCAGCTTCGACCTGTCGGTGCAGTTCCTGCTGGCGGTGACGATGGGCGGACGCAAGTCGCGCCTGGGCCCGATTCTCGGCTCGGCGATTGTCGTCTATCTGCCGAATCTGCTCGCCGACATCGACCTGTTTCGCGACGTGGCGTTGGCGATCGCCGTGATCGCGGTCGCCGCCGGCGCCTATGTCTTCGTCAAAAGGCCGGAGGAGCGCGTCCACGCCGCCACGCCCGTGGCGATCTGTCTCGCGTTTTACGCGTTCTCGCTCTATTTGCAGAAAATCACCGACTACAAGCTGTCGGTCTTCGGCGCGATGATCTTGTTCGTCGTCTATTATCTGCCGGACGGAATCGTCGGCTTCCTTAAACGACTGGCGGGCGCCCTGAAGCCGGATTGGGCGCGCGGCCACGCGGCGATCGACGCGCATGGCGAGGCCGGCGCGGCGTTGACGCGCGCCGGCGGCGAAGAAGGAATCCTGCTCGCCGTCGATCAAATCGTCATGCAGTTCGGCGGATTGCGCGCGCTCGACAAGGTCGATCTCGAGGTCGCGCGGGGCTCGATCCATGGGTTGATTGGCCCCAACGGTTCCGGCAAATCGACGATGATGAACGCGCTGACCGGCGTCTACGCGCCGACCTCGGGCGCGATACGCCTCGAGGGCGCGGACATCTCCGGGTTGACCTCGCCGGATATCGCGGCGCGCGGCGTCGCGCGCACGTTTCAGAACGTTCAGCTGTTCAGCGAGCTCACGCTGCTTGAAAACGTGCTTGTCGGCCTGCACCACATATACCGCTCGACCGTTTTCGACGCGGCGCTGGCGACGCCGCGCGCTCGTCGTGAAGAGAAGGCCGCGAGAGCCCGCGCAGCGAGCATTCTGGCTTTCGTCGGTCTCGCCGAACTCGCCAATGAAGAGGCGCGCAACCTCCCCTACGGCAAGCAACGCCTGCTCGAAATCGGCCGCGCGCTGGCGCTCGATCCGAAGCTGCTGTTGCTCGACGAGCCGGCCGCGGGCCTCACCGCGCCCGACATCCGCGAGCTTCTGGACATCATTCGCAAGATCAAGGCGCAGGGCATCACGATCATCCTCATCGAGCATCACATGGACGTGGTGATGTCGGTCAGCGACGTCGTGACGGTCCTCGATTTCGGCCAAAAGATCGCCGAGGGAAAGCCCGCCGACGTGCAGGCCAATCCCCGCGTGATCGAAGCCTATCTGGGCGGCGCCGCCGCCCACGCCGCTTGAGGGCCGCGCGATGTTGAAGGTCGAAAACCTCGTCGCGGGCTATGGGAAGGTTCAGGTGCTGCACGGCGTCGACATCGAGGTCGGCGACGGCCAACTGGTGACGCTGATCGGCTCGAACGGCGCTGGCAAAACCACCACGCTGCGCGCCCTCTCGGGCATGATCGCGCCCACATCCGGCTCGATCAAACTCGGCGGCGTCGAGATATCGGGCTTGCCGTCGCACAAGATCACGAGGCTCGGCGTCGCCCATTCGCCGGAGGGGCGGCGCGTGTTTCCGGCCCTACCAGTGGGCGACAACCTGCTGCTCGGCGCTTTTCCGCGCTTGACCGGCGCGCGGCCAAAGGGCGACACGGCCGCGGATCTCGAAAAAATGTACGAGCTGTTTCCCCGTCTGCGCGAGCGGCGCGCGCAGCTCGCGGGCACGTTGTCGGGGGGCGAGCAGCAGATGCTCGCCATGGCGCGCGCGTTGATGCTCAACCCGGAATTGCTGATGCTCGACGAGCCCTCGATGGGCCTGTCGCCGCGGCTGGTGGAAGAAGTCTTCGCCACCATCGCCCGCCTGAAGGAGGGCAAAACCACGATGCTGCTGGTCGAGCAGTTCGCGGCCGCCGCTCTGGAAGTGGCGGACTTCGGCTATGTGCTGGAGAACGGCGTCATTTCGACGTCGGGCCCGGCGGCGAAGCTGCGCGACGACCCCGCGGTGAAGGCGGCGTATCTGGGCGCGGCGCGCTAAGAAATCTCCGGACCACGGGGGCGAGGACACTGTTGCAAGAGATGGTCCGCCGTTCGGTTTGCCTCCGGCGGAGTTCCCGTGAATACTGCCGCGTTCGGCGGGGGGGAAGAGCGCGGCGATCGACATCGTCGCGCGTGGAGAAGAACAACGGAGGGCGCCGCATGCGCATGGGGACCGTGGCGCTGGCATTGTCGGTGTCTCTCGCGTTCGCGGCGGCGGCGCGCGCGGCCGATCAAAACCTGATAGACGCCGCGCGCCGCGAGGGCCAGGTGACCTGGTACACGACGCTGCTCGCGGCCCAGCTCTCCGACCCCATGGCCGCCGCATTCGAGAAGAAATACGGGATCAAGGTGGTGGTCGTCTCCTTGCCCAACGACGTCGTCCTGCGGATCACGACCGAGGCCGACGCCGGCCTCCATATCGTGGACGTGTTCGACGGGCCCGACACGGTCGCGGCCTTGAAGCCGCGCGGCCTCGTCCTGAAATGGCAACCCGACATCGCCGCGGGTTTCCCCGCCGACATCGCCGACCCCGATGGCTATTGGACCGCGAGCAATTTGTTTGTGCAGACGCTGGGCTACAACACCGACCTCGTGCCGAAGGGCGCGGCGCCCAAAACGTCGGCCGATCTGCTCGATCCCCGGTGGAAGGGAAAGATGGCGTTCACCGTCGGCCGCACCATGTCGGGCGGACCGGGATTGGTCGGCGCGGTTTTGCTGTCGATGGGCGAGGCGAAAGGCATGGACTATTTGCGCGCGCTGGCGCGCCAGAACATCACCACGGTTTCCGCCGGCGCGCGGCGATTGCTCGATCAGGTGATCGAGGGGGAATTTCCCATCGCGCTGCAAATCTTCAACTACCACGCGGTGATTTCCGCGGCGAAGGGCGCGCCCGTGGCCTGGGCGCCGTCGTCTCCGTCGACCGTTTCCGCTTCCGTTGTTTCCGTCGCCCAAAAAGCGCCGCATCCCAACGCCGGCAAACTGCTCGCGGATTTCCTGGTGTCCGAAGAGGGGCAAGCGCTTTTCCGCGTGGCTGATTACGTGCCCGCCAATCCGAAGGTGCCGCCCAAAGATCCCTCGCTGCGGCCGGGGCCTACCACGTTCGAGGCGGTCAGCATGTCGCCCGACACGATCCACGCGTCGATGCCGCGGTGGGGCGAGGTGTTCGACGCGCTTTTCAAATGACGCGCGCCCGCCCGCATGGACACGCTCGCGGCGGCGGCGCATATTCCGCCTGTTTTCAGGAGGGCTTCATGCCGGTTTATCTCGCCAAAATCCGCTCGCTGTTCGCCGTCGCGGTTCTGGGCCTCGCGGTCGCGGGTTGCGGCTACAACACCATTCCCACCGACGAGGAGGCCGCGAAGGCGAAGTGGTCGCAGGTGCAAAACGACTACCAGCGCCGCTCCGACCTCATCCCCAACCTGGTCGCGACCGTGCAGGGTTACGCGAAGCAGGAGAAAGACGTGCTGATAGGCGTCACCGAGGCGCGCGCCAAGGCGACGCAGGTGAAAATCGACGCCAGCCAATTGACCGATCCGGAAAAGCTGAAGGAATTCGAGGCGGCGCAGGCGCAGCTCTCCGGCGCGCTTGGGCGCCTGCTGGCGGTGAGTGAAAACTACCCCGACCTCAAGTCGAACCAGAATTTCCTCGCCCTGCAATCGCAGCTTGAAGGCACGGAAAACCGCATCGCCGTGTCGCGGCGCGACTACATCGAGGCGGTGCGGGTCTATAACACCGACTTGAAGACCTTTCCCGGCGTGCTGTGGGCCTCGACGTTCCAGAGCGGCTACAAGGCGATGGCCAACTTCGCCGCGAACGACGCCGCCCAATCCCCGCCGCAGGTGAAGTTCTGACGCGCAACGGGACGCGGGGGAAATGATCGGAGTTTCGCGAAGCGGGGTTCGTTCGCGTTCCCTCGCGGCGGCGGCTTCGCGCGCGTTGGCGTTTGTTTGCGCGTTGTTTTTCGCACCGCTGGCGCTGGCGCAAACGTTTCCGGAACTCACCGGCCGCGTCGTCGATCAGGCGGGCGTCGTCCCCGCCGACACGCGCGCGGCGATCGAGGCCAAGCTCGCCGATCTCGAGACGAAATCAGGCATCCAGCTTGTCGCCGCGACCGTGAAGTCGCTGGAAGGACAGGAAATCGAGCCCTACGCCAACGCGCTCTTCCGCGCGTGGAAACTGGGCGAGAAGCAGAAGAACAACGGCGTTCTCCTGCTCGTCGCGCCGAACGAACACCGCGTGCGCATCGAAGTCGGCTACGGGCTCGAGGGCACGCTCACCGACGCCTTGTCGAAGGTCATCGTCTCCAACGCCATCGCTCCGAAATTCAAAACCGGCGACTTCGGCGGCGGTATTTCGAGCGGGGTCGACGACATCATAACGGTCTTGACCACGGACTCGTCGGAATGGCAGCAACGCCCCTCGCTGCGCCTCGACGCGCCCGACCAGAACCAGATATCGAACACGACGCTCGCCATCGCGCTGTTCTGTTTTATCGCGCTGCTGTTGTTTTGCCGGAGGTGCCGCGAAATCTTCTTTCAGGTTCTATGGGCGGTGGCGATGTCGTCGGGCTCGTCGAGCGGTGGCGGCGGCGGCTTTTCGAGCGGTGGTGGCGGATCTGGCGGCGGCTTTTCGGGCGGCGGCGGATCGTCCGGCGGCGGCGGCGCCTCGGGGAGCTGGTGATGACGATCTCGATCGAGGACCGCGCCCGCGTCGGCGAGGCGATCCGCGCGGCGGAGCAAAAGACGTCCGGGGAAATCGTCTGCGTTCTGGCGCGCTCCTCGTCCGACTACGCGACGATGCCGCTGGCGTGGTCGATCCTTCTCGCCCTGGCGCTGCCCTGGGCGCTTCTGTGGCTCACCCAGTTGTCGGTGGCGCGCATTCTGCTGGCGCAGCTCGCAACCTTCGCGGCCGCGTTGCTGATCCTGTCCACGCCGGCGGTCCGCGTCGCCCTGACGCCGCGCCGGGTACAACGCCAGCACGCGTTTCAGGCGGCGGCGGAACAGTTCTTGAGCCGCGGGTTGACACGGACATCGCGGCGCAGCGGCGTGTTGATTTTCGTTTCGCTGGCGGAGCGTTACGCCCGCGTGATCGCCGACGAGGGCGTCGCCGACAAGGTGCCGCAGGCCGAATGGCAGGCGGCGGTGGACGCGCTCGTCGCGCGAACGCGCGAGGGCCGGATCGCCGATGGATTCGTCGTCGCGGTCGAGGCTTGCGGCGCGATTCTGGCGAAGCATCTGCCGCCGGCCGCCGGCGAGGCGAACGAATTGCCGGACCGGCTGTTCGTGATTTGACGAGCGGCCGCGCCGCTATGCCAACGTCTCCTGGAATTTCAGGAGGCGGCCAGCGTTCGCCATCACCAGAAACGTGCTGAAATTGTGCAGCAGCGCCGCCACCACCGCGCCGCTGGCGCCGAGCGTGTTGGTCGCCGCGAGCGCGATGATGACAAGCGTCCAGCCGAGCCCCATCGCGACGTTGGCGTGGATGGTGGAGCGGCATTTGCGGCTCAGCCGCACGCAGGTGCCGAGGCGCCGCAAATCGTTCGTCATCAGCACGATGTCGGCGGAGGCGAGCGCGACATCCGTGCCCTGCGCGCCCATGGCGATGCCAACCGCGCCGGCCTTCAATGCCAGCGCGTCGTTGACGCCGTCGCCGACGACAAGCGGCCGCAGGCCGCGCGCGATCTCGTCCTGCACGAAGCGCATCTTGTCGGCGGGGAGCACTTCCGCCTGAACATTCGAGACGCCAAGCGTTCGGGCCACCGCGCGCGCCACCGGCCAGCGGTCGCCGGTCAACAGCAATTGCCGGTCGAGGCCAAGCGCGCGAAGGTCCGCCATCGCTTCCGCGGCCTCCTTGCGCGGCTCGTCGGCGAACATCAGCCAGCCCAGAAATTCTTCGCCGCGCGAAACCCCCGCCACCGGTCCGTCGTGCTCCGGCGCGTCGGGCGCGGCCACGCCAAGCTCGCGGAACAGTTCGCCGCGGCCGAGCGCGACGCGTTCGCCGTCGAGAACGCCCACAACGCCGAAGCCCTTCGTCTCCCGCGCGTCGGCGATTTTCGCGAAATCGCCCGCCGGAAGCAACGAAGCGAGCGCGCGGCTGACGGGGTGGCCGCTCGCGCCGGCGATTCGCGCGGCGACGCGGATCAGATCGTCGCGCGACACGCCCTCGCGTGGCGCGGCGCCGGTCAGCCGCAATTCGCCGACGGTCATGGTGCCGGTCTTGTCGACAACGAGCGAATTCACCGTCGCGAGGCTTTCGAGAAACGCCGCGCCCTTGACCAGAACGCCATGGCGGCTGGCGACGGCGATGGCGGCGATGGAGGTCGCCGGCGCCGCGAGCACCAGCGCGCAGGGGCACGAGGCGACGAGCACCGCCAGCATCGCCGTCGCGCTGCTGGTGACGAACCATGTCCCCGCCGCCACAAGCAGCACCAGCGCCAGATAGCGCTCGGAATATTGTTCGAGGACGCGCGTGACGGCGGGCTTCGCCTGTTCCGCCTCGCGCAGCAGCGACACCACGCGGCCGAGCGCCGTCTGGCCGCCGACGCGCGTCACGCGGAGTTTCAGCACGCCGTCATGGTTGATCGAGCCGTTGTGAACCTCGGAGCCGATGGACACCTCGCGCGGCGCCGACTCGCCCGAAATCGACGCGGTGTCGAGGCTCGACGCGCCCGCGACGACAATTCCGTCGGCGGGGGCGACATCGCCCGCCCGAAGTTCGACCATGTCGCCCACGCGCAGCGCCGCGCCGTCGACCTCTTCGATGGCGCCGCTGTCGAGTGTTCTCCGCGCGCGCGTCCGCGTCAGCTTGCCCAGCGCGCGGATCGCCTCCTGCGAGCCGAGCAGCGAGCGCTCTTCCAGCACATGGCCGATGGTCATGACCAGCGGCAGCAGCGCGGCGGTGACCAGGTCGCCCGCCGCCCAGGCCGCGATCACGGCGAGCGCGATCAACTGATCTGTGATGCCGTGGAGGTCGGGATGCCTGAGGCTCCACCACGCCGCCCGCAGCGCGGGCACGGCGACGAGAAGCGCCGCGACGCCGGCGACAAGCTCGGCGACATCGCTCTGCGACGGCGCGAGCCAGCGCAGCCCCGTCGAAAGAATCAGGCAACAGGCGGCGGTGAGCGCCATCGTCAGGCGCCAGCGCAGCGAGCGCTCCTCCGAATGGGTCAGCAACCCGCCGTCGTGAATGTCGTCGATGGCGTGCGCGGCGCTCATTTCGACGCTCCCGGCAATATCACGCGCGACCCGACGTCCTTGTCGATCGCCTCGACGCGCGCCGCCTTAGCCAGAACGCCGCCGATCCGGTCGTTGTAAAGGCGTTGATAAAGCATGTCGCCCTTCAACCCCGGCTCATTCGACAAGGCGGCGATGGCCGCGGTGCGCGTCGTGGCGAGATCGACCTGTTCGCGCGCCGCCGCCTGGGCCGCGCGGAGCAAGCGGTCCGACACCTGGTCGGCGTTTTGCGACGCGCGCTCGGCGGAGGCGCGCGCCTCGGCGATTTCGCGGTCGGCCGATTGCGTCGCCACCAGCACGGCGTCGAAGGCGCTTTTCGCGCCGGTGGGCAACGTCGCCGTCAGATCGACGCGGCTGACCGCCACGCCAAGCGGCGCGCCGGCGTCGGCGAGCGCTTGCAGCCTTTTGTTCGCCTCCGCGACAAGTTCGCCGCGCAATTGTTCGCGGCCCGCCAGCGCTTGGCCGCCGCCGCCGCGTTCGGGCCGCGCCACCAGCACGGTGTCGAGGTCGCGCCCGGCGCTCAACGCCAGCGCGCCGGCGACGAAGACGCGGCGCAGCGCGGGTTCGACGTGGTCGAGCGCGACCGCGTAGGCGACGGGGTCGGACACTTGATAGAAAACCGTCGCCTCGAAATGCACCACGCTGAAATCGCCGGTGAGCAGGAAGCCGCCGTTCTCGTGCGGATCGCTCGATATGGCGACGCCGCCGGATTCGCGTGGATCGTCGGCGGCGCCTTGCGCGGCGTTGTTTGGATTGCGCTGGCGAAAGCGCGTCTCGACGGAGTCGAACGCTTCGACGCGGGTCGACAATTGGCGGTCGGCGGCCGGCGCCAGCGTCACCTCCTCGATCGGGCGGGGCCACGCGATCAAAAGCCCCGCGCCCTGAACCCGAGCGACATCGCCGAAACGATAGACGAGCGCGCGGCTGTCGCTCGGAATTTGCCTGATGTTCGACGTCAGCCAGCCCAGAGCGACGATGCCGACGAGCGCGAACAGAAACCGGAACGACAGGCGCGCCGACTGCGCCCAGGCGCCATCCACCGAGACCGCGTCGTCGGCGGAGGCGCTCATGGCGTCCCACCCGCCGCCGGACCCGGCGCGGCCACGCCGTCGACCAACGCGCGGAACGGCGCCGCGTCGGTGCGCAGAATAACGCGCGTGTTTGGGCCGATGACCGCGCCGAGCGTGTCGAGCGAGCGCAGCAGCGTGTAGAGCTTGGGATCGCCGCCGAAGGCCTTGCCGTAGATGTCGGCGGCTTCGACGCGCGACTTAGCGTCGATGTCGGCGGCCTCGGCGCGCGACTTCGCCACCAATATGCGGGCGTCGCGCTCGGCGTTGGAGTTGATTTCCGCCGCCGCGCGCTGGCCCTCCGCCTGCCGTTCGGCCGCGACGACCGCGCGCTCGGCCCGCATGCGCTCGACGGTGGCGTTGAGCGCCTCCGCCGGCAGGGTCAGCCGTTCGAGTCCGACCTGCCGCACGTTGACGCCGTAGACGCGCAGCGACTGCTCGTCGAGGCGCTCGCGCGCGCGCCGCTCGAACTGTTCCAGCTGTATTTTAGAGGGGTCCGTGTTGACAAGGCTCGCGAGATCGAAGCCGCTCGCGACGATTTCCAGCGACGAGTTCAAAAATCCGCGCAACTGGTCGGCGGCGACATCGGGCTGGTTGCGCACGGCGCGCAGAAACTGGCGCACGTGGTCGGCGTCGCCCGGCACCTGCCAGGCCATGTAGGCCTGCACGAGAATGCGCAGGCCGTCCTTGGTCCCGACATCGAG
Source organism: uncultured Hyphomicrobiales bacterium (assembly GCA_903825465.1). Lineage (GTDB taxonomy): Bacteria > Pseudomonadota > Alphaproteobacteria > Rhizobiales > Beijerinckiaceae > Terripilifer. Next base: position 52,651 of record CAIKAR010000030.1, on the reverse strand, counting down.
CAGGCCGCTTGACGTGGTGCGCAGGCGCAGATCGACATCGACGATATTCTCGATCGGCGCGGGCATGCGAAACGCGAGGCCGGGACGCGTCAACACGCGCGCGGGATCGCCGAAGCGCGTCAACACGATGGCCTGTCCGGGGCCGACGAGCACCAGGCAAGCCGAAGCGAGCGCCAACGCGGCGAGCGCGAAGGCCGCGACGAACCGCGCGCGGCGGCCAAGCCAGCCGCCTTTTTCAGGCGCGCCATCGTCGTGGTGGCCATGGTCATGGCCGTGGTGGTGGCCGTGATGGTGATGCGCGTGCGACATGCGTTCGAACCCTGGTTCTTCAATCTTCCTCGCCGGGCGACGAACCTTCCGACGGCCCGTCGCGTTCTTCGCGCTCCGGCGCGCTGGCGCCGCCGGGAATGGCGAACGCGCGCAAGTCGAGCGTCGGCGCGGCCGCGCCCTTCAAGCGATGATCGACAATGATCGTTTCGGACTTCGCGAGGCCAGCGGAAAGCTGCTCGAACAGCCGTTCCATCAGATAGGGCGCGCCGGCGCTTTTGTAGGCGGCGCGGTCGCCATCGAACAAGACGCTGTCGGCCTTGGCTTTGCCCGCGGTTTCAGCGGCGGCGGCGGCGGCGTCGTCGCGGTTGAGCAAAGCCGCGCGTTCGGCCGCCTTCTCGCTTCGAGCGGCCTCGCCGCGCTCAGTCGAAACGCGCGAGCGCGCCGAAATCTCGGCGGCCTGGACTTCGTGATAGGCGTTCGCGGCGCCCGCGGGCGGATGGATGGCCTCGACGATGATCGAGATCGCCTCTAGGCCGCAGTTCAGGCCGTCGAGTTCGTTCTGCAAGTCGCGTCGAAAATCCTCGGCGAATGTCGCTTGGCTTCGGCCGAGCAAATCGAGGAGCGTGTTGCGCGCGAAGAAACGCGCCAGCAGCCGCCCGGTCTGCGCGCGCATCAGCGCCTCGGGGTCCGCGATGGAATAGGCCGATTGAAGCGCCGCCGCGTCGCTTAGGCCGATGCGGTAAACCACGCGCAGATCGACGTTGGCGATTTGAAAGCCCTGACCGCCATTGCTCTCGCTGGCGAGCAGGTAGCTCGCCTCTCCGGGATGGTTGCCGTCCCACAGCCGATCCGCGGACGCGGGCGCGGGCGCCTCCGCCGGTGGAATGTCCGCCGCGTAGGTCCGGGCGTCGGCGCTGGACACGATGGCGACTTCATGGACGACGCCGAGTTCCACCGGCCGCATTATTCCAAGCGGCCAAGGCAGATGAACATGCAGGCCCGGCCCGAGAACGGCGACGGGCTCTCCCAGCCGCTCGTACACATGGCGCTCCGCAACGCCGGTCGCGGTCAAGCCGGTCAGAGCCCACGCGCCGAGCGCCAGCGCGCCAATCGCCGCGGGCAAGGCGCGCCATAGAAACGATAGCGCCTGGCTGCGCGAAAGGTCGATGCCGAACTGGTTTTTAACGGCGGCGTTGAACCGCACGAGCGATCCCGAACCCGCGCCAAGCAAGCCCGCGACGAAGCTGTCAGGCATCGCCTTGCGTTGGTCGAGCGGCGCGAAAGGAACGAAAAATGTCGCCGCCGCGCGCAGCGTCAGTTCCACCGCGACGAGGGCCACCACGGCCATCACCGCGAGTTCGATCCACGTGGCGAAGGCGAAGTCCGCCGAGCGCAGAATCATCGTGGAGCCGATCGCAACGAAGGCGAACAGGGGCAGGCGCGTCAACCGCGCGAGCAATGGCGCGTCCGGCGACCGCGCCTCGCTTTCGCCCGCCTGGACGCGCTCTAGCACGAGCAGGGGAAACGCGCAGAGAATCAACGCGCCGCCGGCGACGCGCAACGAAGTTGCCGCATCGACGTTGGACGCGTCGCTCCACGCCGCGAACAGGCCGTATCCCGCCGTCGCGACGGCGCCGAACACGACAAGCGCCTGGGGCCATTCGCCAAACGGAACGCCCACGCCGCCGCGCGCGCGCTCCAATGCGACCAAGCCGGAGCATAGATACGCGGCGGCGGCCAGGACCAGCGCGGCGCCGGGGATCGCCAACGCGGCGGGCGCGCGCCAAACGGGCGGCAGCATGGCTGTCCATTCCGGCGCGCCGATGGCCGCGGCGCCGAGGCCCAGCAACGCGAGGCCGGCGCCAAAGCGGGAACGGAATTCGCGGCCAAACGGCTCAAACACGCTGAATTCCCCTTGTACCGCCACCTGTCTTCGGCTTTCATCGTCGCGTTGGCGCGAAAACTATGTCGCCGACATCGTCAAGTCAAAGCGCCGCCGGTTCGCTTGGGGAGGTCGTCCGTGCCTGTTTGCCGCCGCGATGGCATCGACATTTTCTACGAAACCGCGGGCGCGGGTCCGCCGCTGGTGTTGATCCACCCGCTGCCGTTCGACCACAACGTCTGGCTCTATCAGCAGGCGCGCTTCTCGGACCGCTTCCGCGTTGTCACGATGGACTTGCGGGGATGGGGACGCTCGTCGAAGCCAACGGAACCGTTCTCCCTCGCCGACATGGGCGCCGATGTTCTCGCCGTGCTCGCCAAGGAAGGCGCGACGGAGGACGCGGTGATCATGGGCTGCAGCGTCGGCTCGAAGATCGCGCTCATGCTCGCTTGCGACCATCCCGAAATCTTCGAGGCCGCGATCCTCATCGGCGGCAACAGCGGCCCGCAAAACCAGTTCGACCACCGCGTCGCCGCCTACCGCGCGAACGCGAAGGCGGGAACCCTGCGCGACTATCATCTCGGGCATCTCCGCTTCGGCGTGACCGCCCGATGGGCGGACAGCGCCATTGGAACCTATCTGCTGGACGGCTTTGCCGAGCGCGGCGCGGGGCTGAACCCCGATTCCATCGCGCGGGTTTTCGAGGCGCTGACGCTTTCGGACATCACGCCGAAACTGCCGTCGTTCAAGACGCCGACGCTGATCGTCAATGGCGAACACGATGGCGCGTTGCCCGGCGGGACCAAAACCGCGTCGTTGATCGCGGGCTGCGAACACAGGATATTGCCGGGCGCCGGGCATTGCTGCTTCATCGAAGAACCCGCCGCGTTCGACGCGCTGGCGATGGATTTCCTCGCCCGAAACGGATTATGGCCGGCGTAACGCGCGCCGCTTGCCGCGCGCGAGGACGCCGGTGTAGCCTGCGCGACAACTCCGCGTCCCAGCGGGGATTCCCCGCGTCGGGAAAGGGAGCCCACGGAATGAAAATCGCCGAAGTCCGCATTCACGAATCCCTGTTGCCGAAGCTGGACAAGGACTGGAAGTTCGCGCTCGCCGCCAGCGGCGTGTCCGAAGGCTGGGTTGTCGGAATCCACGACGACGAGGGCCGCGTCGGCTATGGCTACGCCTCCACCATGGCCCATTACGGCGCGTCGCACTTCGGCGTGAAGGGCGCGCTCGACCGGTTGACCAAAAACCTCGTCGGCCGCGATCCCCGTTGCGTCGCGACCATCATGGACGAGCTTGACCACGTCATGGTCGGCAACAACCAGGCGAAATCCGGCATCGATTGCGCGCTGCACGATTTGCAGGGCAAGCGCCTCGGGGTGCCCGTGTGCGAATTGTTCGGCGGACCCTCGACGCGCGAATTCGCGACGCTTCGAATACTGCCGATCAAGTCGCCGGCCGACATGGCGAAAAACGCGCGCATGCTCGCCAACAAGGGCGTCAAGCACTTCAAGATCAAGATCCACGGCCATGTCGAGGAGGATGTGGCGCGCGTGAAGGCGGTGCGCGCCGAGGTCGGGCCGGACCTCCACCTCACGGTCGACGCCAATCAGTCCTACAACGTGAAGGACGCGATTCGCGCGCTCAACAAAATGGCCGACTACAACATCGATCTCGCCGAACAGCCTGTGCCGGCGAACGATCTGATCGGGTTGAAGGCGGTGACGCGGGCGGTGCCCATCACGGTGGAAGCGGACGAAGCCGCCTATTCGCTCGACCAGGTGATGATTCTCGTGCGCGAAAGAATCGTCGACGCGATCAGCCTCAAGATCAGCAAGCTCGGCGGCTTGCGCAAAACCTACGCGGCGGCGCAGATTTGCGAGGCTGGCGGCGTGCGCTACCGCATGGGCGCGCATTCCGGCCCCATGCTGCTGGCCGCGCACGGCATGCAGCTCGCCGCGGCGCTTCCGAACATCTACTATGCCAGCGAGCTCACCGAATTCGACGGGCTCGCGGAAGACCATTGGGAAGGGTTGCGGCTCGACAATGGCGTGCTGCACCTCACGGATGCGCCGGGCTGCGGCGTCTCGCCGAAAGCGGGCTCGCCCATGACGAAGTCGAAATAGGTTTTCGAGCGAGGGAGGTTCGCGCATGCGGGCGATGGCGAAAGCGGTTTTCGCGCTGTTCGTTTCGCTCGCCGCGGGGCCTGCGCGCGCGCAATCCGCGGCTCCCGACATCCTGACCTACCGCGGCGCCGACCGGGAACAGCGCCTGCTCGACGGCGCGGCGAAGGAGGGCGAAGTCGTCTTTTTTTCGGCGATGATAGTCAATCAGGCGCTGCGCCCGCTGACGCAGGCGTTTCATAGGAAATACCCCGCGATCAAGATGACCTATTGGCGCGGCGATTCCGAGGACATCGCCGTGAAATTGTCGGCGGAATCCCGCGCCAACAACCTCGTCGCCGACCTGGTCGAGGGCACAGGCATCGGCGAGATGGCGGTGAAGGCGGGCTTCGCCGATCCCGCGTGGTCGCCGACGCTGAACGACATTCCCGAAAAAATCCGCGACAAGCGCGGGCTCTGGGCGCCGACGCGCATGAGCTATTTCGGCATGGCCTACAACACCCGGATGGTGCCGCGGGCCGAAGCGCCGAAGAGCTACGACGATCTTCTCGACCCCAAGTGGAAAAACAAGATCGCCTGGCCGCTGACCGCGTCGAGCGCCGCGCCTTTGTTCGTCACCAACTTGCGGCTCGCGTGGGGCGAGGAGAAGGCGCTCGATTACCTGCGCAGACTCGCGGCGCAGAAAATCGTCAACTTCGGCGCCGGGAATGCGCGCACGCTGGTGGACCGCGTCATCGCCGGCGAATTCCCGCTGGCGGTGGCGATCTTCGCGCATCATCCGCTGATCTCGGCGGGCAAGGGCGCGCCGGTCGACGCCGGCCTGTTGCCGCCGGTGGCGAGCGCGGCGGGCACGCTCGCGATCCCCAAAGGGGTCCGCCACCCACACGCGGCGATGTTGTTGATGGATTTCATCTTGTCGCGCGAGGGTCAGCAAATCCTCGCCGGCGCCGAATACCTGCCCGTGCGCGGCGATGTCGAGCCGCTCAAGCAGATAGCGCCCATCGTGCCGTCGCGCGCCGGTGTCGAGGAAAATTTCATCAGTCCCGAGAACCTCAACGCCTACACCGAAACCTCGACGAAATTGATCGAAGATATGTTCCGCTGAACAAGTGAAAAGGGAGGAAGGCATGAGACGCATGACCGCGGCGTTGTTGGCGCCGCTTGTTTTCGCGGGCGCGGCGCCGGCGCGCGCCGACGACCCCCTCAAGATCGCCATCACGCAACAAGGCGCGTGGGACACCGGCATCGCGGAAATAGGCAAGCGCTCCGGCATCTTCAAAAAGCACGGGCTCGATGTCGATATTCTCTACACGCAGGCGGGGCCGGAGGCGATCCAGGCGCTCATAGCCGGCAGCGTCGATATCGCCGAGGGCGCCGGAATTTCCGCCGCCATTGGGACGATATCCAAGGGCGCCCCGGTGAAGATCATAGGCGCGGAAATCCAGGGCTCGCCGGATCAATATTGGTACGTGCCGGCGGACTCGCCGATAAAGGGCATTCCCGATTTCAACGGGAAAACGCTGTCTTATTCCTTGCCGGGCTCGTCAAGCAACGCGGCGGCCCTCGCGCTCGTCGCGCAATACAAGTTGAACGCGAAGACGGTTTCGACCGGCAGCATCGCGGCGACGTTGACGCAAGTGTTGACGGGGCAGGTCGACATCGGCTTTTCCGCCGTGCCTTTCTTCCTCGACAAGGTCGAGGCCGGGCAGATCCGCATCGTCGCGACCGGGGATGATGTCGCGGTTTTGAAAACACGCACGGGCCGCGTCAACCTGGCGAATCTCGACAACCTCCAGAATCGTCGGCCAGTGTTGCGACGCTTTCGCGAGGCCTATCGGGAAACCATCGATTTCATGTACACCGATTCCGCCGCGCTGAAGATGTTCGCCGAATACGCCAAGCTGCCCGACGCGGTCGTCGCGAAGGTGCGCGGGCTCATCCCGAAGGCGTCCCTCGACACGGATGACATCACAGGCGCGGAACAAATCATCTCGGAGGCGGTCGCCGGCAAGTTCATCGCCGCGCCGATCACGCCGGAACAATTGAACGCGATGATCGATATTCCGAAATAGGCGCGGAGAATTTGACAGGCGCTCCGGCGCGTGTAGGCTTTCCCCATAATACGCCGCGCGCGCGCGAAAACATCGGAGGACAACGTGGCCGGGAAAACAAAGCCGAAAATCCGCCATCTCGCCATCATCACGCTCGACCCCGAGCGGCTGGCGAAATTCTACGAAAGCGCGTTCGACATGCGGCGCATTCCCGTCGCGGGCGCGGGCGGCAGCGCGGCGGTGTACATGACCGACGGCTACATCACGCTGGCGCTGCTGGAGAACAAGGCCGAGGGCAAGCCGTCCGGCATCAATCATTTCGGTTTCATGGTCGACGACCAGGACTTCTACGCCGAGCGAATGGCCAAGCTGGGCGTCAAGCCGCCGCGCAAAAGACCCGCCGACCGCGCCTTCGCCGAGACGCGCGGCACCGACCCCGACGGCAATATGTTCGACCTCTCCGTCAAGGGCTACGACATGGACGAGGCCGGCAAGTAATGGCGGCGAAGCAGGCCTGCGACATCATCGTCATCGGCGGCGGCAGCGCCGCGCACGAGGCGGCGGTCGCCGCGCGCGAGGCCGGCGCCGAGCGCGTCGTAATGCTCGAGAAGGCGCCGAAGGAGGAGTTCGGCGGCAACGCGCGCTATTCGCACACAGGCTTCCGCTTCGCCTACGACGGCGCGCGCGAGATACGCGAGTTTCTGCCCGACCTCGATCAAAAGACGTTCGACGCCTTCGTCATGCCCGCCTACACGCGCGAGAACTTTCTCGCCGATCTCACGCGCGTGACGGAGAAGCGCATCGACCCCGTTCTGGCGAATTTTCTCGTCGACAACTCCAACGCCGGCATCCACTGGATGAAGGAGAAGGGAATCAGGTTCGAGCACGAGAAGTCCGTGGTCGTGAACGGCAGGAATTATTTCGAGCCGGGCGCGGTCATCCTGCCCATTGGCGGCGGCCTCGGCCAATTGCTCAAATGGCGGGCGATCGCCGATTCCCTGGGCATCGAGATCCGCTACGAGGCGAAGGTTTGCGCCATTCTTGGCAGCGAGCACGCGGTCGAGGGCGTCCGCGTGCTAACGCCGGACGGCGAGTACGACCTCCACGCGCGCGCGGTGATTTGCTGCAGCGGCGGATTTCAGGCGAGCGCCGAGATGCGCGCCAAGTTCCTCGGCCCCGGCGCCGATTTCATGCGCGTGCGCGGCAGCAAGCACGACACGGGCGAAGTGCTCAACATGCTGATCGCGCTCGGCGCGAAAACCGCTGGCCATTGGCAGGGCGCGCACGCGACGCCCATCGACGCGGCCGCGCCCGACGGCGCGATTCCGCTGCGCGACGACGGTCACGGCAATTCGGCCAACCGCTACGAATACAAGTTCGGAATCACCGTCAACGCGCTCGGCCAGCGCTTCTACGACGAGGGCGAGAACAAGCATTCCTACACCTACGCCAAGACGGGCCGCGCGGTGCTCGCGCAGCCCGGCGCGCTCGCCCATCAGTTGTTCGACGCGACGACGGTGAAGCTGTTCCGACAGGGCAACTACGTCGGCGCGACCATGCACGAGGCGAACACGATTCCCGAACTCGCGAAAATGATCGGCCTCGCGCCGGAGATCCTCGTCCGGACCGTCGAGGAGTTCAACGCCGCCTGCGACGATAAAATCCCGTTCGATCCCGGCAATCTCGATGGCAAGCGCACAAGCGGAATCACGCCGAAGAAATCAAACTGGGCGGTGAAGATCGAAAAGCCGCCGTTCCGCGCCTATCCCGTCACCTGCGGCGTGACCTTCACGTTCGGCGGCGTCAAGATCGACACGCGCGCCCGCGTGCTCGGCGTGTCCGACAAGCCCATCCGCGGCCTCTACGCGTCTGGCGACGTGGTGGGCTTGTTTTTCCACAACTATCCGGGCAACACCGGGCAGACGCGCAACGTCGTGTTCAGCCGCGTCGCCGGGCGCGAGGCCGCCGCGCGCAACGGCTGAGTCACTTCGGCGCGACGCGGTCCGGACGGAGCGTGTCGTAGCCGTTTTCCGACAGGTCGAAGTTGTTGCCGTCGGGGTCCATGGCCCGGTATTCGGCGTAATGCCGGTCGCCGGGGCGTTTTTCCGGCGGGCGATGGCCCGTCGCCTTGAACGTTTCGACGACCTCTTCCGCGTCGTCGACGACGAAGCCGAAGTGGTTGAAACCGGAGGGCTTGCCGTCCATTTTGTTGGCGTGGATGGAGAGGTTGAGATAGCCGTCCGTCAACGAAACGCCGCCGTTGCGCGCGCGGTGCGTGACCGTCAGGCCCAGCGCCTCGACGTAGAATTTCGCCAGCCGCTCGGGATCGGTGGTGTTGAAGACGATGTGGCGGATCTTGGCCATGTCTCTCACATTCCTCCTGCTTTGTCCGGCGCGAAACGCGGGTCTCGCGACAGGCTTCATTTGAATCCGGCGACCCTGGCGAGTCAATGACGGCTTGACCGTCCGCGCCGCCGCGGGCTCTAACAGACGGCGAATTCGCCTTTGGTCATGTCCATGTTTCATCGCCCCTTGGCCCTGTTGACCGCGCTGATGTTTTGCGCCGCGCCCGCGTTCGCCGACGATTTTTACCGCGGCAAGCAAATTCGCCTCGTCGTCGGCACGGGCGCGGGACAGGACTACGACATCTGGGCGAGGCTGATCGGCCGCCACATGCAGCGGCGCGTCCCGGGCGAGCCCGTGTTCGTCGTCGAGAACATGCCGGGCGGCGGCCACATCGTCGCGACGAACTACCTCTTCAACACCGCGCCGCGCGACGGCACCGTTCTCGGCATGGTGTCGCGCAACATCACCGACGCCGCGATACTGAAATTTCCGAACGTCCGTTTCGACCCGCTTCGCTTCAATTGGATCGGCAGTCCCGAAGTCAACCACCGCGTCTTTTTCGTCTCGGGCCTCTCGGGGGTGACCGACGCCGCTCGGTTGTTCGAGCGCGAGCTTGTCGTCGGCGCGCCGGGCGTCGGGCAGGCGGTGACGACGGCTCCCGTTCTACTGCGCAACGTTCTTGGCATGAAGCTCAAAATAGTCATGGGCTACGCCGCGCCGGAGGACGTCGTGCTGGCGATGAAGCGTGGCGAAGCCGGCGGAATCGTCGATTCCATCGGCGCGGCGGACGGCAAGCGGCGCCAATGGATCGAGTCTGGCGAGATGCGCGCGCTCTTCAGCATGGAGGAGACGCCGATCGCCTGGATGAAGATGCCAACCGTGTTCGATTTCGTCAAAACGCCCGAACAACGCGGCATCTTCAAATTCTTCGCGTCCAATCAGGAACTCGGCCGTCCGTTGATGGCGCCGCCCGGCGTGCCCGCGGAACGCGTTGAAATCCTGCGCCGCGCATTCGACGCGACGCTCGCCGATCCCGCGTTCCTCGACGAGGCGCGCGGTCTCGGATTCGATGTCACTCCGAAAACGGGCGAAGCCGTGAGCGCGCTTGTCGCGGCCGCGGTCGCGACGCCCAGGGAAGTCCGCGATCTCGTCGAACAGGCGGCGAAGCTGGAATAGCCGAAGCTGAAAAAGTCATGGCGCCGCGAGGTCGTTTTGGACCTTGGGGAAAAACCTGTTCTCCGGCCGGGGAAGCCCGAGGTTCTCGCGCAGCGTCGCGCCCTCGTATTCCTTTCGAAAAATTCCGCGGCGCTGCAACTCCGGCACGACCTGATCGACGAAGTCGTCGAGCCCGGCCGGCAGATAGGGGAACTGAATGGTGAAGCCATCGGAGGCCTCGGTCTCCAGCCATTCCTCCATCGTGTCGGCGATGGTCTTCGCCGTGCCCACCATCGACAGGCCGGAATGGCCGCCGACTCGTTGAGCGAGCTGGCGCACGGTGAGGTTTTCGCGCTTCGCCATTTCAGTGACGCGCAGCCACGAGGTCTTGCCGGCGTTCGATTCGGGAATTTCGGGCAGGGGGCCGTCGAGATCGAAGCCCGACACATCGTGGCCAAGCGCGATCGAAAGCGACGAAATTCCGCTGTCCTCGTGGACAAACGTGTCGAGCAGCGCGCGCTTGCGCTTCGCTTCCCCAACCGTTTCGCCGACCACGACAAGGCAGGCCGGCAGAATTTTCATGAAGGCCGGGTTGCGCCCCGCCTTCGCCATCCGCGCCTTGACGTCGGCGTAGAAGCGCCGCCCCGCCTCGATATTCGGCTGCGAGGTGAACACGAGTTCGGCGGTTTCGGCGGCGAGTTGGCGCCCGGGATCGGAGGCGCCCGCCTGCACGATCACCGGCCAGCCCTGCACCGGGCGCGCGATGTTCAGAGGGCCGCGCACGTCGAGGAATTCGCCGTGGTGGTCCAGCACATGCAGTTTGTCGGGGTCGAAAAACACGCCGCTTTCGACATCGCGGATGATCGCGTCGTCCGCCCACGAGTCCCATAGTCCGGTGACAACGTCATAGAACTCGCGCGCGCGGCGATAGCGCGTGCCATGCTCGAGCTGCTCCTTCATGCCGAAGTTGAGCGCGGCGTCCGGGTTGGACGTGGTGACAATGTTCCACGCCGCGCGGCCGCCGCTGATGTGGTCCAGCGAGGCGAAGCGGCGCGCGATGTGATAGGGCGCGTCGAAAGTCGTCGAGGCCGTCGCCGCGAGGCCGATGCGGGTCGTCGACGCGGCCAGCGCCGACAACAGCGTGAACGGCTCGAACGACGTCGCGGTGTGGCTGCGGCGCAGCGATTTGAACGGCATGTTCAAAACGGCCATGTGGTCGGCCATGAAGAACGTGTCGAATTTTCCCGCCTCGAGCTTTTGCGCGAGCTGGCGCAGCTTGGGGAAATTGAAATTCACGTCGGGCCACGCGCCGGGGTAGCGCCAGGCGCCGGTGTGAATGGTCGCCGGGCGCATGAAGGCGCCGAGATGGAGTTTCTTGCCGCTGGCCATGGAAAATCCCGCGAATGGAGAAGCCGCTATTCTGCCGCGGGTTGCGCCGACGCGATAGCCCCGCGCGGGACCGTCCGGACTACTTCATCTGTCCAGAGGCGCCCGTGAGCGAGCGCTCGTCCATGAACAGCAGCAGCGCGAAACCGAGAACGAAGCCCGCCGCGCCAAGCAGGAACACATAGCGGAAGGTCTCGCCCACCGCGGCCATCCCCGCGGACGCGGGCGGCAGCGACGCGACGACGACGCCGAACAGCGCGACGCCGCCCGCCGCGCCGAGATTGCGCGAAAACGTGATCAGCGACATCGCCGTGCCGAGGTCGTGCCGCTGCACCGAATTCTGAATGGACACGGTGGTGATCGGAAACACCGCGCCGCAGCCGACGGCGACGAGGCCCAGCAGGAATTCGAATTCGGTCATCGACATGTCGACCGGGTGGAAGAACACGGGCGTCAACGCGGCGGCGGCCATCGCCTGCCCAAACAACGCGACGAATTTGTAGCGGCGCACGAAGAGCATGGCCCGCCCCGCGCCAACGGCGCCGATCGTCGAGCACAAGGTCAGCGGCAACAGCGCCAGGCCGGCGCGGCTGGCGGAAAACCCGCGCACGCTCTCGAGGAACACCGGCACGTAGATCGTCAACGCCACATACATCGCCATCGTGGCGCCGACCGAGGTCGCGCCGAACAGAATCACCTTGTTCGACAACAAGCGGTAGGGGATGAGCGGCTCTTCCGCGGTCGCGAGGCGCCACACGAACAGCGCCGTGAAAAAGATGGTCGCCGCGGTCATCGACAGGATCGTCGCCGACGACCACGCGTAATGCGCGCCGCCCCAGCTCAGCGTCAGTTGCAGCAGGCCGGAGGCGAGCACGATCAGCGCCGCGCCGGCGTAGTCGAGCTTGTGCGGACGCTCGTTGCGCGGCAGCCCGCGCAGCTTCGAATCGGTCATCAGCCACGCGGCGAGGCAAATGGGCAGGTTGATCCAGAAGATCACCGTCCAGTTCCAGCGCTCGGCGAAATAGCCGCCCGCCACTGGGCCGAGCAGGCTCGCGGTCGTCCACATGACCGACGTGTAGACCTGGTAGCGCGGGCGCTCGCGCGGCGGCACCACGTCGCCGATGACCGTCATCGCCAGCGACACCAATCCACCGCCGCCAAGCGCCTGAACCCCGCGCGCCAACGCGAGCAGGATCGTCGTCGGCGCGAGCGCGCACAGCAGCGAACCGAAGGCGAATACCGCGATGGCGATCAGCAGCATGATTCGCCGGCCGTGGATGTCGCTGAGCTTGCCGTAAAGGGGGGTCACCGCGGTGGAAACCAGCAGATAGGCGGTCGCGACCCAGGCGAGGTTGCCGACATCGCCGAGGTCGCGGCCAATCGTGGGCAGCGCCGGCCCGATAATCGTCGCGTCGAGCGCGCCGGGGAACATGGCGACCATCAGGCCGACCATGATGACGCGAATCTGTTCTTTGCCCAACTGGCGTTGGGGCTGTGGCTGGCTCGTCATTCCTGTCCTGGGGATTTCCACGCGCGGAGGGGCGATCTTCGCCGTCTTTTGCGACAAGCCGGCGGCAATCGCAAGCGTCGCGGGGAAGCGGCGGTCCACGCGCCGAGCGCGCCTTCACGCTTCGCCATGTCGCCGCACCACTTCCAGAAAAGCCGCGCCATGGCGCGCCCGCGCTTGCGCGTCGAAACCCTCGATCTCGGCCAGCGCCGTCATGTCGCGGGGCCGGCGCGCGGCGAGTTCCGCCAACGCCGAATCCGCCGCGATGGCGCGCTGCGGCTGGCGCTCCTTGCGCGCCAGTTCCAGCCGCCGCGCCTTGAGCGCGACGAGCAGGCGCTGACCGCTCGTGGTCAGCGGTGGCGTCGCGACAGAGGTCCATTCAGTTGTCGGCTCAGCTGGCTCGTTCGCCGCCGCGGCGTCGCCTTCGTCCGGGGCGGCTGCCTCATTCTTCCCGAACCGCGCCGCGAGCCGTCGCGCGAGCGCGCCCGGCCAATCGCGCGCGTGGCGGCGCAGTGACTGCGCGGCCTCGCCCGTCAACGCCTTGCCGGCGAGAGCCGCGAGGGTTTGCCCGGGCGCCAAAAGGCGCGACGCGGCGGGGATCGCGCGCGCCACCCGCCCAAGCGCGCTCCGGCAATTGTCGCAATTCCCGCAGGGGCCGACGCGTTCGTCGAAAGCCGCGAGCAGGGTTTGGCGGCGGCAGGCCGGCGTGTCGCACAGCGCCCGCATCGCCGCCAATTTGCGCGCCTCCGCCAGCGCCCTCGCGCGGGGAAGCGCGCTTTCGTCGATGCGCCGCCGGCGCAGGTCGAAGTCGGCTTCGTTCCACAACGCAAGCGTGTCGGCTGGTTTGCCGTCGCGTCCGGCGCGTCCGATCTCCTGATAATAAGCCTCGACTCCCGAGGGCGTGTCGACGTGGCAGACGAAGCGCGTGTCGGCCTTGTCGACGCCCATGCCGAAGGCGATGGTCGCGCACATCACCACGCCCTCGGCTTCCGTGAATTCGTCTTGCCGCGCGGCCCGGGTCGCCCCGTCGAGGCCGGCGTGATAGACGAGCGCGCGGTGGCCGCGCGCCGAAAGCGCGGTCGCGAAGGCCTCGCTGCGCTCGCGCGAGCCGAAATAAACGATGCCGCTGTCGCCGCGCCGCCGGCCGACGAAATCGCCGATCTGGCGGAAAGCGTCGCTCTTGGGCGCGAAGGCGAGGCGCAGGTTCGGCCGGTCGAACGAGCCGACGATCTCGCGTGGCGCGCGGCCGCCGAGAAGCAGATCGACGATCTCGCCGCGCGTGCGCTTGTTGGCGGTCGCGGTGACAGCGAGAGTTTGAACGCCGCCGAGTTGCCGCGCGATTTCGCGCAGCGCCAGATATTCCGGACGGAAATCATGGTCCCATTGCGCCACGCAATGCGCCTCGTCGATGGCGAACAAGGAAACGTCGGCGGCCTTCAGGACGTCCAGAACGCCCGGCGCGGAAAATCGCTCCGGCGCGACATAGACAAGCTTGAGCCGCCGTTCGGCGATGGCGCGCTCCACGGCGCGGGATTCGCCGTCGGGATTGGCGGAATGAATCGCGCCCGCCCGAATCCCCCGCGCGCGCAGCGCCAGCACCTGGTCGCGCATCAACGCGATCAAGGGCGAAACGACGACGACGAGGCCGGGGCGCAGCAGCGCCGGCAGCTGATAGCACAGCGATTTGCCGCCGCCGGTCGGCAACACCGCGAGCACGTTTTCGCCGGCGAGAACCGCGCGGAGAACCTCTTGCTGATGGGGCAGGAAATCGGCGAATCCGAAAGTCTCGCGCATTTTCTCGCGCGCGCTTTCAATGTCGGGGCTCATGCTATGTCGCGTTTCATGGCGCGGCCGCCGCGGCCCGGCCGAGGGCGTCCGCCTTGATTTCCGAAATCCGCGCGGAGGTTCGCGCGCCCCGCGGCTCGGCGATGGCGATGTCCGCCACGACGCGCGCGGGCCGCCCCGCCATCAGGATCAGCCGGTCCGCCAGTTCGATCGCCTCGTCGAGGTCGTGCGTCACCAGCAGCGTCGTCACACGCCCGTTTTCGACGATCGCGGCGAGTTCCGCGCGCAGGGCCGCGGCGAGCGCCGCGTCGAGCGACACGAAGGGTTCGTCGAGCAACAGCAGTTCCGGCTCGACGGCGAAGGCGCGCGCCAGCGCCACGCGCCGGGCCTGTCCACCGGACAGCTCGCCGGGATAGCGGTCGCGCAGCGCGTCGATGTGGAACGCCTTCAGCAACGCGTCGAGAGCGCTGGCGGTCGCGCGCGGCGCGGCGACGCGCAGATTTTGGATCACGCTGCGCCAGGGCAGCAGGCGCGGCTCCTGAAACACCATGCCAAGCCGGTCGCGCGCGGGACGCGCGATTTCACCCGTGAAATCGGTGTCGAGCCCCGCCGCCAGGCGGAGAAGCGTGGACTTGCCGCAGCCCGAGGGTCCGACAAGCGCGGCGATCTCGCCCGAACGCAGGCGAAGGGAGAAATCGCGCAGCACGACGAACTTTTCGCCGCTCCCCGATTGAAAGGACTTTTCTTCGATACGGACGTCGAGCGGGTCCCGAGTGTCAGGCCCGCGCGGGACGCCAACGCGCGACATGTCGTTCAAATGGCTGCACCAGACAGAGTTCGACGCCCAGCATAACCGCCACGAACGCCAGTGAATAGGCCAGGATGCGCGTGACGTCGAAAAGCTCGAACGCCGAGCCGATCTCGAAGCCGACGCCGTTGGGGCGCCCGATCAACTCGACGACGAGCACGATCTTCCAGACAAGAGACAGGCCCGCGCGCGACGCCGACGCGATATAGGGCGCCAATTGCGGCAGCGCGACATGACGCAGCCAGCTCGCGCGCGAAAAGACGAAGGCGCGCGCCATGTCGTCGAGCTGGGGATCGAGGGCCCGCGCGCCTTCGCGCAATGTCACGGTCGCCGACGGCAGCTTGTTGAGCGCCACCGCGGCGATGGCGGCTGTCTCCGTGAGACCGCCCCAGATATAGGCCAGCACGATAATGACGAGCGCCGGCAAATTGAGAAGCACGACCAGCCACGGGTCGGCGAGTTTGTCGACGAGGCGCGAGCGGCCCATCAGCACGCCAAGCGCCGAGCCCAGAATCATCGCGATGGCGAAAGCCGCGACGACGCGCGCCAACGTCACGCCGAGATTGAAAAACAACGCGCCGTCGCGGGCTTCCACAAGCAGCGCGGCGGCGACGGCGGCGGGCGCGGGGAGCAGGCGCGCGCCGGCGATCCCGGAGCCGACCTGCCACGCGGCGAGCAACGCCAGCAGCGAAACGAGACGCGCGGTCAACGCGTCGCCTCCCCCGGCGGGCGCCAATAGGCCGCCGGATCGAGCGTGGTCGCGGGGCCGACGAGCGCGGCGCCGCCCTCCGCGGCGATGACGCCGTAAAGCGCGCGCGCGTCGGCCTCTTCCTCGGCCAGCGGACGCCGCGCCGCGCCTTGCGCGTAGCGGGCTTGGTAAACCGACAGCGCCGCCTCCGACGACGCGCCCACGCGCCCGGCGATGCGTTTCCACTCCGCTGGGTCGTCGGCGAGCATCTTGCGGGCGCGGGCCGACACGTCGAGGAATTTCAACATCGCGGGCGCGTGCGCGTCGGCGAATTTGCCGTCGAAGGCGTAGCCCACCAGCGCGACGGGCGCGGCCGCGCCGAGCGCCCGCTCGACGTCGGCCATGTCGATGGCGCGGCGAAAGCCTTTTGTTTCCATGTCGGCGCAGATGTTCCAATAATTCAACAGCGCCGCAAGTTCGCCTTGCTCCGCCTTGGCTTCCAGCAGTTTCGGCGCGCCATAGGCGGGTTCGGACTCTTTCGCTGGATCGAACCCGGCGCGCCGGGACAAAGCTCGCAGCATGAGCCAGCTCTTGTCGAGCGGCCCGCCGGCGACGCCGATCTTGCGGCCCTTCAAATCCGCGATCCCGCGGATGGGCGAGCCCTCGGGGACCATCACGGCGCCCAGCGCCGACGAGTAGGGAGCGAACACGAGCGAGCCGCCCAGCGCCCGCTCGCGCGCGACAAACATCAGGTCGGAGAGGATGACATCCGCCGATCCGGAATGTAGAGCGAGTTTGCCGGCTTCCGGCGAGGCGTATTCAACGATTTGCAAGTCGAGGCCGGCCTCAACGGCGAGGCCGTGCGCGGCGATGACATCGAGTTCCCAGGCCAGCGTGCCGGTTTTTTGCGCGGCGATCCGCAATGATTCGGCGGACGCGCCGCCCGCGCCAATCCACAACGCCGCCAGCGCGGAAACAAGCCTGCCCAGCGGCATATCGATCTCCCAAAGCCGGCCTTTGGCGGGCGGCGTGTTTTTCCATCCCGCCAGTTGTTTGGCGGGCGCGACTGCCATAATATCCGAACACGCGGCCACGTCACCCCCGGGTGAATACTTGGCGACGCGACATCCACCACGCCGGTTTTCCCGCCGTCTGTTCGAAGGAACCTTAGATGAAATTGACGCACGCCGCCGCGACCCTCGTCGCCACGTTTTCTTTCGCAGCTCTCGCCACGCCTTCGTTCGCCGCGGGCGATCCGGCCAAAGGGCGCACTCTGTTCAACCAGTGCCGCGCCTGCCACCAGATCGGCGCCGACGCTCAGAATTCCGTCGGTCCCGTGCTGAACGGCGTCGTCGGCCGCAAGGCCGGCAGCTATCCCGGCTACAATTATTCCGACGCCAACAAGAATTCGGGCCTGACGTGGGACGCGGCGACCCTCGACGAATATCTGAAGGATCCGCGCGGCAAGGTGCCCGGCACCAAGATGATCTTCCCGGGCATCAAGCAGGACGACCGCCGCGCCGATGTCATCGCCTTCATCTCCACGATCAAGGAAAACGGCGACGGCGCCGAGGAATAGCCGACATAAGGAGAGGACTCATGGCGAAACGCAAACCACTCGCGGTTTACACCGACGCCGAAGTCCTCGCCCGCCTGAAAGGCGAACTCCGGCATTGGCGGCTCGACAAGGGCTCGCTGTGCCGGACCTATCGCACTTGTGGTTGGAAGGGCACCACGATGGCGGTGAACGCCATTGCCCACCTCGCCGAAATGGCCTGGCACCACCCCGAGTTGCGCGCGACCTATCCCGCCGTCGAAGTCCGCCTCGACACGCACGAAGCCGGCGGAATAACCGACCGCGACTTCGATCTCGCCGCGAAAATCGAGTCGCTGCTGCAATGGCGGCCGGCGAAGGAGGGCGGGGCGCTGGAAGGGACGCCGGCGGAGCCCGCGCACGCCTATCTGGTCTACGACGATTGATCCGTCCGCCCGGACTTTTGACAACGCGGGCGCCGCCGAGGGGGAGTTCGCGTGAATTTTCTTTGGTTTCATCTGATGCCCTACATGGATTTGCCGGCGGATTTCCGCGCGAAAAATCCCTCCGTGTGGGTGGACATTGATCCCGCGCTGTTCGATCCCGCCCGCGCCCACCAGATGTACAACGACTATTTCGACGAGCTTGAATACGCGGCGAAGGTCGGTTTCGACGCGATCTGCGTCAACGAGCACCACTCGAACGCCTATGGCTTGATGCCGTCGCCCAACCTCGTCGCCATGGCGTTGGCGCGCGCCACGAAAGACGCGAAAATCTGCGTGCTCGGCAATTCGATCGCGCTCTACAATCCGCCGACGCGCGTGGCGGAGGAGTTCGCCATGATCGACTGCGTGTCGGGCGGGCGCCTCATCGCTGGCTTTCCCGTCGGCACGCCGATGGACACCTGTTTCGCCTATTCGACGAACCCGAGCCAGTTGCGCCAGCGCTACCACGAGGCCCACGACCTGATTGTGCGCGCCTGGACGGAGCCGAAGCCCTTCGCCTTCAACGGACGCTTCACGCAACAGGCGCATGTCAACGCGTGGCCGCGGCCGATCCAGAAGCCGCATCCACCGATCTGGATTCCCGGCGGCGGCTCCGTCGAGACATGGGACTTCTGCGTCGATAACGACTACGTCTACTGCTACCTGTCCTATGGCGGCTACAAGATCGCGCAAGACACGATGAAGGGCTTCTGGAAAGTGGTCGATCAGGCCGGCAAGGAGCGCAATCCCTATCGCGCCGGATTCCTGCAATTCGTCGGCGTCGCCGAAAGCCGCCAGCAGGCGCTGGATCTCTACACGGGGCCGGCGGAATATTTCTACGGCCGGTGCCAGCACATCGATCCACGCTACGCGGGCCCGGCGGGCTATGTGACCGAGGAGACGCAGCGCGCCGGGTTGACCGGGCAGGTGGCGCGCGTCGCCGACCGCTCGAAGCGTCGCCGCGCCACGGAAATGAGCGAGATCGTCGACGAGGGCTACGTCGTGCTGGGCACGCCTGACGAAGTGGTCGAGCAGATTCGCGAGGTCGCGACCTCGCTGCATGTGGGTCAACTCATGCCGTTGCTGCACTTCGGCGACATGAGCAAGGAAACGACGTTCACCAACACGCGGCTTTTCGCGGAGAAAGTGATCCCGAAACTGAAGGGCTTGTTCGGCGACTACGAAGACCACTGGTGGCCGAAGCCGTTCGCGGCCTCAAGCGTGGCGGCGGAGTGACGCGGCCGCCATGAACCCTCCCCAAGACTCCGCCATCGACCAATCCATCATCGACCTGGACGGCCACGACATCCGCGTCTGGCGCAAGGGCGCGGGCCCTCGTGTCGGCTATTTCGCGGGATGGGGCGGCTTGCCGCGCTGGACGCCGTTTCTCGACGAGTTGTCGAAGCGCCGCGAGGTCGTCGCGCCGTCCCTGCCAGGTTTTCCGGGCGGCGGGCGGGCGCATCTCGATCTCGACACGCAGTTCGACTGGGTGGTGGCCGCGCGGCGGATTTTCATGGCCGCGGGGCTCGAAGGCGCGGACTTGATCGGCGCGAGCGTCGGCGGCGCGCTCGCCGCGGAGATCGCCGCGCTTTGGCCGGGCAGCGTCAGACGGCTCGCGCTGATTTCTCCGCTGGGATATTACGACGAGGCCGCGCCGCCCGCCGACATGTTCGCGCGCCGGGCGGATGAATATCCCGCGTTTCTCTGCGCCGATCCCGGGCTTTGGCGGGCGCATGTCGCGCCGTCGGCGAGCGCGAACGACGTGGAATGGGAGATTGACGCCGCGCGCGCAGCGGAGGCCGCCGCGCGTCTTCTGTGGCCCCTCGGCAATTCGGGCGTGGCGAAACGGGCGCCCATGATTTCGCGGCCGACGCTGTTGTTGCGCGGCGATCGCGACCAGGTGGTGTCGTCCGCCCTGCTGGCGAAATGGCAGGCCGCGATACCCGGCGCCAAGGTTCGCACAATATCGGACGCCGGGCACCTCGCCGACCTCGACAATCCCGCCGCCGTCGCCGCCGCTGTCCTCGATTTTACGCGGTGACTTCGCGCCGGGTCCGGGTTCGCCGCGCGCGCTCCGCGACCCTGCGTCCCAATTTTCTGGCGAGGCGGTGGAACGGCGCCTCGATGAAAACGTGAAACACGAGCGTCGCCATCGCGATCCCAGCGATCCAAAGTCCCCACGCGGCCAGCCACGCGCCGGCGCCGTGGCCGAAAATTCCGCGCAACGGCGCGCCCGCCGTTTCCGAAACCAGAAACAATCCAAGCACGGGGAAATGCACGAGATATAACGAATAGGACATGGCTCCGCCGGCTTCCGTCAGCCGCGGCGGCGCTCGATGAGCGAAATAGCCGACCTCGCGGCTCAGCCAGAAAAACGAGAAGATCGCGAATATCCAGTGGCCGGCTGGATAGCCGACGTGAAAAGGCCCATGCGTCACTGGCAGCTTCATCGCGGCCGACAAGGCGATCGCCGCCGCGCGCCACGCCCAGATGGCGCCGCCGACATCAATGGCTTTGCCTGCCGCCAGCTTCTCCGCCAGCAGGCAACCCAGCAGAAGACAGGGCGCGCCGATGGCGAGGAGCGCCGGAAGCGGCAACATCGAATGATAGGACGTCGGCCACGTGAGGGCGATGGCGATCGCCGAGGGAACGCTTGAGGCCATGAACACGCGCTCGGCGCCAACGCGGCGAAACAACGGGAACAACAAGGGATAGGCGAGATAAAACGCGATCTCGCAATAGACGCTCCAGAGAACGTCGTTGAGCTCGATCTGGAATTTTGGCCCCATCAGCAAACAAACGATCTGCATGACGAAGAGCGGCGGGGCGACGCGGAGAAGGCGCCTGACATAGTGGCCCGGGATGTCGATGGCTTCGAGCCCGACGTTGGCGTGGTGGATCACAAGGCCGGAGATCACGAAGAACAGCATCGCCGCGGCCACGCCGTTGAACAGGCCGTTGTTGAGCGCGACGAGCCCCTGAGCGACGGGGCCGTCGCCTGAAACCATGTGTTCCAAGGGCAGGCGCGCGCCGTGAGAACAGGCGACCCAGGCCGCGGCCATCAGTCGAAGACTGTCCAATCCCGCGAGCCGGGGAGCGCTTGTGCTGGATCGCGTCATGATGGCCTCCAGACGCCGTTCGCCGCCTCACGGTGGCGCTTCGGTGAAGGACGAAATTACGCCGCCGCCGGCGGGGGGTCCAATTAATCGCTGGTTAACGATTAACGCCGCGCGGAAAAGTTAATTGAGACGCCGACAGACATCGCTTCTTCACGACGCGCGCGTTGGCGTTTTCGCGATCCCCCGGGAAATCTGCTATTTTCCGGCCATGCGCGATTCGATCCTCCCCCTCGCCATAGCCGCCGCGCTGCTCTCCGCGCAGCCGGCCCGCGCCGACTTTCAGTCCTGCCTCGCCTCGCTGCGGGGCGAGGCTCCCTCGCGCGGCGTGTCCCCGGCGACGTTCGATCAGGCGACGCGCGGTCTTGAACCCAGCGACGCGGCGAGCTTTCTCGACAAGCAGCCCGAATTCAAAACCGCGATCTGGGACTACATTGCCGGCGCGGTGGACGACGAGCGCGTCGCCGACGGCCGCGCCCGCATGCGCGAGCAGGCCTCGGCCCTGCGCGCCGCCGAGCAGCGCTTTGGCGTCGATCCCTCGGTGTTGGTCGCGATCTGGGGCGTTGAAACCGATTTCGGCCGCAACCTGGGCAAGCGCCCGCTGGTGCAGTCGCTGGCGACCTTGTCCTGTGAAGGGCGGCGGCAGGCGTTTTTCCGCGGCGAATTGTTCGCGACCCTGAAAATCATCGAGCACGGCGACATCGCGCAGGACCAGTTGATCGGCTCATGGGCGGGCGCCTTCGGGCAGACCCAGTTCATGCCATCGACCTATCAGCGGCTCGCGGTGGATCTCGAGGGAAATGGGCGCCGCGACGTGGTGGGGTCCGTTCCCGACGCGCTCGGCTCCAGCGCCAATCTGTTGAAGCACGCGGGCTGGGTGTCGGGCCTTCATTGGGGATACGAGGTGGAATTGCCGCAGGGCTACTCCGGCGAGGTGGGCCGGACCCGCAAGCATCCGGCAGCCTATTGGAGCGCGCAGGGCTTGCGCCGCGCCGATGGCAAACCGCTGCCGGAGGGCTCTTACGGCCTCTATCTCGCGGCTGGCCGCAATGGGCCGGCTTTTCTGACGACGCGCAACTTCGACGCCATCTATGGCTACAACGCCGCCGAATCCTATGTGCTGGCGGTGGCGTACTTATCCGACAGAATACGGGGCGGCGGAACGTTCAAGACACCCTGGCCGACCGACGATCCCGGCGTTGGCCGTCCCGAGCGCAAGGAAATCCAGTCGCTGCTCAACCAGCGCGGCTACGCGGTTGGCGATCCCGACGGCAACGTCGGCGACAAGACCCGCGCCGCGATCGTCGCCTATCAGGCCCGCGCCGGCCTGCCGCAGGACGGCCGCGCCGCGACCCGGGTGTTGAACGCGCTGCGCTCGGGGCGATAGCAGCGCCTCGCCGCGGGTCACCAGGACGTGAGTGGCCTTGGCGGCCATGTTGGGATACCTAGGGGGTGGTTCCCTGTTTTCGAGATGCTGTCGATGGGTGCAGTTCGCGCGACACTGTTGGCTTCCGCGGCGCTGGCGCTTTCGTTCGCGTTTTCCAGCGGCGCGCGCGCGCAAACCATTGGCCGCGTTGTTGAATTCTTCACCAGCCAGGGCTGTTCCTCCTGTCCGCCAGCCGACGTGCTCGCGGCGAAGATGGCCCGGGAGGCGGACACGCTCGTTTTGTCGTTTCCCGTTGATTATTGGGACTATATCGGCTGGAAGGACACGTTCGCCTCGCCCGCCTACACCGCGCGGCAGAAAGCTTACGCCCAGTCGCGCGGCGATGGCGCGGTGTATACGCCACAGGCGGTCATCGACGGGTTGCGCCACGCCGTCGGCAGCGATCCGACGGAACTCGACGCCGCGACGCAACTCGCCGCCGGCGAACAGGGCGCGCTGAAGGTCTCGCTAAAAACCCATATGGAAGGCGGCCATTTGATCGCCGAGGTCGGCGGCGCGCCGGAGGGCGCGGGCAAATGGGGCGCGTTGTGGGTGCTGCGATTGGCTAAATCGCGGACGGTCGCGATTGGCCGCGGCGAAAACGCGGGGCGCTCGGTCACCTACACAAACATCGTGCGCGGCATGGAAAAAGCGGGCAACTGGATGGGCCAGCCCGCGCGTTACGAAATCGACGAAATGGGCCTGAAGCAAGGCGATTCCGACGGCTACGCGGTGATGTTGCAGGCCAATCAGGGACCGAAGCTCGGCGCCATATTGGCGGCGGCGAAAGGCCCGGGGTTATAGGTCAGGCTTTTATTTCGCGCCGTCGAACTCTTCCGGCGCGTATTCCCGCTTCGTCGAACAGAATTCGCAGGTGACGCCGATCTTGCCGTCCTCGCCGACCATGTCGCGGCGGTCGGCGGCGGAAAAGTTTCGCAACATCGTTCGCACCCGCTCGTCGGAGCAACGGCAGCGGTCGAGCACGTCGGCCGGCTCGAACACCTTGACCCCGCGCTCGTGGAACAGGCGGTACAGCAGCCGCTCGCTCGACAGCAGGGGATCGACGAGTTCGTGATCTTCCACCGTCGCCGCGAGCAGCTTGGCTTCCGTCCAGGCGTCGTCCTCCACCGCCTCGGGCGCGGCGACCCCCGGCGGCGCGTCGCCGGGATCGATGTCGGTCATGGGGCGCCGCTCTGGGGCGCTCGGCAGGAACTGCGTGAGCATGCCGCCGGCGCGCCATTGCGAACCCTCCGGCGTGACGGACTGCGCTACCGCGAGGCGCACGTAGGTCGGGATTTGCTCGGACTGGCGGAAATACTCGTGCGCCGCGGCTTCGAGCCCCTGCCCTTCCAGCGCGACGATGCCCTGATAGCGCGTGAGTTCCGCGCCCTGCTCGATCGTGAGCGCGAGGTGGCCGCTGCCCAGAAGGTCGGCGCGGGGGGCGGAAAGGTCCAGCCGCTCGGCGTTGAAGCGCGCGAAGGCGCGCAGCCGGTCAGGCGCGTCGAAATCGACGACGATCATATCGACCGGGCCGTCGCTCTTCGTTTGCAGCTGAAAGCGCCCGTCGATTTTCAGCGCGGTCGCCAGCAGCGCGGTCAGCGCCGCGGCCTCGCCCAGCAGCCGCGCCACCGGCGGCGGATAGGCGTGCCGCGACAGGATGGCGTCGATGGCCGGGCCAAGCCGCGCGACGCGACCGCGCACGTCGAGCGCCTCGACGGCGAAGGGCAGCACGCAATCGTCGCCCCCGATATCGCTGGGGGCGCGCGCGGGCGCGTTCATGCGGGCAGGGCTCCGAGGCACCAGGCGAGCACGCCCTTCTGCGCGTGCATGCGGTTCTCCGCCTCGTCGAAGACGATGGACTGCGGGCCGTCGATGACTTCGTCGGTCACCTCTTCGCCGCGGTGGGCCGGCAGGCAGTGCATGAACACGGCGTCCTTCGCCGCGGCGGCCATCAGCTTTTTATTGACCTGGTAGGGTTGCAGCAGATTGTGGCGATGGCGCGCCTCTTCCTCGTCGCCCATCGACACCCAGCAGTCCGAAATGACCGCGGCCGCGCCGTCGACCGCTTCGAACGGATCCCCCGTCAGGTGGAGGCGCGCGCCCGCTTTCGCCGCCCATTCGAGAAGCCTCGGTGGCGGCGCGAGCTCCGGCGGCGTCGCGACATTGATGGCGAAGTCGAAGGCCGGCGCGGCGTGGATCCAGCTCGCCAACACATTGTTGGAATCGCCGGTCCAGGCGACCGTGCGGCCCTTGATCGGCCCGCGGTGTTCCTCGAACGTCAGCACGTCCGCCATCACCTGGCAGGGATGCGAGCGCTTGGTGAGGCCGTTGACCACCGGCACGGTCGCGTGTTCGGCGAGTTCCAGCAGATCGCTGTGGTCAAGAATGCGGATCATGATCGCGTCGACGTAGCGCGACAGGACCCGCGCGGTGTCGGCGATGGTTTCGCCGCGGCCGAGCTGCATTTCCGCGCCGGTCAGCATCAGCGTTTCGCCGCCGAGCTGGCGCATGCCGACATCGAAGGAGACCCGCGTGCGCGTCGACGGGCGATCGAAAATCATCGCCAGCACCTTGCCGTCGAGCGGCCGAGACGCCGCGCGTTCGCCCTTGCGCCACGTGGCCTTGATGCGCGCGGCTCCGTCGAGCACGCGCCGCAACTCGGTCGCGGGAACTTCCGTCAGGTCGAGAAAATGCCGCGGCGCGCTCATTGCTTTTGTTCCGCCGCGAGCTTGGCTTCGGCGACGCCGCAGGCGCGGTCGAGGCGGGCGATGGCCTCGTCCAGCTCCGCGTCGGAAACCGTCAGCGGCGGCAGCAGGCGGATGGTGTTGTCGAGAGCGGGGATGACCAGCATCCGCTCGTCGCGCGCCGCGACGGCGAAGTCGGCGTTCGGCGTGCGCAAGCGAACGCCGACAAACAGGCCCTCGCCGCGAATCTCCGCGATGACTTTTGGATGGGCGTCCTGCAACTGGGCCAGCCGCTGTTTCAGCAACAGCCCCTTGCGCTGGACTTCGTCGAGAAATCCCTCGGCGAGCACGACATCGAGCACCGCGTTGCCGCAGGCCGTGGCGAGCGGGTTGCCGCCGAACGTCGTGCCGTGCGAGCCCACAACCATGCCCTTGCCCGCTTCGCGCGTCGCCAGAAACGCGCCCAGCGGAAAGCCGCCGCCGATGCCCTTGGCGATCGCCATGATGTCGGGCTTAACGCCGTAGATTTCGTGCGCGAACAACTTGCCCGTCCGCCCAACGCCGGATTGCACCTCGTCCATGACAAGCACGAGACCGTGTTGGTCGCAGATTTCCCGCAGGCCGCGCAAAAAGCCGGCTGGCGGCGTGCGCACGCCGCCTTCGCCCTGGATGGGTTCGACGAGAACGCCGGCGGTCTCCGGGCCAATCAGCGCCTTGACCGCTTCCAGATCGCCCCACGGCGCCTGGTCGAAGCCATCGACCTTGGGTCCGAAGCCGTCGATGTATTTCTGGTTGCCGCCCGCCGCGATGCCCGCAAGCGTCCGGCCATGGAACGCGCCGTCGAAGGTGATCAGCCGGAATTTTTCGGGATGGCCGCTCGCCGCCTGGTATTTTCGCGCGGTCTTGATCGCGCCTTCGACCGCCTCGACGCCGGAATTGGTGAAAAACACATAATCCGCGAAAGTCGTTTCGACGAGGCGCTTGGCCAGCCGCTCGGCCTGCGGAATATGATACAGGTTCGAGACATGCCAGAGCTTTTGGGCCTGCGCGGTCAACTCGGCGATCATGTGGGGATGCGAATGGCCGAGCGCGCACACGGCGATGCCGGCGCCGAAGTCGAGATAGCGCGCGCCGTCCGTCGCCACCAGCCACGAGCCCTCGCCGCGCTCGAAAGCCACGGGCGCGCGGGCGTAGGTGGGAAGAATCGCGGCGTCGGAGGCTTGCGTGTTCTGCGCGGTGTCGGACATGGGAGCGGCTCGCTTTCGGCCTGAAAAATCAATACGCCGCCCCGGGGGCGGCGGTTTGGATTTCGCGGATAATACGCAAGGGGCGGGAAACGGTCAAATCTTGCGGTATTAGGCCGGTTTGAAATCCCACCCGCTTTTCAAGTCGACGTCGATGTTTCCCGTGTCCACGACAAGACGCCGATGACGGTGACTTCATCGGCGTCTTGCCGCGGCATGCGCCCGGGAGGGGTGAAGATATCCAGCCTGTCCCCGTCGACCGTGTAGGTTCGCGCCTGATCAGTGCCAATCCAGTCCTCGATCGACGCGACATCGACCGAGGTGACCAAACGATCCGGCGGCTCCAATCGAAAGCGGCCCGAGTAAGCCAAGAGCTTTGGGAAAGCCGCCGCTTGATCGGCCCCGGCGGTGAGCGCTGTCCGCTCCCCCGGCGCGATGAGCGCCGCCATGCGCCCGTCTGCATGCAGGATGAGAGACCCCCTCGGCTCGGATCCGAAGGGCTCCGATCGCTCCTTGGTTTCGACATTCTCCATGTGAAACGATCGAAGCTTCCAAGCTCCCAAGGCGCCGTTTCGCATCAGGCCCTTCTCTCCAGCTCTTTTATACGACCCTTGATCACAGGCGCTTGTTGCCGGTGACCATATGGTAAATCCAAATGACGATCACCGCTCCAACGATGGAAACCAGAATGCTCCAGAGGTTGATTCCGGAAACGCCGGCCATGCCGGCCGCGTTGAAGATTTCGCCGCCGACCACCGCGCCGACGACGCCGAGCACGATGTCCAGCAAAAATCCTTCGCCGCTTTTATTGACGATCTTGCTCGCGATAAAGCCGGCGATCAGGCCGAGGACAATCCATGAAATAACGCTCATGCCAATGCTCCTTATTGTGCCGGTGGCTTGGCCGGCGGAAACACGGGCATAGTTGGACAATTCGCGCGTGAACGCAAGGAAGGCCGGCCGGGGCTTGCGGCGGGGCCCCGAACATCCGACATATCCGCGGTTGGCTCCGCCACGCGGGCTAAAGGAGATTTACATGGGCATGTTCGACAACGCCGTTGGCAACGCTGTTCCCGGCGGCAATCTGGCGAAGCCTCTCGTCATCGCGGCGGGCGCGCTGATACTCGCCAAATGGCTCGGGGGCGGCAAGGACGACGCGCCTCAGGCGCAGGTTGTTCCGCCCGCGCCGGCGCCCGCCCATCCCGCCACAATCGGCGCCAGCGACGATGGGCTTTCAGCCGGACTCGGCGGCCTGCTCGACAAACTGCGCAACGCGGGCCACGGCGCGGCGGCGGACTCGTGGGTCTCGTCCGGGCCCAATCAGCCGATCGCGCCCGCGCAGCTTGGCCCGGCGATCGGCCAGCAGACAATCTCCGACATCGCCAAACGCGCCGGCGTCAGCGAGCAGGATGTGATCAACATGCTGTCGCAGGCGCTGCCGGGGATCGTCGACAATCTGACGCCGAACGGCCGCGTGCCGACCCAGCAGGAAGTCAACAACTGGGGCCGCTGATACGTCAGCTCTTTTTGGCGAAGGGATTGGCCGCCGGGCCACCCTTCCCCATCGACGACTGGTAGGCCGACGGGCCCTTGGCCTTGGGCGTTTCCGCCTTGGGCTTTTTCTTTTCCTTGCTGCTCTTCATCTGACCTTTGGCCATGTCCGGTTCCTCCAGGGCCGAAGCGCCCTTTTCGAGATGGTAGCATAATTTCGTCGATTCGCGGACAGCGCTCAAGGCAACGCGCGTCCATCCCCGTGGTTCACCAAAAATCCTTCGCCCAGCGTCAAAAACTCGGCGACGAGCGAGGCCACCGCCGCGGGCCGCTCGTTCGCCATGTCGGCGCCGGCGTCGAACACGAAGGTTTGGAAGCATTTGGGCAACGCGCGCCGCCACGCGTGGCCGAATTCGACGGGGGAACTGGAATCTTCCGTGCCGAACAGGGCGAGGATCGGCGCCGCGATGTCGCGCAAGCGGGATTTAATATCCTCGTCGAGCGCCTCGACGGCGGGCGGCGATATCAACACCACGGCGGAAACGCCGCCCGCGAGCGCGGCGCGCAGCGCCTCGTTGGCGCGCGCGCCCTGCGCCAGAACGGCCCGCGCCGCGCCGTCTTTCCGAAGCTCGAACTTTTTTTCGAGAATGTCCGCGGCCTTCGACGATGGCGCGAGAAGCAGCATGGCGGCGGGTGTTTCCTGCGTTTCCGTCATCGCGCTCACCATCCCCGGATCTTCGGCAGGATTTTTTCGGCGATCAATTCGATCGACCGGTTCGTTTTCGCGCCCATCTGGTGGGTGACCGTGAAATCGACGACGCCGGCGCCCAGGTCGTCGCGGATTTTCTCGATCTGCTTGAGCACGCTTTCGGGCCCGCCCAGCAATATGCGGCCTTCCTCGACGCGTTCGCGCAGGCCGCCCGGCATCAGCCGCCCCCGTTGCGCATCCGCGTCGCGGCCGTAATAGCCCGTTGCGGCGACGGCGCTTTCGAGCGCGCGATTGGCCATGGTGAGGCTGCCGCGCGGCGCGGCGCCGACCGCCGCGGTGAAATCCTCCAGCGCCTGATCGTCGCTCTCCGCGACGTGAACCCCGACGCGGTAGATGATGTCCTCCGGGTCGGGCTCGTAGCCGAAGCGCCGGCACTGGCCGCGGAAATAGTCCGCCGCGACTTTCGCCAACGGCACGCTGGTGACGGCGAAGCCAAGGCCGATGTGGTTTTTCGCCGCGAATTCCGCCGACTCCGGGCTCGACCCGCTCATGTAGATCTTCGGATGCGGCTTCTGAACGATTCGCGGCCACAGCGACACCGATTTGTATTGGTAATAGCGGCCCTGCCAACCGAAGGGCTCGGTCTGGGTCCAGGCGGTCTTGACGAGCTTCAACGCCTCTTCGAAACGCGCGCGCGATTCGGCCGGGTTGATGTTGTAGGTGACGTATTCGTTCGGGGTGCCGCGCAACATGCCGGCGATGACGCGCCCGCCGGTGATCGTGTCGAGCATGGCGAACTCCTCGGCCACGCGGATGGGATTGTTGATGGGGATCGACGCGCCAAGCAGCGCGATCTTCGCCCGCTTGACGCGCTGCGTCAGCGCGCCCGCCATGATCATCGGGTTCGGCGTCAGCGAAAACGGCGCGTAGTGGTGCTCGGCGACGCTGACCCAGTCAAAACCGAGTTGGTCGGCCATCTCGAACTGGTCGAGCGCGATGTTGAGCGCGTAGCTTGCGGCCTCGGCGGCGTAAACGGTGCTGGCGACCGGCCAGCCAACATCCTCGGCGGGGCCGTTGTAGCGCGCGGCGGAAAAGAGGGCTGCTTTCATGTCGTTGCGCTCCGCGCGGAAAAACGTGGCTCAAGATTGCGCCGAACCGAGGCCGCGACAACATGGGCGAGCGTCGTCGGCACGGCGTTGCCAAGCTGCCGCATCGCTTCCGACCACGAGCCGTGGAAGCGCCAATGGTCGGGAAACGCCTGCAAGCGCGCGGCTTCCCTTATCGTGAAGTAACGCGTCGAGCCATCCGCCAGCCGCAACATGTTCTCGCCGCCGGGCACGCCGTGGACGCCGGCTTTCAACGCCTTCGCGGGTTGGTCGATGAAACTGCCGGTGTGGCCGGCGTAGCTCCGCGCGCCATCCTGAAAGCGGTGGTCGCGCCAGTCCGCCGCCGCTTTCGAGCGGGGATCGGGCAGGCCCGCGAGGGCGTCGCGGACCGTCGCCCAAGGCAGCGCGGCGCCGGTTTCCGCCGCCTTCGATTTAAACGCGATCCGGTCGCGCGTGGGCACGTTGCGCCGATCCCAATAATCCCCCGCCATTTGCGCGCGCGCCAGCGCGGCGCCCGAATGCGTCGGCGGCGGAAACGACCAGCCCGCGTCGATGTCCGCGCGAAATCCGACGAACACGACCCTGTGTCGACGCTGCGCGACGCCGTAGTCGGCCGCGTCGAGCACCTGATGCAGCACCCGGTATTCGACCTGGTTTTTCCCGGTGTGGCGTTTTTGCAGACGCGCCAAATGCGAGGTCCACGCCTCCTCGTCGCGCTTCGCCAGCGAGGGATGCTGAAGCTGCAAAAGAATGTATCCCAGATAGTCCGCGAAGGTCTGTCGCGTCAGGCCGCGCACATTCTCGAAAATGAACGCGCGCGGCCGCGTTTCGCGCACGACCCGCACCGCCTGAGGCCACATGTCACGGTGGTCCGCGTGGGCGCGGTGCTTGCCGCCGAGCGAAAACGGCTGACATGGCGGACCGCCGGTGACCACGTCGATTTCGCCCCGATGCGGGCGGAAATCGATCGCCCGCACATCGTCTTCGATGGGCGGCGGACAACCCGGGTAAAAAGATTCGCGGTTTTCGCGCAGCGTGTGGCAACACCATTTGTCGCGCTCGACAATGAGCGCGGGATGTATGCCGGCCCGGCTGACGCCGACGCCAAGGCCGCCGGCTCCCGCGAACAATTCGATGGCGCGCAACATGAAACCCCGGGCGAATCGCTAGACTTCGGGGGCGAGCCTACTGTTCCGCTCCGCGCGTCTCAACCACCTGCGTCGGCAGCGCGCCCGATCCCGGCTTCGCCAACTCCCGTCGCGTCGTCAGCGTCAAAACCGCGTAGCCGAGGAACGCGACCACGTCGAGCGCGCCGATCACCGTTGCGATGGCGTAGGAGATCGCCTTGTCTCCTTGCGCAGAGAAGAAGGCGTCCGACACGCCGGGGTAGAGCACGCCGCCAACGAACGTGCCGAGAAAGCCGACCCACATGAAGTGCGTCGCGCTGATCTTGCCGACCATGTCGCGCGGCGACAGGCGCGTCACGAGCGCCGTGCCGATGGTGAATGTGCACGTGCCGATCAGGAGATAGGCGCCAAGGAGCGTCCACGCCGTCGCCGCGTCGCCGGCGAGGGGAAACGACACGCCGAGGCCGAAAATGACGGCTGTGACGATGGCCCCGAACAGGGGGGTCGGGTTTTTGACGCCGCGCTTCTCCAGCCAGTCCATGACGATGCCGGAGAGAAACTGGCTCGGCATGGCGAGAAACAGGTTCATCAATCCGAGGTTCAGACCAACCATGGGCCGCGGCACATGGAACACCCTCTGGAACATCGTCGCGGTCCACAGTCCCGAGCCCACGGTGATGACGATGCAGACGCCGTTGACGATGAAAAGCGGCAGGAACACCGGCCAGCGGGATCCCATGTAGGAGAGCGCCGCGCCGAGGCCGACGCCATCTCCCGCGCTCGCCGCCGCGCGCGCTGGCTCGGGAAAGCTGAACATCAGAAACGCGACGGGAATCGCCAGAAATCCGCTCACCATCAGCACCAGTTGCCATGAGCGCAGCGCGCCGACGACGGGCAGGGTCACCGACAGCGCGTCGCCGATGGACGCGAGGATCGCGCCGCCAGCGAGAAAGGCGATGGCGCCGCCGATGTTCGCGCCCATCGCCCAAATGGCGACGGAGCGCCCGCGCTTTTCCGGCGGCACGGCGTCGCGGATGATCGACATTGATCCCGGGCCGCCCATCGCCTCGCCGCCGCCGATGGCGAGGCGACCGACAAGCAGGGGTAAAAACGCGGCGGCGAAGCCACTGAGAATGGTCGCGAAAGCCCAGAAGGTTATGGCCATCGACATCAGGCGGCGGCGCGCGAACCTGTCGACCAGCATGCCCGCGGGCACGGAAAGGCCGAGGTAGGTGAGCGCGAAGGCGGGCCCAATCAGAAGGCCCATTTGCGAATCGGAGATGCCGAGGTCGCGGGTGATCTGCGGCGCCAGCAATTGCAGCGAGCCGCGATCGATGAAGGCGACCGTGTTGGTGGAGCACAACACGGCGACCATGTACCAGAGCCGCCAGCCCGAAGGCGCGCGCCTTGTGTCCGCCGGGGCTTGCGATGTCATGGCGTTCCCCCGAAAGCCCGCCGCTTTTCGCGCGGCGTTGGCGTCACAATAACCGCGGGCCGTGCTTCGTCAATTCCGCAAGTCGCCCCGCCACAACACGTCGCCGTCGATGTCCGCCGTCCTGGCGCGCCCCACATAGCTCATCGTGCGCCGCAACTCGTCCTTCAGGATCGCCAGCGCCTTGTCCGCGCCCGCCTGTCCGCCCGCGCCGATGCCGTAGAGCGTCGCGCGGCCGGTCAGCGCCAGCTTCGCGCCGAGGGCGAGGCATTTCACGAGGTCGCTGCCGCGCCGCACCCCGGAGTCGACGATGACCGTCGTCTTGCCGCCGACCGCGCGAACGATGCCCGGCAGCACGTCGAGCGTCGAGGGCGCGCTGTCCATGTTGCGGCCGCCGTGGTTCGACACGACGATGCCGTCGACGCCGCGCGCGACGCATTTCTCGGCGTCGTCGGGCCGCATTATGCCCTTGATGATCAGCTTGCCGGGCCAGATTTCACGCAGCCGGTCGATGTCGTCGAAACTCACCATGTCGGCGCGCAGGGCCTTGGCCTGGCTCGCGGCGCCTGTCACGCTTGTTTGAAATTGCGGCGGGTAGTTCGCGTGCGTCGGCATGCCCGTCGTGCGCAGATACTTGCCCATGACGTTGATCATCCATTCTGGATGCAAGGCCATGTCGACCGCGCTCTTCGCGTTGAGCTTGTAGGGCGTGTTGAAGCCGTTGCGCTTGTTGTGCTCGCGGTTGGCGCCAAGGCCGATGTCGACCGTCCAGATCAACGCCTCGAAGCCGGCGCGCTCGGCGCGCTTGACGACCTCGTAGGACAATTCCTTTTGCCGCCACATGTAGAGTTGAAACCAGCAGCGCCCGCCAATCGCGGCGACCTTCTCCATCGCGGTGTTGGAGCCGGTCGCCAGCGTGAAGGGCACGCCGGCCTTGGCGGCGGCCTTGGCCAGTTCGAGCTCGCCCTCATACCAGGTCAGGCCGGCGATGCCCGTCGGCGCGATGGCGAGGGGCAGGCTGGTTTTTCGCCCGAAAACCTCTGTCGAGGTGTCGATGTCGGAGACATCGACGAGCACCTGGTTCAGCAGCTTTGTCCTGTCCAGGAAATCGCGGTTGTTGCGCAGCGCCACGAGATCTTCGGTACCGAGATCGAGATACTGGAACACGCCCTTGGGCAGCCGTTTGCGGGCCGCCTCCCGGAGATCGGCGATGTTGTAACAAGTGTCGATGCGCGCCATGTCCTTGCGAGCCTCCCCGGTGCCGCGATGTGGCGGTGGACGATAGGGAGCGCGCGACGGGGTGGCAAGTTTTGGCGGGAAGGGCTCGAACCAAAGGGATGGCCCGTTCAACCCTCACCTCTGCAACTTCAACCCCAGCAGAAACACGTTGGCGGTGTAGTCGGAGCCCGGCGCGGTCGAAACGAGGCGGTCGTGGGTGAAGTTGCCGGTCACGGCGATGGAGCGGGTGATGTTGTAGACGGCCTTCAGGCCCGTCGAATAGGTTGTCTCCGTCAGGTTGACGCCGGAGTAGTTGGTGACGCCAATGGAGCCGACGGCGGTGATCATGAGGTTGCGCATCAACGCGTGGTCGATTTCGAGCGAACCCGTGTGGTTCACGCCGCCCGCGGAATTCGTCACGGTGGTTTCGTTGATCGTCGTCGCCGCCTTGAGGGTCGCCGTCGTCAGAGGCGTCGCCGTCCAGACGAGCGAGGCGTCGATCGTTGGCGCGCTCACGCTTTGCAGGCGCCGGTCCGCGTAGGTGCGTTCGGCGTAGCCGATGGCGGCCTGCCCCGTGAGGATGCGCGACAGTTCGAACGTCGTGCCGAAGCGCGCCGACAGGCCGTTTGAGTCGCGGGCGAAACCCGCGAGGTCGAGTTGTTCGTCGCGCTTGCGGGTGTCGATGGTCGCTTCGACGAAGGGAATGAGGCCCGGC
Source organism: uncultured Hyphomicrobiales bacterium (assembly GCA_903825465.1). Taxonomy (GTDB): domain Bacteria; phylum Pseudomonadota; class Alphaproteobacteria; order Rhizobiales; family Beijerinckiaceae; genus Terripilifer. The sequence continues at coordinate 18,357 of CAIKAR010000030.1, read as the reverse complement.
GTGAGCTGATAGGCGATCCGGGGCTGCAGCCCGAACGCGGTGTAGTTGCCGTTGGCGAGGTCTATGATCGCGCCGGAACTGGTGGCGCCGTTTTGTTCGATCGTGCGGTCGATGGTGCCGTGCAAACCCAGGGCGAGATTGCCGAGATTGTCGGTGCCGCCGCCCGTCGCGCCCACGGTCACGACCAGTGGCCGGTTGACGACGCTTGAGCCGATGCCGGGTGTTCCCGGCGCCTGTGTCGTCAACACGCCGCGGATTTCGAAATCGGTTGAAAAATCGCGCGTGACGTCGATTTTGAGGTCGAACTTGCCCTGGCCGTCGGGGCGGTCCGCGTTCGGCTGTGAAAAATACTTGTTGTAGCCAAGCTCCAGCGCGCCGGTGAGTTGGTGCCGCGACCAGTCGGAGGCGATCGCGGCGCCGGTTTCGCCCCGCAGCAGCCATGAGCCGCCGGTTGGCGTCGGACTGGCGTTGGGATTTGACGCGTAGCCGGTGTCGACCTCGACATAGGGCACAAGCCGCAACCCGCCGACGCCCGCGTCGACGCCGATGGGCGCGAAGGGGTCGGTTTCGACCTTCGGCGGTGGTTTGCGCAAGATGATCGGCGCCGCGGCGACTGTGGGGGCGGGCTGCGGGTCGGGGACAGGCTGGCCGATCGGCGGGACGGGTTTTTGCCGCCCTTGAGACGATGTCGGATAGGGAATCAGCGGCGGCAGGGGCCGTGCGGCTGTTTTCGCTTGCCCGCGATAACCGAGTTTTGGGTTTCGCGGCGGCACCGGCTTGCCGTAGTTCGGCGCGCCGGGCACGTTCGACACGCTTGGCGCCAGCGCGTCGGACAAAGGCGCGCCCGGCGCCGGGGCGGCAAGGCCGTTGTCGGCGCTCGTGCCACGCAACCCGGTGAAACTGGGCGCCGGTGTCGGCGGCGCGGGATCGAGGCCCGAAATCGGCGACTGCCCCAATTGAGGCTGTGGTTGCGATTGTTGCGCGCGCGCGGGCGTCAATGCTCCGGGGGCGTGCGCCGCCAGAACCAGTCCAGCCAGCGCCGCGCGCAAGCGAATTCGTGGCACCGCAATCCCCGCTCGGCGCTTCGGACATGGAAGGCCTTGCGCAATCGTTAACGCGGTATGGTTAATTGAAGGTTACCTGTCCCAAATTGAAGCGCGGGGACCGGCATGACAGCGGGGGGCGCGAAATGGTAGGAGCGCGCATGACCTCCGCCACCCGATCGGCCCTGCGCACGCTCGAACTCGAACGCGCCGGCATTCTGTCCCTCGAAGGCGCCTTGTCGGCGCCCGATGGAATGAGCGCGCGCTTCGACGCCGCCGTGGCGCTTTTGCTGACGGTCACCGGGCGCGTCATCGTCAGCGGCATGGGCAAATCGGGCCATGTCGGGCGCAAGATCGCGGCGACCCTGGCCTCGACTGGCGCGCCCGCCTATTTTGTCCATCCCGCCGAGGCGAGCCATGGCGATCTCGGCATGATCCAGACGGGCGACGCGATCCTCTGCCTGTCGTGGTCGGGCGAAACGGCCGAGCTTGCCGACATCACCACTTATTCCCGCCGTTTTGGCATTCCGCTGGTCGCGATCACCTCGAAGGGGGATTCGACGCTGGCGCTCGCCGCCGATGTCTGCCTGACGCTGCCGCAGGCGGAGGAGGCCTGTCCGAACGGCCTGGCGCCGACGACCTCGACGACGATGCAGCTCGCCATTGGCGACGCGCTGGCGGTGGCCCTGCTAGAGTCGCGGGGCTTCACCGCCCATGATTTCCAGCAGTTTCATCCCGGCGGCAAGCTCGGCGCGCGGCTTTCCTTTGTCCGCGATGTCATGCACCGCGGCGACGCCGTGCCGCGCGTCGCGCTCGGCGCGACGATGGAAGCGGCCGTGCTGGAGATGACCGGCAAACGCCTCGGCTGCGTCTGCGTGGTCGATTCCGCCGGGGGGCTCGCGGGTCTCATCACCGACGGCGACCTCCGCCGGCACATGAAATCGACGGGCAATCTATTGTCGGAGATCGTCGACGAGGTGATGACACCCTCGCCGCAGACCATCGGGCCGGACGCCATGGCCGCCGAGGCGCTCGCCATGCTCAACGCGCGCAAACGCTCGGTGCTGATCGTTGTGGACGCCGCGCGCGCGCCCGTCGGCGTGCTCCATATCCACGATCTCTATCAGATAGGCGTGGCCTGACCGGGCGTGTGGATGCGGGTCTTCCTACGCGTGCTTGGCATGGTCGCCGGCCACGGCGGCGAAGGCCTTTTGCTGGTCGGGCGAAGCGTCGCGCTGATGCAACTGCTTCCATGTGTTGAAGTCCATGCCGTAGACCTCCATCCGCGTGTCGTCGATGCTCAGGCCCAGCCCGCGCTCGTCGGACTCTTCCTTCATCCACTTCGACAGGCAGTTGCGGCAAAAGCCGGCGAGATTCATCAGGTCGATGTTCTGGACATCGACGCGCTGGCGCAGGTGGCCGACGAGGCGGCGGAAGGCGGCCGCCTCGAGTTCCGTGCGGGTCTTTTCGTCTAATTTCATGGCCGCGGACTCCTGTGCCGCCGGTCGGTCCGGCTGCCGTATCTCTCGATTATATGGGTTTCGGGACGCGCGAGTACAGGGCGCAGGGCGGCGGATATTTTCGCCGCGAAATCCGCGACGCCGCCCGATGTCGCCACAAGGTCCTGGCGCGCCTCGATCAACACATGGGCGAGGCCGGCCTTGGTGGCCAGTTCATGTAACGTGTCGCCTTCGAGCGCGCCGTCGTAGGGCTCGTTGTCGCCGACGCGGAGCCCCGCCGCCGCGAAGGCGGCGATGAGCGGCGCGGCGACGCGGGGATCGGCGTCCCACAAGACCGCCACGTCCCACGGCCGCGCGAAGCCTTTCCACACCGGCGTGAACGAATGCAGCGAGACCACGGCCGGCGGCGGCCCCGTCGCGCCCATGTCGGCGATCTCTAGCGCGATGGCGTCGCGGTAGGGCCGCCAATAGAGATTTGTCCGCCGCTCGACTTCCGCCGCGTCGACGCGCGCGTTGCCGGGAATCGCCGCGCCGTCCGACAGGCGCATCACGAGGGTGGGGTCGTCGGCGCCGCGGTTGGGGTCGATGACGAGACGCGAGACCCCGGACAGAACCGCCGGCGCCCCGAATTCGCGCGCCAGCGTCCGCGTCAATTCCGCCGCGCCGATGTCGTAGGCGATATGGCGCTCGAATTGTTGGGGCGGGAGGCCAAGATTCGCGAGATCGTCCGGGACCGCGTTGGACGCGTGGTCGCAGATGAACAACACCCCGGCGTCGCGCGCGCCGGGAACGACTTCCACAGCCCGATCCATGTTTTGCCTCGAAGCCTCCGCGTTGACAGCGCCGCCCGGGGGCCGAATATGGCCACCGAATCATATTGACGCAATTACGCCGGCTTTCCGATCGATAGGCGCCCATGCCCAGGTTTTCGCACGTCCTGTTCGCCGCTGTCTTCGCCGGCGCCCTCGCGCCAGCGGCGGCGCGCGCGGATTTCCGCGTCTGCAACAACTCTTCCGGCCGCGTCAGCGTCTCGATCGCCTACACCGACGGCAAGACCTGGGTCAGCGAGGGTTGGTGGAACCTGAAGACCACCGACTGCGAAGTGCTGCTGCGCGGCAGCCTCGCGGCGCAGTTCTACTACGTCTACGCGATGGACGAGCGCGGCGGCGAGTGGAAGGGCAAGGCCTACATGTGCACGCGCGACCGCGAGTTCCGCATTGAAAGCCGCGACAATTGCCTCGTGCGCGGCTACGACCGCACCGGGTTCCTCGAAATCGACACCGGCAAGGACGCCAAGAACTGGACCGTCCAGCTCACCGACGCGTCGCAAGCGCCGCAATGAGCCCCACTGTCGCGAATCCGTCGCGCGCGTGGATTTGGTTTGGGCCGGCCAACCTGTTTGAACGGGAATAGTTGAATGCGCAGACTGCGGCGTGTGAAGATCGTGGCGACGCTCGGGCCCGCGTCGCGCGACCGGGAGACGGTCGTGCGGCTGTTTCAGGCGGGCGCCGACGTGTTTCGAATCAACATGAGCCACTGCGCGCATGATGAAATGCGCGAGCGCGTGCGCATGGTCCGCTCGATCTCGGAGGAATTCGGCCGCGAAATCGGCGTTCTCGTCGATCTGCAGGGACCCAAGCTGCGCGTTGGCGAATTCGCCGACACGTCGGTCGAACTCGCGCCGGGACAAACGTTCGTTCTCGATTCGGATCCGGCGCCGGGCGACAAGACCCGCGTGTTTTTGCCGCATCCCGAGATCCTGCGGGCGCTCGCGCCGGGCCACAAGGTGCTGATCGACGACGGCAAGGTGGCGCTGCATGTCGTCGAGGCCTCGCCGACCCGGGCGGTGGCGCGCGTCGATGTCGCGGGCAAGGTGTCGAACCGCAAGGGTGTTAGCCTGCCCGACACCGAAATTCCGGTTTCCGCCATGACCGCCAAGGACAGGTCCGACCTCGACGCCGCGCTGAACGAGGGCGTGGATTGGGTCGCGGTTTCCTTCGTGCAGCGCGCCGACGACATCGCCGAGGTCAAGAAGATCACGCGGGGCCGCGCCTTGGTGCTCGCCAAGATAGAGAAGCCGCAGGCGATCGCCCGGCTTGACGAGATCATGGAGATTTCCGACGCGTTGATGGTCGCGCGCGGCGACCTCGGCGTCGAAATGCCGCTGGAGCGCGTGCCGGGCCTGCAAAAGCGCATGACCCGCGGCGGCCGCCGCCTCGGCAAGCCGGTCGTGGTGGCGACGCAGATGCTGGAGTCCATGATCATGTCGCCGGTTCCGACCCGCGCGGAGGTTTCCGACGTGGCGACGGCCGTGTTCGAAGGCGCCGACGCCATCATGTTGTCCGCGGAAAGCGCGGCGGGGCGATATCCGGTCGAGGCGGTGGCGACGATGAACCGCATCGCCATCGAGGTCGAGCGCGACCCGGTCTACCGCGACGTCATCAACGCGCAGCGGCAGGCGCCCGAGCGCACCGGCGCGGACGCCATCGCCGTCGCCGCGCGCGATGTCGCCGAGACCCTTGACGTGAAGGCGATCTGCGCTTGGACATCCTCGGGCTCGACGGCCATGCGCATCGCCCGCGAACGTCCCGCGCCCGCCGTGCTGGCGTTGACGCCGAACCGCGACACGGCGCGCCGCCTATCGCTGGCGTGGGGCGTCCACGCGGTTGTCACCAAGGACGCCGACGACATCGACGACATGGCGAAGCGCGCCTGCAAATTCGCCAACCGCGAGGAGTTCTCGAAAGAGAACGACCGCGTCGTGATAGTCGCCGGCGTGCCGTTCGGGACACCCGGAGCGACCAACATGATCCGCATCGCCTTCTCCGGCGACGAAAAATAAGGGCGCCGCCGCGCCGTTATTTCCGCCCGAACCATTCCGCCATGGTGACGCCGCCAATGACCAGCGCCAGCGCGACGAGGTGGTAGGTCTCAAAGGTTTCGCCGAGCGCCACCGCCGAAAGGACCGCGCCTATCGCGGGCGTGAGGTTGTAGAAGAGCGTCGCGCGGCCCGGACCGACCAGCTCCACCGCGCGGATGAAAAACACCTGCGACAACAGCGTCGGAAAGATTGTCACATAGAGCAGGATCCACAGGCCCTTCGTTGTCGGCCAAATAAAACCGCCCAGCGCGATTTCGCCCGCGAACAACGGCAGCGAGGTCAGCAGCGCCGCCAGCGCCAGCGCGACGAAAAAACCCATCGACGACGTCTTCGGGCGAACCCTGAGCGCCAGAGTGTAGCCGCCGTAGAACACCGAGGCGACCAGCATCGCGGTGTCGCCGAGATTGAATTTCATCGCCGCGAGTTCGGAAAAGTCGCCGCGCGCGCCAACAAGCGCCACGCCGACAAGCGTCATCGCGCAGCCCGCGGCCTGGGCGAGCCGCACGGGAATGCGCCACAGGATGAACGCGCCGATGAACACAAACACAGGCGTAACGCCCTGCAAAATCGCGATGTGCAGGCCGGGCGTGTAGTGGCCAGCGATGAAGTAGAGCGTGTGGTAGAGGGTGAAGCCGACGCCGCCCATCGCCAGAACGCGCCATTTGACCGGCGCGAGCAGGGGCAGGTCGGCGACGAAGGCGCGCCGCGCCGTCGCCATCAGCGCGAGGCAGGCGAGCGCCCAGCGTCCCGTCACCAGCGTCATTGGCGAGATCTCGCCGACTGCGAGGCGCGCGGCCACGACATTGCCGCCCCAGAACAGGCACGTCAGCGTCAGCAGCAGCCAGGGATTGGCGAAGGCGCGTTCAAGCGCGCTGGGCGGGCCATTCGGCAATTCGATCGCGTCCTCGCGGCGGTTGTGCGCCGGTGTAGACAATCGCGGCGGGCGATGTAACCCTAAATTGTCAAGCCTTCGCCTCGTTTTCACCCGATTCCCGAGGCCTGCATGGCGCGCGCAAGTGGCGCTCCCGGAGGAAACCATGGCCGTTCAGTCGTCGCGTCGCCGTTTGTTGACCGCCTGTTCGGCGCTGACGTCGATGTCGGCCGCGCCCGCGCTCGCGGCCGACATCGAGGCGCAATCGAAAATCGATTCTGTGACCGTCTATCCGGACGCGGCGGCCGTGACGCGCGTGGCGGGCGTTGATTTTCCAGCGGGAAGTTCGACGGTGGTTTTCCGGGGATTGCCGATGGGGCTCGATCCCGCCTCGCTGCGGGTGTCGGCGAAGGGAGACGCGGCCATGTCCATCGGCGCTGTGGAAACGCGCGTCGCGCCCGAAGCGCCGCGCGACGGCGGGTTCGAAGCGCGTTTAAAGGCGACGCGGAGCGAGCGCGAGGGCTGGCAATCCACCCTCGACGCGCTGGAAGCGAAAAAGGCGATGATCGTTCGTTTTTCGCAGGCCGGCCCGGAAAAGCTGTCGCCGGATTCAAAGCCCCTCGATATCGGGCAGTGGACAGGCGCCTGGGACACGGTGGGGCAAGGTCTCGCCAAAATAGGCGACGAGTTGATCGCGGCGCGGGCCAAGGCGCGGGGGCTCGACGATCAAATCGCCGCGCTCGAACAATCCCGGCAGAAACCCGCGCAGTCGAAAACGACGCGCGAGGCCGCTGTCGCCATCGACGCCGCCGACGCCGGCAAGGGCGAGGTGACGCTGACCTACCGCGTGGCGGACGCCGGTTGGCAGCCCGCCTACGACGCCAGGCTCGACACCAACGCGGGCGGCAAGGCGGCGCTGGAACTGGCGCGCCGCGCCACGGTCTCGCAACGCACCGGCGAGGACTGGACCGACGTCGCCCTGTCGGTTTCGACCACGCGCGCCCGGCGTGGGGCGCAGGCGCCGGAGGTCTATACGCAACGCCTGTCTTTCTACGAAGCGCCGGCGCCGGTCGCCATGGCCGCGCGCAACGCGCCCGCGCCGATGGCGGCGCAATCCCTCGCCAAATCGATGGACGCGCCGAAAGAAGCCGCCCCGGCGCCGCAACGGCAGGCCGAGGAGCAACAGGCCCAGCTCGACGCGGGCGCTTATCAAGCCTCTTTCCAGATTCCCGGCCGCGTCGGCATTCCCGGCGACGGCTCCAGCAAGGGATTTCGGATTTCGACGATCAAGCTGACGCCCGACCTGCTGATCCGCGCCGCGCCATCGCTCGACCCCACGGCCTATTTGCAGGCGCGGATCGTCGATTCCGAGGACGCGCCGCTGCTGCCCGGCCCGGTCAACATCACGCGCGACGGCGAGTTCGTCGGCGTGTCACGTCTTGGCCTTGTCGCGCCGGGCGATTCAACTGATGTCGGCTTCGGCGCCGACGACCGCGTCAAAATCACGCGCGATCCTGTCAAGCGCAAGGAAAACGAGCCTTCGTGGATCGGCTCGACCAAGACCGAGCAGCGCGAATACAAGACCGTGGTGAAGAACCTGCACCCCTTCGCGGTGAAGGTGAATATCGTGGACCGCATCCCGATCTCCGAAAACACCGCAATCGTGATCGATCAGGGTCCGACCACCACGCCGCCAACCGACAAGATCGTCGACGGCAAGCGCGGCGTGATGGGCTGGACCTTCGACCTCGCGCCCAACGCCGACAAGTCGATCACGCTGGCCTGGCGGATGAAATGGCCGGCGGACCGGGACGTGACGAGCGATATTTTGCCTGGCGGAAGCAAGTAGGGCGGCTCTCGCCCGGCCCGGGGGCTGGGGTTCGCCCCTCGCGGATCCTGACGCCGCGACTTGCAATGAAGACAGGCGGCGGCTAACCCCCCGCCTATGACCGCGCCCTATCCTGCGAGCAAACCCGCGACCGAATTGGGCGCTGTCGGCCTCGTGCGCCGGCTTTTCGCCGAACATGGGCGCCAGCATCTGTGGGCCTATGTCGCGGCGGCGGCTTTGCTGGCGGTGAGCGCCGCGACAACCGCTTATTCCGCCTGGCTGATGAAGCCCGCTGTCAACGGAATGGTCGGCAAGGGAGACTTCAAGGAGCTCCGCGCGCTGGCGTGGACTGTTTGGCTGCTGTTCACGCTGCGCGGGCTCGCCACCTTCGGCTCGCTGACCCTGCTGGCGCGCGCCGGCAACCGGGTCGTCGCCGAGATCCAGCGCCGCGTGTTCGACGCCCTGCTCGGGCAGGACATGCGCTTCTTCCATGAGCGCCATTCCGCCGAATTCACCACGCGCCTGTCCATGGCGGCCAATGGCATGCGCGACGCGATGCAGGCCGCGATCACATCGATCAGCCGGGATGTGCTGACGGCGGCCGGGCTGGCCGTGGTCATGGCCGTTCAAGACCCGTTGTTGGCGGGCCTCACGTTGCTGACCTTGCCCGTGGCGATGCTCACCCTCGGACGGCTGATCGTAAAAATCCGCAAATTCGCCCGCCGTTCGTTCGACGGAACCACGCGCATCGTCGAGACGCTGCAGGAAGCGGTTCTCGGCGCCCGCATCGTCAAGTCCTTCAATCTCGAGGACAAGATGCGCGAGCGTATGTCGCTCGCGGTCCGGGAGGTCGAGCGGTCGGCGAACCGCATGGCGAGCACCGCCGCGATTTCCGCGCCGATTTCGGACATGCTGGCCGGCTTCGCCGTTGGCGCGGTTATTTTTTACGGCTCATGGCGGGTCACCGTCCAGCACGCCGATCCCGGCGCGCTTTTTTCCTTCATCACCGCGCTGCTGCTCGCCTACGAGCCGTTGAAGCGGCTGGGGAAATCCAATCTCGACATCCAGAACGGGTTGGTCGGCGCGCGGATGATCTACGAAATACTCGACGCGCCGAGGGTGGAGGCGCAGGGGTCGGGCCTGCCCAAGCTCGACGTGTCGAACGGGCGCATCGCTTTCGAGAACGCGCGCTTCGGCTATCGCGCCGACGAGCCTGTTCTGAAAGGCGTCGACTTCGTCGCCGAGCCCAACATGACCACGGCGCTCGTTGGCCCGTCGGGCGGCGGCAAATCGACCATCGTCGCGTTGATCCAGCGCTTTTTCCCGCTCGATGGCGGGCGGATTTCAATCGATGGCGTCGATATTTCCGGCGTCGATATCCATTCGCTGCGGGCGCGCATCGCCTTTGTGTCGCAGGATGTGTTCCTGTTCCGCGGCACCATCCGCGAAAACATCGCGCTGGGCCGGCCGAACGCGACGCCGGCGGAGATCGTGTCCGCGGCGGAGAAAGCCCACGCGCACGACTTCATCGTGGGTTTCGCGAGTGGCTACGACACCAATGTCGGCGAACAGGGCGCGCAACTTTCGGGCGGGCAGCGCGCGCGCATCGCCATCGCCCGGGCGATTTTGAAGGACGCGCCCATCCTCCTGCTCGACGAGCCCACGGCGGCGCTCGATTCCGAATCGGAGCGCGAAATCCAGAAGGCGCTCGACGCGCTGCGCCTCGGGCGCACGACCATTGTGGTCGCGCACCGCCTGCAAACCATCATCAACGCGAATCAGATTTGCGTGATCGACGGCGGCCTTGTGGCGGAACGCGGCTCGCACGCCGATCTTATCGCCGGATCGGGCGTGTATCGCGACTTCTTCGCCGCGCAATTCGGCGACGCGCGGTCCGAGGCGGCGGGCACCTGAACCAGCCCTATCCGGCGGACGGCGCGCCGACGACTTTGGCGCGAACCCTGCCGACCGTGTGCTGCGCGCGGATGACGATGGAGAAGGACGCCGCCTCGACGCAGACAAGGGTCAACCACCACAATTGCGAGATCGCCTGTCCGCTGGCCGCGAGCGCGACGATTGCCGCCAGCGCCGCCAGCAGGAAGGGCGCGATGACACTGGAGGCGCGCCCCGCCGCGGTGAAAACAAAATAGGCCAGCGCCGCCGAAACAGCCGCTCCCGGCAATCCCAGTTCATACCAGAGCTCGAACAGCAGGCCGCGCGGCGCGTTCGCGCCAAGCCGTCCAGACTCGTAGGCGCGCACAGCCGTGTCAAAGCCGTGGCCGGTCAATAGTCTGAGGCCGTCCGATTTCACCGCGGCCGCCCACGCGGGTAAAAAAGCGAGCGGTCCGTTGGGATCGATCCGGTCGCCGACGACCGCCGTGGCGACAAGGGGCAACGCCGGCCCGGCGAGGATCAGGAACGCCGCGCCAAGGCCTAATACCCAACCGGTCCTCCCGGGTTTTGAAAAGGCGAACGAAAATGTCAAAATCGACACGATGAGCGCCGCCAGCGCCGAGGGAAGCCACACGGCGACGGTGGCGACCGCGACGGCGACCGCGACAATGCCGGCCGCGGCCATTCGTTCACGGATCGCCAGCGCGCCCAGCGCGGGCCAAACCAAAATCACAAGGCCGATTGTCGCCCGATGGACTGTGTTGGTGTCGGCCTCGTCGGCGTGGACGATGGCGGGCGCCACGAGCGCGATGACCACGAGAGCGAGGGCCGTCGCGGCGGCGCCGATCGGCAACAGATTGGAATTGGAGGCCCGAACATGGTTCGGCAGGCTGCCAAAAGCGGCCATGGCCAGAAGCACCGTGCCAGCCGTTTTCAAAAACCGGTCGGCAGCCGCTTGCGGAAAGGGCGTCCATGCCAGGGACATGCCGGCCCAGACGACGAAAAGGATGATGGTCACGCCCAGCGGCGACGCGCAGGCGCGACCGAGCTTTGGCAAGGTCCGAGGGCGGCGCAAGGGCGCCAGGCGGCTGCCGAGGATCATCAAAATCAAGCCAATGGGGGTCAGCACGAACAGTGGCCGGCGCGACACGACGGCGGCGCAGGGCAGCAGAATGGTCAAAACGACCACGCCCAGGCGGAGAAGAAGCGCGGCCGCGTCCGTCGCCGGGTCGCTGGCTGGTCTCGCGCTCCTTTCCATCGTCGTCACTGTGACAGCCTTGGATCGTTTCAAGCCATAATTTACGTCGCGCAAACGTAATACGGCGTTCGCCAAAACGCTGTGCGGTTTTGGCAACACCGTGATCAAATCGCCAAAAGGCTAATCGTCGACGCCGGGCGACCGCCGCATGGCTTTGTTCGAACTCCGGACTTTTTTGGCGTCGAGGCGGCGGACCTTGGACGCCAGCGTGGGCCGTGTCGCGCGGCGGGTGACTGGACGCTCCGCCGCCTGTCGCAACAGCTCCAGCAATCGCTCCATCGCGTCGGCGCGGTTGCGCTCCTGCGCGCGAAAGCGGTTGGCTTGGATCACCACCACTCCCTCGCGCGTCATGCGCCGGCCAGCGAGCCTGGCGAGGCGTTCGCGCGTGTCGGTTTGGAGGCCGGTGTCGCCGGCCGCGTCGAAGCGCAATTGCACGGCGCTGGAAACCTTGTTGACGTTTTGACCGCCCGGGCCAGACGCGCGGACGAAGCTCTCTTCGATCCGGGTCTCGTCGATGGCGTTGTAACGGTCGATGCGGATCATCTTGCGAACCCCGAGATTGCCGCCCCCACCCGGGGCCAAGTCTTGCCGGCCCGCGCCGGGCATGGGAATAACATGAATGCCACAAGCGAATTTCGAAACAATGTCCGCCGCCGCCGCGCAAGCCCTCGATCTTTGCAGGGCGTTGATCAGCCGCCCGTCCGTGACTCCCGCCGACGCCGGGGCGCTGGACGTGGCTCAGAAAGCGCTGGCGGACGCCGGCTTCGAAACGCATCGCGTCGTTTTTTCCGAACCCGGTTGGCCGGACACAGACAATCTCTACGCGCGCATTGGCGCGTCGGCTCCTTGTCTGGTGTTCGCGGGCCATACGGATGTTGTGCCGCCGGGCGACGCCGCGAAATGGCGGTTCGATCCGTTTTCGGGCGAAATCGCCGACGACATGGTCTGGGGACGGGGCGCCGCGGACATGAAGGGGGCCGTCGCCGCCGCGATCGCGGCGAGCGTCGACCATGTCAAGCGACAGGGAATGGCGACGGGCTCCATCGCCTTTTTGCTGACCGGCGACGAAGAGGGCCCCGCCGTCAACGGAACAACGAAGCTGCTGCGATGGGCGAGCGAGCGCGGCGAGCGCTTTGATCATTGCCTGCTTGGCGAGCCGACAAATCCGGAGGCGCTTGGCGACATGATCAAAATAGGACGCCGGGGGTCGCTGACCGGGCGGCTGACGGTGCGTGGCAAGCAGGGCCATGTCGGCTATCCCGCGCTCGCCGACAACCCAGCGCATCACATTGTTCGCCTGCTGGCGGCGTTGCGCGCCGAGCCGCTGGATTCTGGAACGAGCCATTTCGACGCGTCCAATCTCGAGGTTGTCACGATCGACATCGGCAACCCCGCCGCCAATGTCATTCCCGGCGAAGCCCGCGCGACGTTCAATATCCGCTTCAACGATTTATGGACGCCCGAAACGCTGGCCGCTGAAATCCAACGCCGCGCCACGGTGGCCGGCGAAGCGGCGAGCTACGAGATCGTCTTCGATCCCACCAACGCCATTGCGTTCCTGACAGAGCCCGGACTCTTCGTCGATCTGGTCGCCGGCGCCGTGGAAGCCCGGACTGGCCGCAGGCCGGCCTTGTCGACGACGGGGGGCACCTCGGACGCCCGTTTTATCAAAGACCACTGCCCGGTTGTCGAATTCGGCCTTGTCGGCAAGACCATGCACGCGGTGGACGAGCGGATCGCCATCAGCGACCTCGCCGCTTTGACGGACATCTATGTCCATGTTCTGGCGGCCTACTTCGACCGCGGTGGAGAGGCTTGGCGGGGTTGAGTTTTTCGGGGTGGCCCTGGTCGGACTGATTCGTCGATAGTCGTCCGGCTAAGGTTTCCTCGTTAAGCAAACGCTTTTATTCGCAAGATTGAAATCCTTTGACAGCGGGGTTTTGCCTTTGTACGCCGATGAAGGCGCGCGAATACCGATTCTCATTGGGAAGCTTGGCTTGACGACAGCTCTAACCTGTTCTGTCGGAAGCGCGGCGCCGCGCGAGGCGTGGTTCGATCGATGACGGCGCATCGGCCCACATCCAATGTGACCATCAGGCGGTTTCTCGACCCGTGGGACCTCCTGTGCGTCGCTCTCGCCCCGCTGGCGGCGATGGCGCTTCGCGATCCCGACATGTTCACCGGCGACCGGATATCCTCGTCCGCCATTTATTGGTTGATTGGCTGGTGCATGGGCGCTCTGATGCTTCTGGCCTTTCATCTCGGCAGAAGCCTCAACCACTTCCTGTCGATGCGGGAGGTTCGAACCGTTGGCCTTGCCGCGATATCGACGGCGGCGCTGACCTCCCTGCTTCACTTCTCGTTGACGCGGCTCGACGACACCCGCCGCGCCATGCCGTGGGACGCGCCCAAGTCGTTGAGCGACGCGGAAGTCTACGCGGTGACGGCCTTCATATTGCGCGAGAACAAGATCATCGGCGACGGCGATGTCATGGACGCCGCCAGCCTGCCAAAGGTGCGCATGCCGAACCGGGAAGGGTTCGTCCCGTTTCCGCGCCAGCCGAAATAGCCGGCGTACCTACGCGGCGCGGGGTTCGCCCACCGCGGCGGGGGAATTCAAGTATTCGGCGTTGATCAGCGCCATGCGCAGACGGGTCGCTTCCAGCTCCTCCAGCGCGTGCTCGATTCCCAATCGCTGGCGGCGGAGCAACTCGATCTGCGCCACAACCTGCGCGGGCGACAGGGCGAGATCCGGCGACGCGTCCGTCGCGGACGCGCGGGAATTCACCATGTCGCGGATTTCACTCAGCGTGAAACCGAGGTTTTTTCCCTTGAGAATCAATTCGAGCCGGCGGATCGTCGCGCTGTCGTAGAGCCGCGTCGGGCCAACGCGGCGCGGCGACATCAGCCCCCGGTCCTCGTAAAAGCGCAGCGCGCGCAAGGTGACGCCGTAACGTTGGGCGACCTCGCTGATTGTGATTGGGCCCGTGGAACCCGCCAGGTCATTCGTGTCCATTGGAACTCCCATCTGACGGGGTACGCGGGCCTTGATTGCGCCGCCGACTCGCGCCGTCGCAGGCAGTAAAGCGCGATTCGCCGAATTATACAACTAAAAGTCGTATCAGATAGAAAATACAATCTTAAAAATGCGGCGGCTGGGCTGGCCTGTGCCGAAAACGGTCAACATTAACCAGACGTTTACCAGGTTGGCTCGAAAGTGCCCGACGAGGGTGTTGCGGATTCGAGACGAGTGATTCGAATTCGCGTGACTGCGTTCCCAACGTGTTTTCCAGTCTCTCGATTTCAGGCCAGACATGAACAAGGCGGCTCCTTGGAGCGTTAAAGGCGTTGATTTTGACGCCCGCGAGGCCGCGCGCGACGCGGCGCGGCGCTCGGGCATGTCGTTGGGCGAGTGGTTGAACGACGCGATTTCCGAACAGGCCCGCGAGCGGGGCGTCGCCTTCGACGATGTTGACGAGGAAGGCCGCCTTGAAGCGGTCACCGCGCGGCTGGCGACCCTTTCCGAACGTGGCCGGCGACAGGCGCGCCGCTTCGACGCCAGCGACGACGAGGACACGTCGCGCCGCCGCGTGGCGGTCGAGCGGCCGCGCGCCGACATTCGCGAAACATCGTATGAATCCCGCCGCCGGGACCGCTACGACGCGCCCGAACCGCTGACGCCGGGCAATCCCGAATCTTTGCTCGACGCGGCGATCCGCGCCTACGAGCGCGGCGCAAGCCGGGGCGAGCGCGCCAACGAGGCCTATTCGCACGTCGCGAGCAAGCTCGCCGAAATCGAGCGGCGGTTGTCGCGTCCCGGCGGCGACGACGCGCCGCGCCAGGGCGCGCGGTCCAACCCCACGGAGATCGAGAAAATCGCCCGGCTGGAGGCGAAGCTCGAATCGCTGTCGCGCGAAAAGGACGCCGAAAAGTCGGAACGCTCGCTGCGTGGCCTCGAGCGGCGGCTGGAGGAAATGGCCGAACGGATGACAGCCGGCCGCGCGCCGTCAGCCAACGCGCCGGCGCAGGATTTCGGCCGGCTGGAATCCAAACTCAACCGCCTGATCGAAAAATTCGACGCGACGCCGCCGCTCGCCAGCGAGACGCAGCCCGTTCAGGCCGCTTGGCGGGACCAGGCCCGCGCCGCGCCGCAAACGCCGTCGCGCTTGAACGAGGCGATCTCCCAGATTTCGCGGCGGCAGCGCGACCTTGACGACGCCCCGCGGCCGACGCCGCGGCGTTTCCCGGACAATCCCGCGCGCGCGCAACGCCCCGAGGCGGACGTTCGAAGCGGGCATCGCGACGATTTCGACGACCTGCCGCGCAGGATCGACGACGCGCGCCGCGCGATGGCCACCCAAGGTTTTGAGCGCCCCACGGCGGCATCGTCGCCGGACCCTGCGGTCGAGGCGTTGAAGGCCGAAGTCGCCAAACTCAACCGCCGGATGGAGGAAACCCAAAGCGCCGTTGTGGCGCGGCTCGACGCGCAGACGCGCGACGCCGCCCGCTCCGCCGCCGCGTCCGATCCGGCGATCGCGGCCTTGCGGCTTGAAATCGCGGAAATGGGCAGGCGGCTTCCCGCGTCCCCCGACGGTGGCGCGCCGGAGTTGAGCGCGTTGCGCGCGCGCCTCGACGATATCTCGCGGTCGCTCGGCCAGCTCGCGCCACGCGATTCCGTCGCCTCGCTGGAAGGCGCCGTGCGCGCCCTGGGCGCAAGCGTCGACCAATCCCTTCGCAATGGTTCGCAACAAGCGTTGTTGCGGCCGATCGCCGAATTGACCGCCGACCTGCGCGGCGCGATTTCAGATCTCGCGCCGGCGCGAGGCTTCGAGACCGTCGAACGCGCCATCCGCGATCTCGGGTCCAAGATCGAGCAGAGCCGCGCCGCCGTCGCCGATCCCGCCGCCGTGGCGGACATTCGCGCCCAAA
Organism: uncultured Hyphomicrobiales bacterium; assembly: GCA_903825465.1. Classification (GTDB taxonomy): domain Bacteria; phylum Pseudomonadota; class Alphaproteobacteria; order Rhizobiales; family Beijerinckiaceae; genus Terripilifer. Next base: position 2,194 of record CAIKAR010000030.1, on the reverse strand, counting down.
CCAGCGAAATCCGCGCGCTGTTGCAGAGAGCCGCCGCCAGACCCCCCGCCGGGGAAAATGTCGAGCGCCAACTCGCGCGCCTCGCCGACCGCCTGGAGGGGCGGGCCGCGCCCGCGGGCGACGACGATGCGCCGCGCGGCATGACGGAACTGCTCGCCAAGCGCATCGACGATCTCGCCGCGAAAATCGACGAGGCCGTGTCGCAATCCAGCGCCACCGATCAACTCGACGATCTCGCGCGGCGAATCGACAATGTCCATCACTCGATCGCCGAGAAGCTTGCCTCGCCGCTTCCATCGGTCGACACCTCGGCGCTTGAAGGCCTGATGCGTGATATCGCGGCCAAGCTTGAGCGGCCGGGCGCGTTCGCCTTGGCCGACCCTGTCGACACCAGCCGGTTCGAAGACATGCTGCGCCAGGTTGGCGCGCGCCTGGAAGATCCCGCGCAGGCCGCCGATCCACGCGCCATGGACGCGCTGCGGACCGAGGTCTCGTCCATGTCGAAGGCCATCGAGGGTCTCGCGAAGTCGAGCGTCGACGCCGATGTCTTCGAAGACATCCGCCACGACATGGCGCGCTTCGCCGAGCGGCTCGACGCCGCGCCGGCTGGCGGAGGCGACGCGCGCGCCGATGAAACGCGCGGGCTTCTGCGCGCGCTCGCCGACCGCATGGACCGCCTCGAACAGGGGTCGCGGGCGATTTCGTCGATGCACGACGCCATCGCCGATCTCGCCAACCGGATCGACGACAACCGGCACTCGGTCGCCGACGTCGCCGAAAACGCGGCGCGCAGCGCCGCCCAGATCACCGTCGTCGAAGCGCTCGCCCGGCTGCGGCCGGCGGAGGCGGCCGATTCAACGCTGCCGCACGAGATCGCCGATATCCGCTCCATGCAGGAGCGCAGCGATCAACGGACCTATTCGACGTTGAACGCTGTCCACGAGACGTTGGAAAAAGTCGTCGACCGCATCGCCGTTCTCGAGGACGAGGTCGGCGAAACGCGCGCCCCGCGGATGCTGGCGGTGGGAGACGCTCCCGTGTTCGCGCCCGCCACGCCACCGCCACCGCCAGCGGCGCCGGCCGCGCCAAAACCCGCCGCGCCCACGCCTGTCGTCATGCCGCGCGGCGGAAATGAATTCGATTCGCCGGACTTTCAATCGTCGTCGGCGGGGGTCCACTTGGGTGGCTTTCCGACCGGACCCGAATTGGGCTTGGCGGACGGGGCTGACGCCGGCGCCGCGCCGGAAATCCAGCCTCGGTTCCCCGACGCGCAGGCTTCGCCGGAACAATCGCCGCCGGAAGAGCGCAAGCGCTGGCTCGACGCCGCCCGCCGGCAGGCACAGGCCAACGCGGCCAGCGCCAAGGACGCCGTCGCGCCGGCGCCGCGCGTGTCGCCGCGCGAAAACCTGGCCATCGAAGTCAAACACGCCGAAGCCCGGGCGCGCGCCCAGGCGGCGCACAAGGCCTGGGCGGCCGGTGGCGCCGGAGACGACTCGATGGCGCGGGCCGGCGTCGCGAATGGCGGCGCCAGAAAGATTTTCGGACTCGTCGCGCCGCCCAAGAAGGCGCTTTTGATTGTTCCGGTGCTGGCCTTGCTGCTGTTGGGCGGCTTCCTGCTGTCGCGCGGCCGGCTGGGCGCGTCGCCGCAGCCCGAGATCAGCGCGATCGCGGATCCCAAAGCCGCCGCCCCCGCCGCGTCGGCGCCTATCGCGCCGCCGCCCATCGCTCCGCAATCGGCGGTTCCCACTCCGCCGCCGGCTGAAAAAGCGCCGCCACGCCGGGCGGGCGGCGCGTCGCTTGAAAATCCGGTCGTGCCGAGCTCTGGCGCGAGCGCCGGCAACGCGATCGCCAGCGACCCCTCGCCCGTCGGTTCCATCAATGGATCGCCTAACACGCAAAACGCGGCCCGGTCGCCTGGATTGCAGGCCGCCGCCGACGCGGGCAGCGCTTCGGCGCAATATGAACTCGGCGCCCGCTACGCCGACGGCCGCAACGTCGCGCGCGATCCGCAGCGCGCCATCGAGTGGTTTACAAAGGCGGCCAGCCAGAATCTAGCGCCGGCGGCCTATCGGCTGGGTTCGTTGTACGAGCGTGGAACGGGGACCGACCGCGATTTGGCGAAGGCTCGGAGCTGGTACATGAAGGCCGCCGACGCCGGCAACATACGCGCCATGCACAACATCGCCGTGTTGAG